>SHAP01000009.1 GCA_004213555.1 Phycisphaeraceae bacterium | reverse complement strand
TACCAGTGAAGTGGCGCCAGGCTCGAACTGCCCAAGAATAACACGGTGGGTGTTGAGGTACCAATCTCGAGTCTCCTGCAAAGGGAGATCCAGCACCGTGCATGGATAGTGTCGTACCCTGACATCAACCAGAGGCGCATCGGGGTGATCGGTTTCGATCACGATCCATTTGGGCATGGGTACACCATTCACCGACTGACAAAGCTCCTTGTCAAATTTGGAGAGATCCCATGTGATTCTTTGAATTGGAGACGGTTCAAGAGGCTGAAAGCCATCGGCCGGTGCAGGCGCTTCACCCATCACCGAGAGGATTCGGAAAGGACGCTCGTCCAAAGATCGTAGGGTGAGTTCACCAGAATCAATCCGATCGAGGTCCAAGTAAGTGGGGTCCGCCTTGATGGGTCTGGTGAACTCCACGGTGACCGGAACAGACTCCAACTGATAACCCGGAAAGACAAATCGCAATGACTCAGATGTGGACGACGGCATTGCTCGGACTTCATGAAAAACACGAATGCCGGTATTTTCACCAGGCGCCAAAGTCATCCGCCCGGTGAAATCGGTACTGAGACAACCACATGTTGGGGACACGGCCAAGAGGTCAAGGTCGGCATCGCCCTGGTTGGTGATTTGGAGGACTTCCGAAACCGATTCATTGATCAGCCGAAGACCAAAATCAACAGAACTTTGGGAAAAAAGCACTGGTGCTTTTGGTCCGTTGAGAAGAACGGAATCTGGAGCTGATGAACTGGTCTCAGATTCAACTGGCAGAACCGGGACTTCCGAGGATGGCTGGACTGGTGACGAAACCGAGGCAGAGTTCGAGTTTGGAAGAGGCAGAACCACATACCACACAACGGCCGAAAAAAGGACGCCGAACAAAAAGCCCGGGAGATATTTTTGGAAAGGAAAAGGTCTCACTGTGCTCAGGGAGTGTCATCACCAGAGGTTTGGAAGTTGAGGTTGATGCGATCGATGAGGAGGTCATACTCCGGCACACCACCAAAGGGGCCGGCTCCTGGTGACCACGTGTAAGCGCGAGCCCAGAGATAGCCATCCCTGTTGATGTACTGACGAGCGCGGCCAAAACCCATCGGAGCTTCAAGTTCCAATTCAATATCACCTTGCTCATCCTCGTCACCTTCAATGATGGCCCCTGCGACCAGCTGCCAGCGACGACTTCTCTGGTTCCAGAGATCCAATAAGACCACCGATGCAAAAGTTGTCGGTTGCTGCATTTGCAGTTCAAGGACGACTTGATCGACAGTATCAGGGATTTGCTCCGTGCGAGCCAGCATCAGGAGATCGGTAACTTCACCGGTCAAAATTCGTCGGGCATTTCGGATGACTTCATCGGCGTTGCTAGGCAAATCGCTGCTACCGACGAAAGTACCTCCATTGGACGACTCGCCGCCAGTGGCAAATTCGCTGGTCATCCTAAGGCGAATACCATCATCTCCTTTGACACTAAAAATGTTGCCTTGAAGCTCGCCCTTGATGGGGTAAATGGCCGCCAAAGACTGGGCTTCGTCAACATAGACCGCGTCGTCCAGGTTGACGACTTGAACCACTGCCACGTCATCCATTCCAAATTCCCAAATTCGCAGAGGCCAGCCGACTGGAATGCCCAAAATGTCCAATCCTGTGTTAGCAGGCTGGTCTTCAGAAAGGTTGAGCGAGCCGTTAGCGTCTGGGAGGTCGGAGTTTTCAAGATTACTTCCAGATGCTTCCGTCTGGGTGTAGGCCTTCATGGCAACGTCACGCAGACCACCGCCTTCTGTCCCAGCGATGAACGCTGGAATACCGTAAGCCTGCTTGGCGACACCTTGAATAGCACAGACAGCACCAGCAACCTGCGTGGCCGCCGCTGAGGTACCACCGAAGTGCGCGGTATACGCGCGTCTTCGGTCTACAGCCTCATCCTCTTCTTCTTTGCCATCGCCATTGTCGTTGTAGGTGTCAGGATTGATCGCCGACCACAAGTCGCCATAACCAGTCGAGACGACCCAGTCGCCCCAAGCATGGAAATCAACTGACTCGCCGTAGTTTGCATCCTCCATCCGTGGGTTCCCGGCCTGATCGTGTGCAGCCGCCATGTATGTCGCGGTGGCGATGACATAAGATTGCAAGGACTTGTCAAAGTTGGCCGCCGCATCGGCGTCGATGCTTCGGCGCCCATTGCCTGCGGAAATGACACATGCAATGCCCAAATTGTTGGCCAACTCGGCAATGTCATTGATTTCCTCTTTTTGAATCACGCATGTTTCCGCACCAGTTGGTTCGTAGGGCGCGCAAATCACATCGCCGGGACCTAACCGCTCCAAAGCCGCGAACCAAGCGGACTGCTCCCGATTGCCTTCTTGACGGCTGATCAAAGGGAAGAAGTAAGGCTGGGCTTCAGGCACCATGCCTGTGATGCCCTGTGCTGGGACCGGTGCTCCACCCGACGTGTTCCAGTCGCGTTCCTCATCAAGTGCAGAGAGCAGCCCCAAGACAGCTGTGCCGTGATCGGGGTGGCCAAGGACTGGAATGGTAATCAGGGTCTGCCCAGGCTCAGAAATGACGTACGGCAAACGAGGCTGATACGGCAAGATTGCTCCGCCAGCAGCATCTTTCCACTGGTACCTAGGGATTTGAACTCCATTCACCTCATCCACTTGGTCGAGATCTTCGTGTCCCTGCCAGTAGGAGAAGTCGATCACCGCAATTCTTGCGGTCCGGCCACGGAACAGCTCGTCACCCAAATCAATTGTGGGATCGGGGTTGATCGTGCCCGTAAAGTCGAACAGGCTGCCGCCATTGTTTTCCACATCACGGGCAAGTTCCCGAACAAAGCCATCTCCGCCGCTTGGAGGGGTGAAGAGACCATCGCACTCGCCGTTTTCAAAGTTATCCCCACGCGCCACAAAACCTTCGTATGGGTTGAGTGCAATAAAGTTTGGTGGTGCATCGGGGTTAGGGACCACAGGTCCGTACAGATTGATCACGAGACCTGGAATCTGTGGATCGTTGACGAGAGCGCGAAGGTTCAACGCTTCACAACGGATGATGCCAGGAGCAGCATCAGTGAGGTCGATGATGTTTCCGTCGGCATCGAGACCACACTGTTCCATCACATTTGGGGTATTTGGATCATCTGGCCAATCACTGGGGGCAAAATCCCGAATCCGATTCGTATACGTCGGGTCAAGAGCAAGCAGAGTGGCAAGGTCAAAGATTGGCCCTTCGCCATCCAAGCCCCAGTCAAGGAATTCCTCGCCCGGGCTGAACCAACCCCAGGTGATTGGTGTGCCGTCGTCAAGTACATCATCTACGACAGTATCTGCTTCGCCAGGCTGGCCCCGCAACGCCATGCCGGTACCTGGGTAGTAGTATTCGTCTCCTTCTAAGGGGATTGTCTGGCCAGGGATACCTGCGTAGAAGCGTTCTTCACCGGGGAGCAATTGGCCGTTGGACAAAGCCTGGAGATAATCAGCGCGTCCACCATATTTGAATCCGGTGGTGTTGAGTGACTCTTGCAAATGCGTCAAGTCGGGAGTGTCCACCGACTCGCCCGCAATCCGCGAAGCCAAGCGATACGAGAACAAGCGGAAGTACTCCGCGCATGCCATATCCCATTCCTGAGCGCACGTTGCATCAAACTCTGCGACTTGCGTCACAATGGTGTAATCACCAGGAAGATGAGTTCCGTCGTTGTCCGGACCACGGGCGGGCTGAGGAACTTCGGAGAAAAACTTTGTGCCGGAAGCGCCAGGGATCTGCGGCCCTGGAGGTGTTGCTGAACCCGAGGTTCTACACTGATCAGTAAGACGGCGAGCGATTTCACGGCAGCCAACATCCCAGCTGCCACCCGTAGTGCCGCAAGCGGGCTCGATCTCTGCTACAGCACGGCAGCAATCTCCGTCATTGCACGCAGCTCCAGGGATACCTAATGCTGGGCTAAAGACCGTGCCCGGGCGAGCGTAGAAGCAGTCGAAAAATGGGTAGCCATAAGGACCACCTGCTAAATTAATGTCCGCATCCTGAATTGGAAGCGTGGGGTCAAAGAGGCCAATTTCGGCTGGATAATCCAATGGATCGTCAGGGTCGTTGAGAAGCAGACGGCATGCGTCTTCGCCCAACTCCGGACATTCAAATATCTCGTCTGGATCGGCTGGATCTTGGCAGCCTGATGGAGCTGGCAGCAAATCAAACTCTTCCGCGGCCGCGAAGTGTTGGTAGTACCCGCCTTGGGAATAGCAATCGTAAGGCCGCCGATCTTCACACAGATTAAATGGGGGAAGACAGCACGCGAGCAGGCTTCCTCCAGGGGCTGTAACGGGGCCGGTACTTTCGTACTGGGGGTAACGCAACCCGGCTGTCAAATCAGAATCCTCCAGCGGATCACGGCAACTTACTGCGACAAAATTTAGATTCGCGTCAATTTCACCGGCCTCTGGCACGCCATTGCCGTTGTTGGCGACGTCATTCCACAACCATTGACCAAAAAAGGCGCCACCAGCAGCAGTGCATTCATCACTGGTCAGGTCTTGACATTCTTGAGGCGCACCAGGAATCGAACACGGACCAGTCAAGACGCTTAGTGGTATGACCGCCCGAGATTCGTCACAAGGACCAGCCGAGAACACTCCGCCCAAGTTGCAGCACTCGAGGTGGTTGCTGACTTCAACACAAAGGGGTGGAGTCACTGGCAGAGCACACGACCCTGGACCGGAATTGACACAGTCTGGGTTACTGGCAGGGTCATTGTTGCAATCGCAGGTTGGTCCCGCAAACATGGAGGATGGCTGCAACTTGGTCTGGATGGAGACGTAATCCACACAATCCAACGCGTGGAGACGATGGGCCAATGACTCGGCTGAACCGCCCGCAACCACTTTGATCATGCCCCCAAGGTCAGGCTGCATCTTTCCGGAGATGGACTCGGCCCGTTGGATCAGAGCATCAATCCGAGATTGAGTTTGGTTGATCGCGGGAGCGATGGGATACGACTCCAGCAAACGCTGAGCACGGAAGAACGACTTGGTCGGCATGCCAAGCGATTCCAACTGTCCAGCAACGGCCCGCGCTTTCACTTCATCGGCGAACTTGACAACAATCTCACCGGTGGCTGTTTCACCCGCGACAAGATGGGAAAGTGGCTGCTTGGCTTTCTGGACTCGTGGCTCCAACTCGCCGCTTGCCGTCGCAAATGCGGAGCAGAGGAGGGTGGAGACCATGGCCAAACAAAGACTTGAGAAAATGCGCATTGAAGTTCCTCTGGTGGGTAGCCACCATCAATGAAGCCCAAGGCTTCGGAGCGCTAATTCTAACGGATCAAAGACTGAAACGCGGACAACAAGACGCTTCTGCGAAGAGGAAAAATCAGGCTTCACGGAAGCAAAATCTTCGTCCGATCGGGGGATCACCCGATGGGTGAATCTGCATCCAAATCGCCGCCGTCACCGGCCTTCCCGCCCAGTTCCTGACGGAGCACGTCCATCAGGGCCTGATTCAGGTCTGGATCCAAATCCTCGCCGGTTTGCGATGCCCCGTCGGGGTCACCACCGATCGGTGCGTCTAGATCACCGCCGGCCAGAATGTCGGAATTCGATCCTATGGGTGCTGAACGAGACATCGATCCCCATGCTGGCTCTGCCCCGAGGGCTTCGGCGGCCTCTCGGGCCTCCTCCAGCATGAGCTCTTCCTCGACTTCAGGGGCCGGGGGCTCGATCAACTTGGTGACCTTCATCTTGTGGTACGGATCGAAACCGGTACCCGCTGGGATGAGGTGGCCCAAGAGGACGTTTTCCTTGAGCCCAGTGAGCTCGTCGGTGGCACCGCGAAGCGCGGCTTCGGTGAGCACCTTGGTGGTTTCCTGGAAGGAAGCCCCCGACAAGAACGACTCGGACTGCAACGAGGCCTTGGTGATGCCAAGCAACAACGTTTGGCCCGAAGCCCGCTTGCAACGCTTGGTCTTGGCGGGCTCTTTGCCATCGGCTTCCATGAGCGCGTTGCGCTCCTTGAGAACCTCTTTGTCGATGAGTTCACCCGCGCGGTAGCCCGTGTCGCCTGGCTCCACCACACGAAGCTTGCTGTCCATGTCGTCGTTGCTCGAACGGAAGACCCAGCGGTCGGCCACTTCGTTGGGCAGCAACGTGGTGTCGCCTGGGTTCTGGATGCGGATCTTGCTCATCATCTGACGCAAAATCACTTCAATGTGGGTGTCAGAGATGGGCACGCCTTGGGCTCGGTACACATTTTGCACTTCGCCGAGCATGTACTCATATAAAGCCTCATCACCTTTGACCGCAAGCACTTCACTGGGCACCAATGGACCATCGGTCAAGCGGTCACCCGCATCGACATAGTCGCCGGTGTGCACCATCAACGCTTTGCCTTGAGGGGCCAAGTGGACTTCTTCCAGACCTTCGGACTCGACGACGATGGTCATCTTGCCCTTGCGGCGATCGGGTTCGAGACGAACGGTGCCCGAGATCTTTGCGAGAATCGCGGGGTCTTTCGGAATCCGTGCTTCGAAGATTTCGGTCACGCGAGGCAAACCACCGACGATGTCAGCACTCTTGGCGACATCCTTCGGCTGGCGGGCGACCATTTGTCCGGCTTGGACAGTGTCGCCTTCCTTGACTTCGAGGCGGGCCTTGGCGGGCAGGTGGTGGAAGTCCAACACCTTGCCTTCGCCGTCCACGATCAAAATCTGTGGAGACCGGTCGCCGCGGTGTTCGGTTACCACGACTTCGATCTTGTCGCCACGCTTGTCTTCACGCACGGTGGCGCCGACTTCGATGTCTTTGAACTTCACGGCACCGCTGCGTTCGGCCAAGATGGGCGAAGCGTGGGGGTTCCACTCGCAGAGGATGGCACCTTTCTTCACCTTGTCGCCCGAAGCGAACATGATGGTGGCGCCGTAAGGCACCTTGTGCTTCTCGAGCTCGCGGCCCTTGGCATCGACGATGGCCAACTGACCGTTCTTCTTCACGCTGATGCGCTGTTCGCCACCATCAGACAAGGTGACGATCTGCTCACCGCACTCACGCAGTTCGACCAAACCGGCCTGGCCTGCTTTGTGGGTGGTCTCGATCAGACCCTTCGAAGCAACACCACCGGTGTGGAAGGTACGCATGGTGAGCTGGGTGCCAGGTTCACCAATGGACTGGGCGGCAATCGTGCCGACGGCGAGGCCTTCTTCAACCAACCGGTTGTTCGACATGTCCATGCCGTAGCACTTGGCACACACACCACGTGGCGTATCGCAGGTGAGCACCGAACGCACGAAGACCTGATCGATACCCAAGGCTTCGATGGAAGCCGCGATTTCGGGCGTGATCAGTTCGTTCTTCTTGACCACAACCTCATCGGTCATGGGGTGCATGATGGTGTCGAGAGCGGTTCGACCCGTGATGGATTCCGACAGCGGAATATCAATCTCTTCGCCCTTATAAATGGCTTTCTTCAAGACGCCGCGCGTCGAGCCACAGTCAAACTCATTGACCACCGAGGCCTGAGCCACGTCGTACAGCTTCCGGGTCATGTACCCCGAGTCTGCGGTTTTGAGCGCGGTATCGGCCAGTCCCTTTCGAGCACCGTGGGTGGAGGAGAAGTACTCCAACACGTTGAGGCCTTCACGGAAGTTGGCTCGGATGGGGGCTTCGATGATTTCACCCGAAGGCTTGGCCATCAATCCCCGCATGCCTGCGAGCTGCTGCATCTGGGAACGGTTGCCCCGTGCACCGGAATCAAGGAAGACGAACAGTGGGTTTAAGTAGGGCGAACCGTCGGCGGAGTCCACTTGAATCTCGTCACCCGTGGTGGGATCCCGACGGTCGTTTTCCACGTCCTTCATCAGGGCCTTGGTGACTTCTTCACGGCAATGCGACCAAACATCAAGGACGTTGGAGTGGCGTTCGCGGTCGGTGATGGCACCGGCATCGGCCTGCATTTCAATGCGATCGACCTTCTTCTGTGCGGCGGCGAGGAAGTCTTTCTTCTCGTCCGGAATACGCATGTCGGTGATCGCGATCGAAAGACCGGACAAGGTGGAGAATCGGAAGCCGATTTCTTTCATCTCGTCGAGCAATTCGATGGTTGGGGGCTTGCCCAAACGCTCAAACGTATCGGCAATCACTTGGCTGCAACCCTTCTTGCCGAGGGTGCAGTTGTAATACGGCATGCCGGGGCTCAGACGTTCGCTGAACAAGGCTCGACCCACCGTGGTGGTGATGCGCCGGTTGTCGGGCAGCGGCGAAGCCGTACCGGCTTGCTTGTCGACGACTTCGTCGTACCGCTCCAAGCGAATGTCAATGGGTTGACGCAAGTCAATTTGACCGTCTTCCCAGGCGTAAATCGCTTCGGTGATGTTGCGGAAACGGCGGCGGCCCAAGCTCTTCTTCGCCGGATCAGGGTCGCCTGCGTCAAGATGCTTGGCCATGTGGGTCAAGAAGTACACCCCCATCACCACGTCTTGGGAAGGGGACATGATGGGCTTGCCGTGCGCGGGGGAGAAGATGTTGTTGGTCGACAGCATCAACACGTGGGCTTCGGTTTGGGCTTCAATTGACAGCGGCAGGTGAACCGCCATTTGGTCGCCATCAAAGTCGGCGTTGTAACCGGTGCACACCAAGGGGTGCAGGCGGATGGCGTTGCCTTCAACCAACACGGGTTCGAAAGCTTGGATACCCATGCGGTGCAAGGTCGGAGCACGGTTCAACAGCACGGGATGCTGGTGAATGACTTCTTCAAGGACGTCCCAAACCTCAGGATCCCGGCGTTCCAACATGCGCTTCGCGCTCTTGATGGTGTCGGCGAGACCGCGTTCCTTCAGTTTTCGGATGATGAAGGGCTGGTAAAGCTCGAGGGCAATCTTCTTGGGAAGACCGCACTGCCAAAGCTTCAGATCAGGACCCACCACGATGACCGAACGGGCGGAGTAGTCCACCCGCTTGCCGAGCAAGTTCTCACGGAAGCGCCCTTGCTTGCCCTTGATCATGTCCGTGATGGACTTGAGGGGCCGGTTCGAAGAGCCCAAGACAGGACGACGGCAGCGACCATTGTCGAACAGGGCGTCGACGGCCTGCTGCAACATTCGCTTTTCGTTGCGGACGATGACCTCAGGGGCATTCAGGTCCATCAACTTCTTGAGACGGTTGTTCCGGTTGATGATCCGGCGGTACAAGTCGTTGAGGTCACTGGTGGCAAAGTTGCCAGAGTCCAAGAGCACGAGAGGTCGCAAATCTGGAGGAATCACAGGAACAACGTCAAGCACCATCCAGGCTGGATCATTGTCGGAATTCTTCAGTTGCTCGACCAACTTCAGCCGCTTGGAGATGTCCTTGACCCGCTGCTTCGAACGGGTGGTTTTCAACTCTTCACGCAGGTCGACCGCGATTTGATGAAGATCCAATCGATCAATGAGCTCTCGAATGGCCTCAGCGCCCATCATGGCGGTGAAAGCTTGACGACCGCACTTCTCAACTTGGACGCGGTAATCGTCTTCGGTGAGGACCTGCATGAACTCAAGTTCGGTCGCCCCGGGCTCGACCACAACATAGTCCTGGAAGTAGACAATCTTCTCGATGTCCGCGGTCTTCATCGCCAACAACGCGCCCAAACGAGACGGCAGCGCCTTGAAGTACCAAATGTGAACGCAAGGCGTTGCCAAATTAATGTGGCCCATCCGCTTGCGGCGAACCCGCGAGTGGGTGACTTTCACACCACAGCGGTCGCAGATGATGCCTTTGAACTTGGTGCCGCGGTACTTGCCGCAAGAGCATTCGTAGTCCTTTTCAGGACCGAAAATGCGTTCGCAGAACAAGCCGTCTTTTTCGGGACGGTAGGTGCGGTAGTTGATGGTCTCAGGTTTCTTGACTTCACCAAAGGACCACGAACGGATGTCGTTGGGGGAAGCAAGATTGATCTTGACGCAAGCGAAGTCGTTGACGCGGTCGTAGACGGTTTCGGACATTGCGGGGCTCTTAATAAGGGGACAAAAAGGGAAGAACGAGGAACGGGGGCGAAGATGAGCGTGCTGGTTACAAGACCGGCAGTGGCTCTTCCTCGTCCTTCTGAATTTGGATGTTCATGCCGAGACCCTTGATCTCGTTCATGAGCACATCGAAGACCACTGGCATGCCGGCCTCGAGCGTGTTGAGGCCCTTGACCATGGAGTCGTAAATCTTGGTGCGACCTTCTACATCGTCGGACTTGACGGTGAGGAGTTCTTGCAGAATGAACGCCGCGCCGTAGCCTTCGAGCGCCCAAACTTCCATCTCGCCAAATCGCTGACCACCGGTCCGGGCTTTACCACCAAGCGGCTGCTGGGTGATGAGGGAATAGGGGCCTGTCGCACGCGCGTGGATCTTGTCATCCACCAAGTGGTGCAGTTTGATGAGATACATGTAACCCACGGCGTTGCGTTGCTGGAACGCTTCACCGGTCCGGCCGTCGTACAGCTGGACCTTGCCACGGAAAGGCATCTGTGCGAGAAGCTCGCGGGAGGTACCCGCATCGCCTTCGCCTTTTTCGAACGATCCCACCTTGTCTTGAACATGGGCGTTGGCTTCGTCGATGGCGGCCAACACCTCCGACTCTGACGCGCCGTCAAAGACCGGGGTGCAGCACTGGAAACCTAGCACGGCGGCCGCCCATCCCATGTGCAATTCAAGCACTTGGCCGACATTCATTCGAGAGGGCACACCCAGTGGGTTCAACAGAATTTGAACCGGGGTGCCATCTTCGAGGAACGGCATGTCTTCTTCGGGAACAATGCGTGCGATCACACCCTTGTTTCCGTGTCGACCGGCCATTTTGTCACCAACAGAAAGCGGACGCTTGGCGGCGATGTACACCTTCACCATTTCCAAGACACCGTTGCCCAGTTCGTCGCCCCGCTTCATGTGCTGAATACGGCGCTGCTTTTCTTCGTCGATCGCTTGAATTCGCGGCCAGAACTGAGAGTAGGTCTTGAGGGCGTTGTCACGCACTTCTTTGCCACCCTTGATCCACTTCTCACTGAAGTTCTCGATCTGCTCCAGAACAACCTCGGGAATGTCCGACTGACCAACCTTTTGGCGGGTCATGGGGTCAACCATTTGGGTGCCAGTAATCTCGTTGACAGACTCGACCATCTCACGGAAGAGTTTGATGGCTTTGTCGTCCATCATTTCTTCATAAGCCTCTTGCTCTTCCGCGAGAGCAACTTTCTGCTCATCGGTGAGGTGCAAACGCCGCGAGAACTTTCTGGTCCCGATCACAATGCCTTGGGTGCCCGAAGGAACCGTGAGCGAGTCGTTCTTCACGTCTTCACCCGCACGACCGAAAATGGCGTGAAGCAGTTTTTCTTCGGGGGTCAATTCACTCTTGCTCTTGGGCGAAACCTTGCCGACCAAAATGTCGCCAGGGCCAACTCGGGCACCAACGCGAACGATGCCGTTTTCATCGAGGTTGGAAAGGGCTTTTTCGGAGACGTTGGGAATATCGCGGGTGAACTCCTCTCGGCCGAGCTTGGTCTCCCGAATCTCCACATCGAAATCTTCGATGTGAATGGAGGTGAAGGTGTCGTCCTTCACAAGCTGCTCGGAGATGACAATTGCGTCTTCGAAGTTGTAACCGTCAAACGTGTTGAAGGCGACCAAAATGTTCTTGCCCAGACCCAACTCACCTTGAACGGTGGAGGCACCGTCGGCGATGATCTGCCCCTTATTCACGCTTTGGCCCAACTTCACAATGGGCTTTTGCGTGTTGCAGGTACGTTCGTTCAAGCCACGGAATTTCAACAACTCATACTCATCGGAGTTGTCGACAACAATGCGCTCGGCATCAACGAAGGTGACTTTTCCGGAGTTGGAAGCACGAACGGCCATTCCCGAGTGGACACCGGCCGATTTCTCCATACCAGTGGCAACCCAAGGCACTTCAGGCTTGAGCAATGGCACGGCCTGACGCTGCATGTTCGCACCCATAAGGGCCCGGTTGGCATCGTCATGCTCCAGGAAAGGAATCATGGCGGCCGAAACGCCGACAATTTGCTTGGGCGAGACGTCGACGTAGTTGACCTCGTTGGGGTGCATCTGCATGAGCTCGCCCTGGTGGCGGGCCAGAACAGAAGCGCCTTCGATCTTTCCTTTGGCGTCCAAGGCTTCGGCGGGAACCAATGTCGAGCGAATTTCTTCGTCGGCGCGGAGATGAATCACATCGCCAGTGACCTTGCCCTTTTCGACCTTGCGGTAGGGCGTTTGAATGAACCCATACTCGTCAATGTGAGCGAAAATGCCCAAGGAGCAAATCAAACCGATGTTGGTGCCTTCAGGCGTTTCGATGGGGCAAACTCGACCGTAGTGCGAAATGTGTACGTCACGCACTTCAAAACCAGCCCGCTTTCGGTTCAGGCCGCCAGGGCCAAGTGCGGAAAGACGACGCTCGTGCACCAGCATGGAGAGCGGGTTGGTTTGGTCAACCACTTGGGACAACTCGGATCGGCCAAAGAAGAAATCGATCGCACCAGAGATAGCCTTGGAGTTCACCAAGTCCGTGATCTTGCCAATTTCATCTGGGGCCTTCACGCTCATGCGCTCTTGGACTGTCCGACGCAACTTGGCGAAGCCTTTGCGGAGTTCGTCCACGGCCAATTCGTCAAGGGTTCTCAACCGGCGATTGGACAGGTGATCGATGTCATCGATGTAGGCAGACTCATCTTGAGCACGCAGCTTCAACATGTACTTGATGATCTCGAGGAAATCCTCGGGACGGATGTGCATGATGGACTCGGCGACATCCTCGTTGAATTTGCGATTCACGCGGAAGCGACCAACCTTGCCCAATCGGTACTTGTTTTCTTCGTAGAACCGTTCGGAGAACAACTCTCGAGCCTTGTCGACTTGGGGGGGGTTGCCCGGACGAAGCCGACCGTAGATCTTCAAAAGAGCTGCTTCGTGTTCGGTGACCTCGGACAAGAAATCCAGCTTCTCTTCAGCAATCGTGTTCAAGATCAACGGGTCCACGGATGGGTCGACCACACGCAGTGAATCGAGGCCTGAAGACAAAATGGCTTCAAGGGCATCGCCAAGGGCTGCCCCGGCTTTGGCCAGAAGCTCACCGGTTTCTTGATCCACGATGTCTTCGGCCGAGTAATGCTCGGGGGTGAGCTTGGTGACACTGACGTCCTCAACGTCATAAAACGACTCAAGAATCCGGTCGGTGGTCGAGAAAGGAGGCACCACTTCTCGTCCTTCGCCTTCGGCCAACGGATTCCACAGTGCCCGAAGGAACGTGGTGGCCGCAATTTTGGCCGACTGGTCGATCTTCATGCCCAAGACATCTTTTTTGGTGACTTCCAGTTCGATCCAAGAACCGCGCTCAGGGACAATTTTTGCCGAGTGCAGCGGCCGATCGTGAAGCGTCTGGGCGATCGAGAAGTCGATACCGGGCGAGCGGTGCAACTGAGAAACGATCACCCGCATCGCACCATTCACGATGAACTCACCACCGCCCAACATGACGGGGATGTCGCCCAAGTAAATGTCTTCGGTCACATCCTCTTCACGCCCCTCCATGATGAGGCGAACGGTGACCCGCAATGGCAGACCGTACGTCAGACGAAGTTCACGACACTCGAGCGGGGTGTAGCGCGGCTTTTCCAACTGGTACTTGTGGTACTCAATACGAATCTTCTCGTCGTAAGAGACGATTGGGAAGACTTCGCGGAGGAGGCCCTCCAGTCCGACAGGCTCTCGCTTGTCGGCGGGGACATCTTGCTGAAGAAACTTCTCGTAAGCGCGAGCCTGAAGTTCAGTCAGATCTGGAACTTCGACTGCATCACCAAGCTTTGAGAAATCACGAACCGGCCGGGAATCAATCTTCGCGGGCATGCATAGACCTCAACAGGGGGCGCCAAATGGCGGGTACCTGCGTTCAGGAAAGGAAACATGAATTGGGGGGACGCCATTCGCCTGCCACACCGTGAACGATGGATTCTAGGAGCGCAAGCGACGTCCTGCAAGTCACGTGCCGCTCTGGGCTTGAATTTTTTCTTGACAATCTCAGCGGAAAATTCCAAAGCCCGATATTTTGCCGTTCAAGCATGATTCCGACTCTCAACCGAAAGCTCATGGCCATGGGTTCCGTCCTGGCACTTTTCGGAATCTTCTTGATTCTTCCCCTGATTTTGACCCTTTCTGGCGGATTTGAATCGAGCCAGGGCGGATTTACGGCATATCACATTCTTGATGTCTTCCGAGATCCACTGCTGCGTGCTGGGCTCGTAAACAGTCTGTGGATTGCCGTTGCGGTCACGGGATTGTGCCTCGTGATCTCGCTGCCTCTGGCCTTTTTGGAGGCTCGAACCAAATATCCAGGGCAAGGCCTTTTGTCACCCCTGCTGCTGGTGCCGCTGATTCTGCCTCCGTTTGTGGGAGCCATTGGATTTCGTCATATTTTTGGCCGCACCGGCAGCCTGAGTGTCTTGCTTCAAGATCTGGGCATCCTTGATCAGCCGCTTGACTTGTTGGCCGATGGAGGCTGGCCCGCAGTGGTCTTGGTGGAAGCCCTCCACCTGTATCCCATCGTGTTCTTAAACGCCACCGCTGCCTTGGCCAACATCGACCCCGCGCTGGAAGAGGCGGCCCAAAGCTGCTCGGCCGGACGATGGGCACGATTTCGACGCATCTTGCTGCCCTTGCTTCGTCCAGGTCTGTTCGCGGGATGCACCATCGTTTTCATCTGGAGCTTCACCGAGCTCGGCACCCCCCTGATGTTCGACATGCGGGAAGTCACCAGCGTGCAGATTTTTGATGGACTCAAGGAGGTCGCATCCAGCCCACGACCCTATGCACTGGCTTCGGTGATGTTGGGCATCAGCATGCTGCTGTATTTGGGGGGACGCCGCATCTTGGGTCGTGAAATCCCTGGGGGCTGGACCAAATCAGCACGTGGGAGTGAACCCAAAGTCCTGCGGGGGCTCGGCGGCTTGTTGGCTTCAGCCGCAGTGGCCGGCTTCGTGGCCTTCGCCGCGATGCCGCACATCGGCGTGCTCTTGGCCGCCGCCGCGCCAGTGGGCGGATGGTACGAATCCATCCTCCCTGAAAGTTTGGCGATCGGAAATCTTACCGAAGCGCTCCAACACCCCACCGCAAGCACCTCCATCCGCAACAGTTTGGGTTTGGCCGCAGGAGCCACCATGATCGATGTGGTCCTCGGTTTTGCGATTGCGTGGCTGATTGTGCGAACCACGCTTCCGGGTCGCCAATTGCTGGATGCCTTGTCAATGCTCCCGCTCGCCGTTCCTGGCTTGGTCATGGCTTTTGGCTTCGTCGCTTTGTCGTTGCGGTGGCCCTTCAACACCCCGCAATTGGAACCGTTCTTTGACATTTTGGGCGGCGAACCCAACCCGATCCCCTTGCTGGTGATTGCGTACGCGGTCCGGCGATTGCCTTACGTGGTGCGTTCGGCCGCAGCAGGATTGCAGCAAACCGGTGGTGAACTTGAAGAGGCTGCTTTTGGCTTGGGGGCCAATCGAGTCACAGTCACTCGGCTGATCACCCTCCCCCTGATCACCGCCAACTTGGCCGCCGGAGCATTGCTGGCCTTTGCCTTCGCCATGCTTGAGGTCTCCGACTCCATCGTGCTGGCCCAGCGTGAAACGCACTATCCCGTCACCAAAGCGATCGCGGCCCTTTCAGAACGGTTGGGAGATGGCCCCTCGGTGGCCGCGGCGATGGGTGCTTGGGGAATGCTGTTGCTCGCTTTGGCCCTCTTCATGGCCTCTCGGATCTTGGGAAGCCGACTTGGTGCCATCTTCCGGGCCTAATGGGGCGGCATTGGGCCGCTTGGCTCCTACAATCTGAACTGCATGCCATTCACCCTAAGCCCCGCAACTGAATTCGACGTTGACGTCGAAGACACCTCGTACCTGGACGACCGGAAAGACGCCCCCGAGCGATGGGTGCTCAATCTGGGTCCCCAACACCCGGCCACCCATACCACACTCCGTGTGGTGTTGGAGTTGGATGGCGAACGGGTCTCTCGAGCCACGCCACACATTGGCTACCTGCACTCTGGCTTTGAGAAGCTGGGCGAGCACCATGATTGGAACCAGTACGTCTGCACGATCAGTCGGATGGACTACATCTCTCCCATCGTCAATGACATCGCCTGGCACACCGCGGTGGAAACGTTGTTCGACATCGATTGCACACCTCGCTGCAAATCAATTCGCACGATCTTGTGCGAGTTGGGGCGTATCCAAAACCACTTGCTGTGTGTTGGCGCGGCCGCACTGGACTTGGGCGGTATCACATCGTTCATCTATGGGTTCAACGAACGTGAGTTTGTGTACGACATCCTCGACTTTGTCTCAGGGCAACGTTTTCACCCGGACTACACGCGGGTCGGTGGACTCAAGAACGATCTCCCCTGCGAGGAGACGTTCAAAACCATGGTCAAAGACTTCATCCACAAGCGCTTGCCCAAGGCGGTGGGCGATTTGGAAACCATGCTCAACCGCAACCGAATTTTCATTGACCGACTCCAAGGCGTTGGGGTAATGACCAAAGAGGAAGCCATCGATTGGGGATTGAGTGGTCCTTTGGCTCGCGCATCAGGCGTGCGACGTGACCTTCGCAAGGATCGCCCCTATCTGTGCTATGCCGACAATTGGGATGGCCAAGGTGCCCCAGCGGTGGAATTCGATGTGCCTATTGCCACAACCGGCGACTGTTACGCCCGTTATTTGGTCCGCATCGAAGAGATCAAGCAGTCGGTTCGAATCATCGAGCAACTCATTGACACCATTCCCGGTGGCTCGGTCAACGCTTCCCCCGAAGGCAAAGGCACGCTGCCCGAAAAGGGCCAGGTCTACGGATCGATTGAAGCCACCATCCAGCAGTTTGAGTTGGTGATGCACAACCGAGGCTTTGATGCGCCCATCGGAGAGGCCTACGGATCCATCGAAGGTCCCAACGGCGAACTCGGTTACTACCTCGTCGGTGACGGAGACCGCACCCCATGGCGAGTCTCGGTTCGCCCCCCTTGCTTCTTCAACTTCTCGGCCTTTGCCAAGATGCTGGAAGGACACCAACTGGCCGATTTCGTGGCGGTGTTGGGCTCACTGAACATCATCGCCGCCGAACTGGATCGCTGAGGAACTCCCATGTCCTGGACCGTCAAACCCAGCCGCACCCAAGAAATCACCAAACGGACCGAGCCCTACCTCAGTGAGGAAGCCAAGGCGAAGTACGAAAAGGATCTCATTCCTCGCTACCCCGAACGTCGTGGTGCCCTGCTGCCCATCCTGCACGATCTGCAACACCACGAACGTTGTATCCCCCACCAAGCCATGGTGGAAATCTCGCAATTTCTGAACATCACACCCGGCGAAGTGCTCGACACTGTTTCGTTCTACGAAGAGTTCCATGTGGAACCCGTGGGACGACATGTTGTGGCCGTGTGCCAATCTGTGGCTTGTGAAGCGTGTGGTCACGCGGCCGTGCTCGATCACCTCAAAGACAAGTTGGGCATCGACGAACACGAAACCACCGCTGACGGCAAAGTGACACTTTTGGCACTTGAATGTCTGGGTGCTTGTGAAAAGGCACCTTGCATGTTGCGAAACGATGAATTGATTGGACCTTTGACCCCCGAGCAAGCTGCTCGTTTGGTGGACGAACTGAAATGAGCACCAAACGGACCAGTCCCACCCGCATGCATGGCGTTGGTGCCTTTCTTGGCATGATTTGGTCCGCTGCCACTCGCCCAACTTCAAGACGCCTTGAAGTCAATCGGCAAACCGAAACCACCAACCGTGAAGGAACCATCCTTCGACGAACCACCATTGAAGAAATCGAACTTCCTCCCAAGCGCAACCAACGCTGAAAGTCACCACCATGTTTCTTGACGAACCTGTCCTGACCAAGAACATTCCCGGCTGCGGCCCCCTCCAAGACACATGGGGCAAAGCAGAAGACCGCACCGTCACCACGGGCAAGACCTATCGAGATCGTGGCGGATACGCCACGCTCGAAAATTGCTTGGGCATGGAACCATCGGCCATCATCGATGAAGTGAAAAATGCGATCCTGCGAGGTCGTGGTGGTGCCGGCTTCCCCGCCGGGATGAAGTGGACCTTCCTGCCGCCCGAGGATGGACAACCTCGGTACTTGGCCATCAACTGCGACGAAGCAGAGCCCGGAACATTCAAAGACCGCCTGCTGGTGGACTTTGATCCTCACTTGGTTCTGGAGGGCATTGCCATTGCCTGCTGGGCCTGCAAGCTGGACCATGCATACTTTTTCATCCGGGGGGAATACCCCAGCCAAGCCATCACCATGCAAAGGGCCATCGACGAGGCCTACGAAATGGGCGTGTTTGGCGGCACCGGCCTTCTTGGCAAGTGTGATTTCAAAGTTGACTGCACCTTGCACCGCGGAGCTGGGGCCTACATCTGCGGTGAAGAAACCGGTCTTTTGGAAGCGATCGAAGGCCGCCGAGGGTGGCCTCGTTTGAAGCCACCCTTCCCCGCAGTCAAAGGTCTGTTTGGGCGTCCCACGATTGTCAACAACGTTGAAACATTGGCTGCAGTCGTACCCATCATGCAAAAAGGCGCTGCCTGGTGGCAAGGGATTGGGGTGGAATCTTCCATCGGTGGTCCCCCGTCCTACGGCACCAAGTTGATGGGTGTGTCTGGCCACGTTGAAAAGCCTGGCGTCTACGAGGCTCCACTGGGCGTATCCCTGAAGTGCTTGGTTGAGGATTACTGCGGCGGCATGCGCGGTGGCAAGGGCTTTAAGGCCGCCATTGCCGGCGGCGCTTCGATGGGCATCTTGTCCACCGATCAATACGAAGCGGAAATGGATTTCGACATCGGTCGCAAGTACGACTTGATGGGGCTCGGCACCGCCTGTCCCACCGTCTTCGACGAAGACACCGACATGGTCGCCGTGGCACGGAACCTCTCACGATTCTTCAAAAATGAATCGTGCGGTCAATGCACCCCGTGTCGCGAAGGCGCACAGTGGATGTTCAAACTGCTCTCGCGGATTGAAGCCGGCGAAGCCGACTCGAACGACCTTGACATGCTTTTGGAATTGGCGGGCAGCATGGGCATCATGCCGGGAACCACCATTTGCGGACTGGCCGATGGACACAACTGGGCGGTTCGTACCGTCGTCAACAAGTTCCGTGGCGAGTTTGAAGCGCGAGTTCGACCCGCCAAGACCGCTCTGCAAGGGGTGGCTCTCACCTCCTCCGCCAACGCAATCTGAACCAAGCCGCACCCCCCGATTCGGTTGGGCTGGTAGGTTCCGTGTTTCATGGACATGAGCACCTTTTTTGCGCTTGTCGGTTTCACCTTTGCGGCCTATTCCGTTGTGGGCAATGACTCCATTCAGACGCTGGGCACCTTTCTGCATTCCAACGAAAACAAGCCGTGGTGGGTGTTGTGGTTGTTTGCTGGATCGATCATGGCCTTCACCGTGACCATGGGCTATCTGGGCCATGGTGAAATGCTCGGCGGGAAAGGCGATGACCTCACTTTCGGTAAGTTTGGAAGCCTCTTTCCTGCTGCTGAGGATGGCAGTACAGAATTCCCAACCATCTCCTTTTGGTATCTGCTTCCACCAGTCACGCTTTTGTTTGTCACCCGGTTTGGGATTCCGGTCAGCACAACATTCTTGGTGCTTACTTTTTTTGCCCCAAAAGCACTGCCACAAATGCTGGTGAAAAGTCTGGGCGGCTATGGCGTGGCTTTTCTCGCTTCAATCATCATGTATCTCTTGCTGGGTCGATTGACCGAACGATTGTTCCTGAAGCGGCCCATGAACCAAGCCACCGGGATCTTGGGGAACCGTGTTTTCTGGACCACCGCCCAATGGTTGTCCACTGGGTTTTTGTGGTCACAATGGCTGACCCAGGACCTCGTCAACATCATGGTGTACTTGGGAGACCCGAATGAGGTTTCAGTCGGATCCTTTGCTTTTGCTCTAGCTGTTCTGTTGGCCATGCTTGCTTTCATCTTTTATCAAAAAGGAGGCAAAATTCAGGAAATCGTTCGGGTGAAGACAAACACGTCCGACATACGGTCCGCCACTTTCATTGACCTCTTCTACGGCATTGTTCTGTTGGTCTTCAAATTTGACACCTTCGGGATCGGGGCCAAGGTTCCCATGAGCACCACGTGGGTCTTTCTGGGCATGCTGGCCGGTCGGGAAGTGGCCCTCCGCATCAGGCTCCGAGAAGCGAACACTGGCAAAGTGTGGCCAATGGTTTTCTCCGACCTTGGCAAAGCCACCCTCGGGCTGGTGATTTCCGTCGCCTTGGTCATCCTTCTCTATCTCATTGAAGGAAGAGACCTCAACTCTTTGTTGAGCTCCGGATAAACAACTGCGGCCCCTCTCGAGGAGAGGAGCCGCAGCTTGATTCTTGATTGTTCGAGAGAGCCCGACCACTCACGGACACTGGCTGCCCCAGTTGGTGATGACCGAGATCAAATCCTGAAAATTCACTTGGCCGTCTTGGTTGGCATCGCCTTCACAGCAATCGCCAGTCCCAGAATTTTGGTACTCGAAGCACATGTTGTCGACGAACAACTCTTGGCCACCGACGCGGAGACTTTGAATGTCACCCACCACCTCGACCGTGCCTTCAAAAGCGCCGGGAACGGCAGACGAAGTCACATTGATGGTGACCGAGCCCATGGCGGTCGCCCAAGTGCTACCGTTGAGAGGACCAAAATCAAAGAAGTGGGGGAAGTTGATCACAGACCCGTTGACTTCCATGACATTGATCCCGCCGGCCTCGAAGTAATCAAATTTCGCACGGACGGCAGGGCCGAAGCCCGCGGATGTGGCGTCGAATTCCACGGCAACGTTGTTGGGGTACATCTCGTTCCCAACCCCAGCGCGGCCGTACACCTCGATGTTGGCCTGAACATCTCCCGCATGGGGATGGACCTTTGCATTGATGCCACCGGTCGTGAAGGTGTCACCGATCAGGTACACCGCCCCTGGGGTGAGATCTTCGAAATCCAGACAGACGACGGGACCGGCGGCGGCCACCGAACCCAGGGCCGCGGAGAAGAACAGAACTGAAGAAGTGATGGATTGCATGATGATTTTCCTTTGCATTGTTGGTGATTGATTGGTGCCCCGAGTGGGCTCAATAGACACGGCGAAGAAGCTCGAAATCGTCCGCCAGCTTTTGTAAAAAAAGACAAAGGCCTCCCCGATGGGGAGGCCAAAAGGAGCGGAAAAGCCGGATGGATCAGGGGCCCCAGTTGTTCAACACACTGAGGATGTCGGCAAAGTTCACTTTGCCGTCACCATCGGCATCGCCGGGGACGACTGCGGCCACCAAGGGGTACTCGAAGCAAACATCATCGAGCCACAGTTCCTGGCCGGCGACCACCAGACGATCGATGTCCCCAGAAATTTCAAGTTGCCCAACAAAGCCGCCCGGGACGCCGCCTTCCATGACACTGATGGTGATGGGGCCCAAACTGGTCATGAATGACGATCCTGACAAGGGGCCAAAATTGTTCCACATGGAAGGTGTGACGGCGAATCCATTGACCTCCAGGTAGTTCGCTCCGCCCATGTAGGCGTATTTGAAGCTGGCTTTCTTGGCCAAACCGTATCCCGAAGTCGGGGCAAAAAACTCGGCCGCGACGTTGTTGGTCCAGAGGCGATTTCCGCTGCCCATCGGGGCCGGGACGCTTGTTGCCAATTCACCTTGGTAGGCGGTGCCCATGGGGTGCGGCGTGATCGAGACGTCAATGTTGTTCGTGACAAAATTGCTGAATGGGGTGTAGGTCGCCCCGGAAGACAAATCTTCAAAGTCGATGCAAGAGATAATGCTGGTTGATGCGGTGGAGACAGTAGTGGTCAAAGAAACAGAAGCGAGGACGATGGTTTGGATGGTTTTCACGAAAGTATTCCTTGTGATGTTGGTTCAGTGAGTTGGTCAATTCCCATTCGGGCCCATCCAACACGGCGAAAGACCTTGGAACCATCCGCCAAGATTTTCCAACAAAAAACACCTCCCGAAGGAGGCGTTGGTTGATCAGAAATTTCAGGGGTTTGACCCTACTCGAGTGCGGCCACGCCCGAAATGATCTCGGTCAATTCGGTCGTGATTTGTCCCTGTCGGGCCCGGTTGAAGTCTCGAGACAGTGTCTTGCGCAGGTCTCGTGCGTTTTCGGTCGCGGCCTTCATCGCAATCATTCGCATGATTTGTTCTGAAACCGCGCCGTCGTTTACACACTGAAACAAGCGGCTCTTCACGGCCAGGGGGATCAAATCGGCCAGCAACTCCGCTGGCTCAGGTGAAAACTCACATCCCGCGTTTCCGCTGGCGGATTCTTCATCGACCGTTTCGGCTTCCAAAGGAAGGACCTGAACAATTTCAGGGGTTTGGCGGGCGTTCGACACGAACTTCATGAAGACCACACGAACCGCATCAAACTCTCCGGCGGCAAATCGGTCCATGTATCCCGAAGCGATGGATTCCACTGCTTCGTACGCTGGCTTGTCGCCCAGTTCATGTCGGTTGGCAATCTCCGTGCCTTGAAATTGGAAAAATCCAACTGCTTTCTTACCGACCGTCTCCACCACCGTGTCCACTCCGGCGGCTTTCTGCTCACGCAGGTGCCGAGCCGCAACCCGAAGGACGTTGGCGTTGTAGGCACCACAAAGGCCGCGGTCGGAACTGACCACCAACAACAACTCTCGCTTGCGTGCGGGTGTGGGGGCATTCAACAGCGGAGAACCTGACTCCTCGGGAGAAACCGTGGAAGCCAGTTCGGCCACCATGTCCGAAAGGGTTTCGGTGTAAGGCTTCGTTGCCGAGGCTCTTTGCAAGGCCGCGGTGAACTTCGCCGTGGCGATCATTTGCATGGTCTTGGTGATGCGGGCAATCGTGCCGACTGCCGTCATCCGACGCTTGATTTCACGGGTACGGGCCATGGGTCGAGAGTATAGATCCGAGCGGCGCTGGAAGCAGCCCTCCGTTCAGCCCGAGACCACCAATCCGTCGTAGGCTGGAGCGATGCCGGAGGGCAAACTGGCCTCCAAAGCCGCATGGGCAACGTCGTGGCTCATGTGAATAAACCACGTCTGCTTGGCCGCAACTTTTTCGGCCACAGCCAGAGATTCATCCAAACAGAAGTGGGTGGGGTGGCTGCGAGGCCGCAGCATGTCCAAAAAGAGGTGCCGGAGCCCCTCCAGGCGGGGCCATGACTCTGGCGGGATGGCTGAACAGTCGGTGCACCATGCGAATGGAAAAGGGCCTGGCAAGTCGTTCAGAGCCGCTCCAGAGGCATCCACCGCATCAAATCGCCAGCCCAAGATGGGCATCTTCCCGTGCAACAACCGGATGGGGGTGGCTCGAATCCCCATGCGAGAAACCGAGCCGTCGGTGGTCACACGGTGGGTCCGAACATGGGCGACAAAAGATGGATTGAGGTTTTTGGCCGCATCAAAGATGTGGCGATACACCCGGTGAATGGCATCCAGTGTGCGTTCTTCGGCAAAGAGATCGATCGGCTCCTTCATCAGAGCGTTGAACCTGCGTACTTCATCCAATCCGTAAATGTGATCCACATGATGGTGGGTGACAAAAATGCCATCGCACCGTCGCAAGCCTGCCCGCAATGCTTGATGCCGCAAATCGGGCCCGCAATCGATGAGCATCTCCCGGAAATGTCCGTCCGGGTCCTGAAAACGCAAAGCGGCCGAGGTCCGCAAACGCTGGTCTCGGGGATCGGTGCTGGTGCAAACCGAGCAATCACAGCCAAGGACAGGCACACCTGAACTCGTCCCCGTGCCCAACAAAATCACCGAAGCTTCGCTCAAAGGCATGATGGGTCCTCGGTGACCAACCCAAAACGGGACTGAATGGTGTGAACCACACCAGCCACATCACTGGCCTCCAAAACGCCCCGGCAAATCGCAACCCCCGCCACCCCGTGTTCACAGAGCGCGTCAATATTTTGAAGATGGACCCCCCCAATGGCCAAGTGAGGGATGCCCGCTGAGGCGACCATGCCCGCCGAAGCGGGACCGACCGGTGGCTTGTCCTTGGTCGCGCTGGCAAACATGGGGCCAACCCCGACCAAATCAGCGCCATCAGCGATGGCCTGCTGGGCTTCAGCCAAGCCAGAAGTGCTGCGACCAATCTGCACATCACGACCCAGAATTTTTCGAGCCGCCCAAGTGGGAAGATCCTCCCGCCCCAAATGGACATCCACTCCCAGCGCCGCGGCAACGCCCACGCGATCATTGACAACCAGCCGGGTCGAAGATGGCAATCTGGATCGAACTGCATCGGCATGGCGCAACAGCTCACCATCCGAACATGATTTTTCCCGAATTTGCACCATGTCCACTCCCGCTTCAGCCAGGGCGTCGACAATCCGAACCCAATCTCCTCTTGGACACAAGTCACGGGTCAGCAACACGCACAGTCGAGGCTGAACCACGGGCGCTCGAGCGCCCAAACGCAAGCGAAGGTCACGATCCAAGTCGTACCAACCATGTCGAATGGCCTGAATGCCTGCCGAAAATGCTGGAGAGACGGTCGACCCAACCTCTTCCAAGACCCGCAAAGACTCCCCCACCCGCCCCGCGGCCGCGGCCGCAACACCCGAAAGGTCCCGGCGGGGACCGGCCGCGACCTCTGGTGCCAAACCAGGATCGGTGGCTGCGCTCCGTTGGGGAAGCAAGTCGGGCAGTTGTGCTTCACCCAACTCGCCCAAACGACGGCGACGGGTGCGAAAGGACTCGGCGAGATCTGCGTCTTCGAGGATCAACCTCGCCAATTCTTCCAAAGTGCGCAACCCTTCCCGGGCCCGGTTGAGGTTGGCATCCAAGAGTCGTTCGGCGCGCACAACGGAGCATAGCCCGCCTCGGTGGTGTGAATCTGCCGTCTTGCCCGATGAAGGACCTTGGAGGCCCATGTGTACGAACAATTCAAAATTCAGCGAACCAGCCGCGCCAGCCAAGCCCGGGAAGTCATTCTTCTCTCTGAAGATGCCTCTAAAGATCGACTAAGCGGAGGAGTTGCCAGTGCGGTTCGTGAAGCTCGGGCCACCGGTGCCTTCCGGGGCAAAGCGGGTGAAGTGGTGGTTTGGACCCAAGGCATGCTGTTGGTGGGCCTCGGCGACGAAGAGCAAACTGCTGTGGAAAGATTCCGAGCCGCTGGCGCCGCCTTGGTGACCAAAGCGTTTGCCTTGCAACTGAGTGCTCTCCGAATCCACGTGACCCACATCTTGCGTGCCACCGAAGCTGAAGACGCCGGTCGAGCTTTCGGGGAGGGACTCGGTCTTGCCGCGTGGCGACCGGATGCCCACGACGGGACCGCCACCCGACGAGAACCATCCCGACGCGGCTTGCGTCTCGATCCCGACGACGCGGGATTTCGCGAAGGCCTCCACGACGGCTTGCTTGCGGCGGAATGTGTCAACGAGGCACGCCGCTTGGCCGCCAGTCCTCCGAACGAATGCAATCCAGCTTGGTTCGCCACTGAAGCCAAACGATTGGCAAAAGCGGTTGGGCTCAAAGTCAAAGTTGTTACAGCACGTCAAGCAGAAAACCTTGGCATGGGCGGCTTGGTGGGAGTGGGTCAGGGCTCTGAAACGCCATCCTGCATGGTGGTCTTGGAGCACGACCACGAAGATGCACCAGAAGACGAACACTTGGTGTTCGTGGGCAAAACCATGACTTATGACTCCGGCGGATATTCCCTCAAAGTCAACAACGGCATGCTCGGCATGAAGTACGACGGCTGTGGCGGCTTTGGGGTCTTGGGTGCGATGCTGCTTATTGCGCAAAGAGACTTGCCTGTTCGAGTCAGCGCTTTGCTGCCGTGCGCGGAAAACATGGTGGATTCCGCCGCCTACCGTCCCGACGACATCATCACCATGATGAATGGGGCCACTGTTGAAGTGACCAACACCGATGCGGAAGGTCGCCTGATCATGGCCGATGCACTCACATACGCTTGCACCAAGTTGGAGCCAACGGCCATCGTGGACATGGCCACCCTGACCGGCGGCATCGTGGTTGCCTTGGGCTCGTGGTGCGGCGGCATGTTCTGTGGTGATGAATCATTGCGTCACCGACTGGAACTCTCCGCAGATGACACCGAAGAAAAACTCTGGCCTATGCCAGTTTGGGAATGCCATAAAGATTTCATGCGTGCACGCCACGCCGACTTGTGGAACAGCGGACCCAAACGAGATGGCCACCCCATCCAGGGCGCTGCTTTCCTTTCCCACTTCGTTCCGGAAGACATGCCTTGGGCACACTTGGACATCGCAGGAGTTGCTCGGACCGAAGGGAACGCTCAATTTTGTGAAGGGCCCACCGGCTTTGGCGTTCGTTTGCTGGCCGATTTGGCGGCAGGCTACGCCGAACTCGAAGCTTGATCCTGAGGACTTGTCCCACGTTCAATTTCAGCCATCTGCTCGACACGCCGGGCATGGCGATCGGGTTGAGGTTTGGCGTGCATCCACGCTTCGACCGCTTCACACATGACGTCCACTGAGGTTCGGTCAGCGGAGAAGCACAGCACATTGGCATGGTTGTGTTCACGTGCCCCTTGGGCGTGGGCGGCATCCATCACCAAAGCAGCTCGAACCCCATTCACCTTGTTGGCTGCGATGGAGACGCCGATGCCACTCCCACAAATCAAGATGCCCAGCTCGGATCGACCATCGGCAACATCTTGGGCCACGGCCAAAGAACGCACGGGGTAATCGCATGCTTCACCATCACAAGCGCCTTGCACCACCACATCGTGACCCTGTGTGTTGAGATACCCCACGACACCCTCCACGGCATCATGGCCACGGTGGTCACCCGAGATCGTTATTTGCATGCGTCACTTCCTTCAATACTTGATCAAGAACAGCGTCCAATCGATCGGCCAGGTCTGCATACACCCCAAAACCATGCCCGATGGGATCAGGAACATCGCCAGCAGGATCCAAGGTTTGAATCGCGGGCCCTGGAGCATCCCCCAAGATGCGTTGGGCGGCCTCGGCATGGGCCGCCGTCATGGCAAAGACCACAGAAGCCGCCTGCAACATTTCTGAAGTCAAAGATGCAGACTGGCTCACTTCTGAGATCCCTCGAGAGGCCAACAACGCAGCGACTTCTGGTGAGGGTTCTGATCCATCCACCGCGAAAACCCCTGCACTGCCCACGCTCCATGTGCTGTCGAGCCCTTGTTGACGCAGCCAATCTCGGGCCAACCCTTCCGCCAAAGGGCTCCGACAGGTGTTTCCGGTGCATATGAACAGAATGTGCCGAGACATCTCATCAATGCTACCCCCTTGACCGGACCGATATGATGATGTCCTACAGGAGGATTCCGTGGAATTCGTTGAGTCGACCGAAGTCGAAGAAGTCATGCAAAATCTCCAAATCGGAGCCGAAGTCGTGAATGAACACGTCTGTCGCCTCGATTTGGCGGAACAAGCCGATTTGACCCGCCACGAACTCAAACTGGAGCCCGAGCACTTGGCCCTCCGATTGGATGAAATCCTAAGCCGGCTTTCATTGGATCAACTGCTCCTCGTTCCTACTGGGAAATGGTCCGACATCCTCGATGCCGTGGCCTTCGGAATGGCAGAGGTCGAGGCGTGGCAGGAATTCGATCACGTCGCGACGGTCCACCGCAACGGTCGAGATCCCGTGCTTTGCCATTCGGCAGATTTGCCACTTTTGCGGCGTTTGATCGAGGTCCTCGCCCGCGATGGTGAAGGAGATCAACAATCCCTCCAAGTGCTGACCCCTTCGAGTCGGATGGTCTTGGAAATCTCGCCTCCAGATCGATTCCGAGCCGCCTTTGCCGATCCAGTCCGAGTGGATTTGGTGTCAGATCTTTTGGACAGTTGATCGACAAATCGCATGAACCCATCGGCTGAAAATCACTCTTCTAACCTCGACACTGATTGGTGCAGCGCCGAACGTGACGCGCGTCGACTCCTCGAATCTGCGCGGGGCTCGCGTGATCCAGAGTTGCTGGAGAAGGCACTCACCCAGCTTCGTGTGGCATGGGTGGCCCGTGCCAACGCCGCCTTCGAGCACGCAGACAAACACGGCATCCAATGCACCGAAGTCCCTGCCAACGATGAGTTCGTGCCTCAGCCAGGAGTTCATCTGATTACCGCTCCCCAAGTGGGTGCAGATGCACGGCGACTGCTGACGGCCGGCTTGGAACACGGGGTCCCTGTTTTGGCTTTGGCCCGAGAACCCATGACAAAACTGGGAGAGCGCCCAGTGGCCGTTTTGGGCCGTGGCGTGGTGGTTCGAACCCGCATCGAACCTGAAAAGGACGCTGCACATCCAAATTTGGAATGGTGGAAGACGGCCTTTTCAGCTCTGGTGGAGGCCGCCCAGCGGGCAGATGATCCCACCGCTTCTGTGGAACGTCGGCTGGAAATCATGCTTGACCGGCTGGATGGCCTTCCAGGACTAAGTACCGAATTGATCGATGATGCTCGCGAATTGGCCGCGATCAAGTCAGAATAAGACTCCCCACCTTTGAACGGAGGCTTGCCATGATCCAAACCCGACCCCGAACCCGATGGGTGATCCAGATGAGTTTGATGACCGTGTTGTGTGCGGTCTTTGGCGTATGGGGCTGGCTCGACTACTCCGTCAAAATCCCTATGGATGAATTGGGCTATCAAAAGCAGGTTGCATTCACCAATGTGAAGTCCGGCCTGGAAGCTCATGCCAATGGTGAAGACAACGCCCTGCAAACCGCAGTGCAAGCGGTGCAAGCCGCCCGTCAACAACTTTCCGAGAGTATGACCAAGGGCGAGATTGAAGAACTCAAGTCGGTTCGGCAAGAGATGGAATCTCAATTCAAATTGGAGTTGCAAAGGGCCCAAGATGAAGGTTTGGTCTCGGTGGAATTCAACTACACGGCAGAATTGGGAACCGTCGCCCAGAACAGACTTCGTTGGAGTCTGGAAATCGATCGGTTGGCCGCGGGATTGCTCGCGGTTGGTCAAGGTCGGTGGGCACGGGGAAGTGATTCATTTGCCAACTTCGTTGAAGGGGTTTCCAATGGGATCACCGCTTACCAAAAGTTTCCGGTACCAAACAAGTGGAACCGGATGGTGCAATGGCTCTTCATTTTGTGTGGTCCTTACTCGGTGGTGGCGGGACTGCAACTGATCGGCGGCCTTAGGAAAAAGTACAGCGTGGATGACGAGGGAAATTTCCACCACCCGCAGGGCTCATGGGGTGCCACTGAAATCAGTGACATCGACATGAGTCGATGGATGAGCAAGAGTGTGGCCAAGATTGTTCATGCCGACGGTCGTGCGGTGAAAGTCGACGACTACGTCCATCAGGATGCCGACCAAATCATCGGTGCGATCGCCCATCGGCTGCGCCCCGAAGAGTGGACCGATCACGCCAAGGCCGTTGAGGCAGGCTCAACTTCCGAAGAAGTCAACATCCCCAGCGACACCCCAAAGCAGGACTAAGGTGCCGCTGCTCGAAGCTCGAAATCTCGTCAAAAACTTCGGCGCTCGCCGGGTGGTCGATGGCGTGTGCTTCTCCGTTGAACCGGGAGAGATCGTTGGCCTTCTGGGCCGCAATGGTGCCGGGAAGACCACCAGCTTCCGGATGGCCATTGGCATGCTAGAAGCCGACGAGGGTGAAGTTCATTTTGAACATCGCGACGTCACCAAACAACCCATGCACCGACGAGCTCGGTTTGGAATGGGATACTTGGCCCAAGAACCCAGCATATTTCGGGGGATGACAGTTTTAGAAAATCTACTGGCGGTGTTGGAGCTGCATGAACCCACGACCGGCCAACGAAAAAACAAGGCGCGGGAACTGATCGAAAGATTCGGTCTGCGGCACAAAGCCGAGGATCTGGCCGAGACTTGCTCTGGTGGAGAACGCCGCCGGCTTGAAATTGCCCGGGCCATGGCGTGCAAACCACGACTGTTGTTGCTTGATGAACCATTTGCGGCCGTGGATCCGCATACGGTGGAAGAACTGCAAAGTGAAGTCCGTCGACTGGCGAAAAGTGGCATTGCCATTTTGGTCACTGACCACAACGTGCAGCAAACCCTTCGAATTTGCAACCGCGCGTACATCCTGCACGAAGGGCGTAACCTCGCCGAAGGCGCCCCCAAAGATTTGATCAACGACACGGTGGTCCGTCAGGCCTACTTGGCCTCGACGTTCCGCGGAGACGAATTTGACTGACCCCCCAGATTCCCGAATCGGGCCCCAAGGACCCCAAGGAAATCCGCAAAAACATGATCAAGACTTCGTGCCGCGTCGATCAGCACGTGGGTCTCTGGCTCTGCTTCCGCCTGTTCGTGGTACCCACGCCGAACCGCCGCGTGGTACGCCGAACCTCGAGCTTCCATTCGATCCCGCAACAGCCCCATGCGTCCCGCCGCGGTTGATTCATCGACGTCGAAGATCGCCACCAGATCGGGTGTGACTTCACCACACGCCGCCCGGGCAGCATCTCGAATTGCCGCCTGGTCCAAGCCGCCAGCCGCCCCTTGATACGCAAGCGTTGATGACACAAATCGATCGGCCAAGACACATGCGCCACGTTCCAAAGCCGGACGAATGCGAGACGCCACCAATTCAGCACGACTGGCCATGTACAACAACATTTCGGTGCGCACATCAATTTCACCGGTCTCTGGATCCAACAAGACCGCCCGGAGACGTTCCCCAAGTGGGGTGCCACCGGGCTCTCGTACTTCAAGCACTTCCAATCCCGCTTCATGGAGCAGCGAAACCAATCGGGCTGCTTGAGTGGACTTCCCGGATCCGTCCGGGCCTTCAACCACCACAAACTTGCCGGACAGCTCTGCCAACCACGGGATGTTTTCTGCAGGGAGGCTCACGCGGAACGAATCTTTTCCAGCAACTTCTTGGTTGCCATAACACCTTCTTGTTCGGAGAGGTCCCCGCCCTCCCACTCGATACCAACATGACCGTGGTAATCGAACTTTTTCACTATGCCCATCATGCGGACAAAATCGGTTTCAGATTCGTTGCCCTGATCATCGAACTTCCGACTCTTGGCACTGACCGCTTTGGCGTATGGCATCAGCTCTTCTACGCCTTTGTACCGGTCGTAGGTCTCGGAGCTGCTGACCCAGAAGTTTCCAAAATCAGGCAGGGTGCCACACCGTTGATGATTGACGGTGCGCATCACCCCGTGCAACCACATGCCGTTGGAGGAAAGTCCGCCATGGTTTTCAACGAGGACGTTGATGCCATGCTGGTCACCAAACTCTGACAACCGTCGAAGACCATCTGCGGCTCGCATCATTTGTTCCGCCCAGTTTCCCGAACTGGATGCATTCACGCGGATGGAATGGCAGCCCAAGAATTTGGCCGCGGTGATCCATCGGTAATGGTTTTCAATCGCTCTGGTGCGAGCGGCGTCATCAGCATCCCCCAACTGCCCCTCACCATCACACATAATCAACAGACTCTTGACGCCCAAATCATCACACCGGTTTTTGAGTTCCTGCAAGTACGGCTTGTCTTCAGCTTTGTCCTTAAAGAACTGGTTGACGTACTCCACGGCCTCGACTCCAAATTCCTTTTTGGTGTACTCGGGGAATCCCATGTTGTCGAGCTTGCCGCCATAAATCGTCCGGTGCAATGACCACTGGGCGAGGGAAATTTCGAAGGGTGGTTTCACGCGAAATGCTCCGAAAACAGGTGCGGTCATGGTTGCTCCAGCGAGGGCCGAAAATTGGCGGCGGTTCAGGGACATGATGGACTCCTTGGGAGATGGCGAGCGTATCAGGCCAAGCGCTCATTGGCGAAGTGCCGCGCGGCTTCCAAAGCCGCATCAGCAAGGGTGGGATCTTTTCCGCCCGCCTGGGCCATATCGGGGCGCCCTCCGCCTTTGCCGCCACACGCTTCAGCAGCACACCGCGCCCAATCCCCGGCCTTCAGGCCTCTGGCAATGCCAGTCTCTGGCACTCGCGCGACAATGCTGACTTTCTTTTCTTCGAGATCGGCCGACAACAGGAGCACTGGCGCTTCTGGTTGGTTGCCACGAACCGTGTCCAAAGCAGCCAGCAAAGCATCGCGGTCGCCGGCCATATCGACACGAGCAATCACAATCCCGGACGAATCGGGGACCAATTGACGAGCGAAATCAATGGCCAAGTCACGGCTGCCCGCTGCTGCCGCCTTCCGCAACTTTTTGGCTCGCTCACGAAGTGGAACGAGTTGGGTGTCGATGCGCGCCCGGGACGACAGGGGCACGATGGCAGCATCGACGGTTTTTAACAACAAAGCAAAAGCTTCGGCAAACTGGTCGTCACTCGTTTTGGCGACTTCATCAATTTCATTGCTGAGCATCTTCGCGGTGTGGTGGGCCTGCTTCGCTGCCGCCCCAACCACGCCGGTGACCCGTCGCACTCCAGCCGACAATGATCCTTCCCCAAGCAAGGCGAAGTCATCCACCTCGCTGGTGCGATCGACGTGGGTTCCACCGCAGAATTCCACCGAACGGTTCGACCAATCGCTCAAAGGATCGGCCAAGAGTTCCGAAATGGCCGGTCCAATTGAAACCACCCGGACCGGATCGGGATAACGCTCTCCAAAAACCGCTCGCAATCCCCGGATGGACTTGGCAGCCTCAAGGGACGCAGGGCCGGCCGCCACGGAAAGATCCTCACGGATGGCCTCTCGTACCAAAGACTCCACCTGTTGCAGATCTTCCGGGGAAGGCGCCGCCGAGGTGGCATAATCAAACCGAAGACGATCTGGCTCCACCAATGAACCACGCTGATCAGACTCTTCACCGACCACGGTTCTCAATCCGAGATTCAGAAGATGGGTCGCCGTGTGGTGGGCTTCGATGCCAGAGCGACGCTCCACGTCCAAGCAGGTTTGCAGCGACTGCCCAGGGCGAAGCGTGCCAGACTCCACCGCACCCATATGCAATACAAAATCACCGCAGCGTTTCGTGCCGTGAATCCGAACACAAATTCCATCGGCCTCAAGGGTGCCGGTGTCCCCCACTTGGCCACCCATCTCGGCATAAAAATTGGTCTGATCGAGAACGACTGACACCTCATCACCCGACTGAGCCTCCTCCACCAGATTCCCGGAAACCAAAAGGGCACCTACGGTGGCGGAGCACCCTTCATGAGAATCTCTTCCGGTGTCATCCGTGGCGGCAACCCGCTCGGCCAAAGCCGCAAGTCGTTCTGGAGGCAGATCGGCATCGTCCCCAGCACCACCACCCGATCGGCTGCGTTCGCGTGCGGCCTCCATCTCAGATTCGTACGCCTGCAAATCAACTTGAAGCCCCGCTTCTTCCGCCATGACCTGGGTCAAGTCAACCGGGAATCCGAAGGTGTCGTGCAAACGAAAGGCCGTTGCCCCATCAATCACTTTGCTTGATCCGGCCTCTGCCGCAGCTTGAGCAAACAACTCGGTGCCTCGGCCCAACGTGCGGTGGAATGCCACTTCTTCATCGTGGATGGCCGCTTGAACTTTGCCTTCTTCCTGGATCAACTCAGGGAAGATTGGGCCCAGACTCTGGGTGACGGCAGGCACCATTTCGAACAAGCAGGGCTCTTGCACACCAAAGGTCTGTGACACGTGACGGACGGCGCGACGCAAAATTCGACGCAGCACATAATTTCGACCATCCGCACCAGGTCGTGCCCCATCAGCCAAAGCCACCGACAGACAACGCAAGTGATCGGCCAAAATACGGTACGCCGTGTCCAGTGGATCCTTCAGATCTGCCCCATAGGGACGAGCGCCAGTTCGAGTTCGGATCGCCTCAAAAATACCGGTGAACACATCGGTGTCGTAATTGCTGTCCTTGCCTTGAAGCACGCGAACAATTCGCTCAAAGCCCATGCCAGTATCGACATGCTTCGCAGGCAAGGGCACCAACGTGCCGTCGTCTCCACGGTTGAATTGCATGAAGACCAAATTCCATATCTCTATCACTTGGGGATCATCCGCATTCACCAAGTGCCCCCCGCTGCCGTCGGGCGTTCCATCGAAGTGAATTTCCGAACACGGACCACACGGGCCCGTAACGCCCATTTCCCAGAAGTTGTCTTTTTTGTCGAACCTCGAGATGCGATTTTCTGGAACAAAGCGACGCCAAAGTTCTGCGGCCTCCTCATCGGCGGGCAAGCCATCGGCTTTGTCACCAGCGAACACCGAGACGTAAAGACGCTCAGGTGGCAGTCCCCAAACCTCCGTCAGCAATTCCCAAGCCCATTCAATGGCCTCCGTTTTGAAATAGTCGCCAAAAGACCAGTTGCCCAGCATTTCAAAGAAGGTGTGGTGATAGGTGTCACGTCCAACATCTTCAAGGTCGTTGTGCTTGCCCCCAGCTCGAATGCATTTCTGGGTGTCGACCGCACGCGAGTAGTCGCGGTTGCCTCGTCCTAAGAAAACATCCTTGAATTGGTTCATCCCGGCATTGGTGAAAAGCAGAGTGGGGTCATCGTGGGGGACCACTGCGCTCGAATCGACCACGGTGTGCTGGTGGCGCTGAGCAAAGAAATCAAGAAACTGCTGACGAACTTCGGCCGCGGTCGGGGGCATGGTTGAACTCCAGAACGATCAATTGTACGGATTCCATGGCAATTTCCTGCGTGCGGAAGACTGAGGACTCGGCTAACCTGTAACGTTTCTTACCAAAAAGGATCTGCTCTGTGCGAACTCCAATTATTGGCGGCAACTGGAAAATGAACCTCAACGCCGGAGACGGTGCAGACCTGGCCGAATCCATTGCAGAAGGACTGGCCCGTGGCCCTCTCGGGGCAGAAGTGGTGATGTTTCCGGCCTTTCCTTACCTCGCGTTGATCGCGGATGTCGTGGAATCGACGCCTCCAATGTTGGGTGCTCAAGATGCCCACCAAGAAGCATCCGGGGCCTTCACCGGTGAAGTCTCTTTGCCCATGCTTGAAGACTGCGGTGTGGAATGGGTTCTGGTGGGGCACTCAGAACGCCGACACGTGATCGGGGAGTCCAATGAGATCGTCCGAGAAAAACTGCACGCAGCACTCAATGCCGGGTTCTCTGTGATCTTGTGCACCGGCGAACTCAAAGAAGAGCGGGAATCAGGCCGTCAACTTGAGGTGAATCGAGCCCAATTGGCCCACGCCTTGGAAGGTCTGCCGGCAGCGGCCCTTTCCCGTCTGGTCATCGCCTACGAACCAGTGTGGGCCATTGGCACTGGGCTCACCGCCACCCCTGAGGATGCCCAAGAGGTCCACGCAGACCTTCGGGCCGCCCTCGCAGAACACTATGATCAAGGAGTGGCCGATGCTGTTCGTATCCAATACGGAGGTTCGGTCAAGCCCGCCAATGCGGCGGAATTGTTTGCCAAGCCCGACGTGGACGGATTCCTCGTTGGGGGCGCTTCATTGAAGTCTGCAGACTTCCTTGACATCATCAACGCGGTCACCGCCGCCAAGGCCGAGGGCCAAGCATGAACAATCTCAACAGCTTCTACCTCCTCACTGGCCTCTTCATGGTGGTCTCCACCGTGATGATTCTGGTGATCCTGATGCAAAGACCCAAAGGCGGCGGCTTGTCTGCAGCATTTGGAGGCTCCAGCGCAGGGAGCGCCGACTCACTGCTTGGCGGACGGGTCGGAGACACCTTGACTTGGGTCACCGTGGTGGCTTTTGTTCTCTACTTGGGCTTGGCCATCAGTTTGAACATGTCCGCGGGCCCAGGGGCCGCAGAGGTTGCCGGGCCCGCCGAAGCGGTTGAAGCCTCCGACACGAATGCCCCCGTTGAAGGCTTGCCAGTGGCACCAATTGCACCTGAGGAATCTGGCACCGCAAGCCCTGAAACCAACGTCGACCCCGAGGGTTAAGCCGTGCTGCGATCGATGACCGGGTTCGGATCAGCCTCCAGTTCAGCCGGCGGGCTCACGGTGGGGGTCGAAGTGCGATCCGTCAACAACCGGCATCGGAAATGCTTGGTTCGTTTGCCGGAAGAATTTCTGCCCCTTGAGGGCCCTTTGGAACGGGCCGTGGTGGAACACTTTCAGCGGGGATCCCTCACGGTCTCGGTCCGGGTGCAGGAGTCCGAGGGCAGCCAAGCGGGGCGGATTGACGAGCAGGCTTTTCAACGCTATCTCAGTCAACTTTTGGCCATGCCAGGGGTCGACCACTCTGCAACCAAGATTGATCTGGCCGGAATTTTAAATCTCCCCGGGGTGGTTGTTTTTGAAGAAGCAGAACGAATGGCTCAAGTTGGAGCCTTGGCCCACGCCGCCGCGAAGGAAGCGTGCGAGCAATTGCAGCGGATGCGAGAAGTCGAAGGGGAAGCCCTCGAGCAGGATCTCCTAACGCAGTGCTCTGCCATTGAAGATCGCCTCACCACCATTCGTTCGGCGTTGCCGAGCATCAGCCAGCATCACGAAGATCGAATGTTGCAACGCATGCGAGAAATGCTGGAATCACTGAATGTTTCTGATGACCCGCGAGATTTGGTGCGCGAAGTGGCATTCTTTGCCGAGCGATCTGACATTTCAGAAGAAGTGACAAGAATGGACGCCCACTTGCTTCAATTCCGTGAACTTCTGACGGGCAATGATCCCGTTGGACGAACATTGGATTTCTTGACGCAAGAAATGCTCCGAGAAACCAACACAATTGGTTCCAAAGTCCAACAGGTTGATGTCTCTCGAGCCATTGTCGAAATCAAAAGCGCGGTAGACCGTCTGAAGGAACAAGTTCAGAACGTGGAATGAAGACCCGTATTCCTAGTGTGTCATCCGAAACATTGCGGACCCTCACCGACGGTTGGCTTCTGGGACACATCCAATCAATCCGGCCGCACCAAGGTGGCTCCTCCGGCTCGGCCAAATACGCCATTGAATCAACAGAAGGTCGCTTCTTGCTGAAGGGTCGCCCCCGCCGTGCTTTGTCAGCCGACCGGCTGAAGCTCATGCGATCCGTCATGGACATGTGTCTGGACGCCCAAGTCCCCGTTCCCGAACTTCGGCCGCAAGCCGACGGCGCAAGGCACATCGAAGAGGCCGATCTTGTCTGGGAGTTGCAAACGTGGATAGCTGGGAAGGGTGCTCAAAGGGGACGCCGCGATGCTCACGCCTCAGGAATCGCTTTGGCCATGTTCCACCGAGCAACTCGAAATCACCCTGCTTCGAATCACTCGAGCGGAGATTCGAAAGTGGAATTCACGTCCTTGCTCGGGCACACCATTGAACGGGCCCCTGCGAGCAAAGCATCGCTCCAACAACTTGAAGAATTGGCGGGACTCGCCAAGATCAAGAGTGGAGAACGTGGCGTCATGGATCATCCCAAGCAGATCCTGCACGGCGATTGGCATCCGAAAAATCTTCGCATGCATGCGGATGGCCGGGTGGCGGGCATTTTGGATTTCGATGCGGTCCGAGTGGATGCGGTGGCCCACGAATTGGCCAACGGGGTGCTCCAAGTTTCACTCCGACGACCGAAAGACCTTGCACCCTGCCAATGGCCGTCAGGGCTTCATTTCAAAGCCGGGCAACGTTTTACCTCGGCGTGGCGATCACGCATAGGAAAGGCGCCTCCAGATGGCACCTGGAGCCTGTTGCCTTGGTTGATGATCGAGACCATTGCCGTGGAAACCTTGCTGCCCGTTGCCATATGGGGAGAAGTGCCCGGCATCAATGTTCATGACTGGATCAAGGTTGGTGTGGAAACCGCAGAGTGGATCCGAGAGCGCAGCCGGGCGTTGGCGGAGTCGTTGACCCCGACTCACTGACGAGGATTTAACGCATCAACTGCTCGCCAAAGTGCGGGCACTGACTCCGGATCAAATCGAGCTTCATTCAAGACCACACACCAGTCTGAGATTTCATCTCGGTTGACCTTGTGGGTGTCGCCTTGTTGGAGTCCCGGAACCATACGGGCGTCCGCATCCAGCACGCCTGATGCGGTGTTGCCCTCAAGCGTGTCGAGACGAAGCCAACAGTGTTCTCGGGCGCTCTCGGGACCGAATGCGGCTTTGACCGCCACCAGAGCTTTGGCATCAAGACGAGCCATCTTGGCATGAACCATGCCAAGATCGTCCCAAGTTTGACGGGCCAAATGTGCCCGTCGCTTGGTGCTTCTGGTGGCCTGGTAGACCACACAAGGCTCGTCGGCCAAACGTTGCAAAACACTGGTCGCGGGTGGCCACGTGGGTCTGGTAGCGCCAATTTTTTCTGGACCAGTAAAGACAATCGAAGGTGCGGCATCGGGCTCACGATCAGCCGCTTGACCCGGCATGTCTTCGGGGAGCACCGAAAGGACCTCACGAGGCGGGACTGCACGCAGTTCGAGTTCTGGCCCAACGGCCATGCGAGTGCCTGGTGGTGGTGGACCATCTTCTGCGATGCGGGCCGCCAGCTCATCGAGCAGGTGCGCGGTGGTTGGCACCAGTGGAACGGGCACTTCCAAGAATTCCAATTCTGGCAAGCCCAATCGGTTCAATCCGGATGTCTTGAGCCAAGCCGGTGAGCCCGGTTCACGCTGCGAAGCGGAGACCCACCAGAGTGATTCCACTGCGGGCTCAAGTTCTTCGTCGGCCAAAAGAGGTTCCAGAACTTCTTCACGCATGACCCATCGCGAGAGTTCAAGATCATGGACCGCCGGAGTTCCAGGCCAAGACCAGCCAATGGTCCGCAAAACAATGCCCCAGTCAGCCACGGCATCTTTCCCTTCGAGTCGGGTTTGCCAAACCATGGTCCAATGGTGCTCGGGCACCCCCGCCATGTCGGCGGCGTGCTTCGCCGTCGGTGCATCGGTCTCTTCCAACCAAACAAAAATGGGCGCGGTCAGCCCTTCCACTGAAAAGACAGCTGACCACAACAGGCCGCTGTCCTCCGGGCCCATTTCTGCTCCAAGCAACTCCACGGTTCGCCCAGCCCGAGTACGCATGTCGTCGGCAATGGTCTCTGGCGCCGGAGGGCCAGGCTCGGTCCACGGCACGGCCATGCTCACGGGAGCAAGATCCACCTCGGGCCACACGTCTCCGTCGCCGAGGGGCAATCCGCTGCCAAATTGGTCAAAGATCTGGTCCATCATGCGTACGAGTGCAACCCTGCAATGGTGAAATTGATCACCACCCAATTGAACAACATTACGGCGCAGCCGGTAACCGCCAACAAAGCGGTCCACAGTCCTTTGTCACGAACCCGCCATCGGACGTGTACCAAAACCGCAAAAACAAGGAATGTATTCAAAGCAAAGACTTCTTTGGGATCCCATCCCCAAGGTCGCCCCCAGGAATGGTCGGCCCAAATGGCACCCATCACAATGCCTGCCCACAACAGAATGAAGGAAAGCTCAACCAAGATCATGGTCGCACCGTCCATCACTTCACCCAAAGAACGGGCACGACCAGCCAACATCATGCTTGTTCCTCCCCCACCCGCATGCAGGATGGCCCCTTGCGATTGGCCTCGAAGACGCAACGATCCCCGCCACAACAGGTAAATGCCTGCGGTCACCGAGGCCATAAAAATCAGGGCGTAACTAAAAATGATGACATTGGTGTGGATGTACAACCAGACATCATGCAGGACGGGCATCATGTTGGAAATCGTGGGGTCGAGAGACAGTGGCATGAAGTGGGCACACATCAATGCCACCATTCCTGTACCCGCGCCACCCAACGCAACGATCCCACGCACCGGCGAGCGAGGCAGGAACATCTCGAACGCCAAAGCGAAAAAAGCGCCGAACCACGCAGCAGTGGTCACCGCCTCAAACATGTTTGAATTGGGCCAACGACCACTCACCCACCAACGCAGGCCCACCGAGAAGGTGTGCAACAAGACCGCCACAAGGAACATGGCCAGTCCAACTTTCATCGCACCTCTCCACTGAAAGACCACCGCCATCAACAAAGGCGCCAAGGCAAATCCGTAGGCCAGCCAGAACAAGGTCAAATTGCCATTGCGGAAGTACCAGCTTTCCCACGACAATCGAGCCGAGGACGGATAGATTTCCGGATCAGGATTCACTTGGGGCAACAAAGCGGCCAATGCAGCTGCTGATCCATTCACAGTGTTTGCATCGCCAGCAGACCACGCGTCGGTCAGTGCTTGCCAGTGCCCAATGCTTTTACGTCGAACTTCACTGTCGATGCCCGAGAAAATTGGCGCGGTCATCCCACCCATATTGAGTTCGTCCAACGTAAACCATCGCGACTCGAAGCCACCATCGGGAGGGGCAACCACCGTGAAAAGGGAGCGCAAAACCTTGGGACGCGCCCAAGAGAGCGCCCCACGAATTTCTTCGACGGGCCGAGCAGTCCGCATCAAGTCCCGAGACAGCCGGTCCAAAGTGGCGGTGGCTTCTGGGGTCTCGAGGTGACGTTGCGCCACGAGGCCGGTCTCGGTGAGGTTGTCTTGGTCTTCTTGAGGGCCACCCGCCTTGGCCATTGCTGCTGCCAACTCAGCCCGGACCAGTTTGTTTTTGACATAAATAGTGGGCCGATTCGTCCAGGCTTCAGGACGCAGAGCCAAATCCAACATCTCGGTGAGGTTGGTGGTTCCTGTTGGCTTCCGGGCTCCGGTGATCCGCTTCATGACCGATGCGGCGAGCGAATCAAGGCTCTTGACTCGGCCTTGATCGAATGCGGCCACCGTCCCCAATTGGTCCAATTGAAGTTGACTGAGGAACAGATCGTTGGCAGAAACCGGCCAAGCCAGAGCCAACAGCAAAAGAATCGAACGAATCATGCTTGACCTCCGGCTGCCGCTTTTGCCACTTCCAAACGGCGTCGCTTGATCACAGGCTTCACATAAAATGCATACGCCAGGCCAATGACCGTGAGGATAGTACCGAGCAGTTGTACGTACACACCTTTTCGGTTGGCAACTCCCAAAACAGTGTGGTTCAACCCAAGACTGTCGACTTCATCCTCACGCCGAGCCGGATCGGGTGGATCCCATTGTGATTGGAAATACCACAGCCCCTGATGCTCCGCAGGGTTGTTCATATGAACCCGATAAGGATCAGAGACACCACCACCAGCTTTGACAAACCGAAGCTGGCTGGTCCAATCACGAATGCTACTGGTTTCCCCGGTAAATCCGCCGATACGACTTCGAACCTCGAAGTCATCGAGAACGACAGAGGCGGGCATTTTCATTCTGCGTCGACTGTACAAGAGTTCGAAGCGGCGTCCGTCGTTCATCACCAATTCACTCGGCTCAAAGCGGTACCGGCGTGGCAAATCAACTTCACCATCAAATGCATACAGGTGATAAAGCAGCCACGGATCTTTGAGTCCTCGGCGGCGAATCACACCCTCCGGACAAGTCACGCGAACGGTTGATGCCAAGAAGCCAACATCACGATCACGCTGGTCTTGCGGAATCACCAGCGGCCGCCGTTCGGCCTGACTTCGCAGTGCGTAACGCACCACTCGGAGTTGCAATCCGGCACCAAGATCAACCCAGCTTCCACTGCGAACGTCTTGAACCAGACCTCCATCTTCTCCAGGAATCAACAGCCGCAGGTCTTCCTCGCCAGGCCCTGCAACCAATCGAACCGAAGATTCCGAACCCGGCCGGTACTCGGTGACAATGTCGGCTTGTCGCAAGCCACCTTCGATGGGCTGGCCTTGGGCGTCCAGATCTCGAGTGAGCGTGGGATCATCAAAGATCCATCGAACCCACTCGTTTTCTCCCTGCTGCAAGCCGACGACCGCTACAGAAATGCGTTCGCCTCCAACCACCAAATCGTCGGACACAGACTGCAAGGTCAGGGTCCCTGATCCAAAGGGTGCTTGGGTCCCAGGGGTCAGTGGATAAGACACACCATCAACCACGAGCCCGCCCGAGCGAACCTGAAGCATGGAATCGATTTCACTTTCATCAAGGACCCATCGCATTTCGAGGGCACCATCCAAGGCGGAGCGGGCCGCAGGATCCAAAGCCCGAAGATCAAAAGAGCGAACGTCAGAATCATCCGTACGAGAAAGTTCCACCGTGGCTGTGGGGTCAACGGCCGGGCCACCATCGGTTCGTCTGACCTCGGGCAAGGCGTATCGGAGGGTGTCGGTCACTTGCATGCGTATGTCAGGCAATGGATCGTTGTCGTGCATCGCGGACAAGCCAATGGCTGACATTTTCTTTTGGGCACTCGCATTGGCCCCACCTTCCGGCCAAACTCGGGAGCGTTCGTTCAGTCGGTCGGTGAACATTGGGAGATTTCTGATCGGACGTTCTACCCACGGTCCACGGGTGCCATCGGCCTGCACTTCTCGCAAGTACACCGCCCGTGACTCCATCAAATAAAAGTATGGCTCGGGAGCAAAATCAAGTGTCGTTTCGAACCCATCTACCGCAACACCGTCAACCGGAGACCAACCCGTGGTGTCAGCGCTCGGAATAAAATCTTGAGAGGACTCCGGGAACCCTGCTTGCATTTCACGGAGCATGTCCTTCCCGTCAACCCGCGCGACAAGAGACACCTTGACTGACCGAGTTCCATCTTCCAAGGTGGCCTCTGGATCAATTGCAGCCACTCGAACATCAGCCTTGCGGCCGTCTGCGGTGCGCAAACTGACTCTCTTCCCGGGCACTGCGGCAATGGTTTGTGATTCACCACCCCAAGACACCGAAAGGGCTCGGCGGTGCACCAACGTGTCACCTTCGACTTTGACCCCGAAGTACCACACACTTCCCACCGACAACGTGATCAGTCCAGAGTGGATCATCCAGACGCCAAGATTGATTCGATTGAAAGGGATACGACGAATCGTTGTCACAGAAAGGTTCACACAAAACAAGCCAATCAAAAGTGCGAAAGGCCACCAGTTGAACCAACGGAATTCAGAAAGGTCGAATGCTTCGCGGAGTGGGAGCCAAGCATCAGGACGAAGCAGATTCCAGTGCACCGGAAGGCCGGCCGAACCCACAGCGCTGTAGAGAAAAATGAGCACCATAAGGGTGATGCCGAGACGCACCGAGGAGAACAGATTCAGTAGTGATCGCAGCAGGGCCATTCTGAAGTAAAGACTTTAGGCGACGGCTCACCCTTCGCTGTGGTTGTAAACGCCATGACCGGTTTTATCTCCGAGGCGTCCTGCGGTCACCAACTGCCGGAGCAGTGGACACGGGAAGAATTTCGAATCGCCCAATTCGCGATAAAGAACCATCATGATGTCGTGACAGACATCCAAGCCGATGAAATCGGCCAAACGCAACGGACCCATGGGATGCGCGCAACCAAGTTTCATGATCTCATCGATGTGTTCTGGCTCCGCAACCCCCTCCATCCAGGCGAAAAAAGCTTCATTAATCAAAGGCATCAAGACTCGATTCGACACAAAACCCGCGCGATCGTTCGCTGGCACTGGTGTTTTTCCCATGGATTCGGCCAACCGCAAGGTGGCATCCAATGTGGCATCACTGGTGGCCAGTCCACGGATGACTTCCACCAATTTCATCACCGGAACCGGGTTGAAGAAATGCATCCCGATAACCCGGTCCTCAACGCCGGGAACCGCGGTGGCAATTTCAGTAATCGAGATGCTGGAAGTGTTGGTGGCCAGGATTGCATCCTCGGAAAGCCTTGACCGCAAGTCCGCGAAAATGGACTTCTTCAAGTCAAGACGTTCGCTGGCGGCTTCAATGGCAAAGGTTGCCCCGGCCGCAGCATCGAGCGAATTGGCATACTCAATCCTCGTTGCTGCAGCGTCGGCCTCGGCTTGAGTCATCCGTTCTTTTTGGACATTTCTGGCCAAAGTCTTGGCATGCAAGGCCCGGGCTTTGCCCAAAGCCTCTTCGCAAACATCGATTTGGATGGATTTCAAGCCACTGGTGGCGCCAACCAAGGCAATACCTGCCCCCATGGTTCCGGCACCGACGACAGCAATTGAATCTGAGTGAGACATGTGGGGTTTCCTCACAAAAGTAAAAGCAAAAATCTGAATGCAATTGTAGGTTTTCCGCCGTGACACGAAGCGCCTTGGCTTGGATTCTGGTGGGATGCTCGGCATCCCCAAATTTGCACCAGCTTGGGCCCAACGTCCTACCTCGGGGGGGAGTGAACCTTCCGTTGCCAAGAACTTATTTTGCCAAGGACAACACTTCTGCTGCGGTTCGTTTGAAAGCAAGGCTGGAATCGATGGGGGCAACCCAAGATCAGCCACCCGCGGCTTTGGAAATTCACTTGGAACCGAGATCAAGCGAGCCTCAGACCCTCTCGATTGGCACCGTCCCGATGGGCCCCCCGGCGTGGATTGGGATCAGGGAAACCGAGCAGGGCCCAGCCTTTCGAGTGTTGTATGGACCAAATGGACTGGATGATGCCGAACGGGCCACCCTTGAGCGGGCACTCCTTGATCTCATGCAAGAAACGACCGCGGGGCCGCCGAATGGCGACCCCGCAAAATGATTCAAGATCAATGGGTCGAATTAGTACTTGACGCCACAACCCCAAGATCGGGTCTTGGATGGCTTGGGATCTTCACCCTTCTTGATGGCCTTGACGGCGTTCAGAACAAAATTTTCACGGCCAGTTTGCTCTGAGAACGCGCCGTCATAGCGAAGTTTGCCTTCTGCATCGATGACATACATGTGCGGCGTGGTCCGGGCACCGTAGTCCTTGCCCACTTTGCCGCCGTGGTCGATCAACATCGGCGCTTTGATGTCCATGGCTTCGGCACAGGCTTTGGCCTCTTTGATGACATCTTCTTTGCTCCACTTCGAGGAAGAATCAATCAGCAGGTACACGATGTTCTCGTCTACTTTTTTCAGGTCTTCCATGAGCTTCTTGACTTTTCCCGTGGAGTGCACCGAGCGGCCAGATGCCTTGCCCGAGTAAGGGCAACGAGCGCAGAACCATTCGAGGACCACGGTCTTGCCTTTGAAGTCGGACAACTTGTGGGCTTTGCCGTTGGTGTCCATAAGCTCAAACGGTGGAGCAACCTTGCCAACTTCAGCGGGAACAGCGGCCTCAGCAGCTTTCTTCTTTGCCGGAGAAAAAAGACCAGTGATTGGACACTTGCCGCCTTCGTCGGATGAACCTTCGCCTTTGGGTGGTACGGCCATGAACGTCAGAGCACACACGGTGCATAAAGTGGTTATTGAAAACACGATTAAATCTCCAGGGGTACGTGATTATTTCTCTAAAGAGGTCGAAAAAGCATAAGTCTCGCGGCCCTCGTCATCCGAAAAAATGAGCAAACCGTGCAAGGTGACGGGGCTTGCTTCGGGGAAATCTTGACGGCGGATTTCAAGGGGAAAGGCCCATCCGTCTGCCTGCTTCACGGGGTCGGCTTGGCCAAGAGAAACAGCGTCAAGCGGCCGAAAAAGAAGTTTGGGCTGTCCGACACACCCCACAGGGTGTTCCACCCAGAGCGATTCACCGTGCAACTTTGAACGCAATCGCCGTGCTGGCGCCAGGTGATTGGCATCTTGCTGCAGATCCTGAAAACGGCCAATGGGCAACTGGGCTGGCACACTCAATGTGTTGGATTGCATGCCCAACAGGCACGCCTCTTTGCACACCAACCAATCCAACTGGTACGTCAACTCGGCTGGTGAAGCATCCGGTCGCCGCAGCGGCACTTGGAATCGGACCGACTTGTGGTAGCCGTACACCGGTCCAAGCTCGGTCGAAATGCATTCTGGTGCGGGCAAGATGGTGGGGCCAACCTGCCAACCCTCAGGAGCACTGATTTGAATTCTTGGCGGGGCCCCCCATGATCCTGCATCCCACCAATACGTGTGCCAGTCTTCTTCAAGTTCCAACTCAATGATCAAGGTCAAGTCCCGAGTGGTCATTCGTCCCACGGCGGGGGCACCGGCCACAAAAGTGGGCTGCACTCGGCACACTTCGGCGATGCTCAAAGGTATGGACTCGTCGGCAACACTGCCCGAAAGCCCCAATGCCATGAACTCCCCCAGCATCAGGATGCGGTCTCGGGAACTGGCTCGTCCACGATCACCAACTCTGGTGATTCCACCCGTGTGCCTTGTTCATCGGTTACGACGTACTTGAACCCGGGACGAAGCGACCCCGCTGCCCAATGGCCATCCGGAGTGATGGCGATCACACCCAGTTGATCTTCCGACTTGACGGGTTGTTCGGCGAGCACGAGTTCCAGCAAGTGGGCGATGGCCCTCGAAGGGTCAGCACCTTGCCGCATGGATTCCACAACCGAGAACGAGGCACAATTTCCGAGCACCAACTCGCCGGTCCCGGTAATCGTTGCCGCGCCATATCGAGGGTGAACGTACAAACCCGCACCAGGAATCGGGGCGTCACCCACCCGCCCGGGCGTTTTCCAGGGCATGCCACTGGTGGTGCAAACGCCAGCCAGGCCTTGATCGTTCTGGGCCAACACGCAAACGGTGTCATGCCCACCTTCAGTGCGGTACAGACGACCGAGCCCCGCATCCCAAGGGCGTTGACCGGGATCTTGTTGCGGCTCATCACGCCAAGCTTCCCAACGCTCCAACGCGACCGGCGCCAACAATTTTTCCTCGGGCAAGCCATGTTGCATGGCGAACGCGTCGGCTCCAGGCCCCGCAATGATTCGGTGGGGACTCTTTTCCATCACCAAGCGAGCGGCTGCCGCCGCCTGCCGAACCTTGGCCAGAGCAATCACACTGCCATGTTCCGCGGGCGAACGCATCACCAAGGCATCCAGCGAAACGCCCCCGCTGGCATCCGGAAGGCCGCCGTACCCCACTGAATCCACCTCTGGGTCGGCTTCGACCGCGTCCGCCACATGCATGGCGGCGTCAAGTGGATCGGCACCAGGGCCCAATCGCGCAAAAGCGGACTTGTGTTCGGCGCCAGAGAAGGACCAAGTGCTGAGCAAACGTGGCATCGCCAGAATCATAGGTCGGACGCGTAGACTCTCGGGGTGGCCCAACCCGATTCCCACGTTTACGACATGCTGCTTAGCGTTGGCTTGGCCTTCGCGGCGGGAATTCCATTGGTCACCATCGCCAGGCGTATTGGGCTTCCTCCAATTTTGCTTCTCACTGCCGCCGGGGTTTTGATCGGTCCCGGCGTCTTGGGGGAGGCCGCGCTGGTGGACCCTGCAGACTTGGGACGGGGGCTGGAGGTTCTGGTGGCCCTTGCGGTGGGACTCATTCTTTTTGAAGGGGGACTGACCCTCGATCGCGGTGTTCTGCGAGAGACCCCGGTGGTCATTACCCGGTTATTGACGGTCGGTGTCTTCGTCACGCTGCTGGTGGGAACTTTGGCGCTGGTGTTCCTGGCCGATCGACCATGGCGGGAAGCCCTGCTGGGCGCATCTCTGGTTGTGGTCACAGGACCGACCGTCATTGGTCCCTTGCTGAAAAGAGTGAGACTGAACGAAAGATTGCACGGCATCCTTCACTGGGAAGGGGTGGTCATCGACCCCATTGGTGTTTTTGTGGCTTTGCTGTGCTTTGAAATCGCCATATCGGACGAATCCGGCGGATTGACCGCGATTGTTGATTTGGGAGTTCGCGTTTTGGGCGGCTCCATCATTGGCATCATTGGTGGCCGTATCTTGCTGTGGCTGCACCGCCGAGATCTGGTGCCAACCGACCTCACCAACGTCTTCACCCTCTCCGTTGCAGTGGGTGTGTTTACAGTGGCTGAGTCAGTACGAAGCGAGGCTGGAGTACTGGCCGCAACCGTGGCGGGCTACACACTTGGCTTTCAAAGTCCGGAAAGGTTGCGCCATCTCCGGGCATTCAAAGAAGAAATTGTGTTCCTGCTGATTGGCGCTTTGTTCATTCTGCTCGCCGGGCGTTTGGACTTTGAACGCTTCGAATCGTTTGGCTTGGGCGGCCTGCTGGCAGTGCTGGCCATGATGTTTGTCGCCAGACCTCTGTCCATTGTGTTTTGCACTTGGGGCAGCGATCTGGGATGGAATGAACGGACATTCTTGGCTTGGGTTGCCCCACGAGGCATCGTTGCCGCATCCATGGCGTCGTTGTTTGCACTGGCTTTGGAACGAGCCAATCCTGACGATGTCGGCTTTGTTGAGACATTCACTTGGTCGGTGATCTTGGCCACGATTTTGTTGCAAGCGACCACTGCAGGGCCTCTGGCAGGATTGCTTGGACTCCGACGCAAGCATCCCAAAGGATGGGTCATCGTTGGTGCGCACAGTTTGGGGAGGCGCATCGCTCACTTTGCGACCAACGAAGCCAAAGTTCCTGTCTTGCTGATCGACCAAAACAAACGGGCCATTCGGGAAGCAAAAGCCGAAGGCCTCCATGCCATCGAGCAAGATGCCCGTCGCCCTGAGTTGGCAGAGCGTGCGGACTTTGCCCGCTTTGGCAACCTTTTGGCACTCACCGACAATGAAGATTTGAATGTCCGACTTTGCGATATCTGGGCCGAGATGCTTGGCAAATCAAATGTCTGGCGATGGGGCGGAGAAGAATCCGACAGTGGGAGTCGGTTTGCGGAAGGCCTGCCTCGACCGGGTCTCATCTCCGCAGAGATGGAACGCGGTGATGCCAAATTCGTGGTCGATCCGGACGAACACGGCGCTGGGATCTACCGAGTGGCTTCGGTGAACGATGGCGTCATGGACTTGGCCCCACCCGATGCCGGGTCACTCATGGGATTGCACCTGATTCGAGAGGCGGATTACTTCCGCCAAGCCTTTCTGCCTGAGAGTTTCGGCCCACTGCAATCCAACGGAATCGATGGCATTTTGCACGAGTTGATGGACCGACTGGTTGCTGCCAGACCTGACATCAACCGAGAAGAAATCTTGGCCGACCTGCTCTCACGGGAACAACTGAATCCCACTTTTGTGGGCGATGGTGTTTGCATCCCGCACACGCATGCTCGAGGACTTGATGAGCGGGTTTGTGTTCTTGGCATTGCCCCCGAAGGCACCTCTTACGGACCCCACAAAGTGCGACTTGTTTTCCTGCTGATCTCACCCACTGGTGACCCGGAATCCCATTTGGCCACGCTTGCTGAAATTGGCCGAACCTGTCTGGACCCCTCGATTCGCCAAGCGTTGATGGAAGCCCAATCGGGAACCAAAGCCCTCCAAATCATTCGGGGAGCCCACGCTTGATTTTCTTGACCTGCGCCGTGTGCTGGTCCTTCATCCCTCCAGGGCCGGTTGAAGCCGAAGTCAAAGCAAGGATCGAAGCGTTGCCTGTGGGCCAGAGCACGTTCAAGGATTTGGCGTGGCCAGAGACGGTCGTCGACGCACTGGTGGATCGGGTCATCGGTCAAAGCTGGCGCACTTCCACCCAGCATCCTCCACGGCAACCGGTGGGCTTGACCCCAGAGCGCATCGCCGAATCGGTTGATCCTTGGCTTCCCGAAGAACGTGCGTCAAGAATCGGTTGGGGGAACGCCCTTCGTCCCGCACAGGCCAACTTTTTTGGGAAAGGACCTGCTCAACCTGGGACGCAGGAACAAGCGGCGGTGTTGCGTGAACTTTCGACCGAAGGTCTTGTGGCCACGCTTCTCACCCACGCGCAGAAATCAGCCAAGGTGGATCGGATGCTGAACGTTGGTATTCCGCTTGACTTGGCGGGCCTCTTCACCGGTCCCGATGGCATCCCCGTCTTGGAGCAGATCCTTTCGTCCACGCCACACACCGACTTCCCACGCTCTCAGTTCCAATTGGAGTGGCCGACCACCAATCTTCAATTTTGCCACGACGATGGAAGCGACCCGTCTTCCGGTTGGCGTGCCCACCTGCCAGACCTCCGTTTGATCGACGGACGCAACGATGGGAGCGCGGCTGATCTTTTGCCCCGATTCTCGGGAACCATTGCGATCGCTGAAAACCAAACCATCTCCGGCACCACCGGGGTACGCACGGTTGGAAGACCCGACCAGTGGGCCCGAGACAATGGACGCTTGGCCACTGACGGTCAAACAAAGTATCTGTTGCGTCCTCGGTGGGCTTCGAGAGGAGACACCGGCACCGAATGGTGGCCTCCCGGGGAGTTTGCCGCCGAAAGCTATGTCCGCGCTGGACACGCCGTATCGCGCGCGACCGGCCTGCTTTGGCAAGGCGGCAACATCCTGCTGTTCCGAGAACGCGATGGCCGGTCGCACCTTTTGGTTTCCACCACGACCCTCGCACGCAACCAAAGACTTGGACTGACCACCGAGGAATCGGCCCGGGCGCTCCAACGAACATTTGGAGCCGACGCTGTCACCCCTCTCACTCCTTCAGGATTTCATCTGGACATCGAACTTTGTGTCGTTCAATCGCCAGAGGGTCCCGTGATGTTTGTGGCCGATCCAACAGCCGCCGCGAAGCTCCTGTTGGAAAATGCTTTTCAAGCACCGGCCAACACCTTGGAAGAAATCACCGAATACCGAAGGGTGATTGACCGCAATCCTCCAAATCCCATGAGTTCTCGGTTGCAACATGCATGCGACCTTCTCTTGGCGGAACTTCTCTTGGCCAATGAATCCGAACGGATGACCCCTGAGGTTCGTTCAGCATTTGCCGCGATGGTGCGCATGGCCGAACGACGTGAAGCCATGGTGGCAACCTTGCGATCAAAAGGCCACGAGGTTCGTCGGGTGCCCAGCTTGGTCTCGATCGGGAGATTGTGGGGGCCGGCCAATGCTTTGGTTACCCGCACCCATGTGTTTTGGCCACAGTTTGGCGCGGGAAGTGAACCAGCCGAAGAGGCGGCGGCAAGGGTGTACGAAGGGCTGGGTCGGGAAGTCAAAGGGCGTCCAGCTCGAACCATTCTGGAACGAGATGGGGGCTTGCATTGTGCTCTAGAGCCCATTCCTGCTTCCCAGCCACTGAACGATTGAACCGACGCAGACGTCCGAGAACAGTCAAAAAAGCAACAGCGTCCGAGAAACCCAAAGGAATCGGCAAAAAGTCATCCGTTGGCCCATGCAGGCGTCGTATTCTTTTTGGGGGGAATTTCTATGCGAAACACTTTGATTTTAAGCGTCTCGGCACTCTCTGCCGGTCTCATCCTTATTGGTTCCATCACCAACGCAGCGGACGTCGAATTGGGGCAGTCTTCAACGCCCTCGTCCGCCGCCACTGGCTCTGGGTTGAATGCGCAATTTCTCGGAGCGGTTGGTCCCGATGTGGTGGTTTGGGATTTGCAGAGCTACACCAACTACAGCGCCTCCAGTGGCTACGACGCGTATAGCATTGGGACCGTCAGCTGCAACATTGGCGACGAACCTCTGCTTTGGATTCCCAACAACAACCAGCACCCTGTCATTGGTCAATCCATGTACCGCTTGGCGCCTGGTCCCAATGGCCACCCTCGCATGGAAATGATTGGGCAATCATGGCTAAAGCACGGGTTCTGCGCCTTGAGCCAGAGCGATTGCGGCCCATGCCAAGCCACTTCATGCTCCACTCTTGGTGTCAACTGCTCCGATCCTTACACCGCGAGCCGCAACGGATCTCAAAGCACATTGGGACCCAAGTTCGAAGTGAACGCAACCACTGGTGTCTTTCCCTACCCCCCCACGAATCCGGTTTACAGCGGATCCACGGCTCGACGGCTCCGGGTTCCTCAAAACAAGGTGACCAATGTCCCTTCAGGCTCCTCATTCTTTGTTGAAGGGCAATACGTTTGTCCCGATGACAACCCCACCCAAGGCGGCAACGGTGACAACAACATGTCCTTCCGAGGTGTGAACATCAACAACGGCGGGAACATCGTGGGCTTCACCACCGAGACCCAAGTTGCTCTTCCCGCACTCTTCGCGTGGAAGGCTGCCGACCCGGCCGTGAAATACCAACGCATTGGAATCCCAGGGATGGGTCAGATGATTGTCGCATCAAGGTCTTATGACAATGGAGATGGCACATGGGACTATGAGTATGCGATCTACAACCAGAACATCGATGCATCGATTGGGCGACTGATCATTCCCACCAACGGTGACCCGATGGCCACATCATTCGGCTTTGCATGTCCGGAGTACCACTCCGGGGAGCCGTATGAACCCACCCCGTGGAGCAATTCGAGTCTTGACAGTGGCATTGTGTTTGCCACCGAGTCGTTCGAGCAAAACCCCAACGCCAATGCCATCCGCTGGGGAACAACCTACAACTTCAGATTCACGTCACCCTACCCGCCGACGAACGGTCAAATTGAAATGGACTTTTTCAAGGAAACTTCTGAAGCCAATCGATTCGCTCTCGCGGACATCCCCGACGTTCCACAGGACTGCGTCGGTGACATCAATGGCAACGGCAAAGTCGAGTTTGAAGATCTCCTGACCCTGCTTTCTTCTTGGGATTCGGAAAGTCCCGCAGCAGATCTGGACGGCAGCGGCACCGTGGAATTTAACGATCTTCTTATGTTGCTCTCGGCCTACGGCGACTGCTAAGCAATAGAGAATGATATTTCGCCAAAGGCCCCCAAAAATTGGGGGCCTTTTTTTTTGCCTTACACTTCACGCATGACCCACTCTGGAACAAAAGCTTCTGACAATCGAGGCCTGGCGGGTTTGACTGCCGGAGACACTTCGATTTGCGCCGTCAACCAAACCCAATTGATCTATCGCGGATACGAAATCGCCGATCTCGCGGCGAATGCTTCGTTTGAAGAAGTGGCTTTTCTGCTGCTGGTCGGACACAAACCAAACCCCCAAGAACTCGCCGATTTTGATGCTCGGCTCAAAGCCTCCCGCACCCCACCCCCCGCTGCGACCGCACTGATCCGAGAAATTGCAAAGACTGCCCCCAACACGCACCCCATGTCCGCCCTCCGCACCGCTGTTTCCATGGCGGGACACTTGGACCACAAATGCGAAGACAACGAACCGGAAGCAGAGCTTGCCAAATCGATTCGTCTTACGGCAATGATTCCTGCGCTGATCGGAGCCCACCAGACCGCCCTTGACGGCAAGGATGAAGTGCACGCCGACTCTGAACTCAGCCACGCGGGCAACCTTTTGTGGTGCATGACTGGAAAAAGGCCAGGTGAACTTGCCACCAAAGTGATGGATGTGTCACTGGTGCTCTACGCGGAACACGATTTCAACGCGTCGACGTTCACCAGTCGGGTGGTGGCTTCAACCAATTCGGATCTTCACTCTTCCGTGTGTGCCGCGATTGGCGCTCTGAAGGGCAATCTTCATGGTGGCGCGAATGAAGCAGCCATGGACATGCTGAATGAAATCATGGCGGACACGAAAGATGGCGCTCTCGATGTCGACGCTTGGATGCAGCGAGCATTTCAGGAAAAGCGCAAGCTGATGGGCTTCGGGCACCGCGTTTACAAAAACGGGGACCATCGCGCTGGCATCCTTCGGGAGTGGGGACGAAAATTTGCAGAAGCCGAAATGCCATCGGCCATGCCACTGTTTGACTTGGGTGATGCCGTTCAAAGCATCATGCTTCGCGACAAGAACATTCACCCCAATGTTGATTTTCCTTGCGGGATGACCTATTTCTCCATGGGCATTCCGGTGCCGCAGTACACCCCCATTTTCGTCGCGAGTCGTATCACGGGCTGGTGCGCTCACATCATGGAGCAGCATGCCAACAACCGCATCATTCGACCGTTGGCAGAATATGTGGGGCCAGGGTTGTCGAACTGGAACGATTAAAAACGCAAACAGTGGGACCGAAAGAAACCGCCCTTCTAGGATTGCTGGCTCGGTATGGAATCCAACTCGAACAACATTCCCTGTCCAGACTGCGGTCAACCACGACCTACCGGAGTGCGCTGCCCCGAGTGCGGGCTTCCCAGTGAAGCCGATGCCGCCGCAGCGCGTTTGGAAAGGGTTTTCTTTCGCCGACTTCGCCGGGCCATCTGCATTTGCGCCAGCGTGTTGGCTCTCGGTACCTTCCTGCTCATCCTGTGGGATCTTCCTCAACGCAACTTGTTGATTTCCGGGCTGCTTTTCGTGGGCTTTGCAATCATGGTTCCTCTCGCCAGAACACTGGCCAAAGATCTGGAAATCTCTGGCGCACGACTCCCCACACCAAAAGACCGATAACGCAGATGCATCTCCCGTCTGGTGGGGACAGTTGGTGGACAAAGACACTGTGTTGGAGAAAATCACAAGATTTCGAGGTTTTCTGGGCTTCCAACCACAAGGGGTACAATGGATGGCCCGATTTTGCCTGTGGAAACAACCATGCCAAGTACTGCAACTGCGATGAAAATTGTCTGCGACCGAACCGCTCTGGCCGACGCTGTGTCGTTGGTCTCTGGAGTGGTGGCCGCGCGAAGCCCTTCCCCGGTCCTTCAATGCCTGCGGATTACAGCCGGCGATGGCCAACTGCGTTTCTCTGCCACCGATCTCGAGATCGGCGTTGCTCAGACCATCGACGAAGTGGATGTGCAGCAAGAGGGTGAAGTGTTGGTGCCTGCGGACAAGCTGTCCCAAATTGTCAAAGCCAGCGATGATCCCACACTCACGCTGGAAGCAGAAGGAGATCGACTTCGAATTCGCGGTCTTGGATCCAACTGGTCTTTGCACGGCTTCCCGGTGTCGGAAGCACCCGAAGTTGAAGACTTTGACGAATCCATCACGGCCGATTACGAAGTGCCTGCGGTCATTCTTCGCAAGCAGATCCAACGAACTCTTTTTGCCGCCGCCAATGAACAGTCGCGTTACGCCATCAACGGCGTGCTGTTTGAACGGAGCGGCCAAACCCTGCGTTGCGTGGCAACCGACGGTCGCCGGCTGGCTCTTTCCTCTTGTTCATGCGAAAAAACCACCGATCAAGACGGAAATACCATTGTCCCTTCCAAAGCCCTCCAACTTTTGGGCAAGTTGTTGGACGCTCGTGCTCAGGGTGAAGTGCGAGTCTCCATACGTGACGGGCGGGCCCATTTCGGGATCGGTCATGGATCGAGAAACGCAACCATCACCTCCACTCTGGTCGAAGGATCCTTTCCTCCCTGGTCTGATGTTGTGCCCAAAGACAACGACATCCACGTCACGATGGACACCAGTTCGCTGGCCGGAGCGGTTCGTCGGGCAGCCTTGCTCACCAGCCAAGAATCCCGCGGGGTCAAATTGACATTTTCCGCGGGGAATTTGGTCATCACATCTCGAGCTCCTGACACGGGAGAGGCCGAAATTCGGGTGGACTGCAATTACGACGGCGATGAATTGTCCATCGGATTCAATCCTGGATACCTCACGGATGCCCTCAAGATCATCGACTCACCGGAAATCATCTTGAGCCTCAAGGGTCCCCAGAAACCTGGAGTCTTGAAAGCAGATGGCGAGTTCATCTACGTGGTGATGCCTGTCTCGCTCGACTGAGCCGATCCTTCTAAATCTCCCAGAACAAGGGTCCCTCCACAGGCCTTTCATCGGTTGCCGGAATGCATGCCAGCGGGGATACTCCGTCTTCATCCCCCCAACCCCGGAGCACCGCATGACCATTGAAGCCGCGATTCACGACAAAGCCATTCAGTTTTGCGGCGATGCCGTTGAAATGTGCGCCGCCGCTGGAAGCGGACACCCGACGACCGCCATGAGTATTTCTCATATCACGGCCGTGCTCACCCACCACGCGATGCGTTGGGTGCCTTCTGAACCTTGGCACCCTGGTTCCGACCGACTGGTGCTCTCCGAAGGTCACGCCGTCCCTGCGGTCTACGCCGCCCTTGCCGATCTCGGCGCGGTTGTTGGCAAAGAAGGCAGCGAGTTCGGTTTGACCCGTGATCACTTGTTGACTTTGAGGGACACCGACTCTGTCCTTGATGGTCACCCCAACCCCGCCGAAGGCATGCCTTTCTTTGATGCCGCAACCGGTTCACTGGGTCAAGGTCTTTCGGTCGCAGCGGGGATCGCACTGGCGGCCTTAAAAGACGAGGTGGATCGCAAGGTCTACTGCATCTTGGGTGATGGCGAAGCACGGGAAGGTCAAGTCGCAGAAGCGTTGGACTTCATCATCGATCACAACATCACCAACGTGCTTCCGATTTTCAACTGCAACGGGTACGGACAAGCGGATGCCACCAGCAGCCAACAGTCACCCGAACGCATGGTGGCCAAGCTGCAAGCGATTGGCTTTGCGGTATTTGACATTGATGGACACGACCCAGTCGCCATCTTGGAAGCGATCGACGGCTTTAAGGGTGGCTCAGAACAGCCTATGGCCATTGTGGCAAGAACCATCAAGGGATGGGGGGCACCATGTTTGCAAGGTCACGGCTGGCATGGCAAAGTCGCGACTGGCACCCAACTCGAACAGGTTCGTGAGGAGTTGGGTCTGACTTCCATGAAGCTCACCAGCGCGATCTCGGGGGAAGCAGTCCTTCGTATTGAACCACCAGCATCAACCCCCGAAGAGCAATTCGGGCCGGAAAACATGCCCACTCTTGCCGAAGCCATGAACAGCGTCGACAAAGGCTTGGTGCTGAAAAGCGGCAAGTTCGCCACCCGAAAAGCATTCGGCATGGCCCTGCGTATGTTGGCGCGCAACGACAAGCGAGTCTGGGCGCTGGATGCTGACACCAGAAACTCCACCTTCACCCAAGACTTTTTGGCCGAACCAGAAGCAACCGACAGGTTTGCCGAATGCAAAATTGCCGAGCAGAATATGGTTTCGGTGGCCGCAGGATTGGCCGCCGCCGAAAAGGTGCCGTTCTGTGCATCCTTCTCAAAATTCCTGACCCGAGCGTATGACCAAATCGAGATGGCCATCATTTCCAGAGCCAACATCAAAATTGTTGGCTCCCACTCGGGCATCTCGTTGGCGGCCGACGGACCAAGTCAAATGTCACTTCCAGATATGGCGTGGTTCCGAAGCTTCACCACCGCCAAAACCGAAGACGGAGAACCTCTCTGCTGGTTGCTCCAGCCTTCCGACGCGTACGCCGCGTACGGTTTGACAATGGCCATGGCTGAACACAATGGCCCATGCCTTCTGCGCACCCACCGCCCGGACGTGGAACATCTGTATGACGACAACACCGTGTTCAATCTTGGCTTGTTCGAAGTTTTGACCGAGGGCCGAGATCTTTTGATTGTCTCGGCTGGATACATGGTGCACGAGTGCAATCGAGCCATCGACTTGTTGGACAAAGCTGGCATCGACGCCACGCTGGTGGACTTGTATTCGATTCCGTTCGACGAAGACGCCTTGTTGGATTTGGCCAACGTCAATGGTGGCAACATCTTGGTGGTCGAGGACAACTTCGGCGCGGCCATCGGCTCGGCCGTGGCCGATGCTTGCACCGCCTCGGGCGACCCATTCACCATCGAACAAATGCACGTTCGCAAGATTCCCAAGAGCAGCCGCAGCGAAGACGATGTCTTGGCCCAATGCGGGCTGGATGCCGCCAGCATTGCCAAGAAGGCAGGCTCCATGGTGGGCGTTGCCGTACGTTCCTGATCAAACACCATGACTGCGGTCGTTTCCTCCGTCGACTTGCACTGGTTGAACCGGCCAGGAGCCATCTCCGCATGGGTGATCCCGACCCAAGAAGGCCCGGTCTTGATCGATCCTGGTCCGGCGTCCACACTTCCCGCCTTGCATGATGGGCTTAGGAGTTTGGGTTGGACGGTGCAAGATCTGGCTGCCGTCTTGTTGACCCACATCCATCTGGATCATGCGGCCGCTGCTGGAGATCTCGCCGCCTTGAACATCCCTGTTCATGTGCATCCCGTGGGTGAACGCCACATGCTTGACCCGTCGAGACTGATGGCCTCGGCCAACAAAATCTACGGGGATCAGCTCCCTCATCTCTTTGGCACCATGCGGCCAGTGACCCCAAACCTCTTGCATGTGTTGGATCTTTCGGGGACCTTCACCATTGGAGGCGTCTCTTTCAAAGCCCATGAGACGTTGGGACACGCCAAGCATCATGTGGCCTACGAATTTCAACACGACGACACGCGATACTTGGCCACCGGTGATGCCGCGGGCGGATTCGTCGCCGAAGCCCCCACTTTCGCGCCCGCCCAATTGCCACCGCCCGATTTAGACTTGATGGCGTGGTGCCACAGTATTGATGTCATGGAACATCTCGAAACCGACCAACTGCTGGTTGCTCATTTTGGCGCGTGCCCAAACCCCAAGGCACATCTGCGTCGATTGCGAGAGTCGTTGCAACGGCAGTACCACTGCATCCGCGAGGCTGCAGATCCCCTCCACGCCTACCGCCACATGTTGGAGGCCGAGGCAAACGAGGCTGGAGTGGATGATCCAGACTGCATGCACCTGCGGCAGGCGGCAGTTGAGATGAACATTTCGGGGGTGCAGCATGCCGAACGGAAGAACCACCGATGAAACCCGCCGACTGCATTGAGCTGGGGCACGGCCGCTGGATCCCCAAACATGCAATCAGCTTCGAAGCCATCCGTGCATCAGGCCCTGGGGGACAGCACGTCAACAAAGTGGCGACCGCGGTGCGAATGCGGGTGGTTCTTGAACATGTCAAAGGGCTGAATGCCGAGTCGCGGCAACGACTGGTTGCTTTGCTGGGGAAACGCGAAAAGGAGGGGATTGCGATGCTTCGGTCGGGTGCGTCTCGTTCTCCACAGACCAACCGCCGGACCGCCATCAAGCGGTTTGCTGATCTGGTGCACGCAGCCGCAACTCCGCCACCCGAGCGAAAAGCAACAGCCCCCACCCGATCTTCGGTACGGAAAAGGCTGTCGGACAAAAAGCACCACAGCGCGAAGAAAAGACAACGCGGGGAACGTGATTTCGAATCGTGATCCGTGGAGATATCCCACGGAGTTCAGGCGGTCAGTTCAACCCCAATTCGGCCCTTTCGAACCACGCCAATCTTGCGAACCGTCTCGCCAGCCGCTTCCAATTTTGCCGTCACCCCTTCGGCGAACGTAGGACGGACGATGAGGCAGTAACCAATCCCCATGTTGAAGACCTTCCACATTTCATTTTCAGAAATGCGGCCCGCACGCTGGAGAACCCGGAACAAAGCCGGCACCTCACACGCGGATTTGGAGACCACCGCTCGGCAGCCTTTGGGCAAAGCCCGAACCAGGTTTCCAGGGAGTCCCCCGCCAGTGATGTGGGCCATACCACTGACTGGACGCTTCACTTTGTACGCACGAAGCATTGAAATAATCGACCGAACATAAATCCGTGTGGGCTCCAAAAGTTGTTCGCCGAAGGTTCGCCCCTCACCATCCGACCGAGGATGTTCAGCCTGCAAGTCGATCTTGGCTTGCTCCACGATCTTTCGGACCAACGTGTATCCATTGGAATGAACCCCACTGGAAGTCAAACCCAAGATGACATCACCAGGACGGACACGTTCGGCATCAACCACTCGGGAAAGTTCAGCAACTCCAACCGCAAATCCGGCAATGTCGTAGTCGCCTTTGCGATAAATGTCGGGCATTTCTGCACATTCACCTCCGAGCAAAGCGCAATTGGCGAGCCGACACCCCTCGGCCACACCAGCAACCAGCTCGGCGGTGCGGTCGGGATCTTGTCGATGCAAGCCCAAGTAGTCCAAGAAGAACAAAGGCTCCGCGCCTTGGCAGATCATGTCATTGACGTTCATCGCCACACAGTCAACGCCAACCGTGTGGTGCACGCCCAAGTCAATGGCCAAACGTACCTTGGTCCCGACCCCATCGGTACAAGCCACCAAGACGGGATCGCGGTAATTGCGACGAAACAAACGCTCGTTGAAGTCGAGGCGGAACATGCCCGCGAAAGCGCCGTACGCACCAATAACTCTGGGGCCATGGGTGGCCCGAACCGCCTTGGCAAAACGCTCGACCGCGGCATCACCAGCTTCGATATCCACCCCCGCATCGGCATATGTCAATCCACGAGAAGCCATATTGACAAATCCTACCGCGTGGTGCCCCACTCGGAACTGAGTGAACTTTAAGTTCAGAATCACGAAACACCAAGCTCCCCGTCTACATTGATTGCATGAGCATTTCCCTGTTGGTGTCCACCCTTGCCTTTGGTCAAGATCCCGCCCATGCCGGTCTGCTGGCCTGGCCTGATTTCTCCGAAACCAAGATCGCCTTTGCCCATGCCGGTGGTATTTGGTCGGCACCCCGATCGGGTGGCACGGCTACACCATTGGTGCAGGCAGCGGGAGGGGCCAACCGCCCTCGATTTTCTCCTGACGGCCAGATGCTCGCGTTTGAGGCTGACTTTGGTGATGGTCATGACCTTTGGACCATGCCCTCCGGCGGCGGCATCCCCGCCCGACTCACGGACCACCCCACCCGAGAAACCTTGTGTGGATGGACAGCAGAAGGCGAGGTGCTGTTTTTTGCCCGCGGCATCAAGGGTCACCCCAAGGGCTCCCAAGTCTTTACCGTCAGTCCCGAAGGCGGACCGTTCCAACAATTTCCGGTCCCGTACGGCACCTGGTCCGACATCAACAGTTCGGGGCAGCTCATTTACACCCCATGGACGCGCGACCACCGAAGCTGGAAGCGGTATCGAGGTGGGATGGCCACGGACCTTTGGATGAGCGATGGTGCATTGGCCTCTCGCCTGACCACATTCACCGGCACCGACACAGCGCCCATGTGGCACAACGGCAAGGTCCATTTTCTTTCGGACAACACCCCAAACCACCGGCTTGGCCTCTTTCGCTTGGACGACGATGACCACACCCTTCGGTATGCCTCAGACCTGTATGACCTGCGAGAACCTTGCGCGGGTCCGGGGGGCATCATCTTCCGCGAAGGTTCAAAACTCAAAATTCTGAATGACAACGATGAAATTGAAACCATCGACATCGCATTGAGCGGTGCACGGCCAGGACTCGCCCCACGGCGGATCGATGCCACCCCGTACTTGGTTCAAGTTCGGCCGGGACCCACCGGACGGGAAGTTGTGGCCGAAGCGTACGGAGATTTGTTCACCGTTCCCTTGGGTGATGGCGTCTCCCGAAATCTGACCAACACCAGCCATGCTGCTGAACGCAGTGGAGCTTGGAGCCCCAACGGTGCTTGGATTGCTCACACCAGCGATCAGAGTGGTGAATACGAGTTGGAATTGATTCGACCCGATGGTTCGGAAAGTCGACGGCTCAGCCAAGGTTCTTCTGGATGGTGGACCGGGATCTGGTGGCATCCTGAGAGCACCCATCTGGCGGCAGCCAACCACATGGGTGAGTTGATTCTGTTTGACATCGAAGATGGCACCTCAACCCTTCTGGCCACCGACGCGCAAGCCAGCACCCCAGAGGTTGCTTTCTCCCCCAACGGTCAGCACATGGCTTGGTCGTCTTTCCAGCCACATCGACTTCGACGCGCGATTGCTTTTCATGATCTCGGTACTGGTGTAACCCAACCATTGACCTTTGGTGACAGAGATGAGCACGCGCCCTGCTTTGTCGATGGGGGAAGGCAACTGGCGTTTGTGGCCAGTCATGCTTTTGCCCCGGTTTACGCTGGCGGGGCGTCAGACAGCACTTGGATCTATCCCGATCGAGAAGTCCTGATGTTGACCACACTCACCTCAGACCACTCCCCGCTGACCGCGCCCGTGATGGATCGAGAATCTTGGGAAGCCGATGCAGGGGCACTTGACCCCACCGGCATCTGGGAAGGCACCCTCACCGGACTGCTTGGTGCAGGATTGTCCGAAGACGAAGGAGCTCTGGAGTTGCAGCTTTGGCGTGATGAAAATGGCACCCTCACCGGGAGCATACGCACCCCAATGCAAACCGTGGCCCTGCCGCAAGTGGAGTTTGATACCTCTACCGGGCACATGCGAACGTCTTACGGGTTCCGGGACATTGAAATTGTTGTGCAAGGAAAGTTGGCCGAAGGTCAATTGTCCGGCGATTGGGAGGTCACTGGTATGGGGATCGGCGGTCAATGGTCCACGATTGCCGAAGACCAATCGGACTCAGCCAGCGAACGACATCCAGCCGCCGGGGTCTGGAACCTCACCCTTCAAGGTTTGAGCGCCATGGGCTTTCCCACCGACGAAGCCCCAGTGGCGCTCGAAGTGATCGCGGATGGCTCCAACTTAGAAGCATCGTTCATGGCCATGGGCCAAGACGCAGAGGTCGAGGATTTGCGCTATGAAGACGGCATTCTCGAAGGCACGGTGATGGCCACGGGCATGGAAATCCAATTGGAAGCCAACCTCTTCGGTGACGAAGCTGAAGGGGTATGGATCATCCCAGAGGTTGCCGAAGGCGAGTTCTTTGGGAGTCGAGCGCCACAATCCGAAGACGATCCGGTCGAATTGGAATCCATGGTGAATGATGACTTGGTGGTCGGAACGGATGAGATGGTGTTGGATCTTGAAGGCGTATTGGCTCGTGCTCGTCATCTCAATGTACCCGCGGGAAATATCAGCACGCTCGTCGGAGCTGGAAACCACATCCACCTGGTGTGGTCGACTGTGGTCGAGCCCGAACAACCACCACTCCATGTCACCATCGATCCGTACGACATGGACGCCGAAGTAAATTTCCACGGTCCGGCATTGCTGCTCGATCCTTTGGCCGATGGATCTGGCCTCTTGCGTACAACCCCCGAAGGATGGGACTTGTTTGATGCGATGAGCATGCAAGAAGAACCTGTCCTGGTTGAGGGACTGTTCTTGGATCTTGAGCCGCGCGAGGCGTGGCGGCAAATGATCATCGACGCTTGGCGTTTGTTCCGCGACACGTTCTATGTGGAAAACATGCATGCCGTGGACTGGGATGCCGCCCTCGATGAAGCGCTCATCATGTTGGACGACTGTGGAGATCGGGAAGATGTTGCCCGGGTGATTCGGGAAATGATCGCCGAGCTGAATGTGGGACACGCGTACTACCTGTCTGGCGGCTGGGGCATGTTTGACCGCGGAGCACAAGAACCTCCGCGTGACGCAGTGGGCTTCCTTGGCGTCGACTGGGTCTATGAACAAGATCATTGGACCGTCGAAAAAGTGGTCCAGCCCGAACCAGGATTTCAGGCGCAGCATCATCCTCTTGAGGATGCGGGAGTCAGAGTCCAAGCGGGCGACCGACTTCTCGCGGTGAACGGTCGACCCCTCGGTTCAGATCGAAGCCCTTGGGCCGCATTGGTGGGCACGGTTGGCTTTGGCATTGAAGCCACCTTTGAACGCGAAGGCAACACCTTCGACATCATGGTGACCCCCATCGGAAGTGAATCGGAACTCAGGCACGCTGCATGGATTGACACCAACCGCAAAAAGGTGCACGAAGCAACCGACGGCCGGGTGGGCTACATCTACGTCCGCAACACAGGCATCGAAGGGCAGACCGACTTGGTTTCTCAGTTCTTTGCCGAAATGCATCGCGAAGCCTTAATCATCGACGAGCGATGGAACGGAGGCGGGCAAATCCCAACCCGATTCATTGAGCTGCTGAACCGGCAACCTGTGTCCTGGTGGGCGCGACGGCATGGCGACGACTGGCGATCACCCTCAGATGGTCACTTCGGACCCAAATGCATGTTGATCAATGGCCTGGCCGGTTCTGGCGGTGACATGTTCCCCTGGCTGTTCCGACGATCGAATCTTGGCCCCCTCATTGGGACCCGAACGTGGGGTGGTCTGGTTGGCATTACCGGGGGCCCCGCCTTGCTCGATGGCGCTGCGGTGGCGGTACCAACGTTTGGTATCTACGAGGCCGATGGCACGTGGGCGGTGGAAGGCCATGGAGTCGCTCCCGATCTCGAAGTGATCGACGATCCGGTCGCCCTTTGGAACGGACAAGACCTTCAACTCGAAGCGGGAATCAATGCCATGATGGAAGCGTTGCGAACCAACCCACCGCGGAATCCCCCTCGACCCATCGCACCTGATCGATCCGGCAGTGGAGCCGCGCCAGAGGACCAATGAGACGCCTGGTCAGTCGTCCGTTTCCAAACGCTCAAAAAGGAAGTCAACCATAGAACGGAATGACCGCGCATCAGCGGTGGAGTCGTAGACCGTCCCAAAACCAGGATCGTTGGCCGCCGGGTTGGTAAAGGCATGCATGGCATTGCCGTATCCGTGCAACTGCCAGTCGGCACCAATCCTGGTCATCTCCGCCCCGAACTGAACCACTGCTTCCGGCGTGGCCATTGGATCGTCCCAGCCGTGGCAGGCCAAGACGGAAGCCACTGGCGTCGCACCGAATTCATGACCAGCCAGCAAACCGTGAAATGAGACCACCGCACGCAAATCTGCACCCGAACGAGCCAAGTCCAACACGCACAAACCACCAAAGCAGTATCCGATGGCCGCACATCGGGAGGCATCAACAAGTTCATGGCTTTGCAGCGCTGCGACCGAAGCATGAAGGCGATCCTTCAACACCCCACCCCGATCTTCCATGAGCGGGTTCATCAAGGCGGCAGCTTCATCATTGTCCTTGGCCCGGTCCCCTCCGTAGACGTCGGCCACCAGAACCGCAAAGCCCATCTCCGCCAATTCTTCAGCCCGCTCACGTTCAAAAGAGCCTGGGCCTTTCCAAGCGTGGCACACCACAACGCCGGGGTAAGGCGGGGCAAGTACTTCCTCACCTTCTCGAACTTCGGGCAACGCCAACAATCCACGGGCGTTGGTCCCTGCACACTCGTATTCAAAATCGTGGGTACTCATGGGGTTGATCCTATGTAGAAATGGTGCTTTGATCGGTGGGATAGTGGGCTTCCAACACTCGATGCCACGCCGCCCGAGAGTCACAAGCAATGAAATCGGATTTGACGCGGTTGCCTTCAGGGTGGTGCTTGGCAAACCGTATCCCGAATTTTCGCATCATCTTGGAGGCCCCTCGCTCCCCATGCAACTCGGTGGAAAGTCGAAGGTGCTCCAGCAAAACATCACGTTGCTCGGACAAGGTGGGTTCACTGGGCGCTTGCCCTGCCATCATCTGGCGGCACTGACGAAAAATCCAAGGGTTGCCAATGCAGCCCCGAGCCACCGAGACCCCAGTCACGCCCGTGACATCAAGCATGGCAAACACATCTTGCGCGGTCCAGATATCACCGGAACCAAAAAACAACCGATCAGGATGTTTGGCCCGAAGTTCGGTCAGGAAGGACCATCGACCTGGACCTTTGTAACGCTGTTCTACCGTGCGGCAATGCACGGTTGCCCAGGCGGCCCCCATGTCGTAAATGGCATCAAACACCTCGTGAAAGGCTGCGGTCATGGCTTCAGTGTCGTCCCAAGCCCGGCGCAGCTTGACGGTGATGGGTACTTGGTCGGGAACAACCTCACGTACGGCTTTGAACACCGCAATGGCTTCCTCGGGGTGGGCCAAAAAATGGCCTCCCCGGTTGCGCCGCTTGACTTTTTTCACCGGGCAAGCAAAGTTCAGGTCCACCACCTCGTAGCCAAAATCAAGGAGGATTTCAGCGCCCCGCGCCATTTCTTCTGGCTGGGTCCCCATCAATTGCCCGGCTATGGGATGATCCTCCAGTCCGGCGGCCCGATTTTCTTCCAAATCACCGGTACCACATTGCTCCGCCAAAAGATCCGGATCTTCGCGGGTGCGTCCTTTGCCACCAGAAATCAAAGTTCGATCCAGCAACGCTTCAGTAACACAAAAGGGACAGCCATGACGACGCGCCATCAAACGCATTGGAGCATCGGAGTACCCCGCCAGACCCGCCTGAAAAAATGGCGCGTCGAAGCCTGGGACGAGGGCGGGAATCCTCGGATCAATGGTGGTTTCTTGCGCAATGTGGGCCAAAGGCCGCGACAAAGTCCGGTCGGGCAATGGACCATCAGGCTCGTCAACAGTCGTCATCTGAACCTCCATGCTACGCTCAGAACCGTGCGCACTTCGATGTTGTTCTCATTGTTGCTTTTTGCCTGCCAAAGCCCAAGGATGGTTCCCGCATTTGCCACCCGAGCCTTCCCTGAACTGCCGAAAGCTTCCAGCAAAAGCACCATCACCGTTGATGCTGCTGAGCTGATCGTGCAGAGCGACCGAGATCTCCCGCAGGGCGCTTCAGTGTGGCTGAACGAACGCTTTGTTCTCGAGGCCGGACCGCTCCAAGCCAACCAGCCCAAAAGATTTGAACTGCGAGAGTTTCGCGATCAGTTCGGTGAACGACCCGTGCCAGATGATTT
>SHAP01000008.1 GCA_004213555.1 Phycisphaeraceae bacterium | reverse complement strand
TCGGTGAAGGAAGCGCCAGCGAAGTCGGCGGAAGCCATGGCGGTCGCGCCAAGAACGGCTGCAAATGCAAATCGGGACATAGTGGTCCTCTCTCTTTCTTTCCAATTGTGATTGCCGGTGGACCGGCGTTCTCTTCAATCTTCGTTCGTGACGACATTCGTCACACATCCACAACATGCAGAATGACCGACCAGAAGGCAAGCAAGAAAGCTAAAATAAGCAGGTCAAGGCCGCTAACAGGTGTCAAAAGCCTCAAACGCCGCCATTATTGGGCATCTGAGGTTGAGATTGACCGGTTGTGAGGTTTGGTGGGACTCGACCAATGATCAACAGTCGGGCAGGCCCACCGTTGTCTGTCTTTGGCTTCGGGGGGGTCACGGTGCTGCAGAAGTTTGTTCCAGCAAACGATCCATGTTGCGGCGATGCGACCAGGCACGATCCTCATCGGAGGTCAGTGCCATGGCTGCTCGGAAGTCCTTCCGAGTCTTTGCACGAAGATCATCAGGGACATCGCCCATCATCAGAATGCTGCTGAGGGCCAATTCGTACAGGTCAGCGCATCCCACATGATCGCCGTCGTTGTACCGGGGAACACCCATTTCGATGGCTTGAAGCACGATGGATCGCTCTGGACTTCGGATCCCCACTTGGGTTGCAGACAATGGAGCACGTGGGGCTGAGTACGTCGTAATCTTGATCAGCGTGAGGTCAAAGCTGGCTTCCTTTTTGTCACCAATAAGAACTCCGAGGCCCGCGCAGTCCGAAGCTCGGAGATCGCCTCGTGCGAGAACTTGGCCAAAACTCACGGCCTCGAACCCTGACAGAGGAAATCGATGGGTGGTTCGGACGCCTTTTTTGGTTTGGAAGCGGGTCCGGTACCCGCCAGCCATCACCCTGCGGCGGGATGAATCGATCATGAAGTCCCATATGCGGCCGTCACCCTGGACTTCGATTTCAAATCCGTCGAAGTTGCGGTCCAAATCAAGCCGACGTGTTCTGGCCCACGCGAATCCGCCATTGTTTTTGAGGGAAAGTTCACCGGTGAATTTGAGTCCAGATTTTGACTCGGTCAGCTTCCCACTGGAAAGCCCACCCATCACCCCGTCGAGCACCACACGCCACTGGGTCGGTTGCAAATCAACTTCATTTGTGGCGGGATTTGCACCATTGGCGGCGAATAAGAGTGTGAATGCGGCAACAACTGGTCCCATGGATGGACTCTAGGCCGGCACTGTTTGCCAATCCCAGAATCCAGCAAGGTCCGAAAATAGATTTCATGCTTGAATATTAGATCTTCATAATGTCTAATACTGCCTACTTCGGGGGTGGGATCTTCCGAATGACATGGTTAGGTGGTGGATGAAGCCAAGGGGGCTTGCTGTGGACTTTATCCGCCGACTGTTGTTCAGCACACTTTTCGTCGTTTGCGCTGCACCATCTTTTGCGCAATTCAATGATGGCAGTGGAGATCCATTGGGTGACGAAGCCGGACGCCCAGACGGCCTTGGAGGATTCGCTGCTTGCTGCATTGCCGGCGAGTGCATTGAAAATTTCCCGGTTGATGTTTGCTTGGCCACCGGTGGTGAGCCGCAGCCGGTGGGTGTGACATGTGCTGACGAGCCATGTGTTGCTTCGCTTTTGGGTGGTTGCTGCACTGCCGATTTGTGTTGCACTGAACTTGAAGAAGCTGAATGCATTGCTTCTGGCGGTCGATTCCAAGGTGTTGGCACGAGCTGCATCAGTGGCCAGTCATCTGTGATTTGTCCGTTGGTTGGTCGCTGTTGTTTGAACGACGGCACATGTGGGGATGGCATCACCATCGAAGAGTGTGAAACAGTCGGTGGATCTTGGGGTGGGTACGGGACAATTTGTGGTACCGATGGATGTGGCGGTGCGTGCTGCTTGGTTGATGGAACATGTATCCCAGAGCAAAGTCGAGAATCCTGCGCCTCCGCTGGTGGTTTGCATCAGGGCGATGTTTCAGCTTGCATTGGTGAGGATTGCCGCACCCAAGTGGCAAGGGGCGTTGGCTTGAATTCTCCCAACGGTGAAGAGTGGATGGTTCAAGTCCCTCAGTTTGATACCAATGGTGGTCTGTTTGAATTGACTGGCGCGGAACTCGAGGTTCGATCTAAAGTTGTGGCCAAGCTTCAGCTCCTGAATGTTTCATCGGAGCCGATTGATACCAGTGTTCCTTACAACGTCGAGTTCCGCTTGGTGAATGGTCCCTGTGGGATTGGCTTCCCTGAGACCACCTTGCTGGACGAAACCGGAATTGAAGCGTGTGCAACAAACCCACTGCCTGCTGGTGCTTCCTGTGATTACGGATGCGGGCGGGTCTACGACCGTGTCGATGGTGACCTGCGAATTGATTTGCCTGAATCATGCTTTGATGATCTGACTGGATCGGGTCAAGTCGAGGTTGGTTTTGAGGGTGACAATGACTTTGCCGCTCCTCCTGGAGGGTCTTTGTTCGTGGTAGGCCCCAATGTGGGCCAAGCCGAGGTTTGGGTCCGTTACTCCTTTAACTACGTTGGCGGCGCGTGCTGCCTGTGCGACGGGACATGCTTCGACACTCTTGAAGAAGATTGTGTGGCACAAGGTGGTGTGTTCTCTGGGCCAGGAACCCTCTGTTCTCAGAAATCATGCACCCCACGTGGTCGATGTTGCCTTCCGTGTCCCAACGACGAAGGCGCTTTGTGCCTTGATGATGTCACTGACGGATTCTGTCGAGGCGTTGGTGGTTCTTGGCTCGAGTGTGGCACTTGCGACATGGACCCTTGTCCCATCGTTGACTGCAATGGAAATGGTCTTCCGGATGATTGCGAAGACCTGACGGATTGCAATGGCAATGGTGAGCCCGATGAGTGTGAATCTTTCGAGGATTGCAATGGCAATTCGATTCCAGATGAATGTGAAACCGACGGCAACGACTGTGATGCCAACGGCATTCCTGACGACTGCCAAGCCGATTGTGATGGGGACAGCATCCCTGATGCTTGCGAGGTGGATTGCAACTCCGACGGCACCCCGGATGACTGCCAAGATCTTGCCGACTGCGATGCCAACGGTACTCCTGATGTTTGTGAACCCTTTGATGATTGCAATGGAAGCGGTGTGCCCGACCGCTGCGAAGTCAATGGCAACGACTGCGACGCCAACGGCATCCCTGACGAATGTGATCCTGATTGTGATGGAGACGGCCTCCCCGACGCTTGCGAGGTGGACTGCAATGCTGATGGAACGCCAGACGACTGCCAAGATCTCGCTGACTGCGACGCCAATGGCACCCCTGATGTGTGTGAACCCAGCGAAGATTGCAACGGCAACAGCATTCCCGACCGCTGTGAATTGAATGGCAACGACTGCGACAGCAACGGAATACCCGACGAATGTGATGCAGATTGCGACAGTGATGGCATTCCCGATGCTTGCGAAAAGGACTGCAATGGGGACGGTGTGGCAGATGACTGTCAAGGGCTTGAAGATTGCAATGGCAATGGCACCCCTGACGTCTGCGAAAACATCAATGATTGCGACGGGAATGGCATTCCTGACGAATGCCAACCCGACTGCGATGTCAATGGTGTGCCTGACGCATGTGAGGCTGACTGCGATGCAAATGGCACGCCTGACGCTTGTGAATCTTTCGAAGATTGCAACGGATCAGGTGTGCCGGACCGCTGCGAACTTGATGGCAACGACTGTGATGCCAATGGTGTTCCTGACGAATGCCAAGAGGACTGTGACGGCGATGGGATCCCCGACGCCTGCGAAGACTCTGGTGACTGCAACGCCAATGGGATCCCAGATGATTGTGAAGGTTTGCCCGATTGTGACGCAAACGGAACTCCTGACGAATGCGAGCCTTCCGAGGATTGCAATGGCAATGGTCTTCCAGACCGTTGTGAAATCGAAGGGAATGACTGCGATGCCAACGGCATTCCCGATGATTGCGAACCTGACTGCGATTCCGACGGTTTGATCGACGCTTGCGAAGTTGACTGCAATGCCGATGGCACACCAGATGACTGTCAAGATCTTTCCGATTGCGATCAGAACGGTATCCCGGATGTGTGTGAGCCTTCTGAAGACTGCAACGATTCGGGCGTTCCTGACCGATGCGAGCTCGACGGCAACGATTGCAACGGCAATGGAGTTCCTGACGAATGTGACTTGGAAGCCAACGACTGTGACGCCAACGGTGTTCCTGACGATTGCCAATCTGATTGCGATTCTGATGGCTTGATTGACGCCTGCGAGGTGGATTGCAACGCCGATGGCACTCCAGATGATTGCCAAAATCTCTCGGACTGTGATGCCAATGGCATCCCTGATATCTGCGAACCGTCTGAGGATTGCAATGGATCTGGCATCCCAGATCGTTGTGAAATTGATGGCAACGACTGCAACCTCAACGGCATCCCCGATGAGTGTGATCTGCAAGACAACGATTGCGACGGCAACGGCACTCCCGACGACTGCCAGAGCGATTGTGATGAGGACGGTACGCCTGACGATTGTGAGGCCGATTGCAACGACAACGGGCAGCCAGACGACTGCGATATCGCGGAAGGCTCCAGCGAAGACTGTGACGGCAACGGGCAACCGGATGAATGTGAACCTCAAGGCTCCTGCTGCTTTGGTGAATCATGTGTGGTCGCCATCGAAGCCTGTTGTCTGAGCCAAGGTGGCGTTTATGGCGGTGATGGCACCAGTTGTGCACCGAATCCTTGTGAAACCGACGACAATCCGACCCGTGGTGACGCAGGTCTCAAAGGCTCTGTCTTGGTCTTCCCGGATGTTGTGGTGGAGCACGATCCCAACGGTGAGGTTCGATTGGATACTTTGATCCAAATCAGCAACGACCATCCCGATGCGGTTCAGTTGCACATGTACTTGGTTGATGGTGTCGGAGGCTGCGTCTTCCTGGATCAGACCATTGTGCTCACTGGCAACCAGCCTACGTGGTGGCGCTCCTCTGATGGAGATCGCCTTGGTGGATCCGTGGCACCGTTTGGAGCGTTGTACCCCAATGGTCTCGGCATGGAAGAGCCCGACGGCTCTTACTTGGCCCGTGGCTTCTTGGTGGTTGTGGCAACCGATTCAGAATTCCGGCCAATCCGGCACAACCATCTTTCCGGCGCCGCGGTGGTCGTGGATGAGGCATCTGCTTCCGAGTACTCCGCCATGGCCTGGCCAGTGGTTGATGCTTCAGTCCCGCAGGGCGGCATCGTGGGGGATGGCACCGGCACCATTCACCTTGACGGATCCGATTACGCCTCCACGTCCAATCGCTTGTTGCTGGGCTTTGAACCAGTCCAAGGCATGATTGATCATGAAGTCGTTCTGCTTGGTATGGATCTGGATCTTCGACACTCTTCTGCAGCAATCCCAGCTTCAACCAAAGCAGTGTGGGAAATTTGGAACGCCAACGAAGTGAAATTCAGTGGTACCGAACGTTGTATCCGATGTTGGGATGCCACTTGGTTGAGCGAGTACGACCAGCCCAACCACTTCTTGGCCTCCACCTTACAGACGGCCGTGGCCAAGGGACGTCTTGATACCGAAGCGTCCGTCCAATGTGATTCTGGTGATGGTCTCTTGGCGGCACCCGCATTGGTCGGTGTCGTCCATCGAGAGTTGTCTTACGGCAACACCCGTATGGTGATGACCCAAACGGGATGGCAGCCTTCAACCATCCACTTCGACCAGCTGGAGCTTCCAGAAGAAGCTGGCGCTATGTTGCGTGACTTGAGACGTTTGTTCAACAAACGTTGAATGGTGCAAAAGAACTGTTGCGATCGCCGGGGGGGGTGATCGCAGACAGAACGCCCGGACTTCTGTCCGGGCGTTTTTTGTCTGGTACCGTACTCTTGATGAGCAGACTTCGATCATTTTTTCCCACCTTTGTGAAATTCTGGAAAATCATGAGATGGCCTTTGGCCGCAATGGCTCTGGTCTATGGATTACTGTGGGCCCGCTACACCTCCGTCGAACGGGTGTTGACCTTTGATCCAGTTGTGGCATTGAACGCCCAGTTTGCGCACGTTCCGGGCGAAAATCGAGGGTGGCCCCAGATGCGGAAAGCGTTGATGGCCATGCACGCCGATGATCCACACGCTCCAGAAATGCTCCAAGAAGCCAGCCGCTGCGAAGTGCTGGGCTTTGATTTGGGTCATTCGCGAGATCTCAGTCCCGAAGACACCGCCCTGTGGCCGGAACTGGTTTCAGATCCAGATCAAAGCAAAAACGTCAACCCCTGGAGTTGGGAGCAATCTGCGCTCACCATTCCGCTTCCGCATTTGGATGATTTGAGAAAAGCTGCGCTTCGACTCAAGGATCATGCTTTGATCCAAGGTGAGGGTGGAGGCCTTGAGGATCTCCGTGCGATGCGTCGGATCTCTGTGCTTTGCCAAGAGCACCCAACGCTTATCAATCAGTTGGTAGGGATGTCGATTTTGTCTTTGGAAGTCGAGACGATCTCACAGTTGCTCGTCGCGCACGGAATGAACTATTCCGATGAGGTGTTGGCAGAACTTGAAGGGGAGCTGGTTTTGGCTTTGGATGCTTTGGAGCCTCTCAACCTTGAGGGGGAATACATCATGTTCGACGATGTGCTCCAACGTGTCTACTCAGATGATGGTGCCGGGAATGGGATATTCATTGGCGAAACCGGCACTTGGTCGGTGGATGATGGGGCGGGGTTCACGGGCTTTCCCATTGTCGTTGACCACCGATTGAATTCTTTGACCGCACCTTTCCTCGCCCAGTGGATGCCAGATCGGAGGAGCACCCGTGAGTTGTATGCCAACACTTTGGCGGCTCAAGCGGAATATTGTGAATCGCCTCTCTGGGATCGCGCGGATCGGGAGGCCTTCGAAGGCACTGGCAATCTCGTCATCGATCTTCTTCTTCCTGATCTCACCAAGGCGTTCGATCAAATTCGATTGAGGCACATGGAAATTCAATCGATATCTCTGGTACTGGCGGCTTATCGGGAACGATTTCGTACCGGCGCTTTCCCGGCAGAACCTCCAATCGAAGTTCATGATTGCTGGACCGACGGTCTGGTTACTTATGCAGTGAAGGATGGTTTGCCGCACGTGCGAAGCGTGGGTGCTGGGCAAAAAGGTCAGCTTCTTTTTCCGGTCCAGAGCCAGTGATCTCCCCGGCTGCTCTTCGAATCAGTAACGAATGGAAATGCCGGTGAAGAAGTTGAAGTCGTCCGCCGTACCTTCCAGACCGAAGTTGCACCCTGCGTCAAGCACAGTGTCGGTCGCGACTTCATACGTCACTCCCATGCCCAAAATTGAAGTGAAATCCTCATCGGCATCGGGCCGCAGAATCGCAATGCCTTCAAGGTAGGTGCCCAATGCTTCGGTGATCTCAAAACCGAACACGCTGGTTCCTACATATTCGACGTCGTAATTGTCTTCCATTGCGTTGTGCACAAAGTCTGTTTCAAACATCAAGCCAAGGCCCACAGTCTCACTTAATGACGTGGCGTACGGGAAAATCAGTCCCCCTTCAACTTTGTCACTGCCAATGCCGTTGGTTGAAGTGGGGATTTAAACAAAAGGCATGAAGGCGAAGGCATCGCCTTCGGAATCATTTCCCCAAAGGTTCATCTTGAGCCGAATCTGAGCGTCTCCCACACCATCGACTTTTTGGGTCCCGTCATCAGAAATGACAAACGGATCCATGACGAATTGAATGTCCATGTCGTGCCGCAGTCCCACTTTCAAGTTGATTGGTGCCAGCGTGGTGCTTTCGGCATCGTCGGTTCGGCTGTAATCCACGAAGCTCATTTCCAATTGCCAAGCTCCAGCGTCGACGGTGTAAGGGCTTTCAGTGAAATCTGGTCGGTCGGCGCTCATCGACCTCTACTCGCTGCGGGGTGTGGGATTCCAAAGGGTGTGATGCGCTTTGCGAAAAGTGTCTGCGTGGGTGGCATTCGCCCCCACAATGAGGAGCCACGAGAAAGTCAAGATTGATTGGGGATGGCAGGCTTGTAGCATTGGCTACAAATTTTTTAACACCTTGGTTCAAAACTTGCAGCAACGAGCGAGTCATGGCGCTGGGTTCACTTCGGACCCGCGTGAAGATTTTGGAAGGTCAAAGGTCCTCTATGCGTGATTCAGACTTTTCTTTGGCTCGCATTTCATCGGACCACTTGCCAATCCCTTCACTCCATTGGTGGAGACGCTTCTGAAGGTGCTCTCCGAGATCGGCCGCCCAAGGCCGAAAATCTTGTTCGAGTTGCTTGAATCGTCGTTCCACCTCGGTTTCGAATTGAGACATGAGTTGATTCATGTCCTGCTCCCATTGCATTCGATTTTGCTGTGCATGTGCATTTTCTACCTCACGTTGGGCTTCTTGGAGCAGTGGCGCTAGATTTTCGCGCTCGAAACGCTGCATGCGATCATGGACCCGACGGTGGAAATTCTCCATAAGGCTTTGCAGTTGAGCTTCGGCTTGCGATGGGTTCGGCATGGGCATGTCCGCGGGCCGGACTCCCAATTCGATCTCCACTTTCATTTTGCGATCGTCTCTGATGATGATGGCCGAGACGGTTGTTCCTGGTTCCATGCCTGCGATGGTGGATGACAATGTTTCTGGATCAACACTGCGTTTTGTTTGCGGAATGATGATGTCGCCTGCTCGCAAGCCTGCCGATGCCGCGGGGGAGTTGGGGGAAACAGAAACGACCATTGTGCATCGGCTCGCGTCAATATCCCATGGCTTTCCATCCTCACTGTTGGGTGGCAGTTGTTCGACCGGGGCCATTTGGATTCCAAGGAAGCCGGCCGAGCCTTTGTTTGGCTTTTGTGGGTTCCGCATTTCTTGGGGGGACAAGTTCGCAACAGCGCTTCGGCCCTGCGCACTGGACGAAATCAGAGGCATGCTGACAAGCACGCCCCCGTTTTCGTCCAAAATTTGCAGCATGCCCTGGAGCCAGCGGGTTCGATCGGCGGGAACACGATCGCCATTCAATTCAACCACATAGGCATCCGGTCCCGAGCCTTCGACTTCAATTTTCAGACCGTTCTGAATCATCACGGCATTGAACTGGTGCTCGACCAAGACGTCATCAGCAGAGTTCAGGTCGTTGAAAAAGAAGAGAAGAAACAGCGGAGTTAAAAGCAGCATCGGTGGTCCTTTCCAAACATTGGAGATGGGACCAATGGTACGAAGCGTTCAGGCAAAAGTTCAGCGGGTTGCTCGTCGGCGTCGGCGTGGGCCCACCGCCAAAAGCAACCCGGTCAACACACCGGGTGCGGGGACCAACGGGAGGGCCGGCGGAATTGTGGAGTAATCATCGTTGAAGCCGTTGTACCACCCATCGAGTGAGTTGTTGCTCAACAAGTTGTCTGAGACGCCCACCGGAGAACCGGCCCAAGAAACGCCGGGGTCAACCACGTCCCCCAAACTCAGCCCCCAATAAAAGCTCGGATCCCCAGACATGTCTCCGTAAGAGAAATTGTCCACCGCACGGCCGAAGGAGTAGTCGGTGTACTCCCAGCTGAGAAATCCCGCAGCCACAATGGCCTCAATCATGTCGTTGCTGGTCGGGGTCGTGGGGCCACTCCATGAGTAGCTGAACGCCACGCTGTCGCCACCGGTCGCACCGAAGTCGATCACCATGTAAGAGGTGAGGTCGCCGGAGCCAACGGAGTGCGAGACATCGAGGGTGGTGCCCAAGGCCGAGTCGATCACGAGATCAGCGTTGGCGGTTGAGACGACAGCAAGAGCAGCGGCGGCAAAAGTGCAGCGAATCATGATTTGTTTATCCTGAAGTAAGAGAGAGAGAGAGTAAGACAGGGTGAGAGAGACGCAGGTTGAGCGTCGTTGACTATTTGTAGTCCTGATTTAGGAAATACATGCAACACAATCCTAAATTTTTAAGCAGAGTTGACCAAGCCCGTCGGGCGATCCGTGAATGCACTGTGGATGAACTTATTCAGGCAAAAAATGAAGGCAAATCGTTCACGTTGATCGACGTGCGTGAAGAACGCGAGTTTGCAGCGGGGCACATCCCGGGCGCCATTCATTTGTCCAAGGGTGTCATCGAGCGTGACATTGAGTCTTCCATTCCGGATCAGGATGAACGCTTGGTCTTGTACTGCGGTGGCGGTTACCGCTCGGCCATCGCCGCGGAATCATTGGTGGCCATGGGGTACACCAACGTCATTTCGATGGACGGGGGATGGCGTGGCTGGCGGGACGCCGAGCAGCCCGTTGAGCGTTGAACTAGCCAGCGCGGCGTTGACTGGATTCACACCGAATCTGATTTCGTCCTGCGTCTTTCGCCCGATAGAGCGCTCGGTCGGCCGCCCGAAGCAGTGCGTGATGTGAGTTCATCGGCAAGGTTCGGGCGGCAACCCCGGCACTCAGGGTGACGGCGATGGGGCCTGCGTCGGTGATGATGGGCTGCTCCTCAAGCGAGCGTCGCAAACGCTCTGCTGCCAAGACCGTCACCCCTTCGTCTGCCCTTGGGCAGAGCAAAAGAAATTCTTCCCCGCCCATCCGGTAGAGCTGATCTCCAGATCGGGTGCATCGCCGCCAGCGGGTCGCGACGGCTTCCAAAACCACGTCGCCCACCCCATGCCCAAATTGATCGTTGATCTCTTTGAAATGATCCAGGTCAAGCATGACCACTCCCAGAGATCCTTTTTTGTCCCAACAATCTTTCAGGTGATCGAGGGCGGCCCGTCGATTCCCCAGGCGGGTCAGATCATCGGTCAGGGCCTGACGACGCATCCGTTCGGTGGCCATTTGGGCCCGTTTGGTTTCCCGGTGGGCGGTTTCTAAGGCGATTCGGGCGGCGTCGCGTTCTGACTCAAGGGATTCAAGAAGCCCCAGCAGGCGGATGCCCGGAGCCAGGGTCCGATGCACATCATCATGGTTGGTCGGGGTGAGCAGGACTTGATCGCACAGGGGCATTGGGTCGAATCCTGTTTGTTTGTTTTGCACCAGCACCGACCACACGAAGATTGACGGGGTTCTTTGTCCCAGCTCTCTTGAATGTCGCAACAAACGCTCGGCCCCCTTCGCCGGAAGGTTTTGGTCGACCAAGAGAAGCGGCGGGTGATGACACTCAAAAAGTTCGAAGGCACTGGCGGCGTTGTTGGCTTCCCATACTTCGTGCCCCACGTGACGCAGGTGGTGGGCCAGCAGTCCTCGGCGCGCGGGATCGGCATCGGCCAGCAGCACACTGGGCCGTCGCCGCTCCTTCGGAATGGGCGGTGGGAGGGCCATTTCTGGCTGCAACATGGGGTCTGATTCGGCCGCAGGCCACCCTCGAACTCAAGGGGCTGGGGTTGAGATCCAATGGTGCCGATTTGTCCAATTGTGCAGTTATGTCTGTGATGTCTGGTTACAGCAGGCTGGTCGGGTCCACATCAATGACCACTTTTTCACCGGGTTTGAGTCCCCCAGCGACTCGGGCCTTTGCCAAGGCCCGTCCCAAGGTCCCTGGGGTCTCGCCGAGCACTTCCAGACCAATGCGATGGCGATCATCTATTCGAGCCATGGGGCAGGGAGCTGGGCCCAAGAGTTCGATCTTCTCTTGGCTGTTCGTGAGCGCTTGGGCGGCGGCGTCGGCCATGACCATGGCAGCATCGAGATCTCGATCGCGAAACACAATCCGCGCCATCCGTTTGGCGGGGGGTAACCCTGCCCCGGTCCGCATGGCCAATTCGTGTTCTGCGAATCGATCCCATTCGTGTGCGGCGGCATGCAGGACCGCTGGATTGTCTGGGTGCATGGACTGCACAATGACTTGCGCTTGGGGACCATCGGCGGTTCGACCAGCGCGACCGGCCACTTGCGAGACCAATTGAAAGGTGCGTTCTGAGGCTCGGAAGTCCGGAAGTTGCAAGGCGGTGTCTGCACTCACCACACCCACCAGCCGAACTCCCGGGAAGTCCAAGCCTTTGGCAATCATCTGGGTGCCCAGCAACACTCGAATTTCACGCCTCCCGAACGCCCCCAAGATCTCGTGCAAGTCTTGGAGTCCAGAGATTCGGTCCGAGTCGACCCTCACGATTTGATGCGCGTCCAGATGAGGCAATTCCTCACGAAGGACTTCTTCTAAGCGTTGGGTGCCCAGTCCAAGTTTGATCAAACCTTTTCCACAGACAGGGCAACTAGAAGGCAGTCGGTTTGCCCGCAAACAATGGTGGCATTTGACGTGGCCTCCTTGGGGAAGTCGGTGATCGCGGTGCATCACCATCGATGCTTCGCAAGATTCACAACGCAAGGTGTAGCCGCATGTTTGACTGGAACACCCAATCCAAGACGCCCAACCTCGTCGGTTGAGCAACACAATGGCTTGGTCTCCAGCTTGTGTGACCTCGTGCAGGGCGTTCATCAATGTTTGGCCGAGGCTGCGGTCATGGCGGTTTTTTGGGTCCCGAGCCAGATCCACCACTTCGACTCGAGGCAGCGCCATTCCGGGCGGACGCGAGCGCATGCGATGCAACTGCCAACGGCCGCTGATTGCTTTGGACCACGTTTCCATGGAAGGCGTGGCCGATCCCAAAATGATGGGGCACTCGGCCCGATGAGCCCTCAGAATGGCCAGATCTCGACCGTGATAGCGGGGCGCTTGTTCTTGTTTGTACGAACTCTCGTGCTCTTCATCCACCACAACCAATCCCAGTTTGCGTTCACAGACCGGGGCAAAGACAGCCGAGCGCGCCCCCAAAATCACTCGGGCTTCACCCGAACGAACCGCCTGCCACTCGGCGTGACGTTGGCTGGCGTGCAATCCTGAGTGCAAAATGGCGACCCGGTGGTCGGGGAATCTTCCCGAGAGTCGCGCGCCAGTCTGTGGTGTCAGTGCGATTTCGGGAACCAACATCAGCGCGGTTTTGCCTGCGGCCAAAACCTGCTCGATGAGTTGCAAGTAGACCTCGGTTTTCCCTGAACCGGTGACCCCATGCAACACGTGAACCGAAGCGCCATCAGGGATGGCTTCTCCAATCGATTGGATGACTTTTTGTTGTTCGTCGGTGAGGCAATCGGGCCGTCTCGGGTCGAGCCCGCCTGGAATATCGCTCCCGCGGATTGCTTCTACCAGCGTGAATTTCAAAAGCCCTGCCCGCTCCAAAGCCTGCAAGGGGCCCCTGGTTTTGACTCCTGCGGCTTCGAGCAGTTCCGATTCGGGGAGAGGTTCATCCCCAGAGTGTGTGTTGAGCACTTCTAAAATTCGACGTTGCCCAGGTGGAAGACGGTCGGGTTGGGGGGTGGATGATCGGGACCAATGACGCTTGAGGGTGCGACCGGTGCCACGCTTTACCGCCGCTGGGACCACGGAAGCCAACGTCATGCCCATGGGGCATTGGTAGTAGTCGCTCACCCACCGAGAGACATCGATCAATGACTCCGGCAGAGGGGTGACACGATCGTCAACATCAATGACTCGTTTGATGCGTTCTGGGGCGAGGTTTGGGGCCGTCCCTGGGGCCACCACCCAGCCTGCGGTTGGGGTTGCACCGCGGCCCAACGGCACTCGAACGCGAGCACCCAGGGCGATGGGATGCAGTTCAGAGGGGACGGCATAGGTGAGGACGTCGGCATCAAGACTCAGCCCACGCTCAACTGCAACTTGCACCCAACTTGGCGGCCCATTGGGCTCAAAGAGATCCACAACCGAAGCCTACAACGGCAAGTCTTTCTACAATCCGCTTTTGATGAACACCGAGTCGACCCCAGCGTTGCTTGTCCTTGAAGACGGATCCGTTTGGAGAGGGAGGGGATTCGGCGATACAACGACCAAAACCGGTGAAGTGGTCTTTTGCACGGCCATGACGGGATACGAGGAAGCGCTGACCGACCCTTCCTACCAGGGCCAAATCCTGGTCCTTACCGCCACCCAGATTGGCAACACTGGAATCACAACGGAAGACGGCGAAAGCGCCCATCCCCAAGTGGCTGGCTTTGTGGTGCGTGAAGCCACCCCTTTGGTCTCCAATTGCCGGGCCAAGACCGAACTCCCAACTTGGCTGGCCCAGTCCGGTATCCCCGCGATGGAAGGCTTGGACACCCGGGCGTTGGTCCGTCGGCTTCGGGAATCAGGTGCCATGCGAGGCGCCATCTCCAACGATCCAGCCCAGACCCCGGAATCGCTGCTCGCGGCAGCTCGAGCGGCTCCAGACATGTCCGGGGCCAATTTGGCCGAGTCTGCGGGCCCAGAGGCCCCTCACCGCCCCAGCGAAGATTTGGGGGGTTGGTGGGACGGTGCCCGCGACATGCCCAAGGATCGTGTCCGGGCCAAAGACCATCCCTACCGCGTGGTGGCCTTGGATTGTGGGGCCAAGCGAACCATTTACAAGCATCTGGTCGACCGGGGCTGTGAGGTCCACGCCCTGCCGGCCAACAGCTCCCCTTCTGAAATCCGTGCCTTGGAGCCGGAGGGCCTGTTTGTCAGCAATGGTCCGGGCGACCCAGCGGCGGTGGATCAGGCCATTGATACCCTTCGGGAGGTGGCTGGGGAGGTCCCAACCTTTGGTATCTGCTTGGGCCACCAGCTGTTAAGCCTTGCTCTGGGGGCCCAAACGACCAAAATGAAGTTCGGCCACAGGGGGGCCAACCAGCCCGTGCATGCCGCAGGTCGGGATCGAATCGAGATTACGAGTCAAAATCATGGTTTTTGCGTCGAGGCGGCTTCATTGGAGGCGGCCGGATGCTCCATCACCCACCGGCACGTCAACGACGGCACGGTGGCTGGATTTCGGCACGATTCTCAGCCTATTTTTGCGGTCCAGTACCACCCAGAAGCCTCACCTGGGCCCCACGACTCAGCGTATTTGTTCGACGACTTTGTCGCCCAGATGGCTGATGTTCGTGGCTGATGTTCGGCAAGGGGATTCATCTCACAAAAGAACCACCGCGAATCCGCGTTGCGTGTTGCAGCAGGGGTATTCGAGAAGGTAAGGTTCGCCTCTCTGACAGATTGTCGGGGACCGGCCGAAAGGTCGGTGGAGGAATATTTGTAATGGCCGCCGGAGGCGGCCTGAGGAGCCAACAGTGAAGCTCGAACCTCAGTTCATCGGTGTCGCCACTTTTGCGGCCTGCCTTGTCTCTCCAGTGTTTGCACAAAATGCACCCGTGCCCGAAGCACCGGTCGCAGAAGTTGTGGAAGCAGAGGAAAACCCAGCCTTGGCATCCGCTCGCGACCACCTTGCCAAAGGCCGTTGGGAAATGGCCATTGCCGCAGCCGAAGAAGTTCTGGCGGAAGACCCAGGCAACGAAGATGCTTCAATGATTCGCGACGAAGCGGCTTCGATGTTGGACCGGGGCTCCACCATTGATGCCGTCGTGAACGAGCGCTCTGTGCTGTTGAAACAAGCAAGGGTCGAATTCGAGGCTTCCATGCAGCGGGGTGGCGAGCTTCTCGAACGAGAAGACTATTCCGGTGCGACGAACGTGGTGCTGACCGGTCGAGTCAAACTCTCCCGGGCCCGAAACCTGTTCACCACATCTGAATTCACAGGCTTGTATGAGTCTGCCGAAGCGTTGCTGTTGCAAATTGACGAGGCGCGAGCCTTGCAGCAGCAGGTTGAACAAGAGCTGGCCATCCGCAATGCCCGTGACGAAAAGTCGGCCGCCGATACGGCCGAGTCTGGCCGCATTGAACGCAGCATCAATGAAAAAATCCTGCGTGTTCGTCAGCTCCAAGAAGAGCAGAAGTACGCCGAAGCTTTGAAGGTTGTTGACGAAATTCTGTTCTTGGATCCGTCTCACCCTGCAGGTTTGGCCATGCGGGACCTCATCCGCACGTCCAAGATCTACGTGGACTACATGGAGCAAAAGCGTCTTCAGGAGTACACCTACACCGAGCAAACGCTTGAGGTGCAAGGGCGGTTCATGATGCCGGTGCCCAACATCGATGGCCCCGGCATGCGTGGCATCAACGAAGTGCTTCAGTACCCCGAAGATTGGGAGGAGCTCAGCCAGCGTCGATACGACGAGACCGGCTACGCCCCCTCTGCGAAAGAAAAATCCATTTACCGCAGCATGCAGTCGGAAATTCCTTTGGAATTCACCGATGCGCCGTTCAGCGACGTCCTGTCTTGGATTGAAAATGCCACAGGTTTGAACATCCACCAAGATTGGACCGCCCTTGATGAATTGGGCGTGACGGAAGACACCGAAGTCTCAATTAACGTGCCCTCGGTCAAGGTCGAAGATGCCTTCCGCATCATCTTTGAGCAGGTCAACGATGGGGCTGACCCCACCGAAGACGGTGCTGATTATGCGATTCGCAATGGCTTGTTGACCGTGACCAGCCGCAGCGCTCTTGACCGCGATTATCAGCCGTTGGTTTACGACATCCGTGACCTCACTTTCCCCGTGCCCTACTTCGATGACGGCCCTCGCCTCGACCTTGGCGCTGCCCTCAGTCAGGGTGGACAACAAGGTGGTCAGGGCGGCGGCGGTGGCGGCGGCGGTGGCGGCTTCGGCGGCGGCGGTGGCGGCAGCCTCTTTGGAGACGCCGACGACGACGGCGATGCCATCCCACGTGGTGAGTTGGTCAACGCCATTTTGGAATTGATTTATGAGAACGTCCCGGCCGACTGGGGTGGCGATGCCATCGTCTACAACCGGAACTCCAAGAGCACCATCAAAATCTTCCCGCCTCTGAATGCAGAAGAAACAGCTGGTGGCGACAACCTCGTCATTTACACCGCGCCAAAATGGCACAAGCAAATTGGTGATCTTCTGGACATGCTCCGCGACATTCGGGCCATCCAAATCAACATGGAAGCCCGAGTGTTGAATGTCTCGACCGACTGGTTTGAGCGCATTGGCATCGACTTGGACATGTATTTCAACACCAACGACAACCTTCGTCAGCAGCAGTTGGCCATGAACCCCCTGGGTCACTTGTCTGACTTCTTTGGTGAAGATGGCACGCTCCGCGATCCGCTGCTCTACGGCGGCTTCGATCAGGTGCCGATCCCTGGCCAACAACAGGGTGGCCAAGGCGGTCAAGGCGGTGGTGGTGCTGGTGGCGGCGGCCAAGGTGGCGGCAATGGCTACTACAACGCGATTCCTTGGGGCGGTTTGATCGTTGACCCTGATGAGCTCCCCTTCTTCGGACCCGACGAGATCCCCTATGTCTTCTCTGGTGGATATGCACCGATTCGGGCAACCGAGGGTTTTGCACCGTTTGGTGTCCTCCAGAACTCCTTTGACATCCTTGATTCGGTTGGTTCCGACACGGCCTTCGCTTCAGCGCTCGGCAATCAGGCCCCAGCCTTCTCTTCCGGCATTCAATTCCTCGATGACGTGCAAGTCGATCTTTTGGTTGAAGCCACCCAGGCGGACGACCGTTCCGTGGTGCTGACCGCACCTCGCTTGACCTTCTTCAACGGCCAGCGAGCTTGGATGGCTCTGCAACGCCAAGAAGCCTTTGTCTCTGGCTTGGTACCCATTACGGGTACCGCGACCGGTGCGTTCCAGCCCATCATCGGTCGGGTTTCTTCAGGCATCACCCTTGATGTCTCGGCGGTGGTCTCAGCCGACCGTCGCTATGTCCAGCTCACCAGCTGGTTCGATTCGTCCGAGCTTGTGGAACTCAAGAAGACGGCCTTCACCGGTGCAGCTGGTGGTGGCGGCGGTGGCTTTGGCGGTCCCGGCGGTGGCGGCGGCGGCGGCGGCGGTGCCGGTGGTGCTGGCGGCGGTGTTGGCAACTTTGCCGGTGAAATCGAACTGCCGATTATCGCGGTGAACCAAATCCGAACCACGGTTTCTGTGCCCGACAAAGGCACCGTCATGCTTGGTGGCCAGCGTCAGGTCGATGAATTTGAAACCGAGGTTGGCGTTCCAATGCTTTCCAAGATCCCTTGGGTCAACCGGTTCTTCACCAATCGCAAGCAATCCAAGAGCGAAAAGACGGTGCTTTTCCTGATGCGGCCTGAGATCATCATCCAAGAAGAGACTGAGGATGTTCTCTTCCCTGGTCTCTCTGAGACCCTTGGTTACGGCTCTACGATTCGCTAAAGCAGATTTTTACACGACCCCTGCTCGCTGGGGCCACCGGTTGCCTCCTCACCTGTTGGGAGGAACAACCGCTGGCCACAGCGAGCTTTTTCATGAAACAGATCCTTGATTTGGTCGATGAAGGATTCATGACATCTCACCCTTTTGATCAAAATTTGGATCAAGCCATCGAGTCCACGACCTTCGGCGACATCAGTATTGTTGGTTTTCAAACCGGCTCATTGCTTGATGAATCTCTGGTGCGGGCTTTGGAGAGCACAGCATTGAATGCCGCGGTCACCGTGCACCGTCCCAAATTGATTGTCGATTTTGAAGGCGTGGTCCATTTGACTTCAGCGGCTCTTGGCGCTTTGTTGACCATCCGTCGTGAGGTTCAGGGTCGAGAAGGGACTTTGATCCTTGCCGGTCTCAGCCCTGCCATTGATGAGGTCTTCGATATTGCTTGCTTGCGCCCAGTGTTTGCTTTTGCAGCTGACCGCTCTGCGGCGATCGACCTTTGCCAGGCTTAAGCGGTCAGCAGGTGGTGCGATCCTTTACCGGCCCATTGGCAGAGGTGGTTCAATCCACTCGTGCTTTTGTACTGGATGGAGATGGTCTGAAAGACCTGAGCCAAGAACTTGTCTTTGCCATTCGCCTGGCCTTGGAAGAAGCGGTAACCAACGCCCATAAGCATGGGCATGGTGGAGACCCTGATCGACCCATCTCCATCGGGTACTCCTGCCATGGTGAAGATTTGATCTTAGAGGTTGCCGATACCGGCGAAGGATTCGATCCTGGTTCCATCCCTGATCCAAGGTCTCCCGATGGACTGGAACGATCTTCAGGTCGGGGGCTGCTCCTGATCCGTGCTTTCATGCATCAGGTGGAGCACCTGGACGCCGGCCGTCGAATCAGGATGCGTCGAAGCTTGGTGGAGCAGGCACGTTCTTCTTGATTACTGCGCCAGCACCATGATGTCGTACAAGACGTGCGTCAGCACCGCGATGGCCAGCCCTCGATATCGATACAACACCCCAAGCCAAATGCCTCCAAAGGTGTACACCAGCAATCCTGTGGCGTCGAACCCATCAAGCAAAGGCGCGTGATAACAGGCGAAAAGGACGCCAGAAAGCGCGAGGAGATAGGGCATGGTTTTGGTCCGGGAAGCGCCAAAAAACGTCATGCTCACGTGGGCACCGGCCTCAATCAGCAGCAGCCGGAACACCAACTCCTCGTAGAGACCTGCAGAAAACGCCAGCGCGAGTCCGCCCACTTCAACCGTTGAAAACGGCATCAAGACCCCGATAAGGACGCCCAAGCCAAACAATGGCACGGTCCACAAGGCGGCCTCCACACCCATGGCCATCATGAACCATGCCGGAAAACGCCACGATCTCTGTTGTTGATGGTGCCGCAATAAGGACAGCCCAATGACCAACGCAGCCAACACTGGGGTGGCGTTTGTCAGTCCCAGCAACGCCACGAAATCTTGAAGACGGTCTTGGGCCAAAGTTGGGATGGTGTTGGTGATGCGATCGAGCAGCAGGTGCCCACCGGCCACGCCACACAAGGCCAGAGTGGCGGGAGCTCCGATTTTGGTCTCCAGGAAGTATTGCTCAAGCTTCTTCGGAACGTTCACGTTGATGGATCTTGTCTTGGTCTTTGCAGAAACGCAAACGGGTCGCCTTGAAGGCGACCCGTTGGCATCCATTGATCGGTTCAGCCGCAACGCTGAGGGAAGAGTTAGGCCGCGGCGGCCTCTTGCATGGCTTTGAGCCGTGCGTGCATGCGTGCCTTGCGGCGAGCCGCAGTGTTGCGGTGCAAGACGGGGGTGTGGCTCATCTTGTCGAGGAGTCGACACAGACGGCGGAATTGGGTTGTGGCTTCGCCGACATCATCTCCACGGAGTGAGGACTCGAAGACTTTGGTCTGGGTTTTAAGACGCACTTTGCGCCATCGGTTCAGTGCGGTGCGCCGAACGGTTTGCCGGACGCGCTTCTTGGTGGACTCGTTGTTAGGCAATTCAATAACCTCGTGTGATCAATGGACTGCCTCTTTCAAAGAGGCGAGCCAAGTATTGTCGCCAAAATCGCGCCCTTTGGCAAGGGGGAACCCAAAGAAGCGGCCTTGGTCAGGCGGCCGGAGCTTCTGAATCGACATTGGCTGAGGCGGTTGCTGCTTCGGCTTTGACACCACCCAAGATCGTCTGAAGGGCTTCTGAGACCTCAGCGACCCCCAAATTGGCGTTTGCGGCCTGTACGGCAGCTCGAGCCTCGCTGGGCGTGAGTCCTGAGAGACGCAGGGCGGCCCGCATGCGGTCGTGGGCGGCCCATCCTTGGCTCGCCAGGACTTCGTCGGCTTCAGAGAGCCAGACACGGAAGACTGCGGGGTCGATCGACTCGCGACCAGCAGTGAACCGCTCCCAAGCGGCTTGAAGGACTCGGGCTGATCCGGAGGCCATCAGTTCTTGATGTGCTGCGACCGCGGCACGTGCGGCAGATGGTCGAAGCCGAAGTTCGGAAATGATGGGGCGGTTGTCACCTCCCCCAACATTGCTGGCATCCAAGCTTACCAATCCCAAGCGTCGTCCGAGTTCTCCGAGCGCGTTGGACTGCACTGAGATGTCGAAGGCGTCTTGGAACGCTTGATTTTCAGCCATGCCAAGTTCTCGCTCCGCTCGGGCGGTTTGGGCCGCCAGCTGTTCCTCATCGGGTGGCAGCAACTGTGCGGGGAGTTCGACCGAACTGGCATCCAGAAGGCGTTGGGATCCTGCGCCCAAACCACTGGCATTGAAGTTGCCATTCGGTTGGCCAATCTGGAAATCCGAACTGACGCTTTGCAAGAACGCATTGCTCAACTCGATGCCTGTGGTTGGGGCGAAGCGGAAGGTGCCGTCTCCGACTGTGGTGACGGCCGCCGCGTCGACGACAAAGTCACCACCGCAAATCATGTCGACGGTTCGACCGTCCTCCAACTCAATGATTAGCTCGGATCCTTGCAGAATCAGATCTCCGAGTGCATTGAGGTCTTTCACCGTCAGGGTGCCGTTTGCACTGAGGGTGAGATCACCCAAGGCGGTGATGGTGGATTCACCCAAGTCAATGTTTTCGGCATTCAAGCTCAAATTTCCGAAAGCGCCCAAACCAGCAACTCCTGCGGGGGCGTTGCTGTTCAGATTGAAATCTCCGCCAATCAACAACTGGACTCCGTTTTCATTCAAGAAGAGCACCGGGCTTTCGTCGCCACCGCCCAAGGCCGTCAGTCGAAGGGAGGCAGCTTTGACCACGCTGCCTCCAAACCGCAGGCGATCGGCCGTAAGGTCCAAGTCCGCAAATTCAGCATTCACATTCTGCACCACTTCCATCTGACCCGCGGCGTTGATGTTGAGATCACTGAGTGCATCTAGGTTGCCATCGACCATGACATCTCCGTTGACGTTCAGGGACATGCCTACTGAAGATGAGGTGGTGAGGTTCCCGCCAATGATGACGTTTTCGGTGTCAGCGGCAAAATTTCCTGCCAAGGTGAGGTCGCCTTCAGCGATCAGATCACCGCCGAGGGTCATGCTCCCGCTTTCGTTGGGGAGGACAGCAATTTGAATGCCTGAATCTGCGCCGGCCGTCAATGAGTCGGCGGCAATGAATTCTTCAACTCGAATGGTTTTTCCGGCGGCCAGCGTCAGGTCTCCGGTGATGTCGAGACTGCGGAGACGCTGGTTGGGTGCGATCCCGCCAGCATCACCACCAAGCTCAAGATTGCCATCGACGGCAATGCCAAACAACCCTCCAAGTCCACTGGTGTTGCCATCAAAAATAGATTGCTCAAAGACGACGTTGCCGGCGAGGTTTGCATCGGTGAACAAGCGAGCTTCATCGGAGAACCGAAGTTCTTCTCCCGCAGAGATCAATTCCGAAGTGTTGATAAAGATGACGTTCTGGTAGGGGAGGCCGTTGGAGGGATCATTTCCTTCGGCCACACCGTCAATCAAGATATCTCCAAGAGCATTCAGGCCGGCATTGATTTCGATCAAACCAAACTGTCCGCCTTGGTCCACCGATGGTGAACCACCGGCGATCAGGACCAAGTCGCCGTTGATGTTGATGGCGGCGTTGACCGTCAATTGCTGGCCGGCGTGCAAGCGAAGCTCGGGCACAAAACTGTCGGAGAAATCCAACTCGGCCAGGACTTCGATGTCACCGCTGGTGTGAATGCGAATGGGCCCGAAGAATTGCGTCAAGGCGTTGGCCACCAAATAGTTGGTCCCAGTGATCAATCCGGGATTGTCGAGCCCGACGGATCCGTTGAAATCGAAGGAGATGTTGTTGACGTCATCGTTTGGGATGTCCTCAACAATCAAAATATCCGCTCCGAGGACGCCTCCTCCGAGCATCAGGAGGCCATCCATGTGTTCCCCGTCGACATCGATGTCTCCACCAAAGAAAGCACTGTCTCCAGAGAGATCCACCAACCCTCCAACATCACCAGAGGCGTTGATTTGAGCATCGGGCGCAATGACGAGGCTGCCGGTGCTGGAAGCCATGAACGCGCCAGCAGCGCCGCCTTGGTTGGAAACATCAACCGAGCTTCCGGAGGCCAGTTGCAGGAATTCGCTGGCGTCCAGAGACACCAGTCCTCCGGTTGAGGAAATCGCGCCGTCCAGCACCAGCACCGGACCATTGGCTTCAATGGTTTGTCCTTCGATCATGCCTCCAAGGACGACTCCGCCGCCCACAGCGGAAAATTCTGCAGTGTTGGCTTGAACCAAGCCTTGGTTGTTAAGGGCCAGGGCAAAAGCGTCGCCCGCCCCAAAGAGCACCGATCCGCCTTGGATGCTTCCGGTGTTTTCCACCGCGGCCAATCCGGAGAGATCGCTGGCGGCTTGACCGGTTCCGGCCGCGTTGGCCAAGAGTTCTCCGTCTATCTTGGCATGCAAGCGTCCGCCTGATTCCCAGAGCAAGACTTCATCCCCAGCAACCAAAGCAATCAGGCCGTTCCCGGCTTGCACGGTGCCGTGGTTCAAAACACGTTGCCCCAGCAGGGCGACTTTGTTGCCTTGAAGATTTCCGTGGTTGGTTACTTCTCCCGTCAATTCAAATCGATCGATTCCTTGCATCCAGTCGTCCAGGCTCATGTTCCCGGCGACCGCATACAACCCACCACAATCCACCACTGCATCCGCGCCAAAAACCACACCGGCGGGGTTCACAATGTAGACCTGTCCGTTGGACAGCAAAGAACCTTGGATGTCGGTTGGGGTCCCGCCCAAGACTCGGTTCAGTATGGCTGATTCGCCATCGGGCAGGTTGAATTCCAAGGTCTCCCATGGGGCCACCATGAGGCTTTGCCAATCCAACACGGTGCCGTCGGAAGCTGTGATCACCGTTTGTCCATTTTGGATCGTGATGGTGGCTGATCCCCAGACGGTTTCAGGACCATCCGCAGCGGCCGAAAGGGCCAGTGTGCTGGTGAGCAAGGTTCCCAAGGTGGCATTCAGCAGGTGTTGCTTCATGATGAGGTCTCTTTGTGATTGGAATTCGTGGTCTTTGGGCACGGGCCCGGAACTCCACTATGAGGGTTAGAACTCATAAGTGGCAGAAAAATGCACTCGGTTATCGCCAGATTCTGTGTCTCGTCCGTCCAGATCCGACAATGCGAATCCCCAGTACAAACGGACTTGAACCGAACGATCAAAAAGGCCTTCGAGGCCGATACCGGCCCCCAAAAGGTCTTCATCCACCTCGTAATCCACCACCGGGTTGTTGATCTTGGTGGCACCAGCATCGAGAAACCCCCCAAAGGCCAAATCCCAGTCTTGGGACTGGAACCGCTGGTTTGGTGCTGAGGATCGACCAGGATGCCACCAGTATTCGACCGAAGCGGACCAGCCTTGGTCACCCGCAGCCGCAGCTTCGGGATAGCCGCGAATGGTGTTCATGCCACCGAGAACGGTGTAGGCCTGCGGTGCAACCCTGCCGTCGAGGGCTCCACCGACGTTCGCGCGGAGCCGAAATTCACCGACTCCTTCTGAATCAACGAACCGGCGAAGGTCGATGTTGGCATTCAGGGAAGACCATGAATCGTCTCGAGCGAATCGCCCCACATCGTCATCATCGTCCCCGCCTTGCCACGCGAGCGAAATACCACCTCGAAGGGCCCCTTGCTCACTGAGGTGTTGCACCGAAACCCCAGCTTGGGCGGTCAGCAAACTTGTTTCGCCACCACCAATTTCGATTGCACCACTGTTGAAAACAAAGCTCTGGGTGACATCGAATCGGTCCATGCCAATTCTGAAGAAAGGCGTGACGAAATGTGGACGTGCGGGATTTCTCCCCAGCGGAAGAGGCCTCGGAGAGACCGAATAGGAAAGACCCATGCTGTTGCCTTCAAACTCAATGGGAACACCAAACTGACTCGAGACATATTGGTCGGCATGGAAGAAGGCGTTTCCGGTCCATGAATCGAACAAAGAATGGGTCCAGCCAGCATTGACGCCCGTGGCGTCCGAATCACCGGAGGTGCGGAGTTGCACACTCAGGACGTCGTCGCGATCGGTGAGTTGTGTGTCTCGCCATCCGAGTATGTAGCGCCACTGACTGGTCCCTTGGGTGCCGGTGTTTTCGGTCGCAATGGTCCAAACTTGAGGGTCCCGTTCGGTGATGTTGAAGTCCACCACTGCCAGCCCGGGCTCTGATCCACGCCCCAAGCCAACATCAACCGTCCGTCCAGGGTGCAGGGAGAGTTCGGCGGCAAAAGCTTCAAGCGATTCGCGGGTCAACAATTCCCCGGGTTGCACAGGAGCCCGTTCACGGATCCGGTTGTGGGCGGGGTGATTGATACGTTCCGCTGGTGCAATCTCGGCATCATCACCAACGCGAGTTCCGGATGCCAAAGTTCGTACTTCCTCGATGATGTTGGTGATCACCAGAAAAACAAGCGAATCCTTGTCTTCGCGGTTGTCGGTGCCGTCTTGACGATCAATGTCTTTGGGCACCACAAACACACCCACCAATCCAAGGTCTTCGTTGAGTGCCCGAAGCAGTCCTTCGTTGACTTTTTGGATTCCGGCAACGGAGAACGACATGTTGGCCCTTCGATTGAGCGCGCGAAGGCTCCATCGATCCTGTGCACCGGCATCGATGAATCCCTCTCGAATGGTCAATGGAAGGGGGGTCGACATCAACAGCTTTCGCAGTTGCTCTTCTTCTGCCATGGAGGGTCTGAACTCAATCTTCAATTCCTGCGTGGCATATCTCATGGCTTGAATGTCGGAGGCGTCCGATGCTTCTTGAGCCACCGCGATGGTGGGCCACGCAAGAGCGAAACAGACAATCAACATTTGACGAATGGCGGGCATGAAGAACTCCGGGAAGTCTGAGTCGTTCATTATGACAGCGATTGAAGCAGTCACCGCGAAGAACTAGGAAAAGCGGGCTGTTTGGTGAAGGGTCGTCCGATAAAAATTATGGGCAACAGGTTGTGAGTTTTGCGCGGGTTGTGCTTGGGCGAAGCACGAGCAAAAACGAAGTCCGATCGAGATCAGAACGATGTGAAAGGACGGCCGGCTCGACCGGCGAAAGGACACCACACCATGAACCGGATTTGCATGATTCTCGGACTTGCCACAGCCACACTTTGCGGTTGCACTGCCACCCAGACAGTGGCAAGCCCGGGGGCGATGGAGTCATCTTTGATGTTGTTTGGGGCCGGAGATGATTTGGGCTTGGCGACGCATTTGGAGCTTTCCTACCTCGAAGGGGACATGACGGCCTTGGAATGTTTGGTGCACTTCGAGCAGTGCCAACTGGATGTTCCAGAAGGCATCCTGGCCGCGGCGCAGGTGGAGTTCCGGGTTCTCGCCAGCACAATCCAAGACGAGTGGTCAATCGATGGCGCAGAGTGAATGAAGAAGAGTCCGTTGCTCCCCTTTTTCGCTATATTGGGCCCTTCACCCTGCGGGTGTAGCTCAATTGGATAGAGCACCGGTCTACGAAACCGGCGGTTGCAGGTTCGAATCCTGCCATCCGCGTTGGCCCTCCTCATGTTTGGAGGGCCTTTTTTTGTTTTGCGAAGCAAACCGGCGTTCTGTGCGTACCTTTAAGGCATGCTGGTGTCGCTTATTGTGTCCATCTTTTGTGCTTCAAAAGCCCCATCCCTCCCACCTCATGCTTGTGCAGATTTGGGCATTGAGCGGGGAACGCTCCAACATCTTCCCGAAGTTGAATTTGGGACCACTGATTCATTTATGTTGACATTGGACGGGAAGCCGCGGCTGGTTCGTCTGGTGCCCTGGTCTCTTCGTGAGCGTGGCTTTGGTGTTGGAGGCGATCCATTGGGTTTGGTTGACCGCCGCGAGCGTCTGTGGCGCGGCACCGTTGAACCGGGTGGATTGCGTATTTCTTGTACGCGGTTGCGTGACGGCTGGTGGGGTCGAGTTGTCGGAGACAACGGCCAATCTTGGATGCTTGAACCTTGGGGAGAGCGTACGGCGGTGTACAACTCCTCGGATGCTTTTGCGTGCGGCGGCACGTGCGGGGTCGTCGACGGCGTATTCAGCGACAGCCGTGGCCCGGTGGTTGCTCGAGCGGGAGGTCCTGGAGGAGGTGGGGGTCTGCAAGTCTGCGGTCTCGCCGCCGAGGCCGATTGGGCCTTCTTTCAAACTTGGGGGGCCGACGCTCTTGGACGAGTCGAGTCCGTTCTCGATGCCATGAACTTGCAGTACGAATCCGAAGTTGGCATCACCCATGATTTGTCCTACTTCTTGGTTCGCACTTCGGCCGCAGACGATCCGTACGCCAGCATCACCAATTCATCCAGTTTGCTTTCCCAGTTCGGGTCTTGGTGGAACACCAACCAGCAGCTTATTGAGCGTGACGTCGCTCACCTTTTCACTGGAAAGCAGTTGGATGGCAGTGTGATTGGCGTCGCGTATCTGGGGGTCATTTGCACCAACAACGCATACGGATTGGACCAAGAATTTGGCAACTTCAATTGTCGCACCGACTTGATCGCTCATGAGCTGGGCCACAACTGGTCGGCCGACCATTGCGATTGTGGCAACCCCGAGTACACGATGAATCCAAGCATCACCTGTGCGAACCAATTCAGCCCCACCCAGACGGTGGGGGACATTGCCGGCTTCCGATCCACGCGAAGTTGTCTCGAGTCCGCCCCGATTCGATGCTGTCTGCTCGATGGCTCATGCCAAGCAACCTTCCGTGATGCATGTTTGAACTTGGGTGGATTCTTGGACTCCACCGATGCCAGCTGTCCACCTGAAGCTTGCACGCAAACTTGGGCATGCTGCTTCCCCGACGGGGCGTGTCTGGAGGGTGACCCAGCATCGTGTTACGCGGCGGGTGCGTCCGTCGGCGCGCTCAACTCCACTTGCGCTGCGTCCACATGCGATCCAGTGCGAGCCTTGGTCAACCGCGAAGTGTTCGTTGACCTTCACCCCGCAGGGGGGCGAACCGAAATCTTGCGAACCGAACTCAACCAGTTTTCAAATGTTGGCAAAATTCTGGCGGTCACGGGAACGTCCGAGCGTCCATTGGTCTTGGCTTCGGCCACGGAGCTTCGGCAAAATCCCGAAGACCTTGGCAGGTTGGGTGACTTCCCGGGAGCCCTCTCGGGCTCTGGAGATTCTTGGGTGGTGGTTGGTCAACCCGATGCCCATGAGACAGGGTTCACCTCTGGCTTTGCCGGGGTTGATGCCAACACCTCGGTGGTTTCCGGGTTTGGATTCTTTGAAGACCAAGGCGGAGCCATCTTCGACCAAGATCCGTCTTCTTCACCAGTGGTGGGCGAGGCGACTTTGGCTCAAATTTCGACCGACGGACGTTTGATCTATCGCGGAGCATTGCTGATTGAGCAAATTGGTGGCGGGCTTCGTGAAATACCTTTTGCGGTTGAATCCGAAACCGGATCGTGTTGCTATCCAGATGGTCAGTGCTCGGTGGAACCTGAGGTGTTCTGCGCTACTTCTGGCGGTTCTTGGCAGGGCATGAATGTGCAGTGCAGCGATTCGGCTTGCCCGCCACCGCCCCCCTTGAGTTGCCAAGGTGATGTGGACACAAACGGTGCGGTGAACTTTGAAGACATTTTGTTGGTGCTGAACGCATGGGGCCCGTGTGGTGTGCCCTGTCCTGAAGATATTGACCAAGACGGCGTGGTCGGCTTTTCTGAAATCCTTTTGGTTCTGGCGGCGTTCGGAGATTGCCCGCTGCCTCCACCTCCGCTTGATCGAACGGGTTCATGTTGTCTGTCCGATGGGTCGTGCGCTCCATCACTCTCTGCGGTGGATTGCGAAATCAGTGGCGGGCGGTTCAACGGTCAAGGATCAATCTGTCCCACCAACTTGTGCCAAGTGGACCAGGGTGGATGTTGTCTGAGCGACGGCACATGCCAGCGGAGTACTGCATTTTCTTGCCTTGAACTCGGCGGCTCCTATCGGGGCGATGATGTCTCCTGTGAAAATTACTTCTGCCCAACGGCACCCACCGCGAATGATGATGATGTTGTGATGGCGCCGGAAGGTTCGGTGGTGCTCGACGTCTTGGCGAACGATGTTGATGTTGAAGGCTACGGACTGAGCTTGGCCACTTTTGATGTCACCTCCAGCTTGGGTGGGACCATCGTTCAGGAAGGAAATGCGCTGCGCTACACTGCACCCTCGAACACAGGGGTGGACTCGTTTGCGTATCAAGTGCAGTCGATCTTCGGGTTGATCGCTGAAGGCACCGTGGTGATCGAATTGACCGACGCGCTCCCGGGTGTGCAGGTCGAGTATTTCGATCTCGATGCTCTGAGTGAGCTGCCGGACTTTGGACCATTGGTGCCGATCTCCGCCGAAGTTTTGACTCAGGTCAATCTTCCTTCAACCGGTGGCGTTTTTGCGGGCTCTGGTCTCTCTGATGACGTTGGAGCGGTGTTTGAAGGTCAAATTATCTTCCCTGCGACTGGGATCTGGACCTTGTTCACGGAAAGCGACGACGGCTCTCGGTTGCTGGTCGATGGCGTCCAAATCGTTGACAATGACGGCTTGCACGGCATGCAGGAACGTTCTGGAACCATTCAGGTTGATCAAATCGGTCCTCGCGGCGTGAGGGTGGAGTTTTTCGAGCGTGGTGGGGGCGCGGGCATCATCGTGCGTTGGGAAGGGCCAGGGACTGGCAAATCTGTGGTCCCCAACAACGCATGGAGCTACACGCCGTAGCCAAGGCGTTGACCGTTACAAACCAAGGGGACCAGATGGGTCCCCGCCGGTGTATCATTTGCGATTCGATCCGATCGCTCAGATTTCGAATGGAGTGACGCCATGACGACGCTTTCCCATCCCGCTATCGCCGAATCACTGCCCACCGAGACCTTGCTTGGCTGGCTGCGTGACATGTACTTGATCCGCGAGTTCGAGATCCGGACCATGCAGGCCTACCAGAACAAGAAGATCGGTGGATTTTGCCACGTTTACATTGGCCAAGAAGCCGTTGCGGTGGGTTGCGTCGCGGCCACCCGCAACAACGATCCCTTGGTCACGGCCTACCGAGATCACGGTCATGGTTTGGCCCGAGGTATGGACCCCAAGTACGGCATGGCCGAAATGTTTGGCAAGCTGGCTGGATGTGCCAAAGGCAAGGGCGGCTCCATGCACTTCTTTGATGCCGCCAACTCGATGTACGGCGGACATGGCATTGTCGGCGCTCAAACACCATTGGGTGCTGGTCTCGCGTTCGCCACGAAATACGAAGATGAAGTCATGGGGGGCGGCAAGAGCGACAAAGTGACGCTGTGTTTCCTCGGGGATGGCGCGGTCAACCAAGGCGCGTTTCACGAAGCCATGAACTTGGCGGGTCTGTTTGATCTCCCGGTGATCTTCATCGTCGAGAACAACGGGTATTCCATGGGCACCGCCATTGAACGCGGCACAACCATGGCCCATGACCTTGGTGCAAAGGCCCGGGCCAATGGCATCGATCACATCACCATTCAAGGCATGGACGTGATGTCGGTGTATGACGGCATGAAGCCATTCGTCGATCAGTGTCGAGAAAACAGCCGACCCGGCTTTGTGGACATGCAGACGTACCGCTTCAAAGGGCACTCCATGTCCGATCCTCGAAAGTACCGAACCAAAGATGAAGAAGCCCAGTACGAAGCCCAAGACCCAATTGGTCGACTGGAGCATGTCTTGAAGACCCAGCGTGACGTCGCCGATGCCGATATGGAATCGATCTACGACGCTCAGAAGAAGATTGTGCGTGAAACCGTGGAATTCGCTGAAAACGCCCCGGCTCCGGGTTTTGATGAGCTTTACAAAGACGTGTACGTCGAGCCGTTTGGTCCTTGGACGGGCACCAGCTTGCCCGAGATGCTGGCGAATGACCCCAACTACAACGGAGGTGCCCGGTGAGCCGTTTAATCGAATACCGAGATGCTTTAAACGAAGCCATGAGTGAGGAAATGCGGCGTGACCAGCGTGTCTTCCTGCTCGGTGAAGAAGTCGCGCAGTACAACGGGGCCTACAAAGTCTCTCGTGGGATGTTGGACGAGTTTGGCCCCAAACGCATCATCGACACCCCAATTTCAGAATCCGGTTTTGCCGGGATGGCCATTGGTGCCGCCATGCGTGGACTGCGTCCGATTTGCGAGTTCATGAGTTGGTCGTTCAGTCTGGTTGCGGCCGACCCAATTCTGAACAATGCACCGAAGATGCTGTACATGTCCGGCGGACAATTCGGGTGCCCCATCGTCTTCCGTGGCAACGATGGTGCGGGCGGCCAGCTGGGTTCCACCCACTCCTGGTGTGTGGAGGGGTTGTACTCCAACGTGCCCGGATTGAAGATGGTGATCCCTTCCAATCCTTATGAAGCCAAAGGGCTGCTGAAGACCGCCATCCGTGACGACGACCCCGTCTTCTTCTTGGAATCCGAGCGCATGCTTGGGGACAAAGGCGAAGTCCCCGAAGAGGAGTACTTGATTCCCTTCGGCAAGGCCAACGTGGTGCGTCAAGGCACCGACTGCACGCTGCTCTCTTGGGGCCGCCCGGTCAACTTTGCGGTGGATGCCGCTGAAGAGTTGGCCAAGGAAGGTCTTTCCTGCGAGGTGATTGATGGACGCACCATTCGTCCTCTTGATCTTGAGACGATCGTGCGTAGCGTCAAAAAAACCAACCGTTTGGTGGTCATTGACCAATCGTGGAGTTTTGGTTCTCCGGGGTCCGAAGTGGCCTCGCAAGTGCATGCCGCTTGCTTCGACGATTTGGACAACCACGTCCATCGTGTCCACTCCCACGATGTCCCCGCCCCGTACGCAGCCAATCTCGAACAAGAGATGCTGCCCAATGCTCGTCGCATCTGCGAAGCGGTTCGCAGCTGCTGCTACGTTGCCTGACCCTCAGCGAGAAGGAATACAGCTTTGTCCATCGAAGTGACCATGCCCCGCTTGTCCGACACCATGGAGTCGGGCACCATCGTTGAGTGGAAAGTTGCCGTTGGCGACAAAGTCTCCTCCGGAGATGTTGTCGCTGATGTTGAGACCGACAAGGCCACCATGGAACTTGCCGTGTATGACGATGGCACCATCGCTTCCATTGACGTGGAACCTGGCCAGCAAGTTGATGTTGGCACGGTGATCGCATTGCTGGCCGAAAAAGGTGAGGACCCCGCAAACGTCAAACCTTCGTCTGCAGCCCCGGCCCCAGCCCCCGCTCCGGCGGCAACCCCTGAACCTGCACCTGAACCTGCACCTGAACCCGCACCTGCACCCGCACCGGTGGCAAGCCCGGTGGCTGCGCCTGCAGCACTCGCCTCCGGCGGAGGCATGCGAATCAGCCCGGTGGCCCGTCGTATGGCCGAAGCAGCCGGGATCCCGTTGGCCACCATCGTGGGCACCGGGCCGTCTGGTCGCATCATCAAACGAGACGTCGAAGCTGCCATGGCCGCGGGTGCCGAAACCGCAGCCAGTGTGCCACCCGCCGCCAACGTCCCAGCAGTGGCCGCCACGCCCATCGCTCAGCCAGTTTCTCAAGCAGCACCTGCCGCGATCACACCGATCGAGTCCATGGCCGGTCATGGATCACCAATGGCCAGCCGGCGGGTGCCTCTGTCCAACATGCGTCAAGTCATCGCACGGCGTTTGGTCGAATCCAAGACCACCATTCCGCACTATCAGGTTTCGATGTCGTTTGACATGGACCCATTGATGACGATGCGGAAGGACCTCAACGAGAAGTTGGCCGGGGGCGACGTCAAGTTGTCGGTCAATGACTTCTTGGTTCGGGCCGCAGCCTTGGCCATGCATCAGCACCCCGATTTCAACGCTTCGTTTGATGGTGATGCCATCGTGCAACACGGCGCGGTCAATGTTGGAATCGCCATTTCGCTTCCCGAAGACAAAGGTGGCGGCCTGGTTGTCGGTGTGATTCGAGATGCCGATCGCAAGAGCTTGCGCATGATTTCTGCCGAGTCCAAAGCCCTTGCCGAAAAGGCTCGCACTCGAGGCCTGGCACCGGAAGACATGGAAGGCGCTACCTTCACCATCTCCAATTTGGGGATGTACGGCGTCGAGCATTTCACCGCCATCATCAATCCCCCCAACAGCGCGATCCTCGCCGTCGGGGGAGCCATGAAGCAGCCAGTGGTTCGGGGCGATTCCATCGAAGTTGGCCATCGAATGACGGCAACGTTGTCGAACGACCACCGAGTCATCGACGGCGCCATGGCGGCCCGTTGGTTGCAGACGGTTCGCGAATCCGTCGAGCACCCAACGCTGCTGCTGGTGTAATTTCAAATTTGAGTTCGCGTCGAACGGCTAACGCAGACCGGAGAGTTTGCGCACGCTCCGAGCGAAGCCACGGGCCGTGTTTGCCCGGATCATGACGCTCAAGAACGACCACAAAATGGCGCCAATCATGGCCGCCACGACCGCAGAAATGCGGGCGGTGTCTTCCACGGGAATGGGGGATTCCAGCATGCGATCTCCGAGGGTTTGAATGAGGGCAAGGGGGGCGATGGCTCGGGCCACTTCAGCCCCTGGACCCAGTTGGGCCACGGCTCCTCCGATCACATGCAAAGGAAAAAGAGCCAGAATCAACAGGCCAATGGTGACGACCGTCGCGCGGACGGTGGTCCGGCTGGTGACCGATTGATGCAAGCCAACCGAAAGGACGAAGCCGCAGAGCGAAGGGATGGTGAGCAGGAGCAGTACCGGAACCTCAGCCGCGAGAGACGCTCGGCTGAGGCCGGGTCCCAAAGCAAACAAGCATGGTGCCACCAGCAGTGGGAGCCGGGCTTCCAGCAAAGAGCGTGCCTTCCCATCCAGGTAGGTCTTGGGTTGCAATGGTGTGGAAAGAAGCAGATCCAAGGTGCCTTGTTCCCGTTCGGCGGTCACGGAGCTTGCCGATTCGAGAATGCAAGCAATAACTGCGACCACACTGGTCAGGATGACACCCGTTTGCATGAGCCCCTGCAGCGTCTTGGGGCCCAGTTGAGATTGCCAGCCGGGCACGGCCACCAACGCACCCAGAAGACCAGCCACCAAAGCTGGCCACCACCGGATCCAGCCAGAGATGCCGGTAGGCATTCGCAATCGTTCTCGCCACCGAATGGGGTTGCCGTCATCGGCTTCTTGGGCGGATCGAGACAAGATCTGTCCCGAGACCCGAGAATCACCAAGGGCCGCCCGCAAGACCGCGGCCAGCAGCAGGCCTCCAGTGAGGACCAACGAAGCCACAATGTGCGTCACCACTGCCTGATTGCTTCCGACGGTTCCAGCCAGCATGGCTTCTAAGGAGAGCAATGGAGAAAACGGCGTGAACACACTCAGACTGGAGCGGGTGTACCCCAACAGACTGTGTGCGATCTCAGTCAAACACAGCCAAGCGGCCAAGCCTGTAAAGAACATGAAGAGCACCCGGCGTCCCCCGCGACGAGAAGCGGCCAGCAGCACGGCAGCGGCACTCACAAGCACCATGGTTGCCATGCCAAGGGCGGTGCCCAAGACCACGGTCTGCAAAGGGATCCCCCCAAATGTGCCCAAAGAGAGCAAGATGGGCAGTCCTGACAAAAGAAGAGTGGTGGCCAGAAAAACCCGCCCGAACCATTGCCCAAAAACAATAGATCGGGGACGGGTGGGGGTCGTCAATGCCACTTCCCAAGTTTTTGGATCGGATTCCCGCGTGATTGCCCCAGCAATGAAAGTTGGCATGAGCACAAAGCTGAACAAAATTTGAAGTCTGACCAGCGACGCAATCGACCGAGCACTGTTTGAAGCCAGTTCTCGAGCAGAGCCGCTGCTGAGCTCCCCACTTGCCAAGAGGGCGAGCGTGATCAGGCAAAGCAGCAACAGTCCCGCGGAGCGGGCCCAGGTGGGACCCCTTCGGCGACCGGCAGTGCCAACAATGCGGGCGGCCACAGGGTTTTGGAGCCAAGATGGAAGGTTTGGCAAACGCACCGCAGTCATCCTATTCGCTGATTGAGGGGGCTCGGTTGGGGCGGCCTTGGGATAGACTGTGGCCACCAAACTACGTATGCCGGTTTGGGAATGATGTTTGCTGCTTCGCGGAAATGACCGCTTTCTCATATTTGGGGCAACCCGCCATTTTGAGCACCAGAAGTCGCAGTTTTCGGCATGTGCTCCCCTTTGGAGTTTTCTCGTGACCGAATTTGATGCCTTTTCCGTCTTGCTTGGAGCTGTCGTCGGCGCGGGATTTGGCGGTGGGGTGGCTTGGATTGTGCTCCGGGCCGGCGCTGTTGGAACCCAACGTGAAGCTGCCAGAGCGGCAACCGCGCTGTTGGAAAAGGCAGATGCAGAGGCCAAAGCCAAAGCCAAGGATTTGGAGTTGGCAGCCGAAAGAAAAATCGCAAAGCGACGCGAGTCTCTTGATGCCGATGTGGAACGTCAGCAGCAAGAACTGCGCGAGCTTGAAGGTCGCTTGGACCGCCGGGCGGAGAAGTTGGATGTTCGATCGGAAGAGGTCGCCAAGCAAGAAGCGCAAGCCGCAGCCCTGGTGGGGCAGCGGGCGTCGGCGTTGGAGGAAGCTCAAAACCAGCGGGATCAGTTGGTGGAAACGCGAAATGCATTTCGGACACGCCTCGAAGGTGTCTCAGGTTTAACCGAAGAAGATGCCCGTGCTCAATTTCTTGATGAAGTTCGGGAGGCGTATCGCCTCGAAGCCCTCACCGTGGGTCGTGACTTGGTGGAAGCCGCCGAAGAGGAGGCAAAAGACAAAGCTCGAGAAATCACGCTCATGGCGATTCAGCGTTGTGCGGCCGAGCACGTGGCCGAATCCACCGTGCGTTCGGTGAAAATTCCCTCCGATGATATGAAGGGCAGGATCATTGGTCGGGAAGGCCGCAACATCCGTGCCATTGAATTGGCGACCGGGGTGGATGTTTTGATTGACGATTCTCCTGGGGTAATCGCGGTTTCTTGCTTTGATCCCATCCGTCGTGCCATTGCCGCCGAAACCCTTTCACGCATGGTGGCCGACGGGCGTGTGAATCCCACCAAGGTGGATGAGTATGTGGCCAAAGCGAAGGCCGACATCGAAACCACCATTCGCAAAAAGGGCCAAGACGCGGTCATTGAAACGGGGATCAAAGGATTGTCCAAGAAGATGGTGGAGATGATGGGCCGCCTGCATTTCCGAACCTCCTACGGACAAAATGTTTTGCGACACTCCATCGAGGTGGGCTTCTTATGCCAGATGATTGCCGAGCAACTTGGATTTGACGGCACGATCGCCCGCCGCGCTGGTTTCTTACACGACATTGGCAAAGCCATGGACCATGAGGTTGAAGGTGGCCACCCGGCCATTGGTATGGATTTTGCCAAACGAAATGGAGAGAGTTCCGATTTCATTCTCAACGCCATCGGAGGCCACCATGGTGACATAGAAATCCTTTCGCCATACACCCCAATTGTCATGGCGGCCGACGCCCTTTCGGGTGCCCGACCGGGTGCCCGACGCGAATCCATGGAGGCGTACATCAAACGCCTCGAGGAGTTGGAATCCATCGCCAAAGATCAGCCTGGCGTCGTGGAAGCCCACGCCTTCCAAGCGGGTCGCGAAGTCCGAGTGGTCTTGCAGGCCGAAGACACCACCGATGCCCAGGCGTGGGATGCCAGCCGAGCCATCGCCAAAGAGGTCGAAGAACGTTTGACGTTCCCAGGTGAAATCAAAGTTACCGTCGTTCGCGAAGTCAAGGCTGAGACCCTGGCCCGCTAACATAGTTCCCTCAGGAGAAACACCATGCCTATCAAAGCCACTGATCTGAAACGCGGCAACGCTCTGATTTGGGAAGGCCAGTTGCACGTTGTCATCGGCACCGAGCACACCAAGCCGGGGAAGGGCCCAGCGTACGTACAAGCCAAGATGAAGAATGTGGCCACGGGCACCATCAAGGTCAACCGCATCAATTCTTCCGACAAGGTCGAAGATGTCAACATTGACAAGCGGCACATGGAATTCCTGTACACCTCGGGCCCCAATGGTCCTTGGGTCTTCATGGACCAAGAGTCGTACGAACAAGTCGAGTTGGACGAGGACCTGGTCGGTGATTCGGCCAAGTTCCTGAAAGAAAACACCGTTTGTGAAGTCCAGGTCTTCGACGAAAAGCCTTTGGGTATCGAGTTGCCCGCTTCCATCGATTTGGAGATCACGGAAACCACGCCGCAGCCCAAGGGCGCGACGGTGACCAACCAATTGAAGGAAGCCGTCGTCGAGACGGGAGCCCGAGTCCGCGTGCCTTCATTTATCGAGCAAGGCACCGTGGTCCGCATCAATACGGAAACCGGGGAGTACCTCGGCAAGGCTTGAGGTGCAGTCGCTGCGAGAAATCCGAGAACTGCTGGCCGCCCGCGGTCTGACGCCGCGCCATCGGTTCGGGCAGAATTTCTTGCACGATCACGGCAAGATTCTTGAGCTGGTGGACGCTGCCAACCTGCAGCCAGGCGAGACTGTCCTTGAGGTTGGACCGGGAACGGGGGCGTTGACCGAATGCCTGCTCGAGCGTGAGGTGCGGGTGATTTCGGTCGAGATTGATCGTGACTTGGCTGGGCTCATCCGAGATCGATTTGGTGATCGGATCACACTTGTTGAGGGCGATTGCTTGGCGAAGGGGCGTCGACTTTCTCCAGAGGCGGTGTCGGCTCTTGAAGGGGCCGAGTTCAAGTTGGTGGCCAACTTGCCGTACCAAGCGGCGAGCCCATTGATGGCTTCGCTGTTGATGCACCACCCAGAATGCTCGGGACAGTGGGTCACCATCCAAAAGGAAGTGGTGGATCGTTTGGTCGCCAATCCAGGCACCAAAGCGTGGGGCCCTCTGACGGCGATTGTTCGCGCGTTTGCCAGTGCACGTCGTATTGCGCTTCTGCCCCCGGGTTGTTTCTGGCCAGCGCCCAAGGTCACGAGTGCGATGGCCGAGCTGGTGCCGTGTGCTTCTGACTCGCGTCCAAGTGACCCGGATGGATTTGCTCGATTTGTGACCAAGCTGCTTTCTCAACGTCGAAAGCAGATCGGTGGGATTCTGGGGCATGACATCACCACGTCCCTAGGGATCGAGGCCCAAACCCGTGCCGAGACTTTGGATGCTGGGCAGTTGCTTGAGCTTCGCGATCATTTGCCCGCGGACCACCACTTGATGCAGCCGTGAGGGGGCGCTATTCCCCCAACAACTGAAGCGACCCACCCAAAATCAACTCGTCGCGAAATTGGTCCCGTCCGAACCGAAGTGAGGCGGTTGCCTCGGGAAAGGTGCGGCTCAGAAGGACACTCCAAGCTCGGAATCCACCTTCATCCAAGTTCCAACGGGGTCTGAAAGCCGCGGCCCAGAGTTCGTTTACCCCGGTTTCAAAGGTGAAATCCAAAAAAGCGGTCTGATCGGTTCGCAACTTTCGGTACTCCGCCGCGGTCCGTAGGGTGGCGGTGGGTTGCCATGACACCCCAGCCGAAACATGTGAACTTTCGCCATCGAGGTCCCAGATGCCTTCTCCACCAATAGAGAGTGAAGTTCCCGGGTTCCAGAACGCCCGAATTTCAACATGGTCCCGTCGGATGCCATATTCAGGACGAAGGGGGTCGTAACGGGGGGGTTGGGTGGGATCAAAAGGGGTCTCGGTGTCGTGAAGGACCAGCGCGGTGCGAAGTTCCAAGACGTCATGGGTGCGTCGGTCACCGAGGGGACCTCGTTTGGTTTGGACCCGCTGATCCAGACTGAGGCGCAGGAGGCTGGCTTCGGAGCGTTGTTCGACCAAAGGATCCCATGCGGCGGCGGCGTTCACCGAGTCTCCGGTGACTTCGATTTGGGTCAACGTCAATGAAGGTTCCATCAGCCAACGCAATCGGGAGAGTCCAAGGTCGGGGCGTTCCACATCCTCATAGATGCGTTCCAGTGTGGTGGTGATCTCCACCCCGCCACCCATCAAACCTTGGGGATCACGGACCCCATCGATGCCGTCCCACCACGCCGCACCGCCGAAGACAAAGGGGACCACACGGAAGGGGCCCACCGATCTGACGAAGCGGAATTCATGTCGGGTGTGTGCTCGGGTGACGTACCCATTGCCAAGCCCTTGATCTTGGAGCCAGGCGTCAAAGCTGTACAGCGGGTCTCCCTCAATCAGCGCACCGCGCACTCCGCGTGATGCTGGACTCTCTGGATCCAAACGCCAACGCAATTGGCCGAGTCCCGAACTGGAGTTGTACAGCACCCCAGGAGCGACCGCACGCCCCGCCACCTGATGTCTGAATTCTGGAAGACGATCGGTGCTCGCCCCCACCGAAGCCAGTTCCCAGCCGGTCCCGACACGTCCGTCCAAGTTGCCCGAGGCTTCAATCTCCACGGTGGCATCATCGGAAGGCCGGCTGGCCATCACCCCGGAGTTGGTGGTCGGCCCCGCTTCAAATCGATTGCGTTCCCACGCACTGAGCCACGTCGGGTCCGAGGTGGCGAAAACTTTGGTGTCGATGTTCCAGCCATCGCGGCGATCACGACGCCTCAGTTGCAAGGAGCCTCGAAGATTGCGTTGAGGTTCGATCTGCACCCCTGCACTCGTGCGATCGGTGCCATCGTCGTATTGCAGCTGCAAGGCAAGATCGGTGGATTCGGTGCGGGCATCCAGGGTGACACCGGGGCCACGGCCATCGGCAAATCGGGTCCCAATTTCACCGGTTCCCAGATCATCCGGAAGGTTCCAGTCCACGCTGGGCACCACGTTGCCAGAGAGGTTTTGGATGCCCAATCCACGGAGTGGTTGCCGATCCAAACGCCCGGAAGCGTTGAATGGCACGCCAACATCTCGTCCTCCCACTCGAAGTCGTGCGTTGTCGGTCGAGAATCTGAACTGACCATTTTGTGAGTTGACTTCGAGGCGATCTGACGCGATGGCAAGATGTCCATCGCGCCAAGTGGAGACGGAGATTTGTCCATTCTCCAACCTCCAGCCACCTTCGGCCGTTCGGCGAACTTCTTCGGCAACCAAGGTCAGTGGACGTCCGGAGTCATCCTTCATGCGAATGACCGGATCAGGAACGACCGCTTCACCGGTTTGAAAATCCCACCAGATTCGATCGGCATGCAGATCGGCTTGGTTGGACAAGCCTCGGATTCGAACCAAACCCTCCAAATAGGCTCCTTCCAGCATGCTCGCGTCGGCGCGTCCCTCTCGGATGGCTTCTCCCAGCTCTGGTGTCCCAAAGAGCACGGCTCGGCGGGCCGTGAGGTTGAGGCGGCTGCCAATCGGGCCGCGGTTGGCCGGGACTTCAAGATCCAGGCCACGGCTGATGACAATTTCACTGCGCTCTGCACCTTGGTTGAATTCCAAGGTGCCAGCGAAAAGACGCACATCACCAATGGGTTGAACCAAGGGCAAAGCGTTGGTCCCTTTGGGGCCTTCGGCAGTGGGTACTGGAAGTGTTTCAGGACTGGCTTCGATCCCTATTTGTGGTTGTTGGGCACCAGCAGCCCCCGCAGCAATTTGCGCCAAACGGCGAGCCAACGCTCGCTCGGCCACAACGAGTCGAGGGTCTTGGACGGGGGTGTCCAGCAACAGGCCAGTGTCCAGAGTGACTTCACCGGTGGTGGTGGCCGTCACCAAAACGGAACCATCTCGCAACACCACCGAAGAGGTGCGGGATGGCTGGTCCAGCTTTTCGAACCAGGCCGCCAACTGGGTCACGGTTCCGGCCCCGGTTTCAACCCGGTTGATCCAGACTTGCACCCAGTTGCCACGAAGTTTGATGTCCCCAATGGTGATTTTGACCCGGCCCTCAAGCGTCAAACGGCGCGTGTCGTCCACCAGATTGCCCGTGGCGCGATCCGACTCGATCCGTACTGTTCGGTCGGCTGGGACCACGGGCAGAATCCACCCCCCGAGTGATTTGCCGTCAACCGTTTGCGCCGAAGCCGCCGGGGCAAACGCCGAGAGGAGCGTGACCAAGATTCCAAAAACCTTCAGTCCTGACACAGGGCGGATGGTACGTCGAGGGCGCGAAGAGCGTGGGGTCGTACACTCTCCACATGCCAAGAGGCGAAGGTGAATCTGACGGCGGCAACCGGCTGATCCGGCTGCTTCGGTTGATGCGCATGATTGAGGCTCGTCCGGGGCTTGGATCTGCCGAGCTGGCTGCAGAATTGCAGGTGTCTGAACGAACGGTTTTTCGTGACGTGGATGCCATGCGAGTCGCGGGGGTTCCGGTCAAAGCCCGACGTCAACTGGGGGGGTACGTGATCGAAGGGGAAGTGCTGTCTTCGGCCCGAGGTTTGGAGGCTGATGAATTGGCCGCGCTGCGGGTCTTGGTGGAAGAAGTCGCTGGCAAGGGGCAAGTGCCTTACCTCGATGCGGCCGATCGTGCGGTCCGTCGTTTGGCCGAACAGTCAAGTGATGCGGCCCGGGACGTGGCCGAGAAATTGCGAGGTCGAATCACGGTGCGTCTTGCGCCAACTGCCGACGATCCCGAGGCCGCCGCTCCGGTGTTCCAAGCGCTGCAGCAAGCCATGTTGGAGAGCACCCGGGTGACGTGTCGGTATGAAACAGCCCGCCTTGATGGCAAAGAAGCGTTGTTTGATTTTTCACCCTGGCATCTGCTGGCCGCGGAGCGAGGTTGGTACGTCTTGGGCTGGCGATCCGATCGAGAGTCGGTCCGATGTTTGAAGGTTTCACGATTCATCAGCGCGAGCTCGACGGGGGAGCCGGCCCACCGCGCGACAGATTTTGATTTGGATGCTTGGCTGGCGGGCGCTTGGTCCATGGTGCCATCACCGACAAAGTACGACGTCTCTCTTTTGGTCGACCCGGAGTTTGTGTCCACGATCTGTGAAATCCGCTGGCACCACTCGCAAGAATCGCACCCGTTGCCAGATGGCCGATGGCGGCTCACATTCCAGGTTGCTGGGCTTGATGAAATCAAATGGTGGATCTTGGGTCGTGGGCCGGCGGTTGTGGTGGAGTCGCCCCCGGAGTTGGCCACTGAAGTTGCGTTGTTGGCGCGAAGAACCGCGGCTCGTTACGACAATTGAGTGCTTCTCGATCTTGACGTGAACGACCGTTCTTGCAGATGGTTCAACGTGCAGTAGCATGGTTGACATCATGAAGTCGACACGATCGATGTTGGACATTCTGTGGGTTCGATGGGCACTTCTTCAACTGATCTTGCTGCCGTTACCCATTCTCATCAGCAGCGGGGCCTTGAATTCCGAGCACCTCAACCCTGATGGTTCCGTGTTCAGCGCCACCTACCACTTCACGTGGGATGCTTGGTTGGTGCTTTTTGTTCTTCCCATCTTGTGCGTGTGGTGGAAGCCAATTCGAAACGCACGCACGCGACTCACCTGAGTGAATCACTCGGTTGAGCCGTCATCGAGGCCAAGGAGCGCATCGACATAGGGCTCTGGGTCAAAGACCTCAAGATCCTCGGGACGTTCTCCAGTTCCTACAAATTTCACCGGAACCCCGGTGTGTTCGCGAATGGAGAGTGCCACGCCGCCTCGTGCGGTGCCATCCAACTTGGCGAGAACGATGCCATCGATCGCCGCCGCGGCCAAAAAGTGTTCGGCTTGTCGCAAGCCGTTTTGACCGGCCGTGGCGTCAAGAACCAGCAGGCTTTCGTGTGGCGCGTTGGGAATCACTCGGCCGAGGATGTCTTTGATTTTGGACAGTTGTCGCATCAATTCTTCTTGAACATGCAGTCGTCCTGCGGTGTCCACAATGAGGAAGTCAGCGTTTCGGGCCACCGCCGCTTCCGCGCCATCCCAAGCCACTGCTGCCGGATCGGCACCTTCTTTGCCTTTGATGATGTCCACGCCAAGACGTTCGGCCCACACTTCCAATTGGTGCACTGCACCCGCGCGGAAAGTATCCGCGGCGGCAAGCACCACTTTTCCTTCCGCGGAAAATCGTTTGGCCAATTTGGCGATGCTGGTGGTCTTGCCGGCACCATTCACGCCAACCACCAGAAGAACGGTGGGCCCTTGGTCGGCGCGGGTGATGCTTCCACGATGGTCGCCCAAGCGTTCCCGGAGATCATTGGCCAGATGGTCGCGGGCCTCTTCGCCGGTGGTGACCGTGCCTTGCCGCCAAGCCGTACGCAGGGACTCGATCAAACTTTTGGTGAGCGCGGGACCAACATCGGCTCGAAGCAATGAAGCTTCGATGGCCTGAAGTGCTTCTTCATCGATCTTGCGTCCGGCCAAAGCCCCAAACACCCCGGTGAGGGCGGTGCGGGTCTTGGTCAACCCTGAACGCAGTGCATCAGTCGCCCGGCGAAACAATCCCATGGTCTGCTTCTCCAGATTGATCTTGGTGGCGTTGGCGTTCTCGTTGCAGTCGGTCAAGCACACCGTTGATGAAGCGAGGGCTCTCTTCGGTGCTGAATTCTCGGGCCAAATCAATCGCCTCGGAGATCACAACCTTCCATTGTTCGGGGGTGTTGGTCATCTCTTGAGCCGCGAGACGCAAAATGGAACGGTCCAGCACCGGTTGGCGGTGCAGCGGCCAGTCGGGGCTCAGGGGGTCGAGCTCCTCATCCAAGATGCGACGGCATTCCCAAGTTCGCAAAGCGAAGTCGACGCCCTGGGTTCGGTCGGCTGGTGAGGCGGCCCCGCCTTCAAGAGCCATGGTCAACCCCTCGGGTACAGGATCGCCCCCGCGATCCAAAATATACATGGCTTGCAAGGCCGCTCGCCGCCAGTCTTTGGCCACTCTCATTGCAACGACCCCATGGTGGACAAGACGCCAGTGACGGCAGCCATGGCCTCGTAGCCTTTGTTGTTTGTGTTGTCTGCGCTCCGAGCTTCCGCCTGGGCGAGAGTGTTGGCGGTAATGACCCCGAACCCCACTGGCTTTTGAGTGGTGATCGCCAGTTGAGTGCACCCTTGTGCGATGGCGTGGGCGATCACCTCATCGTGGATGGTCTCACCTTTGATGATGCAGCCCAAGACAGCGACCCCATCGAATCCTTCATGGAGCAGCGAAGCGGCCAGAACCGGCAACTCGAAAGCACCAGGGGCGGAGAAATTCGAAAGAGCCAAGGTGCCCCCAGCCGCGTCGTAGGCTTTTTGAGCGCCTTGACGCAGGCCATCGACGATCGAGGTGTGCCACTGGGCACCCACGACGGCGATGCGTGCGGTGGCAGGCACGATGGCCAAGGGGGTTGGGCTGGATTGACGCATGAGGACATGATTCTACGCGGCGGGCCGTTTGTGCGGGCTGGTGGGATGAATCCACCAACAGGGCAGCGCTGCCGGGCGGAGGCGCTGTCCTGACTGCGAATTCCATCCGATGCCAAAGCCATGAACACCCTGCCCGAAGCAATCGCCAAACGCCGTGCCGAAATTTGGGGTCCGGTCCCCTTTCCAAATGGAAAAACCATCGCGGATTGCCTGCCGGAACTTTTTTGTGAAGGACGCATCCAGCATGTTCATCTCTCCCCCGATTCGATTGATGAACCGGGCGAAGCGTTGCTGGCGGCCATCCAATCTGCGGTCAAGCAGGTTCCAGCCGGAGTAGGTGGCCGATTGGATGTGGAATCTGTCAACGGCGAACCGGTGGGGTACCTCACCTTGCCGAGTGGGGTGGTTGATTTGTCCATCCAAGCCTCCAGTGTCCCTTACGCCCAAGATGTGGTGATACCCATCCGGCCCCAGAATCGAGCTGCCGGGTGAAACCACGGATTTTGATCATCGATACCGATACGACGGCTGGGCAAGCGGTTCGGTCGGCGGTCTCGGTTTTGGACTGCGACGTGCAGGGGCCGCAACCGCTCTCGGAGTTGGACGAAGCGTCTCTGGTTTTGTTGACGCCTCCGGAAGGGAAATTGGCTTCGGCCACGGTTGCTCGCATACGCGCACGCTTTCCTCGGACCGGCGTGATCGTCCTGACCGGGTGGGGATCTACGACCGAAGCGGTGGACTGCTTGAAAGCCGGTGCGATGGACTATGTGGAGCGACCGGTGACCCCAGAGCGTTTGGCCCAGATCGTCGGGGAATCTTTGAACCGTTTGTCGATGTTGGTTCCCGCCGAACCGATCGTCAACGGAGGTCCATCTTTCGTCTTAGGTTCCAATCCCGCGATGAACCAAGCGGTCCAGCTGTTGGATCAGGTGGCGCCACTCGACGTCGGTGTGCTTCTGACTGGACCGACCGGAAGTGGCAAAAGTCGCTTGGCTCGGCGGGTGCATGAACGATCGTCTCGAAGCACGGGGCCATTCGTCGAAGTTTCGTGTGCGGCTTTGGGGAAAGAACTTCTTGAATCTGAGCTGTTTGGACATGTCCGCGGCGCTTTCACCGGTGCAGATCAGGATCGTCGTGGTCGCTTTGAACTGGCTGAAGGGGGCACTCTTTTCTTGGACGAGATCAATTCCGCCACGCCGGCGTTGCAAGCGCGACTGCTTCGTATTTTGCAAGAGGGCACCTTTGAGCCGGTGGGTTCCGAGGAAACGCGCTCGTGCGATGTGCGTGTTTTGGCAGCAGGCAACAGGGATTTGCACGAGTTGGCAAGCCAAGGTGGGTTTCGTGAGGATTTGCTGTGGCGTTTGGCAGTGGTCGAGGTTGACATCCCCAGCTTGTCAGCTCGTATGGACGACCTCCCTCTGTTGGCGCACCACATGTGTGAACGCTATGCCCACCGTCTCGCTCGACGCGTTGACGGACTTGACCCATCGGCCATGGAAGTGCTGATGTCTTACACCTGGCCGGGAAATGTTCGTGAATTGGAGCATGCCATAGCGCGGGCGGTTGCGGTGACCCGCGGCCCGCTGATTTCCACCGTGGACTTGCCCCCGAGAATTCAAAGGCCAACTGGCCATCCTGCGGTGCAGTTGGCGGGTGGATTGCAACAAGATGAACGCGAACGCATTGAAGCGGCTTTGGCGGCCCATCAACAAAATCGAACCCAAGCCGCTGTGGCGTTGGGGATTCACCGTGCTTCGCTGTACAAGAAGATGAAACGGTTGGGAATCAGTTGATTCCAACCGGAGCGTCGTTGGATGCATTGGCGATTTCACGAGGAACGCCCAATCGACCCAACGCGGCTTCGAGCACTTTTTTGGCCACCGGCCCGGCGGTGTACGACCCTGTGTGTCGAAGATTTTCTCGTTCCAATGCGTATCGGTCAGGATCGTCAATGGTGCACAGCACCAAGACTTTGGGATCCTCCGCGGGGGCACCCATGATGAACGAGCAGATGTAGCGGTCTTCGTACATTCCGTGTTTGATGCCTTGTTCGGGTTTGGCCGATCGCGGCAACTGGGCTGTTCCCGACTTGCCAAATGCACGAACGCCTTGAATACGAAGATGCTTGGTGTCTTGCACCAATGGCACCATGGCATCAATGGTGGCTTGAGCCGTCGCCGCCGATACCACCGGGATGCGAGCAGGACGGAAGTTTGGACCTGGATTCACCAAATGGATTGGCCGGAGTTCGCCACCACTGGCCAAAATCGAAATGCCTTGCAGGAGTTGCGCGGCGGTGACCGAGATGTTCTGGCCAAATGAAACCGATGTCTGGGTGAAGTTGTTCCAATTCCGCGACTGGGGTACCAAGCCACGAGCTTCGGGCTCATTTTGTTCTGAGTTGTTCGGATCTTCTGGACGTGGAACCAAACGGGTGCGTTTCCCAAAACCAAAGTCCAAGACCCGATCACGCAGTTGGGTGGTGCTCAGGCGATCGGCAACATGGGCCATGCAGGCATTTTTGGAATACCGCAGCACTTCATCCCATTTCAGATTGCCGCGTCCTGATACGTCACGGATGCGACGGCCGTACGAGGTCCACCACTCTTTGCCGGGAGGCACGGCGTCAATGAGTTCCGAAGGTTGGACCACGCCCTCTTCGACCGCAATGGCCCAAACGATTGGTTTAAAAGTCGAACCGGGTTCGAAAACATCGCTGATGCAACGCGGGCGCCCCACCAATCCGCCTCGAGGTCGGATGCCATCGGCCGGGGCATCGGGCCAAGTGCCCTCACGAGGAGCGGCCAACACGTCCACCATGCTGAGGAGACCACCCGTCGCTACATCCAGCACCATCAATCGCCCGCCGGCTGCGTGACAGGATGCCACTGCTTCTTCCAACTCGGTCGTGGCGTACTCTTGAAGATCCAGATCCAGCGTCATGGCCACCGTTCGACCGTCAGTGGCGGGTTGTGCTGCCGAGCCCTCAAGCCGTCGTCCCCGACTGTCGACCACATCGTGGCGGTGTCCCATCGTTCCGCTCAGTCGGCCGTTGCATTTCGCCTCGATGCCGTCTCGACCCTTGAGACCGTCCTTGTCGGGCATGGTTTTTCCGACCAAGCTGCGAAGGCTTTGCGGAGCGCTGATTGTTCGGATCTCGGATTCCTTCCAGTGCAAACCTGCAAGCAGGATTCGGTTGAGGTGGGTGCTTTTTGCAAATTGCTGTCGCGCCACAATGGAAGGCGTTTGGTGCAGCACGTCACCCAGTCTGCAATATCTGGTTTCTCTCCCGTTGGCTCGATTTTTGAGATCGGCCTCATGCAGGACTGCTTCAATCTCCGCGGGTGACATGTGAAGTTCAGGGAAGAGGTGGGCCACTTCGAGCGCAAAATCCATCAATCGAAGATTCTGCTTGGTTACAGGTTTCACCCCTTCGGGGAATCTGGCCCGGCGGGCTTCGGTGTCGAGCTCGTACTCATGTTTTTCGCGCCGAGCAACCAAATCCACGAACAGTTGGATCCCCGGGGTGGAGATGGCCAAAGGTCGCCCCCGTCGATCCACGATGGGGCCGCGGAACGCGGCTTCGGTTTGCGGCCGCGTTTGGTCGTCATCACGTTTGATGGCTGTAAGCAATCCCGACGGCGGAGCAATGACAAGTTGCACGTGTCGGGCCATCGCCACCACCAGTGGCAGCACCAACAACCACGTGAAACCAGCTCGCATCAACGGCGTGGCTCCGGTCGATTGGGATGGGGTTGTGGGCGATCTTCAACAACGGGAAAGGCCGCCGAATCCACTTGCAAAGCCTCTCGCACGAGGGGGTCGTTGATCAAGCCCGCTTCCCGTGCCAAAAGATCCAGGGTACGACGCTCAACGGCTTGCCGCTCTCGTTCCAATTGTTGCACTTGCCGATGATGCCGCCGGGTTTCCAGCCGTTGCTCCAGAAGGGAGCCTCCACCGATGCCCACTGCCGCCACCAAGCTTCCAAGGCGAATGAGTCGGTCAAGATGGGGCAAATGGGAATTCATTCGGGAAGCTTCAGCACCATGCCAGGTTGTATGTCATCGGGTGAAGAGAGTTGATCTCTGTTCATTTCGAAGATCTCGTTGGCTCGGCGCCCATCCCCGAGTTCTCGTCGAGCGATGCGTTCGAGCATGTCTCCCTTTTGCACGGTGTAGGTTCGATTTTTTCGGACGGTTTCCGTTTGTGCGGTTTCTTCTGGTTGTGTGGTTTGTGCGGCCTGGGGGGATCGTGCCACTTGGTCTTTGCTGGTCAGCGCGGCTTGCGGGGGCAAGCTGATGGTTTGACCCGGGACCAAGTCTGGAGTTGCCAGCTTATTGGCTTTCTGCAGGGCCGGAAACAAGCCCGCGTCTCCGTAGTATTCCGCACAAATTCCACTCAGGGTGTCCCCACGTTTGACTTCGTACCGTTCCACTTGGGTGGCGACGGCTTCGAGTTGTCCCGAGGGAGGTGGTTGTGACCTCTGAAAAGATTCATCTTCAGCTGGAGGGACAATTTCCTTGACATCTCCCGAAGCGGCATCCACCGCGGGAGTCCTTCCGGCATCGACACCATCCATCACCACCACCAGAACGATCATGATGAAGATGAATCCGATCAGAAGCGCTGATTTGGTTTCTTGGGTCATGACGCGGGCTCCGTCAATTGCACCACCCGCAGGCGGGCGGATCGAGCTCTGGGATTGCGTTGGGCCTCCTCTTCAGAGGCCACCAAGCCGCCCCGGGTCACATCCACGGCTCGGCCGGCCCGGACCAGTCCGGCGAAGGCCCGTTTGATCAATCGGTCCTCCAAACTGTGAAAAGAAATCATCGCCACACGTGCCTCCGGAGCCAGCCAGTCTGACGCTCGGGGCAATGCATCCAGCAGTCGCTCCAACGCGCCAAGTTCATCGTTGACCGCGATGCGAAGGGCCATGAAGGTCCGAGTGGCGGGGTGCATTCGACTGTCCCGAGCTCGAGCGCCATAGGCCCGCCGAACAATTTCAGCCAAGGCGGTCGTTGTACGTATCGGCTCGACCTCCCGGGCTTCGACAATGGCCCGCGCGATCCGTTTGGCGAAAGGGTCCTCGCCCCAGGTCTTGATGAGATCGGCCAATTCTCGTTCGGGCAGAACCGCCACCAAATCACCAGCTGTGGCGGGCTCGCCCGGGGCCGCCCGTGTGGTTGGCGTCAGGGCTTCACCCGCGGCGAGCCGCATGTCCAAGGGTCCTTCTTCGCGGAAGGAAAACCCCCTTTCGGGACGGTCCAGGTGGGTGGAGGCCACCCCAAGGTCGGCCAACAAGGCATTGGGTTTGGGCTCAAAGCTTTGGAGTGCCCGTGGCACCTCTGCAAAGGAATGTTCCCACCCGAGGACCGTGAGGCCAGTCGGTGCGACCCGCCGGCTGGCAAACTGCAGGTTTTCGGGATCCAGATCCACCAGAATCAGGTGGCCGTTGCGTCCGAGTCTTTCCGCCATTTGGGCGGCATGACCGCCTCGACCAGCGGTGCAATCCACGACCGATTCACCCGACTGAAGGGCCAAAGTTCTCAGGACCTCATCCATGAGGACCGGCTCGTGTCCGGCAGCATCCATACGAAAAGCGAGCATACCCACGAAAGGTGCTCGGCGCGAGGATTGCTTAAAGCTGGAGCAGCATCCGTTCTGGGTTTTCCAGCGCTTCTTTGACATCAACCAAGAACCGAACGGCTTGCTCGCCGTCGACAATGCGGTGGTCATAGGACAACGCCAAGTACATCATGGGTCGCAACGCAATCTGTCCCGGGTTCTTGGGGTCTTCGACCGCGCGGTTCATGATTTTGTGCATGCCCAAGATCCCAGACTGCGGTGGGTTGAGGATCGGGGTGCTCATGAGCGAGCCGTACACACCACCGTTGGAAATGGTGAAGGTGCCCCCGAGCATTTCTTCCATACCCAATTGCCCATCGCGAGCGCGAATGGCCAAATCTTTGATGCCTCGCTCAATTTCGGCAAAGGAAAGACGATCGGCGTTTCGCAGAACGGGCACCACCAAGCCTTTGGGGGTGCCGACGGCAACCGAAACGTCACAGTAGTCGTGGTACTCGACTTCTTGTCCGTCGATGTAGGCATTGATGCCCTCATGACGACGCAATGCTTCACAGCAGGCCTTTACGAAAAAGCTCATGAAGCCCAGTCCGACCCCATGCCGCTCCGCGAACGCTTCTTTGTGCAATTTTCGCAGCCGCATCACTTCGCTCATGTCGACTTCATTGAAGGTCGTCAACATGGCTGCGGTTTGCTGGGCTTCCACCAAGCGTTCGGCAATCCGAGCTCGCAAACGACTCATTTTCTCGCGGCGGACGCCTCGACTGCCTGTGGCATCAATGGCCAAAGGCTGCGTGACTGGCGCGGCTGGTTCGCTTGGTCGGTTCGGAGTGGTGGGGACGGGCATGGATGCCGCAAGCACATCGGCTTTGGTCACTCGGCCGTGGGCCCCGGTTCCCGTGACACTGTTGACATCGACTCCGGCATCCGCCGCGACCTTGGCGGCCATGCTCGTGGGTCGCGGGGTTTCTTCAGCGGCGGCGGCGGTGGCGGCTTCAACCACACTGGCTGGTCCAGAATCTCCAGGATCTGCCGTTTGTCCATCGGAGCCTTGATCCCCCGAAGGTGCGGTCGCGTCGGTGTCGATGGTGGCCACAACGTCGCCCACTTCCATCTCCTTGCCCGCTTCAGCCGCAATCCGCAAGACCCCACTGGCGGGTGCAGGAATTTCCAGCGTGACCTTGTCGGATTCGATTTCTACAAGATTGTCGTCTTGCGCCACCCAGTCTCCGTCGTTGCAAAGCCATTGGCCCAACGTCACTTCGGTGATGGATTCTCCAGGGGATGGGATGACGACTTCGACAGACATCAGTCAGTACTCCATTAGGGGGGTCAGGAACGTGGGCCTTCCACGAGGCGCTCCGCAGCAGGGTCCGCGGTGTCTTCGGCGGTGCGACCCACCGCAAGGTCCATAATTTCGTGTTGTTCGCGGGTGTGGATACGACTTGAACCGACCGCGGGGGACGCGTTCTCTCGTCGGCCAACGTACAACAACTCAAGTTCCAACTGCTCTCGGAAGAAAGCCTCGACGTGACGGAAAGCGCCCATATTTTTGGGCTCATCTTGGACCCACATCAACCGTTGAGCGTTGGGGTACGCGGCAAGGGCGGCTTTGATGCTCTCCACCCGAAGCGGGTGCAGTTGTTCCATCCGAAGGATGGCAAGATCGCGGCGTTCGGTATCGGTTCGGCGTTGGTCCAATTCATAAAACACTTTGCCAGAGCAGAAAATAAGATCTTTGACTGCCGATTGATCGAGCTCGGCCGAGTCGGGCAAGATGTGGTGGAACCGCCCCTCAGAGAAATCAGTGGCCACGCTGGTTGCTCTGGGATGACGCAGCAAACTCTTGGGCGTCATGATGATCAATGGACGCCGGAAATCTCGGACAAGTTGTCGCCGCAGCAAATGAAAGTGCTGGGCTGGTGTAGAAGGCTGCACCACTTGCATGTTGTCGCCAGCGCACAAGCTCAAGAACCGTTCCATGCGGGCAGAGGAGTGCTCTGGCCCTTGGCCTTCGTAGCCATGGGGCAGCATCAGAACCAGGCCTGAAGAACGTTTCCATTTGGTTTCGGCCGAGGCGATGAACTGGTCAATGATGACCTGTGCTCCATTGGCAAAATCGCCAAACTGGGCTTCCCACAAGATGAGCATCCTCGGGTCGGTCAAGGAGTAGCCGTACTCGTAACCCAAGCAGGCGCTCTCGGTCAACGGGGAGTTGTGCACGCAGATGCGGCCTTGTTCCTCTCGGAGGTGGTCAAGGGGGCAGTATTTCTCGCCGGTATTTTGATCAACGAAAACCGCATGGCGGTGGCTGAAGGTGCCGCGTTGCACGTCTTGCCCGGTCAGCCGAACAGCGTGCCCTTCCAGGAGCAGGGTGCCGAACGCCAAGAGTTCGCCGGTGGCCCAGTCGACTTGACTGCCGTCTTCCATGGCTTTGGATCGTGCTTCGGTCAAGCGTTGCAACTTGCGATGGAGTTCGAAGTTGGGGGGCAGTTTGGCCAGCCCGTGGCTGACTTCATGCAAAGTGGCCAACGGGACATTGGTTTCCACGGGGTCGTCGTGCCACTCTTCGGTCAGCCCGGACCAATGGTTCCGGTATCCGGGGGTGCCGGGGGCCACGGGGGCGTCTTTCGTTCGGGTCTGCGCTTCATCCAGACGTTCCCGTCGGGCGGTCCGCATGTTTTCCGCCGCTTCGGCGGTCAAGACACCCTCCTGAACCAAACGATCCGCATGAGATTTCGCAACCCGGGGTTGATTCTTGATGCGTTCGTAGAGTTCGGGTTGGGTGAAAGTGGGTTCGTCGCCTTCGTTGTGTCCGTGACGCCGGTAGCACCACATTTCAATCACCACATCGGTGCCAAATTCTTGCCGGTAGGCCAGAGCCAGTCGGGCGGCGAACACACACGCTTCTGGGTCATCTCCATTGACGTGCACAATTGGAGATTCCACCATTTTGGCTAAGTCGGTGCAGTAGCGCCCCGAAAAAGTGTCGTGGGGATCGGTGGTGAATCCAACTTGGTTGTTGACCACCAAGTGGATCGTGCCGCCGACGTCATAGCCATCCAGCTTCATCATGTTGAAGCACTCGGCGACAACACCTTGTCCTGGGAATGCAGCGTCACCGTGGATGGCCACGGGCACCACGCGGATTCGGTCTGGGTCCACCCGCAGACGTTGCTTGGCGCGGACCCGGCCCAGAATCACAGAACTGACGAATTCAAGGTGAGAGGGGTTGGGGCTCAGCGAAAGATGAACGTCCTGTCCGGAAGCGGTGCGCCACGTGTTGGAGTACCCAAGGTGGTACTTCACGTCTCCGCCGCCTTCGGCAAAATCTTCGGTCCATGCCTCTTCAAACTCGGTGAAGATTTGATCGTGTGATTTTTCCAAGATGTTGGTGAGCACATTCAGCCGGCCCCTGTGGGCCATGCCGATGCAGAACTCTTCGATGCCAAGGCCTGGGGCCTGCTCAATAAGTTCCACCATCATGGGGATCAAGCTTTCGCCTCCGTCCAGGCCAAAGCGCTTTTTGCCCCGGTACCGGGTGTGCAAGAATTCTTCGAAGACATCGGCGTTGACCAGATCACGCAAAATCCGTTGTCGCAACTCGGCATCAAAGGGCGGCCGGTTTTGCACGGGCTCCATGCGTTGTTGTAGCCACCTTCGGCGTTCTCGATCTTGGATATGCATGTACTCAGCGCCAATGGAGCCGCAATACGTGCTTTCAAGATGAGCGATGATGTCACGAAGGCGAGCTGGACTGTTGAGTGGCAAGTGTCCGGGATCAAAAGATTGATCAAGATCTGCCTCACCGAGCCCAAAAGATTCCAAATCCAATGAATTGAGCTTCACGCGTTTTGAACCCAAGGGATCCAAATTGGCGTGCAAATGTCCAATATCCCGGTAGTGGTAGATCAGGCTGTCCACTCGACCTTGCGCGGTGTGGGCAGTATGCGAGGCCACTGCTTCGGCATCTGGTAACGCAGGGGCACCAGAGTCAGCTTGGGCAAGACCGAGATCAAATCCCTGGAAGAACGACCGCCAAGCCGGATCAACGGAATCGGGATCGATTCGCCATTGTTCGTGCATCGCGTCGAGGTACGCGGCGTTCCAGCTATTCAAACTGGGACGGGCAGGATCGCTCGGTGACATTGCGGCGGTGGTCTCCAGCCGGCGGGGCAACGATGGGCGGTCAAGATCCGTCCTGAACCGCTTTTAGATTCTACACGGACCGCTCAAGAATCGGGCGCATCGAATCGGGATGACCATGCCATCTCAAGGGTTGTGTCGCGTCCCACCTCGACCCATCGTGTGGGATTTCCAGCGTCCGAATTGGGGGCGTCGGAGGGTGGGGTGTCCAATTGCTGGGCCACGATGGCTTGAACACGAGGTTGCGGTTCCTCCAGTCGAAATTCAAGCACCACTCGGGTGGGGCTGGCGGCCAATCGGTGCTTGGGCAAATTTCGGGGTTCGGTTTGGATGCGTCCAGAAATTGGCTCGACGAAGGCGATGTCCCATCCTTCAGATTCCAGGGCGGCCAACACTTCCGGCACGTTCGGGCTCAGCGAGGACTGGGCTGGCGACCAACAGCCACACAAACTGATCAGAAGGAGGGCCCAAATGGGGCAAAATCGTTCTTTTTTCATGGGTTCTCCTGTCCTCGGATTTGCGGCGATCCGATCACGCTTTAGGCTGAATTAGAGCATCCAAGGCGACAACCCTCACGTACTCTACGTTCGGAGATAGAACTTGCTGATTTTGGTTCCATCCATCTTGTTCAACCTTGGAGACCCGGTGCCTCTTCCCACCTCGGTGGAAGACTTTTTGCAACCCGGCACCCAGCCTGACGACATGGTCCAAATGCTGGATCCATTGTCCAGTTCGAACACATGCCAAGCTTGCCACGGCGACTACCTGCAAGAAAGTTTTCACGAGCCATGGGATGGTTGGGTTGGCAACCTGATGGCCCAATCGGCGCGTGATCCGATTTGGCATGCTGCTTTGACCATTGCCAACCAAGATGCCACCGATTCGGGTGAATATTGCATCCGCTGCCATGCTCCTGTCGGTTGGTACCGCGGACACTCTCTGCCTTCTGATGGTTCTGCCCTCGAGGATGGTTTCTTCGAGAACGACTTCGATGGTGTCAACTGTCAGATTTGCCACCGCGCGGTCTCTCCGGTTCCAGTACCGGGTGATCCGTTTGAGGATGAAGCCGTACGTGCCGCTTTGGAGTTCCCTCCGGGTGATGGATACGGCAATGGCCGATTGATTCTTGATCCGGTTGATTCTCGCCGAGGTCCGTACTCAGACATTCCCAACACACCAGGGATGAATTTGCACTCGCCCACCCCGGCGATCCACTCTCCTTTCCATCAGCGGTCGGCCGCATGTTCCGCATGCCATGAGGTTCGCAACCCCGTCACAATGAAGCAGGCCGATGGCACCTATGCCCCGGTGGCAGACGGTGAGCCACATCCCACCCAAGATCCCTACGACATGTACCCCGAGCAAACCACCTGGAGCGAGTGGCTTCATTCTTCATTTGCTCAAGGTGCGGATGTTGTTCCCGATGACCGCTTTGGCGGCAATTTGGACAGCCCTGTGTCGACCTGTCAGGACTGTCACATGCCAGATCGCGTGGCTGGAGGCTGCTTCGCTTGGGAAAGCCCGCCATGGTTCGAGCGTCAAGACCTTGGTGATCACGGCTTTGCTGGCGCGAACTCTTGGGTTTTGAAGGGTGTTCGGAGCTTGTACGACGACTCGGTCACCGGTCTCAGCAATGAGCGAATGGAAGCTTCGCTGGAGCGCAACATCCAAATGATGCGTGATGCTTCGGACATGGAGGCTTGGACCGAAGGCAACGAGTTGGTGGTTCGTGTCACCAACTGGTCAGGCCACAGACTTCCCACCGGATACAGCGAAGGCCGCCGCATGTGGCTCCAACTGCGTTGGCTCGATGCCTCAGGCGGCATCGTCGATGAAGCTGGCGTTTGGGATCCTGCAACCGGTGATATCGATGAAGCGTCCACCAAGGTGTGGAAATCCGTCCAAGTGGCGTCGGGGGCCATGGCCCAAGCGGCCGGAGTTCCCGACGGCACCACCCACCACTTGGTGCTGCTGAACAAAACCGAGTTCGACAACCGAATTCCTCCCGCTGGTTTTGTGAACGCCGAATTTGAGGCGTTTGGTGCGCCACCAGTTGGGGCAACCTACGCCGATGGTCAGCATTGGGACGACACTCGGTTCACTGTTCCTGCCGGGGCCACCCAAGTGGCCGTGACCTTGCTGCACCAAACCACAACACCTGATTACATCGATTCGCTCCTGAACAACAACGTCACAGATGAAAACGGCATCATCGCTTGGTCCCTCTGGAACGACCCAGAAATTGGAAACCGTTCGGTTCCGATCGACATGGACGCCTTGGTTTTCGATTTGGAACCTTCGGTGCCTGGCGATGTGACCGGTGATGGGGTGGTTGATTTCGATGACCTGCTGGCGTTGCTGTCGGTGTGGGGACCCTGCCCAGGTTGCCCAGCCGATCTGGATGGTGACGGCAACGTGGGATTCACCGATCTGGTGTTCTTGCTGTCAAACTTCACTTGAGAGAAGCGCAAGTTCTGCTGAAAAAAGTGCAGTGTCACCAAGATGAGGTCCGATAGTTCTTCTATGCGTCCATCCGTTGATGAGTTGTTGCAGTTGGAAGTCCCCGTTCGCGTGGTCCTCGGTCAGCGACGCATGACCATGCATGAGGTTCGTGGGCTGCTGCCGGGCAGCGTTCTCGAGTTGGGCACCATGGTCGATGAGGATCTTGAGGTTACGGTTGGGCACCGTTCTATGGCGACCGGACAAGCGTGTCGACTGGGAGACCGTGCGGCGGTGCAAATTACAAGTGTGGGGGATCCCGCCGCCCGCATCTCCGCGCTGGCCAAAGAAGAAGATCTCGACTCCGACGATTGAATGGCAACGATTCGACCTGCGGTACAATTTTGAACCCTTTGGATCCGACACCCCCCTTCGGAGATTTGTTCCATGCCCCGTGATCTTCCCGTCGGCAACGGCGAATTGATGGTTGCGTTTGACGATCGCTACCAAGCCCGTGACCTCTTTTGGCCCCGGGTGGGCATGCCAAACCATGCCCAGGGTTACCCGCAGCGCCTTGGATTTTGGGTGGATGGTGAGTTTGCATGGGTCGACGATGACGAGTGGCTGCGTGACTTGCGCTACAAGCCCGAAACTCTCGCGACCGATTGCTTGTTGAGGCATGATGGTTTGGGGATCGCCGTGCGCTGTTCGGATGTTGTGGACTACCACTCCCCGGTTTGGTTCCGTTCTTTTGAAGTGGAGGATCTCACCGGGAGAATACGTGACGCGAGAATTTTCATACACCATGATCTGTCAATTGATGCGTCTCCGGTTGGTGACACCGCGTACTTCGATCCAGAGCTTCAGGGCGTCGTGCATTACAAAGACCAGCGTTGGTTTCTGGTGGCGGGCGAAGATCCGCTGCGCTACGGCGTCGAACACTTCACAACGGGAACAAAGCGTATCGGCGATGCCGAAGGCACTTGGCGTGATGCGGAGGATGGGCATCTTTCACGCAACCCCATTGCCCAAGGCTCCGTAGATTCGACGGTTGGTTTTCATCTGCACGTGCCGGCGGGAGGTGTGGCCCGAGCCACAGTGTGGCTCGCGTGTGGGGATTCCCGGGAAGCGTTGGTGGCCCTTCATGACAAAATTGCCCTGAAGACCGCTCCCCGCATGATGGATCGAACCGAAGCCTATTGGCGGCTTTGGGCGCTGAAAGAGCCAATCGATTTCTCTCCGTTGCCCGAGCCCATTCGAGACATGTACGTGCGTTCGCAATTGGTGCTACGCACCCAAGTGGACAATGGCGGCGCCATTCTGGCGGCCAACGATTCGGACATCCAAACATTTGCCGGCGACACCTATTCGTACATGTGGCCACGAGATGGGGCTTTGGTGGCCTATGGATTGGCATTGGCGGGGCAGTCGGAACTGTCTCGTTCATTCTTCCGCTTCTGCGATGACATCGTGGAGCCTTCGGGTTGGTTTCGTCACAAATACAATCCAAACGGCACCCTCGCGTCTTCGTGGCACCCCGAAGTCTTGGACGGCCGTCAAGTGCTGGCCGTGCAGCAGGACGAAACCGCGTTGGTGTTGTGGGCCTTGCGCGAACACTTTCGAATTTACCGAGATGTGGAATTTCTCAAGCCGCTCTACAACACCATCGTGATTCCTTGCGCGAACTGGCTGCTGGAGCATCGAGACCACCACGGCTTGCCGAAGCCCAGCTGGGACCTGTGGGAAGAACGGCGGGGGATCCACACCTTCACCGTGGCCGCCACCATTGGTGCCCTGAAGGCTGCGGCGGAGTTTGCTCGTGACATGGGGGCGATGGACCACGAGGAGCGCTTCTTGGCCGGGGCCCGTCGCATGACCGACGCGATGCTGGAGTATCTGTGGGTCCCCGAGCATGAGAGATTTGCTCGTATGGCCGTCCCGACCGAGCAAGGGGATTACCGGTTGGACATGACAGTGGATGCGGCCAACCATGGGATTTTCCTCTTCAACGCCCTGCCCGCCAACGATCCGCGAGTGGTCGCCGACATGCAAGCGGTGCGTGATCATCTCACGGTGAAAACCCCCATCGGTGGAGTGGCCCGCTACCAAAGGGACTACTACCACCGCATCGAGCATCAGGATCTTGAGCGTGTTCCTGGCAACCCGTGGATCATCTGCACCTTGTGGGTGGCGTTGCATGACATTGAAACCGCCACCACACTGGATGAACTCAATCGGGTCCTCGAAGTGTTCGATTGGGTGGGCCAGCGGGCTCGACCTTCAGGGGTCCTGCCCGAACAGGTGCATCCACACAATGGCGATCCGGTTTCGGTTTCTCCTTTGACATGGTCACACGCAGTTGTCGTCACCACCGTCCTGCGTTGGCTTCTGAAGCACGCCGAACTGAGCGGGAAGCCATCCGGGGTGGTGGCTGGTCTCGCTCGTCAAGACGAATTGCGTTGAGCCCCCGGGACACGCAGTCCGTCGGCGGTCCACAACCAAGCGATGTGCCAGCGTGAGGCGGGGGGCAGAAGCAGTCGCACCAAAGCACGGCTCATCGGTCGGGCAACCCAGATGGCGCTCATCATTCCTGTGGTCAAACCGAATGATCCCCCCAAACCGTTCTGAGGTGCAGTGGTGACATAGAGCCATCCCGTGGTCGCAACACTGATGCCAAAGCCGACGACCAACGCACGTCTTCGACTCGCGGGCAAACAGATCAAGCTCAACATCACGCCAGAAGTCCCGCCAAAAACAAAGCAGGGCAGGAAAGCCAGAAGAAGCCAGTCTTGGAAGTCGGTCAACGCGGGTGCGTGTTGATAGAGATTGAGTTGCTCCAAACCGCGCATGACTTCGGGAAAGGACACCACCGATACGCCCAAGACACCAAGCAGGGCAATAAGCTGCAAAATTCGGAGCCAAGCTTCAAACAATTTCCACGTGTTCCACAGCCGGTTCTGAGCAACCATTGGAAAAATATCGTCGTGATACTTCCAGTTTTCGAGGCCCTTGGTCTGATCGTTTTGTTCGGACGTGGCAACCATCAAGAGTTCACCACAGATGGCTCTTTGGTTGCAGGAGGGGAGGGCATCGGCAACCCGTCGGCGGTCCAGAGCAGCTCCACACCGGAAAGATGTTCTGTTGGCACCAAGAGTTGAAAAGCCCTTCTGGCAAGAGGTCGAGCAAGCATGCTTGAAACCACCAAGGTGGCCACGACGAATACAGCCCCAGGGAGGGCATATATCCGTTCCACACTGGCCTCTACGACGAACGACAGGGAATTGTCAGGGCCATAAGCGGCAATGGTCCCCGGATCTTGTGCCGGCAGGCTCAGTGGACTGTTTGCATACGTGGAGGCGACACCGGCTCCGGCGGCAAGCACGCCAACGAAGAGGGTCAAGATTGCTGCCCGCCTTCCACCTTGGGGCAAGAGAAGCCATGACCAAGTGAAGCCAAGTATGCAAGCGATGCCCAACAGGTCTTTGATTTGCGATTGAAAGAGGTTTGCGAAGTTGTGCGTGAAGTCAGCGCGGTCTTGATACAACGTCACGACGGTGACGACGTCGGCCAAAGTGGAATCGTCTTCTTGGACAGCTTCCAGCGCTCGCTGCTCCTCTGGGGTGTTTCCGGTGCTCTCGAAGAACGCGAGAAGGCCATCGTTGACCTGACTGCGAAACACGCTTTCGCCCATCGCTTCCACCGAGAAAAAGGCGACGTTCCAAAGAAAAATCGCGGCAAGTCCAATCAACAGCAGCCGAACCAACGTACCGGCCGTCGCGGCCCGTTGGGCAAACGGCCCAAGCGGCGGTGTTCCGATGAGTGGGTTCAGGTGTCCACACTCCGGGCAGCGAATGACCGCGAGATCAAGGTCCCGCGCGTGTTCAATTGGGGTACCGACCAAGTCGTAGCCGCAGTGTTGGCAGGGACGATGTCCTTCCAATACGAATTCAGTTGTTTCCGTGGTGATGGATGACGCTTCGTTCACCATGCAACTCCCCAGCGTCGCCATTGTTCTCGCTTCTTGCGGCGTCTTCCACGCCGGAAGCCTTGCCACACGGATTCAAGAATTTGCGCAATGGGCCAGCCCACGAGAAGCGCGAACATGCCAGCACCAGCATTCATCAAATGAGGTTTCAGGTGGAAGAGCGTCGAATGGCCGGGATCAAGCTCGTTGAGAAACCATCCGCAGGCCAAGGTGAAGAACCAAATGGAGGCCCAAAATCCAACGCGGGTGCGAAGACGAAGATGCCCCAAACCGAAGTGGGTCCACGCACCAGCAAAACCGCACCAAACCAGCGGGAGCAACAGCACGCTTGCGTCTTTGTTGCGGGCAAATTGCTCAAGACCTTGGCCAGCGTCATCGAGGGCCAAAAAAGCCATGGGCAGGGCATGCAGTTGCAGCACGAATCGGGTCAGACTGGCATCGACTTTTCGAGCCCGTCGCCACGCCACGCGACTGCGATCGTCTTGGTCCAGCACCCCTCGGCCGCACACCGGACAGGCGACAACTCCCCGTAAAGGCGTGGGCAGGCTTGCACGGGTGACATCTTTGCCGCAGCGGCAAACTCGAGCCGTCAACATGATTTTGACTGTACCCGTTTGAAGTGAGGGCGGAGCCAAAGAACCGAAAGCACCAGTCCCAACGGAACATAGGCGGCTGCTTCGGCGGCGGAGTCCAGAAGCGAAAGTTGATCTCGCAGCCCAGGGTCGATGCTTCCAATCGCGCCGGCCGCGCCCGCGACACCGGCTTCGCGGAATCCCAAGCGACCGAACGGAACCAAGCTGGCAAAGGTGGCCACCACCGCAAGCAGCACCCCTTCGGCCAACCCAAGTTCAATATTTAAAATACGTGCGCCGACCAGCAAACGACCGGTGAAGCACATCAAGTCCAAAATTCGTAAGCCAGCGCATTCCAACGAGGCCCGGGGATTGTTCAACATGGGGCGTGCTTCGCGGAACAAACCTCCGGGCAACTTGGCGATGCCCATTCGACCGAGGGCCCAGCCCGCCGGAAGCAAAAGCAACCCAAGGCCCAACGTTCCCCAATCGGCCGAAGGCCGCAGCCAGAACGCTCCGAACGCCGTCAAACCCACAAGCAGGTACCAACCTCCCGCCATGGCCATCAGCGCGGAAACGCGGGAGGCATTCATGCCATCCACACGGATGTGCCACGCGACTCGCGTCAGTGCGCCCAATCGGAAAGGGGCGTAGTTGAGTGCGCCACAACTGAAGTTCAGCGGCACCATGCGTTGCAGAGAGAGTGAGGGCTGGTGCTGCAGTGGTCGGCTGACCAAAGTGAACAGTGCTGCATTGCACACGCTCGAGGCCAAAGACAAGACCAGCATCAAGACAAGCAACATTGGATCAGCGTCACGCAGAGCGGAGAAATCTCCTGCTTGTGCCGCACCTTGAAGTACAGTCCAGAGGAGCCACACGCCAAGGCTGAACCCCACAATTTGCCAAATCCACGAGCGTGAAACCAACACGTTGGTCATGCTGACTTCCGCACGCCGCGGGCAATAACCAGAAGGGCGCGGACCCCATCTTTCCACCCAATTTTCTTCCCCTCACTTGTGCTCCGCGGCCGGTATGACACAGGAATTTCTCGCAGGTCAACCCGGTATGCCGCCAAGGCTGCGATGAGTTGTGGTTCAACGCCAAAGCGATCTTCGGTGAGGTGAGGACGGACGATGCGAAGTGTCGGCATGGTGAGCATCTTTTGGCAGCATTCCATGTCTGTCAAACGAAGGCCCGTGAGTCGATTCGACAAAATCGTCAGCAGTCCATTGATCATCCGGTGCAGGCGCGGCCAGAAGCCTTGGATGCGGTAATGGTCGCCCCACCGCGTGCCCACCACCGCATCTGCGTTGCCCTGCCGAATTGGTTCCAGCAGGGTTGTCAGGTCGTTGGGGTCGTATTCCAAATCAGCATCTTGCACCACCACCGCATCGCCTTCTTGTCCGCGCAGGAGCACGGCGTCGAACCCCGTGCGGAGGGCTGCTCCTTTGCCCTGGTTCTGCTCGTGTCGGATCAGATGAAGCGTTCGATGGGCGACGGTTTCCTGCAGCATCTCGGCGAACTTGGGACTGGAGCCATCGTCCACCAGAGTGATATTGAGTCGCCAAGGGGCAGGCAACGAAACAGCCTGAACCCGATCAAGGATGGTGGCCAAGGTTTCCGCCTCATTGAAGACGGGGATGACGACGTGCAGCGTGGGCACAGAAACCGAAGCGTCAGCTTCCTTGCCCTGACTCGGAGCTGCCTGGTAGATCACCGGCGATGCTGGATCGCATTCGGGTGTCCGAATCAATGTTCTGCATGCGATACCAGTCCATCGCGCCGAGGTTGCCATTTTTTAGGGCTTCTGCCATGGCTTTGGGTACATCGGCCTCGGCGAGGACCACCAGGGCTCGGTTTTTTTCGACATCAGCACTGTGTTCGGCCGCATGGGCGACGGCCAACGCTCGGCGTTTCTCTGCTTCTGCTTGGAACATCTTTTTGTCTGCTTCGGCTTGTTCGTTGCGCAGGTGAGCACCAATATTTTGGCCCACATCGATGTCCGCAATGTCAATGGAGAGAATTTCGAACGCGGTGCCCGTATCGAGACCTTTCCCCAGCACAGCTTTGGAAATGCGGTCGGGGTTTTCGAGCACCTCCTTGTGGGTTTCGGCCGAGCCGATGGCGGACACGATGCCTTCGCCCACCCGAGCGATGATGGTCTCTTCGGTTGCACCACCGACCAGGCGGTCGATGTTGGTCCGCACGGTCACTCGAGCGCGGGCCTTCAGCTGAATACCGTCCATGGCCACGGCATCAATGGTGGCCTTGCCAACATCAGGGTTGGGGCAGTCGATGACGCGAGGATCAACCGATGCGCGAACGGCGTCAAGGATGTCTCGGCCCGCCAAGTCGATGGCGGTCGCTCGATCCCAAGCCAGATCGATCCCTGCTTTTTCGGCCGCGATCATGGCCAACACCACGTTGCCGACACGTCCCCCAGCCAAGAAGTGGGCTTCCAGCCAATCGGTGGGGATGTCGATGCCCGCTTTTTTGGCAGTGATTCGATTGACCACAATGATTCGTGGATTGACTTTCCGAAAGCGCATCATGATGAGGTCGAACAGACCTGACTTCGCGCCGGAGACCACGGACTGGAACCAGAGGCCAATGATGTTGAAGGCGAGGCCAAAGATCACCAGGGCAAAGATGCCGCCGATGACGCCGAGGATGATCAAGAGAGGGTTCATAAAGCGTTCTCCTGTCCGGAGGGTACCGGACGAACCTTAAGTTGTGCGTCGTAAGCGTTCACGATTTGAATTGGGATGCCCGCTTCGATGATTCCAGACTCTGAAATGGCTTCGAGGCGTTCTCCGTTCACTTCGATGCGTCCCACTGGCCGAAGTTCGGTGACGGTGAGCCCCCGCTGACCAATCATCTCTTTCAGAGCATGGTGTTTGGCTTGCCGGGCGGTTTCGGCTTCTTTGGCTTGGAACTCGTCGGTACCGCGCCCATCCTCGGATCCGCCCAGCACAAACCGGCCGCCTGATTTGGTTGTGATGAACCAATTGAAGAGAAGGTAGCCGCCGATGGGGAATCCGAAGAGCACCAAAGCGGCCGCACTGACCCCCAGCGTGGTGTCTTCATTCCACAGCACCACGACAGCCGCAATGGCCGCCGCAGCGCCGCCAATGGTCAACAGCCCACCCGAAGGAATCACGAGTTCACTGGCGATCAGCCCTGCGGCGAGAACCAACAAAATGATGCCCAGGACCAGGCCATCCGAAACTGCAGCTGCCAACATGAAGTGGTCCATCATCATTCAACAATCTCCACAACGGGTTCAAAGCCCACTTTGACGACGCGGATTCGAGCCCCCGCATTGATAAATCCATCTCGTGCTCGGACATCGCGTGCGCCTTCAGAGAACCGAGCCTTGCCAACTGGATGGGCATCGGATTCGAGAATGCCCTCACTGCCGATGGCAATGGTCACCCGACGGTGAGATGGGCCTTCGGCCACCACATCTTCCAGCACCAGCAACCGTTGTTGGGCGTGACGGAGCGCGCGGCCGCCCACAATGCCACCACCAGCGAAGAGCAGGAAAAGCAGAATGGTTCCCGGGATGGCCTCTTGAGGGACAATTGGAGCCCCCGGCCCGGTGAAGGCGGCGGCGAGGCCCACGGTCAGTGAAATGGCGCCCAAAATGCCCGGCACGGACAGTCCCGGGGCGACCATGATTTCGATGGCCAACAATCCAAGTCCCAACAAGACCAGCACGATTTCCCACCAAGCCGCCAAGCCAACCAGTACGGGAATGCTGATGAGAAAAACCCCGCACAGCACCGCAATCAAGCCAAAGACGGTCGTGCCAGGAATAAAAGATTCCAAGGCAATACACAGCAGCAAGACCGCGATCAGTCCCAGCTGCACGGGCCAACTGGTCAAAAACCGGCCCAGCTTCTCGGTGGTGCTGAGTTCGTAGACGGCAATTTCAGCGCCTCCGTAATGGCGGGCCAGGTCGTTTTGGTCGGCAATGATGTGACGGACCAAGCCGAGGGCCCGACCTTCTTCGGCTTTCAAGGCCAGCAAGCGGTCCGCAGAAGTGATTTGGCGAACCAATTTCCATTGGTCTTGGTCTTCGGGCCCAAGCGTTCCACGTGCTCGGGGCAACAACGACACTTTCGCTTCAAGAGCTTGGCGTTGCAACGGATCAAGCGCGGCCAATTCTTCTGGGGATTGCACTGGGATGCTGTCTTCGAACTTGGGCACAAAGGCGTCGTCGCTGGCAGTGGCCTCTGCGTTCAAAATCGGCAAATCACGAGGGGGTTCTTCGCCATATAGGCGTTCATATTCCAAGCGTCCCACACAGATCTTTTGCCCGTCGTCAACGTGTTCAAGCAACCAAAGTTCCAATCCGACGGACACAAAGGCTTGGACCAAGGCTTCGTCGTAATGGTTGCGGCGGGCAGAGTCCACCACGTCGGCCAGCAGTGGGGCTTCAATTTTGGCCCGTTCGGCAGGCGCCATTTCCAAGAGTCCCGCCAAGGGGATGGCTTGGATGGGAGCAGCGTCCCCAAAGGATGCTCGTGGCGCACAAGCGATGCTCGGGCAAGCCACCGCCAGAATGGTGCCGGCACTCCACGCTTCATCATCGATCCAAGCCATCAAGTCGGGTGGCGTTCGGGTGGGGTCTTTCAACATCTCCGTCATGGAAAATGTGGCATCCAAGGCGCCGCCCGGGGTATCGATGTGCAGCACCACCGCATCGCAGCCATCGGCCAGCGCTTGGTCAAGACGGCGACCCAAGGATTGGGCTGAAATTTGGTCGATCTCACCTTTGATGGGCAGCAAGGCAATCTTCTCTACCGTTTTCAGCACCGGACGAGGGGCTTCTTGGGCGGCAAGGTTTGATCCCAAGAACAAAAGCCACAGGCAGGTCGACATTGGAAACAGCCGAAGGGTCATGGGCATGATTCTAGGGCCAGGCCCTTGGCGGACGATGTTGGAGCATGCTGTCTTCGCACCCATGGCTCAGTTTGGCTTGCATTGGCCTTGGGGGGGGGTTGGGGGCCGCGGTCCGCGGCGCCAGTTTGATTTTTTTCGGCGGACGTCCAATCGTTGTGCACGCGATCAATGTGACAGGTTGCCTGCTGGCAGGGTTCGCCTTGGCTCGACTGCAGACCGTCGGGGGAGAAGCTTGGGTGCGTCCGTTGGTCATCACGGGATTTCTGGGCGGGCTGACCACCATGAGCGCATTTGCCACCGGAGCCATCGGCGTGGGCAACGAACGTCCTCTGGGTGACAACCTTGCATCCGCTTTGGTGGTGGTCACGTTGTGCGTTCTGGCCGCGGCCTTGGGCGCACGAGTGGGGCGCTAAAAAAAAGCGGCTCCCCGGAGGGAGCCGCCGCAATGTTTTGAAAAGTGTGCTTCGACTTAACCGCAGGGGCGGTCGAAGGTGAAGAGGGTTTCCTCTGTCACGGCACCGGCGGGGGTGGATTCCCGGTCAAGCAGATTCACGCCGATCGGGGCGGCGTTGATGCTGCCTTGGTTCGAGCGAACGATTCCGATGACCGAGTCCAATCCGTCCATACCCGCGCCTTGGTCGTTGACAAAGATGCAGTCAAAGACCAGGCCGCCGCTCGATTGCAATTCGTCGGGGACAAAGGTGTCAACACGGTTGATGTGACCGTCGTTGAAGCACAGGTTGCCAGACCATTTGCTGTCAGGACCGAGCAGCTCGTAGGTCAGATCCTCTTCAGGAACGGCGCCCGGTTGCCCGGGTCCCCAGCCCAAACAGGGGCCACGGGTGCCGATGATGCAGAAGTTTGAATCGCCAGTGTCCTTCCACTTTTGACGTTGCCGCTTGCCCAGAATCGGGGTCGAGCCATAGGAGATGTTGCACTCACTGTCCAAGTTGGCGGCCATGGAGTGGTCCCAGAAGATGGGTCCAATGCCGGTCGGGTTTGGATTGAGCACCGCGTAGTTGTAGTCGTCTTTGACGATGACGTTGGCGTTTTGCTCGGTGGGCGAGACCAAGATTTCGGTGTCGTAGTAGTTCTCAGCCACCAACACGGAGTGCATGTTGGCGGTGGTGTTCAAGTCGTTGCGTTCAGCGCCACGTCCCTGAATGAACTGACCGTTGATTTGTTGACGGTAGACCAGCCCGGGGGTGGGAAGACGACCCTTCTGGTCCGAAGCCCATGCAAACCAAGCCTTGTGGATTTGGCTGAGTTGGGTTCGGTCTTTGGTTTCGCGAGCCTTGCGGCGGGCGGAGTTCAAAGCGGGGAGCAGAAGGCTGATGAGAACCGCGATGATCGCCATGACCACGAGGAGCTCGATGAGGGTAAAGCCGCGTTTGCGTTGCATCGTTGATATCTCCTTTGGGTTGAGATCAGTCCGCGAGGGACTCAGTGTAGATCTGGGCAAAGTTGTTGAAGTTGGTTCGCATCATGCCCAGGTAGCAGTCACCACCACGGAAGACCGAGTTGCCAACATCTCTGAACTCGCCGGCGTAGATGTTGTCCTTCTTGACCCCAAGGTCGGAGAAGCACTGAACTTGGTCTTGTGGCTCGTACTGCGAGGCAAAGAAGTCCTGAACACGCTCGATGTGGTTGTCACCGTAGACAACATGTCCTTCCCATTGCTCAGCCGCACCGTGGAAGCCGAGAGTCCAAGACTGCTCGTAGTCCTCGATGGTCATGCCGTTCATTTGGCAGTCAGTGGCCGCGTTGTTTGGGTCGTGCATTGGGGCTCGGTTGGCGAGCAAAGCATCGGTTGACGTCGCACTGGTGCGCCATTTGGTTTTCTTGCGAAGACCGATGAGGTGCATGTGGTAGTACGAGGTGTTGCAAAGGAACTCACCCTTGGCGGTGTTGTTTCGATAGGCCACCGTAGACAAGTTCGCTTGGAAGATGTTCTCGTCGGTATCGGCCGGCAGCGACACCGCATCAGCGCCAGATTCGGCAACATCGCCGTCCCAATAGGTGTCGGCCATGGGCTTGTAAGCGTCGTAGTTGTAATTCAAGTATTCGCCGATGTATGGGTTGGTTTCCACGGCCGACACCAAGATGTCGGTGTTAAACGCGCGCTTTGCGACCAACGCTGAGTACAACGCGCTGGTGATGTTGCGTCGGGTTTGCTCAGGACCTGCACCAGGGTTTTGGCGGTTGGTGAAGCGGTCGGCCCGCCGGTTGATGAGGCCGGGGGTGGGCAAGGTTTCATCATCCGCGAAAGACAGCATGGAACCGTGAATCTGCTTCACTTGGTTGCCGTCTTGGGTGGACTGGGCATTCCGTCGCGCTGACGCAAGGGCCGGAAGGAGCAAAGAGATGAGCAGCCCAATGATCGCGATCACAACGAGCAACTCGACAAGGGTGAATCCACGCGTACGTTTCATGGCGTAGGTCTCCGAAGAGGGGAACAGTGCGGATGGTCGGACCACAAGGAACCGAACCGACGAAAAGAAATGGAATCTCAAGATTCCGCAGAAGATGTCGGTCGGGCCTCGGGTCGCCAATTGGCGGTTCCCCGCGAATGGGGGAGATGAGGACATGGTGCTCCAAAGAGCGGTATCAGGAAATGGGAATCACCCGCTCCCGACCAGGCAAAGGTTGAAAGGCAATCCTAACCGATTGTGTAAGAGTTACAAAGGTATGGGGCGTTCAGGCCCCCTTCCGACCTCAGAAAGGATCATGAGATGTCTGCCATCGCTGCCCGAATCCAAGAACTTGGTTTGAAACTCCCCGCCCCCGCCGCCCCAGCCGGTTCCTATGTGCCGGTCGCGCAGACCGGAAATTTGCTTATTGTGAGCGGTCAACTTCCGTTTTGCGACGGATCGCTGCTCGCCGAGGGCCCGGTTCCCAGCCGGTGCTCTCTCGAAAAAGCGGCAGAAGGGGCCAAGCAGTGCGGTTTAAATGCCCTTTCGGCCCTTCAGCACCATTTGGGTGATCTTGATCGGGTCCATCGGGTGGTCCGGGTGGGGGTCTTCGTCGCCTCAGATCCAGAGTTCACTGCCCAGCCCAACGTGGCCAACGGCGTGAGCGATCTCTTTTTTTCTGTTTTCGGTGAAGCCGGACGGCATGCCCGGGCCGCCGTGGGATGTCCCAGCTTGCCCTTGGGCACGGCAGTCGAGGTGGAAGTGATGGTTGAAATCAGTGCCGGCTAAACGAATCAGGGCGGCTTTGGGCTCAGCCCCGCTTCTTCCAGTCGGCCAAGAATTTCTCCAGCCCTTGATCGGTTAAGGGGTGCTTCAGCATGCCTTCAATCACTTTGAAAGGCACGGTCGCGACGTCTGCACCAATGAGCGCGCACTGGACCAAGTGCATGGGATGGCGAATCGATGCGGCCAGCACTTGGGTCTCGTAGCCGTAGTTGTCGTACACCGTTCGAATTTGCTGAATCAAATCCATCCCGTCTTGGCCGATGTCATCCAGTCTTCCAATGAACGGACTGATCAAGAACGCGCCGGCTTTGGCGGCCATGAGCGCTTGCAAAGGTTGGAAGCAAAGCGTCAAATTGGTTCGAACGCCACGGCCCGACAAACTGTTGCACGCGCGAATGCCATCGGTGGTGCACGGAAGCTTGATCACGATTTGCTCACCAATTCCGAGGAGAGGTTCGGCCTCTTCGAGCATGGCATCGTGCTCGGTGGCGGTCACTTCTGCGGAGACGGGCCCCTCGCACAACTCGCAAATCGCGGCCATGCGTTCGTGAAAGTCTGCACCTGCTTTCGCAATGATGGAAGGGTTGGTGGTGACACCATCCAAAGCGCCCAGGTCTCGGGCGGCACGGATTTCATCGAGGTCGGCACTATCAAGGTAAAGGTCCATCCGGACTCCAATCCAATGAGGGAATTATTTCAACAAGTACAAGATGAACAGCAGCAGATTCACAAACATACTGCCAACCAGAGCGGCGATCATCCAAGTTGGGGGGGCAGACGCGACGGTTGGCTTGGCCACCTGAGTGGGGATGGCGGTCGCCGCAGCAGCGGCGGCAGCCGTCTCCGCAAGCACCGAAGCATCCAGGCTGGAGCGTGCGAATTTTGGCGGCAAGCCCTGCATGACCAGTTCCAGATCGATGAGCAAGTCATCGGCCGAGTGGTACCGATCTTCAACCCGTCGGGCGAGCATGTGCTCAATGATTTGCGCACACCCAGAGCTCAGTTCTGAGTTCAAGTGGTCCGGGGGGACCAGCTCTTCTTTGAGGTGGGCCTTCATGACTTCTTTGGGGTTGGCTCCAGTGAAGGGGACCTTGCCCGTGACCATGTGATAGAAGGTTGCGCCTAGGCCATAAATATCGGCGGGGGCTGCGATGTCCATTTTGCCGCGAATTTGTTCGGGAGAAATGTAAAAAGGCGTACCGAATGCTTTGTTCTTCTCAGCTTCTGCCGTTTCGGTGTCATCCACGTGCCGGGCCAACCCAAGGTCAGCCAATTTTGCAACTCCCGCTTTGGTGATCATGATGTTCCGAGGCTTGATGTCCCGGTGCAGGAACCCTTTGCCGTGGGCGTGTTGCAAAGCCAACGCGATTTCTTGGATGATTTCGAGCGCGCGTCGTTCGGAAAGTTTGCTCTCTTTTTTCAGAAGTTCATGCACATCGGTGCCGTCCACATATTCCATGACGAAATAGTGGCGACGTCCCACAGCGCCAACGTCCACCGCCGCAACGATGTTGGGGTGGTTCAGTTTGGCGGCGGCTTTTCCTTCTTGCTGGAAACGTTTGATGTAGTCCTTGTTGGCGCTGAAGCGGCTGGGCAGGATTTTGATCGCCACCAAGCGATCCAAACTGACTTGGCGGGCCAAAAAGACCGCGGCCATCGCGCCGGAGCCCAACTTTCGAACCACCTCGTAGCCCGGGATGGCCTGATTGTTTTCCACGGCCCGTGCGAAGGTCCCAGACGAGTCGGAATCACTTGGTGGTTTGGGGGTTTGGTCGGTCACGAATATGGAATCATCATCCTGCGGGAGCCTTCCGTCAAGGTGAACGGCGGTTTCGTCGCCGTAGAATCCAATTTGTGACCAATACGCCGGAACGCATCTTGCTGATTCGGCCCAGTGCCTTGGGCGACGTGTGCCGCACCGTTCCCGTCCTCCGTTCCCTCAGGGCGGCGTATCCCCATGCCCGAATCGATTGGTTGGTGCGAAGCGATTGGCAAGACGCGATTTCGGCCCACCCGGATCTGGACGGCGTGGTCTCTTTCCCACGTGATCAATTGCGACACCCTTGGAAATCAAGCCACCGTGCGGCCGCTCGCATGCTGCGAAGTGCGCTACGCGAGGCCCACTACGACTTGGTGCTCGATGCCCAAGGCCTTTTTCGAAGCGGGCTGGCGGCCCATTGGACCGCCGCGCCCCGCCGGATTGGCTTTGCCGATGCTCGGGAAGGCGGAAGATGGGGACTGACCGAACACGTGGACATTCCCCCCGGAACCCATGCAGTGGATCGGATGTTGGGTTTGCTGCGGCCTCTTGGTGTTCCGGCCCATTCCGATTTGCAACTGTTTCTTCCGCCATACGCGCTCGACGAAGCCAACGGTTGGCGGCAAGCAAATTCATTGGTTTCTGGTGGGTATCACGTGCTCGCCCCCTGCACTCGGGGCGCGGCCAAACGTTGGCCGCTCGAGCGTTGGGTGGAGCTTGGACAAGCCATTGGAGGTCCCTGTGTGGTGGTCGGTTCTCCTTCAGACCGCATGAATCTTCTTCCGCTCGTCAACGCTTTGGGGTCCTCGGCGCATTTGGCTGCCGGATCCGTTTCGCTGGGTGCCACCATGGGTTTGGTGGCGGGCGCCATGCGTTTGGTTGGCTTGGATTCAGCGCCGTTGCATATGGCTTCGGGCTTTGGGGTGTCGGCCTTGGGGTTGTTTGGTCCGACCGATCCTGCGTTGACCGGACCATGGCGCGGGGCCGGGGCATCCCTTCGTCCGACTGGTGTTCCGTCGCATGTGCGTTACCGTCACACCGATGATCGATGGATGCGTCAGTTGTCGGTCGACATGGTGCTCGACCGACTGGAAGAAATCCCCATGACGCCACGAAGGCTGTGGCTTGGTTCCGGTTCCCCGCAACGCCGGGCCATGCTGCAAGAAGCGGGGTATGCCGCCACGCCCCGTCCTCCCCACTTGGATGACGGTCAGCTCACTCCCGGTGATGTGGGTCCAGAAGAGTGGACCTTGGCCCTGGCGTGCTGGAAAGCCCGAGCGGTGGCGGAGTCGCTTCGGGCCGAAGGTGCCAGAGGGGTGGTGTTGGCCGGGGACACCGTGTGCACCCACCGAGGTGAGGTGATGGGCAAGCCGCGCAACCAAGACCACGCCCGCGTCATGTTGCAGGCCTTCCGCAGCGCCACCCATCCGGTGGTGACTGGGGTGTGTTTGATTGATCTTGATCGTGACGAGGAGCAGTCGTTTGTGGACGTTGCTCGCGTCCGGTGGGGATCGGTCCCCGATGAGGCCATTGAAAGCTATCTGCAGAGCGATGGCTGGAAAGGGCGAGCAGGGGGCTACAACCTTGCGGATCGCATCAACGACGGCTGGGACATTGCCTGCGAAGGCGATCCGGCCACCGTGATGGGCTTGCCTTTGCAGCGGCTGGGGCCGATGCTGGCCGGTATGGCACTGGCACCATCCCAGGAAGACAACCCATGACCCAGGGGCCTGCCGGTCCATGGTCTGCCCTGCTCCATCCGCTTTCGTGGGTGTACGGACCGCTGTCTGCCCGACAGATCCGACGCAAACAGCAGCGGGCGGTTCGGGTGAATGTTCCAGTGATCTCGGTGGGCAACCTCGCGGTTGGAGGTGCAGGCAAGTCACCTTTTGTTCGTTTGCTGGTCGGTTGGTTGCAAGAAGCAGGACACCGACCGGCGATTGCCATGCGTGGGTACGGCGCGGCCAACCCCAACGAGGCGGATGAAGTCCGGGAGCATCGGTTGGCTTGCCCGGACGTGCCGGTCTTGGCCGGTCCTGACCGGGTCTTCGAGATTCAGAAAGCGCAGCGTGAAGGGGTGCCCTTTGATTGTGTGGTGCTTGATGATGGTTTTCAACACACCCAGTTGGCTCGAGATTTGGACGTGGTCTTGATTGATGGAACGCGGCCGCCCGTCCAGACCACGACATTGCCCGCCGGCTGGTTGCGTGAACCTGCAATCGGATTGCAGCGTGCGGATGCGTGGGTGATCTCAGGATCCATGGGCGAAGATGACCAAGCGGCCACCGCCCACCTGGCGGGCCAGCCCGCCCTGGCCGAAGTCAGGGCAGTGTGGCAAGGCGTGCACACTGTCCAAGGGGAAGAGGTCTCCGTGCAAGGCAAGCGGTGTGTGGTGATGGCCGGGATCGCCCGTCCGGAGCGGATCCGGGAGGCTTTGGTTGAAGCGGGCGGAATCGTGGCCGCGATGCCACCTTTGGCCGACCACGACCCCATCTCAGCCGGCCGGCTGGATCAATTCCGCGCGTTGTCTTCCGAGGCCGATGCTCTGGTGTTGACCGCAAAAGATGCCGCTCGCCTCGGCGATCGGTTGCAGGGGTGGCCCGTCCCCGTGTGGATTCCCCAGCTGGCTCTCGAGGTCTCCTCGGGCGAGGCCGCCTTGCGGCAACGGGTCTTGTCGGTACTGCAGTAGGATCACCCGCCAATGTCCGAACAAGAGCCCGATCCTGTTGTGGTGGTTGGCGACCTGATGCTTGATGAAGCATGGTTTGGTCGTCGGGATCGGGTTTGTCCCGATGCGGCGTCCCCGGTGTTTCGTGTGCAGCGGCGCGAGTCAGCCCTCGGGGGGGCGGCCCGGGTGGCCAAAGTGTTGGTCGACTTGGGCGTGCCTGTCGAGGTGGTGGGGGTGATTGGCGACGACCTCGCCGGGCGTGAGTTGTTGGGTCTGCTCCAAGAACATGGCATCGGCGTTGACGGGGTGGTGGTGGACGCCCATCGTCCCACCACCATGAAGCGTTCGCATTTTGAAGGCACCCATGCTCGCGCCAACACCAAGGTCTTCCGCGTGGACGTCGAAAGCCAAGATCCACTTCCGTTGAAACTTCGAGCCAAACTTGAACAGCACATCGTCCGAGTTCGAAACATCGCTTCCGTGGTGGTGGTTTCGGATTATGGAAAAGGGGTCGTGGATGAATCTTTGGTGCGGTCGTGTCAAGGTGCTGCGGAGGTGTTGGTCGACCCGAGTCGGCTCGCGTCCCCCAAACGCTATGCCGGCGCTGATTTGATCAGCCCCAATCGCGATGAAGCCATTCACCTCACGGGGCAATCGGCAAGTGAACCAATTCGCTTGGCCCACGCGGTGTCAGAGTGCACGGGTGTGGCCCACACGGTGGTCACTCTGGACGTGGAAGGTGCAGTCTTGGTTGATCCAGATGGGGCCTCGTCTTTTCCAACCGTGCCGGTCAAAGTGACCGATGCGGCCGGAGCCGGAGACGCATTCATCGCGGGTATTGCGGCCGAGCGAAGACAAGGAAAATCCTGGGAAGAATGTGTGCAAGCGGCCAATCACACGGCAGCACAACATATTTCTCAGCCCACTTCGAACGTCTTGGTGGAGTTGAAATCCAATCGGCCCGATCGGGTGGACTCACGTGATCATTTGTTGCAAAGCCTCGCGCAGTGGAAAGCGCTCGGCCGGCGCGTGGTGTTGACCAACGGCTGCTTCGACCTGTTGCATGCTGGGCACGTCAGTTTGCTGACGGAAGCCGCACGACTCGGTGATGTGCTTGTGGTCGGTTTGAATACCGATGAATCGGTGCGACAACTGAAAGGGCCCGATCGACCGGTGCGCCACTGGGAGGATCGGTCTTCATTGTTGGCCGCGCTCGAGTGTGTCGACGTGGTGGTCCCTTTGTTTGAGTCCACAGCCCATGAATTGATTCGTGAGGTTCGACCTGACGTGTACGTCAAGGGTGGGGATTACCGGCGAGACGAGCTGGTCGAGATCGACCTGTTGGATGAACTCAAGATTCCGGTGCATTTGGCCTCCTTGGTTCCGGGAGTCTGCACCAGTGGTCTTGCCCGGCGTTTGCGCGGGCAGGCGTAATCAATTCGAATTTGCGAAGGCCTGCTCCACCTCTTCTGCCGTACGAGGAATCATCTTCGTGAGGTTCTCATGTCCGGTTGCGGTCACCAAGATGTCGTCTTCGAGGCGACAACCGAGACCTTCGGACTCGAGATAAATCCCTGGCTCCACCGTGATGATGGCGCCTTCTTGGAGTGGACCTTCTCCACCGTCATCGTGCACTTCCAATCCCAAGTGGTGGCCAATGCCGTGAATAAAAGTTTCTCCATAACCTGCATCTTTGATGATGCTGCGGGCCGCCTCGTCGATCTCGGCGAACGTCACGCCAGGTTTGACCACCGCGATCGCTGCGTCCAGCGCTGAAAGCACGATGTTGTAGATCTCCTTGGCCCGAGGGGTGAAGGTTCCGCCCACCGGGATGGTTCGAGTCACATCCGCGCCGTACCCATCCATCCGAGCGCCGGAGTCCAGCACCACCAAATCGTTTTCGACCAACGGTTGATCGTTGTTGATGTAATGGAGCATGGTGCCGCGGACGCCACCTCCCACGATGGTGCCGTAGTGGGGCCCTTCGGCCCCGTGGCAGCGGTAGCCGTGCTCCACCTCTCGTTGGATGTCGGATTCATTCGCACCATCTCGGAACCACGGCAGGGCGTCGGCATACCCCGAAGCCGTGGCCGCGGCCGCCGCGCGGGTGCGATCAATTTCCCATTCATCTTTGGCGTGCCGCAAGTTGGGCACCAACCCGAACGCTTCTTCGGTGGTTCTTCCCGGGATGCGGGCCGAGAGTTTGGCAAACAACTCCAAGTCGGGAGACAGCGGGGCATCGGGAGGTGCTGGCGGATGCAATGCCACAAAGCCACGGTTCCGCTTGGCGGCTTCGGTCACCCATCGCCCGAAGGTTGAGGTTCGAAAAATCGACGGGAAGCCCAATTCTTCTCGGAGGGGTCCTCCAATTGTGGGTCGCACGCCATCCCAGCGTTCCATTTCCGGATCGCGTGGCTTGAGAAAGAGCATGCACCGCCTGGTCTTTTGGGGGTGGCTGGGATCAAGGAGGAGGATGGCCCCGGGTTCGTCGCGAATGCCCGTGAGGTATTCGAAGTGAGGGTTTGGTCTCCAAGGCCCGCCATGAACTGCGGCCCCGCCTTCCCCAGCAAACACCACGGCCATGCGGTCTTCCAAAATTTTGAGGACGGCTTTGCGTCGCTTTCGGGTCAACTCGGTGGGACAGTTCGTCATGGTTGGGTCTCCGGCAGATGGCGCACGGCTTCGAGGTACGCGGAGGGCTCAGGATCGTGTTGTGGGGATTCAAATTCAAGACGGACCGTGCCGAGTCGGACGCGTACGGTCAATCCATGTTGGTCGGCGGCGACCGGTCGAGCCTCCTCGGGATCATGTCCCAGCACGCCTGCGACATGCCGCCCGATGAATTTCTGCTCGCTCTGCAACGCCCGCAGCAACATGGGTTCTTGTTCAGGAAACGCGTGGGGCTCTTGCAAGGCCTCGCCATCGAAGACCAAGCCATCCCGTTTGCCCAGATCAAGTTCAAGGGCCAGCCATTGCAGATCATCGGGTTCGCCGAAGTGGATTCGCCATCGGTCCGCTTCACGTCCCAGGGGGTCTTGATCGGCAAAAGGCTCACCGGTCACCAAGAGTTGGAGGCTCTGGTCGGTCGCGTCTGGGATGTGCAAGACCAACTCCTCGGCCATTTGCATGGCCGCCATGGCCGGGACAATCAGGCGGCCGTCGGTGGATCGGCAGTAACGGACCGGTTGGAAGTGTTCATCGAAGCGAAGGGACGCGTCGCAGTGTCGACGGATCAGTCGAGCGGTCCGGGTGAGTTCCAGATCGAATTCTTGGCTGTCTTCAGACATCGAACTCATCGTACGATCTTGGGACATGACACTGGTGGCGGTTCCCATTGAAGTTGACGATCCAAGCGATGTTGAAACAGCGCTCGAGCAGGCCCGACGTGCCCAATCGGGTGGGGCGGACTTGGTGGAATTTCGAATCGACGTGTTGGTCGAACATGCCGAGGGTGTGGCCGCGGCCCGTCGATTGGTTCAGGGGAGCCCTCTTCCGGTGGTGCTGACGTGCCGCTCTGAAGCCGAAGGAGGATCTTGGCGAGGGGAAGAAACCGATCGGGTTTCATTTCTTGAAGCGATCGGAACCGACGAAATGGCGCCACAGTTTTTGGACTTCGAAGAGGCGGCTTGGTCGCGTAGTGCGAATATTCGCCAGAAGGTGCGGTTGGTGGTGAAACATCCGCAGCAGGTTCGCCCGGACCGCGCGCGGTTGGTGCTGAGCAAACATGACTTCGACGGCCGTCCTCAGGATTTGACCAGCCGGACGGCATCGATGGCGGTGGATGCCGATGTGGTGAAGGTCGCGTGGACCGCCCGCAGCCTGCGAGATTGTCTGGAGGCGTTTGAACTGCCGGGCCTGTTGGGCGTGCCCACTGTGGCGTTGTGCATGGGTCCGTTTGGTTTGCCGAGCCGAGTCTTGGCCCCGAAATTTGGCGGCTTCCTGACCTTCGCGGCCTTGGATGCGGATTTGGCAACGGCACCTGGGCAACCCACCCTGGCGCAGTTGATGGATCTCTACCGCTTCCGATCCATCGACACGAACACCGAGGTGTACGGCGTGGCCGGTTGGCCAGTGGAACACTCCAAGTCTCCAGCATTCCACAACCAAGCGTTCGCCGAACAGCAACGCAATGCGGTGTATTTGCCTCTGCCCATCGCGCCGGATCCCACGGCATTCGTCGCCACCTTGGAGGCTTGGCTTGCGCACCCTGGTCTTGACCTCCGCGGGTTGTCGGTCACGTTGCCACACAAGGAAACGTTGGCCGCGTTTGTCACTGAACGCGGAGGGGGGTGCGACGACGCCACCCGTCTTTCGGGTGCGGCCAACACGTTGCGGGTGGATGACTCGGGACAATTGCATGCGTTCAATACTGATGTCACCGCGATCGAGGAAGCTCTTTCTGAAAGGGTGGATTTGCAGGGTCAGTCGGCGCTGGTGCTGGGTGCTGGCGGGGTGGCACGGGCCGCCACCGCAGCTTTGCTGCGGTTGGGCGCGGAGGTGCGGGTGATGAATCGGACCGAGGCCCGAGCCAAGGCCTTGGCCTCTTCTTTCGAAGGACCGGTCAAAGTCGTCACCGAGCCCGGAAGCGTGGCTGCGGTGGTCCAGTGCACTTCTGTGGGCATGTCCACTGGGCCAGATCCCAAGGGCTGCCCCATCGATCCGGCCATGTTGCCAAGCAATGCGGTGCTGCTGGAAACCGTCTACGAGCCCGCATTCACCCCAATCAGAGAGGCTTTTTCCCAAGCAGGGGGTCAGAGTGTGGGGGGTGCAGAAATGTTCCTCCGGCAAGCAGCGGCCCAGTGCCGACTTTGGACTGGCCAAGAACCGGGGGCTGATGCTCTGGCCATCTTGGATGATTCCTAATTCCATTTGGCATAGGCCCCTGACATGCCGATGATGTGTTCAATGGCAACTCTTCGGTACACCACAGCGGGTGAATCCCACGGTCCTCAACTGACCACCATTGTCGAGGGTCTTCCGGCCGGCGTTCCGGTTCGTTCGGAAATCGTGGATGAAGCTTTGAAGCGTCGCCAAGGGGGATACGGCCGCGGAGGACGGCAGCGGATTGAAACCGACATCGCCGAGTGGGTGGGTGGCGTCCGACTGGGGCACAGCACAGGCGCTCCAGTGGCAATTCGAATCCCCAACCGAGATTCGCGTCTTGATGATTTGGAACGCACCCCACCGGTGCATCGACCTCGACCGGGTCATGCGGATTTGGCAGGTGCCATCAAGACCGCCAGCAACGACTGTCGAGAAACACTCGAGCGAGCCAGCGCTCGAGAAACCGCTTCACGCACCGCGGCCGGTGCCTTGGCACGCTGCATGTTGCGTGAGTTGGGCATTGAAGTGGTCGGGTTTGTGCGATCGCTGCTTGATGTTCGGACTGATGCTGAGCCAACCGAAGCCGGATTGAAAGACTTTGTGTCGGCCCGGGATGCCAGCGACGTGGCATGCCCTGATGAACAAGCATCGGCTCAAATGATCGAACGCATTCGTCAAGCCAAAGTAGACAAAGACACCGTGGGGGGGGTGGCAGAAGTGCATGTCTTTGGATGTCCGATTGGTTTGGGATCATTTGCCCAGTGGCATACGCGTTTGGATTCCCGATTGGGCGCGGCAGTCTTGGGTATTCAAGCGTTCAAAGGTGTCGAAGTTGGACTGGGCTTTGGCGTGGCCGGACGTCCAGGATCGCAAGTGCACGACCCGATCCTTCCCGGGGAGAAAGGTGGGTATCCGCAAAGGGCATCCAACAACGCCGGTGGCATCGAAGGTGGTATGACCAACGGACAGCCAGTGGTGGTCCGTGGCGCGATGAAGCCCATTTCGACCCTGCTTCGCGGTTTGCCAAGCGTGGATCTTCGCAGCGGTGAGGCACTCAGCAGCGATTACGAGCGTTCGGATGTGTGCGCGTTGCCCGCGGCGTCGGTGGTGATGGAACAAGTGGTGGCTTTTGAAATCGCGTGTGTGCTTCGTGAGAAGTTTGGGGGCGATTCTCTGGAAGAAGTCCAAGCTCAGCTGGCATGTCACGACCAACTGGCCCGGCAGAAGCTTGGTCTGACCGACTAAACTCTTCCCATGCGGAAGTTGATCACAGTTGGCATCGTGCTTGGGGTGTTGGCAGCAGCCGGCTGGTGGTTGGTGGAAGGTTCGGTTCCTATTTCTGGCGAGCGTTCCCACGACTTCGGCCCGGTTGAGGTGCCCGGGGTGGTGCAATTGAAGCACACTTATGTTCTGACCAACCGAAGCCGTTCTTCGATTTCAATTGCGGCCATTCGACCAGGATGTGGCTGCACCACCGTTGATTTTCCGAAAGATGCCATCGCTCCCGGAGCATCCTTTGAAATTCCAATCGTGTTGAATTTGACGGCGGCTGGAGAAAAGAAAACCAAACTCACCATGCTGCTTGATGGAATTGAAGAGCCAGTGCGACTGTTTGTGCGTGCGGTTGGGTTGAAGCCCTGGAGTGCCGAAGCGGTGGATCCATTCTTTGTGCCCGACCCGGGCATGCCTTCGTTTTTTGCGGTGCATGTGGCCCGTCAGGGTGGCGAAGGGGAAGTGCCACCGGTTCCTGAGATTCGGGGCCCCGAAGTTTTGGGGCTGGAGTTCGATCGCTGGGAAACGCTGTACTTGGCCGATGCCGATGAAAATGCTCCCAGTCGCTGGCACGCGGTGTTTCGGGCAAACTGGGATGGGGAGTCGGACCCGAGTGGTGAAATTGAAGTGGATGTGGCCCCGGGCATCACGGTGGCGTTGCGGGTTCAGTTGCCTCGAGAGCAAACATCATTGGAACTGCCGACCGAGGATGGATTCTCGGTTCCTGACTTTCGTTTGCCCCCGGGCAACTCGGATCAAGGTCCACTGCCGAATCCTTCGAGCAAAGAGTCAGACTGAAGGTTGCCCAGACATGCCGAAGTTGTTTGGTGTGGCGAGCTCGGGCTTGTTCTGGAACATTGCCACCAACCCGCGGAACAAAGTGAACAGGCCAGGCCCAGGACGAGAGAATCCACGGGTCCCTTCCACCACAATCAGTCGACCTTCTTGAATGGCACGCAGATCACCAAGTGGACCGGCACACATACTTTTGACTGCTTTTTGGGTGGCTTCGGCATCCAAGCCGCACGGTGAAATGATGATCCAATCTGGATCGGATTCCTTCACCTCTTCGATTTCGAAGCCAATCGAGCGTGCCCCGGGTTCTGTGATAAGCAGGGGTCTTGCACCAGCGGCTTGAATCATCTGCGGGGTCCAGTGTCCGGCCACAAAAAGAGGATCGGTCCATTCCAAAACAAGCGCGGTTGGTCCCGGGACGTAGGGCGCGACATGGTCAACAGCGCCCCACCAGTCTTCGCGAAGCTGGGCCACACACTCGGCGCCCTTTTTTTTGTGTCCAACAGCTTCGCCCAAAATCAAAGGCAATTCCAGGACTTCCTCAATGCGCTTGGCGTCCAGATTGCAGGTGTTCAGACTTGAAGGAAGGTCCAATGCGGTAGGACTGCAGACCGCGCAGCTGTTTTGCACCAGGACCAAGTCTGGTTCCAATGACAGCAAAAGTTGTCTGTCCAGCGACCAGCCGTTGTCGTCAGCTTTTGTCACACACGGCACATGGCTGATGTTCGAAGGGCAGTTGCACGCATGCGATCGTCCCACGAGTTGATCGCTTGATCCCAACTGCGCCATCCATTCGGTGGCCGCTGGAAGCAGACTGACAACACGGGGAGAAGAAGAGTTCACGACATGCAACCTTATGCTGAAGCCGTGATCAAAAGGCGCGAGGTGAATCGGGAAGTGTGATTCCAAAGAACCGCTCGGCATTGGCGTCCAGCATCTCTTCCATCGCTTGCGGAGTGCAGCCTCGAATCTTGGCCAAAGCTTCGCAAACATGCACCACAAACTTCGGCTCGTTGGGCTTGGTGTTTCGATGGGGGGCTGGCGTCATAAATGGCGCGTCGGTTTCGGCCATGATGCGATCGTTGGGAACCAGCGATGCCGCTCGAGCCACTTCCGGGGCATTTTGAAACGTCACCACGCCAGTGAATGAGATCCAAGCCCCAAAGTCCAGCACGTCACGAGCTTCCGCTGGCGTTCCGGTGAAGCAGTGGAAGACGAACTGGTCGGCAGGAATTCCGGAATCGTTCAGTCTGGGGATTAATTCGGCGGTGGCTTTGCGGCAGTGAATCACGACGGGTTTCGCCAAACCGTCTCGTCTCCAGCGGGAAATGAGCTCGAGCTGACCTTCTAATGACGCAATTTGAATATGTTGAGCAGGCTTTGCGTAGTGCTGGTCCAGGCCAAGTTCGCCAAATGCGACGCATTTTGGTCGTTCAGCGATGGCTTTGAGATCTTCCAGGGCCCCAGGCTGATCGGCATACAGAGGGTGCACCCCGGCGGTGTGCCAAAGACGAACGTCCGATTCGGCCAACTTGGCCGACAGGAGCGCGTCTTCGACGGTTGTGGCCACGGTAATCGCCCCACGAACACCGGCTTCGGTCGCTCGGTCCAACACCTTGGTGGCCCCGCCAAGCGGTTCGTAATCGGGGAAGCGCAAGTGGCAGTGGGTGTCGAACATGTCGTCTTCATTCTACGCAGAATTTGGTGATTTCTGGCCAATTGAGAATCGATCACACCCTGTTGTTTGTTTGAGGGTTTTGCACCATTCGGATACGATTTATCGACTTGGAGTTTTGATCTGTTTCTTGTCGTACGGTGCGGCAGCGAGACGGGTCAAGATCACCAGAATTGGCGAGGCACCGATGGGCCGGTACCACTACGTCTTCCCCAAGTGGAGCAACCTTCTCCTTCCTGGAGCGCTCCTCTTTGGCGCGACTTTTCCTCTGTACGCCGTCTTTGTGGTTGCTTTTGGTTTTAGCCCAAAGACCACAGATGTGGGCTACATGCCAGAGCAACCCATTCCATACTCACACGCACTTCATGCGGGTGAGCTTGGGATCGACTGTCGCTATTGCCACAACACTGTGGAAGATGCAGCCCACGCTGCGATCCCTCCTACCCAGACGTGCATGAACTGCCATGCTCACATCAAAAAGGATTCCCCTTTGCTCGAACCGTTGCGGCAAAGCTGGGAAAGCGGTGAGCCAGTCCGCTGGGTTCGGGTTCACGACTTGCCTGATTATTCCTATTTCAACCATGCGGCCCACGTCAACCGCGGGGTTTCCTGCGTGTCTTGCCACGGCCGGGTGGATCTCATGGAAGAGGTGTGGCAAGAGGAGAAGTTGTCGATGGGTTGGTGCTTGGAGTGCCACCGAAATCCCGAGCCCCATTTGCGTGATCCCGCATTGGTGACCAATCTCGCTTGGAAATTCGACGGTGAGGCGGAAGCCGAAGCCGATTACCACGAACGAATCCGTGACCAGTTCGCGGTGAACCCTTCGCAAGATTGCAGCACGTGCCACCGATGATTGACACCAACGCCAACGAAGACAACACCGCACCGAGCGCACCCATTCAAGGCGCGAAATCAGGAGGCTCCGCCTATTGGCGTTCTCTGGATCACGTTGCAGATACCGCTGAATTCCGCGAGTACATGCACCGAGAGTTCCCCAAAGGCGCTTCGGAATTGATGTCCGATGATCGCCGGACATTCTTGAAAGTCATGGGCGCATCCTTCGCTTTGGCCGGCATTGGTCTTGGCGGATGTCGCCGTTGGCCGGTTGAGGAAATCGCGCCGTATGCCAACCGTCCCGAAGGTCGCATCCCTGGTGAAGCGGAGCATTACGCCACGGCTTGGGAGTTTGCCGGCCGAGGCGTTCCGATGGTGGCGGCGTCCATGGACGGCCGCCCTGTGAAGTTGGAAGGCCACGAATCGTTCTACGGCGGTGGCACCGACTCGTTCGCCCAAGCCACCTTGCTTGATCTGTACGACATCGATCGCAGCCGGGCGGTTCTGCAAGATGGTGCCCCATCCGATTGGTCGGCCTTCGACTCGTTCTGCGCTTCTGATTTGGCTGGAGTTGCGGCAGACAAGATTGCCGTGGTCGGGCCCGCAATGTCAGGCCCTTCGGCCAAGGCTGCCAAGAAATCCTTTTTGGCCCAATTCCCCGGGGCCCGTTGGGTGACCTTCGAGCCAGTGTGCCTCGATCATTTGGTCAGCGCCACCACGGCCGTGTTCGGCGCGCCCATGCGTCCGGACCACAAGTGGGACGAAGCCGATTGCGTGTTGGTGCTTGATGGTGACCCACTGGGCACCGATGCCGATGCCACCGGCAATGCTCGTGGCTGGGCCGCCAAACGAACGCCCGACAGCCACGGCCACATGAGCCGTGTCTACGCGTTCGAGTCGATCCTCACCGTGACTGGTGCCAACGCCGATGAACGCCACACCGTCTCCGCGGCCAACTTCCCCGCGCTTGCCGCGGCATTTGAGGCTGGAATCGGTGGCGGTGCTGTGAAAGCGCCCAATGGACTTTCCGAAGCCGTCGCCCATGCGGTTGAAGATCTCAAAGCGGCGGGCAAGCATGCCTTGGTTGTCGCTGGACCCGATGCCGATCCTGCCGTGCAAGCCGCGGCCTGTCGCATGAATGCCGCGCTGGGTTCGATCGGAACCACTGCGTTCTGGCGTCCGTTGAACGATGCCCCTCTGGCATCCGCCATGCAAGCGTTCGTGCGTGACGCCGAGAGCGGTTCCTTCGAAGCCATCATCGTGCTGGATGCCAACCCGGCCCATGATGTTGAAGGCTTCACCAAGGCGTACGCCAAAGCGGCGCACCGCATCCACCTTGGTGCCCACAACAACGAAACAGGCATGGCGTCGACGTGGCACTTGCCGGCGGCCCACTGGCTTGAGGCATGGAACGATGTCACCAACGGCGATGGTTCTATTTCCATTGCCCAACCTCTGGTGATGCCTCTCTTTGGTGGCCGCAACGCAATCGAAGTGCTTTCCGCTCTGATGGGAAGCTTCACACCCGCTCGCGTCCAAGTGGAAGCAAACTTCTTGGGCAACACCGCCGCCTGGCGCACCGCGCTGCATGACGGTGTGGTGGAAGGGTCGGCCACCAGTGCGGTCTCTCCATCGATTACCGGTGGCTCGGTCGCGCCGCTTCCCACCACCGGTGAAGGTTGGACCTTGCGATTTACGGCGTCGCCCACCCTCTGGGATGGACGCTTCGCCAACAACGGTTGGTTGCAAGAGCTCCCTGATCCCATCACCAAACTGACTTGGGACAACGCCGTCTTGATGAGTCCGAAGTCGGCCCGAGAACTTGACGTCGGCGACGGTGACATGGTGACCATTTCGGTGGGCGGTCAGTCGATTGAAGCCGTGGTGCTTCGTGCTCCTGGCATGGCGGATCAAACGGTCCAACTGTCGCTTGGTGGCGGCCGTGCTTTCAATGGACGCATCTGCGGTGGAGCTGGATTCCGCTTCGAATCTCTTCGCGATTTGGCGTCGCCTTGGATGCGTGATGGCGCCACGATTGTGAAGGCTTCCGGGACCTACCCCTTGGCCACGACGCAGGACCACCACGCCATTGATGTGGACACCCGCGGCCACATGGGGATTGCTGAACGCCTGCCCACCATCTTCCGCGAGGCCGATGTCAACGAGTTCAAGAAAGACCCTGGCTTTGCCAAGCACCGCACGCACGTGGTGCACCGCATCTCGCAGTGGGAAGAGAACACGCTGGAAAACGGCCGCTATCGCTGGGCGATGGCCATCGACCTCAACAAGTGCACGGGTTGCTCCGCGTGCGTGGTGGCGTGCCAATCGGAAAATAACATTCCGGTCGTTGGCAAAGATCAAGTGCTTCGCGGCCGCGAAATGCACTGGCTGCGTTTGGATCGCTACTACGCGTTCAACGAATCCGATGGTCAGATCGATGGCGATCAACTTGACAAGGTTGCCATCCAACCCGTCACCTGCATGCAGTGCGAAAATGCACCCTGCGAGCAGGTGTGTCCGGTGGCTGCCACCGTGCACGATGAGGAAGGCCTGAACGCCATGGTGTACAACCGCTGCATCGGCACGCGGTACTGCTCCAACAACTGTCCGTACAAGGTTCGACGGTTCAACTACTTTGACTACCACCACCGCGATCCGCTTCGCGAAGGTGGCATCTTGAAGGTTCAGCCCGACTACTACGAGCCAGGCAAGCAAGCCACCCCTGACGACTTGAAGCGGTTGCAGCTGAACCCCGAAGTGACGGTTCGCATGCGAGGTGTCATGGAGAAATGCACATACTGCACCCAGCGCATCGCGGCCGAACGAATCAAGGCCAAGAACGCGTGGGCCAAGGCCGGCGGTCGCGACGGTGGCGGGCAACTCGAATTGCCCAACGGAGACGCGGCGGTGCCCATCGCAGACGGAACGATTGTTCCGGCGTGCGGTCAAGCTTGTTCCACGGACGCGATCGTTTTCGGCGACCTGCGGGATGAGAACAGCCGCGTGGCCAAACTCTTCCGCAACGAACGCACCTATCAGATGCTTGAAGAGCTTCATGTCAGTGCCCGAACCCAATACCTCGCCAAAGTCAGAAACCCGTATGGGGGTGGCTCCGAGGGGGACGGCCACGGTCATCATGGCCACGGCGGCCACGGCGGCCACGGCGGCCACGGCGGCCACGGCGACCACGGCGACCACGGCCATCACGACCACGATGGTCACGATCACCACGATCACGGAACGGAGGGTCACGAGGATCATTGATCCTTGGTTCTTGCCATGAGCTCCATTGACACCAATACCGTTTGGGAAATTCCCGGTGAACGGGCCCCCCTCGTGGACAACCACGATTCGCTCAGCACCGTGACATCCGAAGTTCTGCAGGCCGCAGAATCGCCGAAGCCACCGCTTGGGTGGTACATCGCCCTCAGTGTGTCCAGCCTGCTGGCTTCCATGTTCGGTTTGATGATTGGCTATTTGTTCTTCACTGGAGTTGGAGTGTGGGGCAACGCCAACCCCGTGATGTGGGGCTTTCCGATCGTGAACTTTGTGTTCTGGGTCGGCATCGGTCACGCCGGCACCCTGATCTCGGCCATTTTGTTTCTCTTCCGTCAGAAGTGGCGGACTGCGATCAACCGATTTGCTGAAGCCATGACCATCTTCGCGGTGGTTTGTGCGGGGACCTTCCCCGGCATCCACGTGGGTCGAGTTTGGCTCGCGTACTGGTTGTTCCCTATTCCCAACCAAATGGAGATGTGGCCGCAGTTCCGATCTCCATTGCTGTGGGACGTGTTTGCGGTCTCGACCTATTTCACGGTCTCGCTGTTGTTCTGGTATTTGGGCATGGTTCCCGACTTGGCCACCATGCGAGATCGGGCCAACACGAAATTGAAGGCTTTGGGCTACGGCCTCTTCAGTCTGGGTTGGCGAGGTTCGACCCGCCACTGGCACCGCTACGAACGGGCCTACCTGTTGCTGGCCGCCCTCGCCACTCCGCTGGTGCTTTCGGTCCACTCGGTGGTGTCTTTTGACTTTGCGGTCAGCCAGTTGCCAGGTTGGCACACCACCATCTTCCCGCCGTACTTTGTGGCCGGGGCCGTCTTTGGCGGCTTTGCGATGGTGGTCACGCTTGCGGTACCAGCCCGACAGATTTGGGGGCTGAAGAACTTCATCACCATGCGGCACCTTGAAAACATGAACAAGGTGATTCTGTTGACCGGGTCGATCGTGGGCTACGCCTACTCTATGGAATTCTTCATTGCGTGGTACTCGCAAGCCCCATACGAGAGCTTTGTCTTTGTGAACCGGGCCACCGGTCAGCATGCTTGGGCGTACTGGATCATGATCTTCTGCAACGTGGTTTCGCCCCAGTTGTTCTGGTTCCGCAAGTGCCGCACCAGCATCCCCATCATGATGTTTGTCGTCATGTGTGTGAATGTGGGCATGTGGTTCGAACGCTTTGTGATCGTGCTTTCGCTGGAGCAAGACTTCTTGCCTTCCAGCTGGGCGTACTTCACCCCGAGTTGGGTTGACTGGGCCATGTTGGTTGGCTCGTTTGGCCTCTTCTTCACCTTGTTCTTGTTGTTCATTCGCTTCCTTCCGGTGATTGCCATCGCCGAAGTGAAGACCGTGATGCCCGAGGCCGATCCCCACGATCCCCGCGGCGGCGCGCTTGAGCATCACGATGACCACGACGACTCCGGAAAGGAGCAGACGGCATGACCACGCTTCCCGACTTCATTCGCCCCGTCACTGAAGGCGAGACCGTCACCGAGGCACCCGCGGTTGAAAAGGCCGGATGGGGCTTGATGGCCGAATTCGATACGCCAGCCCAGATCATGGCCGCCGCCAAATCTGCACGCCAACAAGGCTTCCGTTGGTGGGACACCCACACGCCCTATCCCGTCCACGGCTTGGACAAAGCCATGGGCATCAAGCCCACCATCTTGCCCCTTTTGGTGCTGGGCGGCGGGGCCACAGGCTTGGTGTCCGGGTTCATCTTGCAGTGGTTCACCAATGCCACCAGCTTCGACTTCTGGGCGTTGGTTCCGATTCGTGGTTACGACTTCCTGATCTCGGGCAAGCCTCTGCTTTCCACGCCAGCGTGGATTCCCGTGATGTTTGAGCTCACCATTTTGCTCTCTGCCGTGGGCTGTGTGACTTGGCTGTTGATTCTGTGCGGCTTGCCGCAGTTGTATCACCCCACCTTGCGATCGTCTCGGTTTGCTCGGGCCACCGATGACCGCTTCTTTTTGGTGATTGAATCCAAGGATCCCAAGTTCCACCCGGAGCGCACCAGAGCGTTCATGGAATCTCTGAATCCCATGTCCATCGAGACCTTGGAGGACTGACGCGTGCTGCCCAAATTCATGCTGCCGCCGATTCCCAAGCCGCCGCGCATCCTGGTGATTGCCACCGTGATCGCGACGACTTTTGCGTTGCTTCCTCCAGCGATTGCCGCGCGGATGCGTTCGGAGAAGTCACGTGAGCCACGGATTCACTTGATTCAGAACATGGACAACCAGGCCCGTTGGAAAACCCAGCAGGCCAATCCGTTGTTCGCCGATGGCCGAGCCATGCGACCCAACGTGGAAGGCACCGTGGCCCGTGGAGAACTTCGCACCAATGACCATCTTGAACGCGGCCGGGTCATCAAAGACGGTGCCGAAGTTTGGGCCGATACGGTTCCTTCCGGTCTAGAAGTCACCGAAGACTTTGTCCGCCGGGGACAGGAACGATTCAATATTTACTGCGCCCCGTGCCACGGTTGGAGTGGCTTGGGCGATGGCCCCATTCACCGCCGTGCCCAATCGTTGGTGGACGGAAGTCCCACGCTGTCTTACGGCACCGTTTGGGTCCAACCCAAGAACTTGCACGAGCAAATCTACCTTGATCAGTCCATTGGCCAGATCTACGCCACCATCACCTTGGGCGCTCGATCGATGGCGGGCTACAAAGCGCAAATTCCGGTCGAAGACCGCTGGGCCATCGCGGCGTACGTGAAGGCCCTGCAAGCCAGCGAGACTGTCGCAGAAACCATGATTGAAACTGTTGCCGCGCCGGCGGAGGAGGACTGACGCCATGGGGCATGCACCGAAGTCCATCACCTTGGGCGAAGAACACCGCGCTGGTCCTGAAATTCGCGCCTTGGGCAGCAAAGCCAGTGTGGTTGGGGTCTCTGGAGTTGCTCTGGCCGCCATCCTTTCCTTTGGCGGCTTCTTGGGTGGTTCCCCCGAGCATTTCTTCAAGTCTTGGCTCTTTGCCTTTTTGACCATCCTGACCATTTGCATGGGCAGTTTGTTCTTTGTCATGATTCAACACGCCACCAAGGCGGGCTGGTCGGCTTCGATCCGTCGGATGGCTGAGCACGTCACCAGCAACTTGCAGTGGATCTGGATTCTCTTTCTTCCATTCTTTTTCCTGGTCCTCGTTGGGGATGGCGGAAAAGTGTGGCACTGGATGGATCCCGCCCACGTGGACCCCATCATTGAAGGCAAAGCAGGCTTCCTGAACGTCCCGTTCTGGACGGTGCGGGCCGTGATCTACTTTGTTGTGTTCTTTGCGGCATCCAAATTCTTTGTCGGCACTTCGGTGGCCCAAGACGCCAGCGGTGATCCACGGCTCACCTTGAAAATGCAAAAGTGGGTCCCAGGCTTCATTGTGCTTTTTGCGCTGAGCTTGACCTTCGCAGCATTTGACTGGGCCATGAGCCTTGAAGCCCACTGGTTCAGCACCATGTTCGGGGTGAATCTGCTCGCCATGTCCTTCTGCGGCTTCTTCAGTTTGTTCTGCGTGATGACCTTCGTGGTCCAGCGTCAAGGCAAGATGTTGAATGAGGTCACCCAAGAGCATTGGCAGGACATGGGCAAGTTGCTGTTTGGCTTGGGCATTGTCTTCCACGCTTACATCGGCTTCAGCCAGTACATGCTCATTTGGTACGCCAACATCCCGGAAGAAACCACCTGGTATCTCGCTCGCGTGGCAGGTCCTTGGGCACCGTGGATGTGGTTTTTGGTCTTTGGTCACTTCTTCGTGCCATTTGTGTTGTTGCTCACCAAGCACACCAAACGCTGCAAGCCAGTGATGACCGCCATCGCAGTTTGGATGCTTCTGGCCCACGCGGTGGATGTCTACCTCCTGATCATGCCCACGGTTCCTGCCGAAGCGTTGGCCAACGCGTCGGACTGGGCGGACTTCGCGGCGGGAGCCCGTTCGGGATCCATTGATGTTGGGTATCAACCTCAGTTGACCGATCTTCTGCTTCTCATTGGATTCTTTGGCTTCCTGGTCAGTGGAATCTGTCGTTCTATGACCAAAGCACCGCTGGTGGCTGCCCGTGATCCTCGGATCAGCGAAGCACTTGCCTTCGAGAACATGTGATCGCCTAAGATCGAAGGATTCATCGATGCACAACGACACCACTCTTGACCATGAAGATCCCGAAGCAGGAAGCACCTGGATGTGGGGGATTTCCGGGGCTGTTGTCACCTTGGCCTTTGCCTTGGGTGTGATTTGGGTGGCGTCGGCTCGGTTCTCCGCCAAGCAAGATGCCACATTCGATGCCTATGTCTCACCTGCGGGAGAGCTCAAAGCGGAGCAAGAAGCAGCACTGCAAGAAGGCGCCAAGCCCATCAAGACCGCCATGACCGAATGGGCGGCCACCGCGCGGGAGGCCCAAGCCAAGTGACCCGTCTTCTGACGAATTTGGGGTGGCCCCACCAGACAGCGGCAAGCGTCCTTGTCTTGTTGCTTGGCGCGGTCAATGCGTCGCAAGCACAGATCGTTCGCCCAGGCGATGACTTGGGCAACGTCGAAGGTCCCAACGTTCCCGAGATGGATCTCTCCACGATCGAAGAACGACTTGGTGAAAAGCTTCCGCTGGACTTGTCTTTCGTTGACGAGAGTGGCCAAACCGTGACCCTCGGTGATGTGATCGACGGGAAATTGCCGGTGCTGATTGCCCCGGTGTATTACCGCTGTCCTCAGTTGTGCACATTGGTCCTCAACGGCATGGTGGACGGACTCGATGACGTGCAAATGCAACCAGGCCGGGACTACCGGTTGCTGTCTTTCACTTTTGCCGCGGGTGAAAACTTCAAAATGTCGGCCGCCAAGCGTGCGGCATACCTCACCCGGTTGCCATCCGCAGACGTTGAGGGCGGATGGACCTTCCTGGCGGGAGCCGACGGCGACGACACCAACGCCAAAGCACTCTGTGCCGCCATTGGCTTCGGGTACACCTACCACGAGCCAAGCGGGGAATACATCCATCCCGCTTGCGTGGCTTTTGTTTCTCCCGACGGCACCATCACTCGGTACATGAACGACGTGGTCTTCCCTCCCAAAGATCTTCGGCTCGCCATTGTTGAAGCCGGCGATGGCAAGGTGGGAACCTCTCTCGACAAATTTTTGTTGTTCACTTGCTTTGCTTACAACGCCGACCATGCCGGATATTCGGTGTCGGTCATGAAGTTGATGCGAAGCGGTGGCATTCTCACGATGGCTTGTGTGGCCATCGCCCTTGGCATGCAATTCCGTCCTCGCCTTGGCGGGGGCCAACCTGTGGTTACCTCATGAACCTCACCGCTCTTTTGCTTCTTGCCTCTGACCAGCCCGGTCCCATCGACAATGGGAACGACTTCTGGTTCGTCCCCGCGGCCACCGACTACGCCGACACCCACGACTGGGTGTATTCGGTTGTGTTGTGGCTTTCCATCTTCTTCTTCATCCTGATCGTTGGGGTGATGGTGAAGTTCGCATTTGACTACCGCCGCCGATCCAACTTTGAAGCCGCGGGACACGGGCCCACCCACAATGTGGCGCTTGAGACTGTTTGGACGGTGGTGCCATTGCTGCTGTCCGCGGGTTTGTTCTTGGTTGGTATCGACACCTATGCCGATTTCAAGACCGCGCCTGCCAATTGCTATGAAGTTGACGCCACGGCCCAAAAGTGGGCGTGGCAATTCGATCACCGCAACGGTGCTTCCGATTCGTTGGTGCTCAAGGTTCCGGTGGGGCAGCCCACCAAAGTCACACTGCGTTCCAACGACGTGCTGCACTCCTTCTTCATTCCCGCCTTCCGCGTCAAGCAAGATGTGGTCCCAGGCCGGTACGGATCGGTGTGGTTCACCCCACGCGAAGCAGGAATCTATCAAGGCTACTGCACCGAATACTGCGGCACCGGTCACTCCAAGATGAACTTCTACGTGCAAGCCATTCCGGCCGACGAGTTCGAAGACGTGATTGCCCAAGACGCCCGCTGGATCGACGACTACTCCGGCGATCGTTTGGTCTGGGCTGGCGCCCGGCTCTTTTCTCGCTGTGCCTCGTGCCACAGTCTGAAGCCAAAGGAACGCATGACTGGTCCTTCCATGTGGGATTTGCATGCCAACTGGGGCAAGACAAAGAAGATCGAGGTGGATGGCAAAATCACGGACGTGACCATCGACGAGAACTACGTTCTCGAGTCGATTGTGGCCCCGTGGGAGAAAATTGCTCCCACCTATCTCAACCAGATGCCCGCCAACTTCGGGCAACAGCTCGGCGCCAAAGAATTGGACGCGTTGGTCCGCTTTGTGCGAGAGCTTGATCAAGTCGTTGATACCAACGGCGAACTTCGTGACGAACCTGTCTCCACCACCAACTGATCCGGACCACTTTTTCCCAAGGACATCCGATGGCCACCCTCACTCCTGCTGACACCCACGCCCACGACGATCACCACGGTGATTACATCACATGTTCCAAAGGGATTATGTCTTGGATCATCACGCTTGACCACAAGCGGATCGGGGTGATGTACGTGATTGCCACGCTCGCCAGCTTCCTGCTTGGCGGACTGTTCGCGCTTGGAATTCGAACCGAACTGATTGCCCCGGGCGAGACGATCATGGACGCGGACACGTACAACCGATTCTTCACGTTGCACGGTGCGATCATGACCTTCTTGGTCATCATCCCGGCAATCCCCGGAGCCCTGGGCAACTTTGTGCTTCCGATCATGCTGGGTGCCAAAGATGTGGCCTTCCCTCGGTTGAACCTTATGTCGTTCTACCTTTGGGTTCTGGGTGCCGGCCTCACCGTATATTCCATGCTGCAAGGTGGCATTGACACGGGTTGGACTTTTTACACCCCTTATTCCATCGAAGAAGGACGCCAAGGTGTTTTCTGGGTGGGCATGGGTGTCTTCATTCTCGGATTCTCGTCGATCTTCACCGGTCTGAACTTCATCGTGACTGTGCAGCGACTGCGTCCCCCAGGGATGACCTGGTTCAAGTTGCCTCTGTTCCTTTGGGCGCTCTACGCCACCGCCATCATTCAGGTGTTGGCGACGCCCGTTCTTGGCATCACCATGCTGTTGCTCGCGGCCGAACGCATCATGGGCATCGGTATTTTTGACCCCGCTCTGGGCGGCGACCCCGTTCTGTTCCAGCACTTCTTCTGGTTCTACAGCCACCCGGCGGTGTACATCATGATTCTGCCGGCGATGGGCATCATTTCTGAGTTGATCTCGGTGCACTGCCGCCGAGAAATCTTCGGTTACAAGATGATCGCGTTCTCCTCCGTGGCGATTGCGTTCTTCTCGTTCCTGGTTTGGGGCCACCACATGTTTACCAGTGGTCAATCTCCGCTGATGAACGCGATCTTCTCTGCGATCACCTTCTCGGTGGCGATTCCTTCGGCGGTGAAAATCTTCAACTGGCTTCTCACGATGTACAAGGGCAGCATCTCGTTCACCACGCCAATGTTGTACGCCCTGTCCTTCCTGTTCATCTTTGCCATTGGCGGCCTCACTGGTTTGCCACTTGCCATTTTGTCGACCGATGTCCAGTTGCACGACACGTACTTCGTAGTGGCCCACTTCCACTACGTGATGATGGGGTCCACACTCATCGCCATGATTGGCGGTCTGCACCACTGGTGGCCCAAGATCACCGGCCGAATGTACAACGAGCGTTTGGGGCAAATTGCCGCACTTATCGTCTTTATCGGTTTCAACCTGACCTTCTTCACCCAGTTCATGCTGGGCACCAAGGGCATGCCACGCCGGTATCACGATTACCAAACCGGTCTGGGCTGGTCGGCCGAGACCACCGAACTGTTCCACACCTACCACTTCATTTCGACGATTGGTTCGTACGTCATGGCGGTGGGCTTCTTCCTGACCGCGTTCTACCTGTTGCAATCTCTGGTCAATGGCCGCAAGGCACCCGCCAACCCTTGGGGTGGCGCGTCTTTGGAATGGGAATGCAGCAGCCCGCCGCCGCACCACAACTTCGATGAAACCCCCACGCCGGAGTATTGCTACAACTTCGACCACTGGGTGTGGAGCGAAGAAGAGCAGGGCTATGTCCGCCGTGATGCGGCCACGAGCTGAAGTGAAAGATCAACCATGAGTGCACACGAAGAACATCACGGTCCCGGTCACATCATCTCCTTCAAGTACACCTTGGGGACCTTTCTGGCCCTGATGGTGCTGACGGTGGTGACCGTCGGTGTGGCCCAATTTGATCTTGGTGCCATGGACATGCCCGTGGCTCTGCTGGTGGCGGGGGTGAAGGCCACGTTGGTGTGCCTTTTCTTCATGCACTTGCGATGGGACCGTCCAATCAACACCTTGGTCTTGATTGGATCCATCTTCTTTGTGGTGCTGTTCCTCATCATCACCATGTTTGACACTGGCCAGAGCGTTGAGTTGAAAGACGATGGCGATTCGCCCGACGTTGTGACCACGCTTGAATCGCAATCTTTGCCGGTCGTCGATTGAACACCCTCCCGGAAGGGCGACCTGTTTTTGAATCCGATCGTGCGGCCGGAGCGGCGGTTCGTATGGGCATGTGGCTCTTTGTTGCCGGTCTGGCCATCATTTTTGTGTCGACGGCGATTGCCCACGTGGCGATTCGTTGGCAACTCGGTGAGCAGGGATCTTGGCCACCCGACATGCCTGGGCCTCCGGGCATCTTGGGCTTTTCGACCATCCTTCTCCTGATCAGCTCGGTCACCATGTGGAAAGCCACCCAGCGCACCGATCGAACAGAAGATGGTCGTGCTTGGATTGGAGCAACGTTGACCTTGGGGTTGGCCTACGCCGTCACCCAGACCGTGGCGTGGTTGGACTGGAGCCCGCAGGTGGCCGACGCCATTGAACCCTTCCCCGAAGCACGGCTGGCCCTTACGGGTTTTTATGTGCTGACCGGGCTGCACGCGCTGCATGCTTTGGGCGGGTTGCTCTCGCTGGGCTGGGTGCTGGTGGTGGTGCGTCCGGGCGATCGACACGGCCTTTGGCCGCACGCCACCTATTGGCACTTCCTTGACATCGCTTGGGTGTTCGTGTGGCTGCTGCTGCTGCTTGCCCGGTGAGGGCACGGCGGTACACTTTGGCCGAACTTTGAAAGGACCGTCCCATGGCTGCCGACCGCATCCGAGTATTTCGATTCAGTGAAACCGCGATGACCGAGGGTCAGGATGAGGTGAACCGTTTTCTGGAATCGGTGGGCAAAGTCCACTCGGTCACCGGCAACATCGCGCCACAGACCATGCGTGACTCCAGCAAGTCGTTGACCATGGGCGCGACAATTCCGAGCGATATTTTGATCATTGTCCGTTACGAGGACTGACCGGGATCAGCGGTTGGATTCTCGTTCAAGCACGCCGCCAACGCGGTCAAGCATGCCATCAAGTCGCCGCATGACGTCCGCGCCTTGTCCAGGGCGGCCAGTTCTTGCCAAAGTTTCCGACAGCAGCATGCCCAATTGGTACCAGTTGGATTGCCGGGCCCATTCGGAGGACATGAACTCCGGCTTCTTGACGCGGTTAAAAATCGATTCCACGTAGGCGGGCCCTCGCGCGGCCAGCCGATTCTGATCGTTCAGCACGTCCAGCACCCGCCGCACCGCATCGAGGACCCAGGGTCCATCGTTCGCGTACGAGTTGGCGATGCGTTCGTACCGTTTCCCGGCTTCATCCTGTTGCCCGGCCGCTTGGAAAGCATCACCGGCGGCAAGAAGGGCGCGGGCGGCGAGATCGGGTCGGTTGTTTTGCAAGAGCGCGGCGACGCGTTCCAAAATCTTTCCGGCGCGTTCGGCATCGGCAAGGCCACCCACCATGGCTTCCAGAACTTCCAGAGCAAAGTCTGGGGCATCGCTCGACTCCGCCAGGAGTTTGTCGGTCAAGGTGTTCAGCGTGTCATCGGCAAATGCGCCTTCTTGGCTGGCCGCCGCCACGATGTCCCACGCCCCTGGATCGCTGGGGGCGACCGCGAGCATGGCTTGGATCCAGTTCAGCCGGTCGGTGGGGGTGGTGGGGGCGACGGCATCCGCATTGTCTGCGTTGGGTGCCTCACTGGTCAGGTTCATGCGGGCTTCGACCCGCGTCAGCACGGTTCGGAGCGCGCGACCCAGTTGCCGTTGCCTCGGGTCGAGGGTGGAGAATCGGGCCAGCATGCCCATCCGCCCCTCGCCAATCGTGCCGCTGGTTTGAGGGTCTTTCACCAGGCCGGGCACTTTCTGGTACGACTCGTAGCGTCCGGTGTCGGTGTTGAAGCGGGCGCTGCGTCCGGCGAATTCAAACCATCCCACCCACGCATGACCAACCGTGGCATCGCGTCCCACCACCACGGCGGCAGGAATGCCCCGGACCTCCATCACGGTGGTGGTGAACCAGGCTTGGTCGGCGCAAACGCCACCGAAATTCATCACGTTGCGTAAGGAAAAACCTTGCCGCGTCAATTCTTTGGGCGCCCCGTCAAGCACATGGTTCCAGTCGTACAAAACTTCGTGGTACAGATCGGTGAGACCGCGGCGAGCGCCGTAATTGGTCAGGGCCCATTCGCCTTCGCTGGCGGGAATGGTGAGATCCACCGCGTGGACCAAGGCTTCGGGGGGCATTTGCAGGAAGCCATTTATGGTCGTCCGGCGAGCGGGCAAACTGAGCAGGAAGGGCACCAACTCCCGCAAGCTTCCCGACTCGGCGATGTTCTCGTTGATGCGATCTTGGTACGCCGTGTCGTGCACCACCGCCATCGCGGCGATCAACGCGGCTGGGGTGTTGCGACCTTTGAAGGCACGCGGTGCTTCTTGGGCAATGTCCAGGGCCAAGCTGAACGCGCGGTTCAGGTCATCCTCGTCGGGCTTGACCAGTGGGGTCAGGGCGTGGTGCAGGGATGGAATCGCCCGAAGTTCTTCCACGCAGCGTTTGGTCAACGCTTCGGGCAGTTCTGGCAACATCCCGGCCAACCGTCGATCAGCCGCGGCGGCAATCAGAACGTCGATACTTTTGCTCTTGAGGGCTTTCTTGGCTTGCTTGGGATCGACCAGCGCGCTTGGATCCACCGCTGCCATCGCTTCATCCAACACCCCATCGAGTGTGCTGACCAGGGCGTCGTGGTCGCCGTCGGCGAGGAAGTCCGTGAAGGCTTGGTCGGCGGGGGTGGGGGGTGCGAGGACCGTCAGCAAAAGACTCAGCATGCTGGCATGGTACGACGCCTTAGAATCAATGCATGTCAATGGTTCGGTTTGGAAGAGGTCTTCTGTTGCTGCTGGTCATGGCGGGCTGCTCGAGTTCGCCGGTCAGCTTGGTGGACACTGGGGCAGAGGCCGACCCCACCTTGTACATCTTCGTGACCCATGAATGCCCCATCGCCAACCGCTACGCCCCGGAGATTGGTCGCATTGCGGAAGAGAATCTGGATCTGGTGGGTCCCACGGTGGTGGTCTATGCCGATGCCAACGCGTTGGTGAAGGACTGTGCCACGCACTTTGGGCAGTATTACCTGGCCTCTGATGCCCCCGAAGACGAAGCACACGTTGCCTCGGTGACGATGGTGCACGATGCCCAGCACGAGTGGGTCAAGCGGTTCGACGCACGGGCGGTGCCCACCGCCGTGATCGCACGCGGGAAGACCGTGCTGTACCACGGCCGCATCGACGACCGCAATCCCCGATTGGGGGCGCGGCGCGTGCAAGCTGGTCAACAAGACTTGCGGGAGGCGTTGGCCGCGCTGCGGGCTGGGACCTTGAAGCTCACCCGAACCAGAGTGGTGGGGTGTTCCATTGATCGGACCGCTGGATGATCGACCTGCCCCCACCCACAGCCGCCGAGGTGGCGACGCTGGTGTCCACGACCTGCCGGTCGTGCCACGTCGCGGGGGGCGTGGCGCCGTTTGCCTTCGATACGTTGGGTGACCTGCGTCGACGATCGGGGGTGGTGGAGGCGGTGTTGGCCGAACACCTCATGCCCCCGCGTCTGGCGCACGAGCGCGACACCATCAGCGGGGTGCGGGCGCTGAGTGAAGCAGAGCGTCAATCACTGCTCGGTTGGCTACAACTGGCAGAGCCCACCAGCGACGGGACGCCAGTTCAAGAAGCGGTGGACCCGTTGGCAACGCTGGGCGAACCGGATGTGGTGTTGCGGGCCGAGGCCGCCTGGTCACTTCCCCGCGAAGGGGAAGACCGCACGCATTGCTTTCGCTTTCCGTTGCCCAAGACCATGACCGGTATTCGGGCTTGGCATTTGGACCCCGGGCCCGGCCGCGCGGCGGTGCACCATGCCGGGTTCTTGGTGGACGAAGAAGGGGTGCTGCGGCTGTGGGATGACGGTGATCCCGCGCCGGGGTGGAGTGGGCACGCGGCGATTGGTTTCCGCGAAGCCGGTCATGTTGGCGTGTGGGGCGCGGCCCAGGGGTACGAACGGTTGGCCAATGGCTTTGCCCGGCCTGTGCCTTCGGGGGCGGAATTGGTGGTGGCGCTGCACGCGGTGCCGACCGGCAAGCCCGAGCCATTGCAGCCCACGTTGAAGTTGTGGTCGTCCCCGCCTGAAGCCCAGCCGGTGACCGGCGTGTTGATCGGGTCGCTCTGTTTGGATTTGCCGCCCAACAAGGTGTCGGTGGTGGAAGACGAATGGATGGTGCCGGTGGACGTGTCGCTGTTGTCCGTTGCCCCACGCGCGTGGCGGATTTGCCGCAAGGTTGAAGTGTCTATTCTGAATTGGAAAGACGAAGTTCGGAAGGTGTTGTCCATCAACGAATGGGATTCCCACTGGCGGCGTGCCTTCGCGTTTAAGGAACCCATCGCGGTGGAAGCGGGCCAACGCATCCGAGTGCGTTTCACCTACGACAACACCGAGTCGCATCCCCGGCAACCCGAGGTGCCACCGCGACGTTTTGTGGTGGGCCATGGCGAGACGTACGAGGAAGCGCTGTTGATGTTGACGCTTGCGCCCAAAGAGGCGGCGGACCTCACGCTGCTGCGCGAGGCGCACGATGATTTGGTGCTGCAGCGGGGGGACGAGTACCGGGATTGGTGGGCCAATACGGCCTCGCTGCGGGGGTTGGAGCGGCAAGAGCGACAAGAGCGATAGGAGCTGGTGCATGTCCCCAGTGGATTCCACTTTCGTGGGGCTGGGGTTGTCTGTGGCAGATGGTCCGGTAAAGTAAGTCTCCGGAGGATCATCCATGCTGCTACCCATTGCCTTGTCCGTTTTTGGTCAATTGGTCACCCCTGTGCTTTCCCCGTCAGCCCCCGCACCTTTGCCGGGTTGGTCATGGGAGGGGGGCTTTTACCAGCCAGATTTGGTCACAAAATCCTCCTCCAGCGATGTCACACCTTGGGTGTGCGGATCGGGCCCAACGGTCGGTCTGCCGCAAGTGGAGAATCTGATTCCATCAGACTGCTCGTACAACTTCACCAATCCAGATGCCATGTACGACCCGTCCAACGGTCGCTACGTGATCCCTTGTGTGGTTCATGTGATTACCGATGGTTCGGTGGGATCTGTTGATCTCTCGTGCGTGCAGGGTGCGATCGACATTTTGAACAACGACTTTCGCGCGGCTTCAGGAACTCCTGGGTCCAGCGGTTTGGACACGCAAATTGAATTCTTCCTTCCCCAAGTGGATGAGCAAGGCAACCCTTCAACCGGTGTGACTTTCACGTCCAACGCCGATTGGTTTTACGAGACAAGCCCCACCAGCACAAACTCTCTGGCCTACCGGGATGCACTGGCTTGGGATCCCAACAAGTACATGAATATCTACGTCCTGAACATTGCAGCGGCGGGGTATGCCTTTCTGCCCGTGGATCCCTGCAACTGCATCCCCGGGAACCGACTGTACGACGGGGTGCACATGCGGACAGACTACTTTGGTTCCTGCGGGGCCCAGATGTCGGGTCGGGTGTTGACCCACGAGGTTGGACACTATTTGGGACTGTTCCACACCTTCAATGAGGGATGTGATTCGGGTTCTTGCAACGCCTCGGGCGATCGCATTTGTGACACCAACCCTCAGGCTGAAGGTTCCTACGGATTTGATTGCAACACGTATCAATCCTGTGGCTCGGCCGATCCAGATCGAAACTACATGAACTATGGGAATGGCTCGTGTTTCGAGGATTTCACTTCTGATCAAATCCGCCGCATGCGCTGTGTTCTGGAGAGTTACCGGCCTCAGCTTGGCACGCTGGTGTTCCCTGGGGCCTGCTGCTTTGAAGACGGCTCATGCGAGTTGGCCACCGAATCCGGTTGTGCTGATGTCGGCGGGACGTACCAAGGGGAAGGCTCTGCTTGCGAACCCAACAACTGTCCGCAGCCTCCAACCTTGGGTGCGTGCTGCTTGCCAGATCTTTCGTGCTCCGAAGTGGAAGCCTCCGAATGCGCTACCCTCGGCGGTGACTACAAGGGCGATGATTCGGTGTGCG
>SHAP01000007.1 GCA_004213555.1 Phycisphaeraceae bacterium | reverse complement strand
CAACGCCGCCTTCTCGGTGAACAACATTCCTGCTCCCGGCGCCTTGGCCCTCCTCGGTCTCGCCGGACTCGGTCGCCGTCGTCGCGGCTGATTCACCAACGGCTCAGCGCTCAGGACAACTTTGTCTTTGAGATCGCCCCGCCGATTTTGAGTTTCTTGCAGCCCCTGCCTTAAGGCAGGGGCTGTTTGTTTGGAATTCGTTTGTGGTTTATTCAGTTCACGACTTCGTTGCGCATAGTTCATAAAGGGGGTGTGAAGAGTTAGGTAAACCCCAGCAATTTGAATCTCAAGGCCATGCGAACCTCTTTCTGCTGAAATACATTCTCGCCCGGAAGAGAGGGGCAGCCCTTCCACGGTGGATGGGCACATTCTTCTGGACTTCGGTCCTGACTTTTGAAAGGCCTCTCAAAAATGAAAAATGTGGTTCTTTTATCCTCTTTGCTTGCGGCTTCGACGCAAGCAGATTTTTCTGGTGTGACCTTCACAGCAGAAGACGATGTCATTGCTGGTGCGACGACATATCGGTTCTTTATGAATTTTGACAGCCCAGCCGATGCGCTCCTTGCCGTCTCTGGTAACGCTGATTATTCAGCTTTTCGGATTACATCCGAGACCGGTTTGATCAACAATGAACTCTTGCCATCCCGAATGGGTGATGTTGAAAACATCTCAGCAATCACTGGAGCTGGCGACAGTTACTTTGCGAATTGGGGTGGTGATGTTTCCTTTTCTCCGGATTTTGTTGTGTCTGGGTCATCCGCCCAAATTCTGTCTACCGGTGCGACGCTCCTAGAACAACTCGACAATGGTGGCGTTTTTGACTCAAACCCAACCTCACAACTCACCGGAAGTGTGTTTTTTATGCAACTCTCTGTTGCACAGGATTCGCAACTTACGGTCGAAGGTACTGTTGATTACAAGTCTGCCGCTGGATTCTTGCAGTCTGAGTCCATGTCTGTGACTGTACCGGCACCAGGTGCGTTGGCCTTGCTTGGCCTGGCGAGCCTTGGTCGCCGCCGACGTGGCTGATCGCTACGGATTATACGGTGGGCAACATTCCCACCAGAGTGGCTCCTAAGCCATTCGTGGCTCCATGCCACAACATCCACTTCTCGCGTTCTCACCTGTTTTCGTGCAATTCCTCAGGGCGAGAATCTGGATAAATCTCTTACTTGATCTCCGAGCCCCTCATCATCTGATGAGGGGCTTGTTTTTTCATATCCATGATGTTCACAAAGATCGATGTATTGATTGACCTTATTGAGATCCATCCGATGGACGACCGCCCTGAACGAGGAGTTCGTTGGTGGGGACCCGTTCCATGGCCTTCAGCAATTGAGCGACCTGCTGTGGAGGCTTCATGTTGATCAATCTTCGCCGCAAAGCCGTGATGGTCTGGTGGGTCCCTTCTGACAACAACAGGTCTTCTTTCCGAGTACCTGAGCCGGCCAAATCAATGGCGGGGAAGAGGCGCTGCTCGGCGACACTTCGGTCGAGCACCAATTCCATGTTTCCCGTGCCTTTGAACTCCTCGAAAATCACTTGGTCACCCCGCCCACCCGTGTCGACCAGACATGTCGCCAGCATGGTGAGAGATCCAGGTCCCTCGACGTTGCGGGCGGTACCAAAGATTCGCTTGGGCCAGTCGAGGGCCATGGTGTCGATACCGCCCGACATGGTTCGTCCGCCGGTGGCGTATCGGGGGTCATTGTTAAAAGCCCGACCCAGTCGAGTCAATGAATCCACCAAGAACAACACGTCCTCTCCTGCCTCCAGGAGTCGCCGCGCGCGGGCGTAGGCAAAGAGCGCGAGGTCGGTGTGGGTTTCCAAGTCCATGTCGTTGGAACTGGCCAAAACCTCCCCGGGCACATGCCGAGTGAATTCCGTCACTTCTTCGGGGCGTTCATCGATCAGCACCGCGATGATGCGGACTTGGGGGTGATTGACGGCAACACTGGTGGCAATATCACGAAGCAGGGTGGTCTTTCCTGCTTTTGGGGGGGCCACGATCAGACCGCGAGTGCCAAAGCCAATGGGGCAAAACAAGTCGATCATTCGCGAGGAGATGGGGCCACCCTCATGCTCGAGCGTGAGTCGGGGGGCGGGATCGATGGGGACCAGATCTTCAAAAGAAGGCCGGCTGCCGTGCACTTCGGGATCAAGATGCTCCACTTGGAGGACTTTTGTCACCTCGCGGCGTTGGCGTTTGCCACGCCGCGTTCGGATGGTGCGCTGCTGCACTTCGGCTTTCAGGAGATGACCATGGCGAATTCTGAGTTCCTCCACCATGCTTTGGGGGATGCGAACAGGGTGGTCCTCTTGAACCGGAAGTCCTGAGGCCAGATTCAGGAGGGAGAAGGTTCGGTCTGGGGCCTCAGACGCCATGCCAGTGATCAGGGCGGGATCTTGGGGTGTTGACCCGGGATTGGTTTCGGTGTCGCTCATGGAGGGTTCAGAGGTCATGGTGGAGGGGCTGGAGGTGTTCGGCGGCCAAAACTGAAGCCAAGACTGCATTGTGCCGGAGCAGTGCCAAGTTCGCGAGCAAGGCTCGACCCGAGCTGGCTTGATCCAAGGCCCCGAGCAGGGCGGGCGTGGCGTCGGGTCCCGAGGCCGTCACCGAGGCCACGCTTTGTTGGGTCACTGATTCCAGTGTTTCCAGATCCAACGCCCAAGGTGCAGGAGGGGCTTGGGTGATCAAGACGCCCGCGGATCCGATCTTCCATTGGGCTTGGGCGATTCGTGCCGCTTCTTGGGGATTGCAGCAATGGATGGGGAGCGTGCCGTCTCCAGGGGCATGGAATCGGGGGAATGAACGGCAGCCACATCCAAGGACTGGGATCCCCAACGTCTCAAGGGCTTCAAATGTGGCGACGGCATCAAGAACAATTTTGGCCCCAGCACACACGCACATCAAGGGGGTGCGAGACAAAACGGTCAGGTCCGCGGAAATATCAGGTCGGTTGATCCAATCTCGATGCACTCCGCCGATGCCGCCAGTGGCCAAGACCTTGAGATCAGGGTGCCCACGGTAAAGAAGCGTGAGGGCGCCACCCACTGTGGTTCCTCCGGTGGCTTTGGTGGCAATCATCGTGGAAAGACGATGGGGGGCCGCTTTGATTGCGGACGGGTGATGGGCCAGATCATGTCGTTCCGCGTCGGTCAGCCCGACCACCAATTCGCCTTCGATCACGGCGGTGGTGGCGGGGATGGCTCCGCTCTCGCGGACGGATTCTTCCATGACTTCGGCCAGAGCCAAGTGGACAGGCAGATGTGACTTCGTGGCGAATGGATCCCCAAGTTGCTGGAGCAGTTCCGGCCGAGGTTCCTTCGGAAGCCCGTGGGTGATCACTGCGGATTCCAGCCCCACAACCGGTCGCTGTTCGGCCAAGGCCGAAAGCACTTCAGGATGCACACGAACCGAACTCATCGTCTTCGGGTGCGGATGCGACCCCCCATGCGGCGGCCGGGCATCGATTTGGGAACGACGCCGCCGGGGAAGGCATTGCTGTCGGCGGCCTTCGACTCATCCGGCAGTTCGAGGCCTCGGGTCCGCTTGTTTTTTTCGGCATCCTTGAGCCGCTGCGCTTCCTCTTCCCGGCGTCGAAGCACAGATTCTGGGATGGGGCCGGGCTCGAAGTCATCGGGCTTGCTGGATGGGATGTGGACGTTGGTGAGCTGTTCCACTTGCATCAAAAGATGGCCTTCATCGGGGCAGATGAAGGTCCAAGCGTTGCCTTCTCGGCCGGCCCGGGCGGTTCGTCCGATGCGGTGTACGTAGTCGTCTGGGTTGTCGGGGATGTCGTAGTTCACCACGTGGGTGATGCCGTCAACATCAATGCCTCGGGCAGCGAGATCTGAAGCGATCAGGAGTTTGACCTTGCCGGTCTTGAATTCTTCGAGAACACGGTTGCGCCTTGACTGGCGGATGTCACCGTGCATGACTTCGCTTTTGATGCCCCGAGAAGCCAAGTGCTTCGAGGTGCGATCCACCGCCATTTTGGTGCGGCAGAACACGATGGTGACTTCTGGTTCGTGCTTTTTGATGAGGTGGGCGAGAAGGCGACTCTTGTCCCAAGGGTTGACTTCCCACGCTTGTTGCTCGACCCGAGCGACGGTAAGACTCTTGCCTTCATGGGTCAGCCGTTCTGGATCGGTCAAGTACTTCCGAGCCAGACGCTCAATTTCCTCGGAAATCGTGGCGGAGACAAAGATGGTCTGGTGCTTCTGGGTCATGCCGCCCAGGATGCGACGGATGTCATCGCGGAAGCCAATGTCGAGCATTCGGTCCACTTCGTCGAGCACTGCCATTTGGATGTTGTCGTAAGGCAACTCTCCACGTTGGTGGAAATCCATCACCCGTCCCGGAGTGCCGACGAGAATATGGGGCCCTTTCTTCAACTTGTCGGACTGCACCTTCATGCGTTGTCCGCCGTAGACGGGCATGATTTTGACGGGCAGATCGCCGGCCAAGGCTTGGAGGTCTTTGGCGATCTGAATGGCCAGTTCTCGAGTGGGGCACAACACCAGGCCCGAGAACGGACTGGGGTTCTCAGCCAACCGGTGCAGGAGCGGCAAGCCAAAGGCCGCGGTTTTTCCGGTCCCCGTTCTTGACTGCCCAAGGACATCTCGACCGGCAACGCCAAGCGGAACCAGTTCCGATTGGATGTGGGTGGGGTGAACGAAGCCGAGCTTTCCGATGGCATTCAGGATCTCTTTGCGGAGTCCAAGTGCCTCAAAGCCTGATTCCGTCCGAAAGATTTCGGCATCAGTATCAATGTGCATGGGATCGGGGAGGTCGATTGAACCTCTCGGTGAATGGTACGATCGAATTCAAGGTTCTGCCCTGCTTATGGATGCCTCATTTTTAGAAGTGGATGTCGCGGCAATTCGTCGCAATTACCGGCGTTTGCGGGATCTGGTGGGTCCCCAAACGAGGATTTGTCCCGTGATCAAGGGCAATGCCTACGGCATGGGGGCCACGGAAGTGGGCCGGGTCCTCCAGCAGTCCGGAGCTTCCATGTTGGCCGTCTACGATGCCAACGAGGGCCTTGCTGTGCTGCAGGCCGGGATTCGTTGCCCAATCTTGGTGTTGGGTCCAGATCCTGTTCACCTCCGTGGATCACCCCTGCGAGGATTTTGCAACGAGGGGCGGGTTCATTTCACCGTTCACGGTCTTGATCATTGGCATCGCATCCGCAGTGTGCTTACCCCAGATGTGACGCCAATCCCGCTGCATCTTGAAATGGACACAGGACTTCGCCGCGGCGGGACCCCTCTCCCAGAATTTGAAAAGTTGGTTCGTGAAATTCAGGAAGAGCCTCGTGTTCGACTTGCTGGGGTCTCCACCCACTTTGTGAGTTCAGACCGTGATGCCGCTTTGACCGAAGCCCAGCACACCATGTTGCGTGGCGAAGTCCAACGTCTTCGAGGACTTTTGCCTCAAGACCTCATTGTCCACGTGGCAAACTCCTGCGCGACTTTGGGCGATCGCACGACCCATGCGGACATGGTTCGGGTCGGTCAGGCCTGGGCTGGGTTTGGCGTTGAATTCCTGAGCGATGGCCGGCGACTCCCAATGGCTCTTGACTTGGAGCCCTGCTTGCGTTGGACCACGACCCTACGTCTTTGCAAACGGGTGGCCCGAGGTGAACGGGTTGGGTACCACGGAGAGTGGACCGCTGACCGAGATTCTGTCCTCGGCTTGGTTCCGGTGGGCTACGCCGCGGGGTGGTCCCCCTTCCTTTCGGGTCGTGACGGCCACATCCCGCCCCAAGTGCGGCTGATCACATCTCAAGGCGAATCATGGGTTCCTGTCGCGGGAGCCATCAATATGGATCAGACCGTTCTGGATCTGGGCCCCGCGCTGGCCGCGGGGTTGTCACCATCTGTTGGTGATCGGGTGGAACTCATTACGCCCAACCGCCAAGCCCCAAACCATTTGGTGCGCTTGGCCGCCCAAGCAGGGCTTCGGCCCTACGCCATTGCTTGTGGCATCCATCCTTCGGTCCCTCGGGCGTACGTGGATGGGCATGCGGAAATCGAAACCTCCTTTCCTATCCGAGAAGGTGTCCGCTGAGCGCTGCATACAAGACAGAAGTGTTGGCGGTGCTTGCCCGTGAGTTGGGGTTGGCACCAGCGCGAATTCGTCAACGCGCTCAAATAGTCCTCCGGGACATGGTGCATGATTGCTCCAACTCAACCGTCCCATTTCTTCGTCTTGATCCAATCAGGGCTCAACTGCAGGTCAGTCAAGCGGAGGATGCTCTGCTGGCAAGGGAAGCGCTGGTCGCTGATCTGACTCGAATCCTTGAACAACTCTCTCGTCAAGCGCCGCATCAAGTGGATTCTGATGTGGACCATCTCACCCAAGAGGATTTGGCGCTCCATGCGGGGGTGCATTGTCGAACAGTGCGGCGGTGGCGGGACCAGGGGCTCATCTTTGAGTGGTCGAAATACCAAGAAAAGGTGCAACTTTTGGTGTCTCGTGTTGAGGCCGATCGGTTCTTCAAAGCTCGTCCGCCTCGAACCTCACGGGGATTTCGACACTCTGAAGAAGTCAAACGTCTGAGTTTGCTGGATCCTGAACAAGCAAAGCATATTCCTCGGGAGACTTTGCGTCGCTGGAAGAATCAGGGAAAGCGACGTGATCGAGTTCGAGAAGATCGCGCCGCAGGACTCGCATGGCGATGGGGTATCCCGGCGTATCGTTGGAACCGCCATGCCGGTATTTCTGACGACACACGACGTCGTCGAGTGCAGCGTGATCGGGTCCGCCGGTTGCAGCAGATCAACGCAAACCATGGCATTGTGGCACCTCCAAGGGTCTCTGGCGCGCCGGAAGCGGTACATCACTTCGTCCAAAACCGGTGGGTCGCCCACAAGATGATTGTGGCATTGCAGCCATCAAGTCCATTTGATTTGATTGTTGAGGCGGAGGATGTGTTGAGGCGCTGTGGTTGGTGGTACCCCAAATGTTTCGAGGGAACGCCACAACAAGATGGTGCTTTGGCAGCCCTTCTTGCGGCGATTCTCGCAGGAGAATCTGTTCGATTTGCTGGTCGTCTTCGGATTGAAGTTGAACGGGCCCAGCACGGGGTCCTCCGTCCTTGGGATGCATCTGACCCTTTTGGATTCGCTCTGCCCGGATTTGGCTGCCGAAGAGAACTTCTCTCTGATGACTTGAGGGCTCTGGCAACACGCTGGCTTGGTATGGATCAGGATGCCCCTTCGTCATGGTTGGAACTGTGCCCAAATCGAGGGCGCCGGGGGCGAACACAAGACCAACGTCTGATTCTCCAAGCCGCGGGACCGTTTCGACCGGGGCTGAAAAAAAGCGGCGACCTTTCGGTCGCCGCGAAGATCTTTTGATGGATTCTCAAGCGATCAACGCTTGGAGAACTGGAAGCGACGGCGAGCGCCGCGTTGGCCATACTTTTTCCGTTCGACCCGGCGGGCGTCCCGGCTCAGGAATCCGTGCTCGCGGAGCACTGCTTCGACTGAGGGGTCGTACCCAAGAAGTGCCCGGGCAAGACCCATGACCATTGCTCCGGACTGCCCGGTGGTGCCGCCACCGGTGAGATTTGCCTTGACACTCACTTGCCCAAGCATGTTGGTGGCTTCAAGCACGGCCATCACGTTGTTTCGGTCACGCGGAGTGCAGAAGAATTCTTCCAATGGCTTGCCATTGCACAGAACGCCGGCACTTCCAGGTTGCACTCTGACTCGAGCCACAGAAGCTTTGCGTCGCCCTGTGCCCCACCACCATCCGTGGACAGGAGCGGCTGGTTCACGGGGCACAAAGGTGTCTTCAGCGGTTTCCGCCGGGGCCTCTCCCAAAGTGATGGTTTCGGGCTCTGCGGATTCAGTTGAGGTGATTTCTTCGGTCATTCGGAAGGTCTTTCAGTGGGTTTAGAGGGCAACTGGCTGCTGGGCTTGATGCGGATGCTCAGCGCCTTCGTAAACCTTCAGGTTCGACAGCATGACTCGGCCGAGTCGGGTTTTGGGAAGCATGCGGCGTACCGCCTCTTCGACAAGTTTGATGGGACGGTGCTCTTGCATCCAGCCGTAGGGGATGTGCTTCAGGCCACCTGGGTGTCCGGAGTAAGTCTTTCGCATTTTCTGTTCTGGCTTGCGACCAGTCAGGGCCACTTGGCTGGCGTTGATCACGATCACGTGGTCGCCGCTCATGGCGTGCGGGGTCCAGTCGGGGGAGTGCTTGCCTTGAAGAACCGTCGCAATCCGGGCGGCCAGTCGGCCGAGTGGGATATTGGCAGCATCAACCACAACCCATTTGGGTTCATGGGCGCCAGCCTTCAGAAAAGTGGTTTGACGGGGCATAGGGGTCTCCTCCCGTTGATTTGCGGGAATCCGACATTGTAGCCAGAACCGGTGTGGTGTCAACGGGCTCGCGGTCAGCGGATCACCAGCGTGGGGCGATCCTCGCCACGTTCCGCCATGCGGATCCGGTGGTCAAAAGCCGTTCCAAGGCTCTGGAGGGTGTCTCCAAGGCCTTCGGTGTCGTGGCAGGTGGCGGGTTCACCAGCATCTCCTCGGGCCGCCAGTTCCGGGTGGATTGGCAGCCTGCCCAAGAAAGGAAGGCTCATGCTGGCGGCCATATCCTCCGCACCACCTCTGCCAAAAAGGTCGATCGTGGTTCCGTCTGGGGCGGTGAATCCCGCCATATTCTCCACCACGCCGAGGATTGAAACGCCCAGCTGCTGGAACATCCGAATGGCCCGACGGGCATCGTCCTGGGCGACCTTTTGGGGGGTGCAGACCACGACTGCACCAGTGAGAGGAAGGAGCTGGGCCAACGTAAGCGGGACATCACCAGTGCCGGGGGGAAGGTCCACGATGAGGTGGTCCAGTTCACCCCAGTCGCTTTGGAGGGCGAGTTGGCGAAATGCTCCATGGGCCATGGGGCCACGCCAGACCAAAGCTTTCTCAGGTTCAACCAGTCGCCCGATCGAAACAACTTTCAATCCATCTTTTTCAAAAGGGATGATGGTGTTCCCATCAATCTTGGGAGGTGTCTCTTGGAGACCAAGCATGGTTGGCAAAGAGGGGCCGTAGATGTCGCCGTCCAAAATGCCAACTTTGCGGCCCATTCGGGCCAAGGCCAACGCCAGATGAACCGCCACGGTGCTTTTTCCTACACCACCCTTACCGGCTCCAACCGCAATCACGGAACGGACCAGCGGGAGGGGGTTGGGTGTTGATCCGGCTTGCAGGAATTCCACTTCAAGTTCCGGAACGCGTCGCATGCCGAGTTCTGCGGCAAGCTTCCTTACCGCGGCCGAGATGCCTGAGCGGAGAGTGCTCTGCACGGATTCGTCGGTGGATGAGATGTCCAGCTCAACGCGGATGGCGTCCTCATCGGTTTGGAGTTCTCGGAGGACTCCCAAACTCACCAAGTCTCGTCCTGATTCGGGGTCCAAGACAGTTGAGAGTGCTTTGCGAAGATTGCTTTGGTTAATCATGAATCACCGTGGTGTCTAACCATAGGGGAGGCCACGCCATTCCTTCCAGGGTTCAAGGGTCTTGCGGTCGCGTTTTTTAGAACGACCAAACAGGCGAGAGACGACCTGCAGGCCAATAAAGGCACCAATGACACCAAACAACGCGTTTGACGCGAAGTTGCCGAGGTCGCCTCTCGGCATCCCGATAATGTGACCCACTCCAGCAGCGCATATCGCAATCATGCATGCGTCATTTTTGTATCTCAGAATGAGGCGGTCAAGTGCTCCTAATGCCAGCCCCAAGAGCCAGGGATAGAGAAAAAGTGCGACCCATGGAAAGTCATTCCACACGTGGCCAATGATGCCAGGCCCAATGGTGAATGAGTCGGCAAACCCGTAAACTGCTGCATCGGAAACAATGGTGTGCCCTAAGCCGTCAGTTTTTCCGGGGTAGTACATCCGGGGTATTGGCTTCTCAACCATGTATCGAAGTGAGTGGAGGAAGTCGTACGGATGGGTTTTTCCCATGTGTTCAATGAGCCACATTGAATTGGACGCAGCCATTTGCCCGCTAAGCAGGTCTCTGCTTGCTTCAGCAAACTCGCCTGGTGATACCGAAACAAACGCTGTCAGGTACTCGGCACCGGTTCGCTCACGTCGGTCGTCACCTCGAGTGGCAGTAAACAGCACCATGGGAACGAACGCGAGAGAAGTAAGTACTCCTACTCGGATGATCAGTCCGGTGGTTTCCGAAAAACGAAAGCGTGCCCAATACGCGGCGAAAGCCACTGAAATAAGCAAACCCAAGATTTCTCGGCGGCCAAAAGCTCCGGCAAGGAGCAAAACGCTACATGCCAAAAGGAGACCTACGAAGTTGAGGCCGTACACAGGATTTAACGGCTGTTTTATCCACGCCCAAGCCCCGATACCAACGGCTGCGTTAAACATCCCCGCAGCAATAATCCCAGTGACGATGCCGACGAAAGGAATGACCGACAGGGGGAATCTGCAGACAAAAGCGACGCCGACTACAGCCCAGGCCGTAGCGATGAGGCCCATATTTGAGACGATTCTTTCGCGGAAGCCAAATCGTGAAATTCGGTCAGCGATACGGCTCCGCCTCCAGTTTCTTAGAAAAAGGAACAAAAATGCGCAGGAGAGAATGAACATCAACAGGCCGGTCATTCCCGGGGAGTCAATTCGCATGAGTCCGTAGTCTCCAAGCAGTAGGCTTGTAGTTGCAGATGCGCTGACAAAATTCAGGAAACCGAGCAGGAACATGTTTCTGAGTGAAAGAAGTTCCACGTCTCTTCTTATGGCATCAACAATCATTCTTCGCACAATCCATAGAGACTGAGTGAGGAACAGAAGGCCGACGAAGAAAGACATGATTCTTTATCGGGATTTGATCATGGGCGGCTTGAGCCAGTCGGGAGTTGATCCGAACTGTTCGTTGGTCAAGGACCGCAATAGTTGAGCATCTTCAGTAAGCCGTTCTTCACACTGTTTCCATAATGAATCTGTCCAGGCTATTTCTGTTGATTTTGCCTTTGGCAGCAGTAGATTTCGGGCAAAATCTCTTGACCGATTCCCAAGCAGTGGGCGGATGTATTGGCGATAGAGGTTTGATGTCACGATCGGCCCGAGCGGACCACGTGCCACAGGCTTACTGTCGCTTTTGTTCCACGCCGTATCGGTGTCAATCAGGTGCCCACATGGTTCTGCTCCGATGTGGGCGCACACTGTATTGGTGCTGTTTACGCGGTCCCGTTTGTGGTCCTCAAGACAGAGGACAAGTATGGCCTCTTCGTCAAAATATTCCCGCCATGCTTGGAGCTGCTGTCCGAAGCAGGAATATTCAAGAACTTCTGGGTAAGCAGCTAAGACTTCTTCAAAACTTGATTGCATCGCGTTCGGACGAGAAAGCAGATGCCGATAATGGCTTTGGATACGGTCGACAGGGTTGCGAATGATGTACACAATTTTGACATCCGCTCCCAGAACTGATTTGGCTCTTTCGGGCACTCCGGTATGGATTGGTAACTTTGTATAACCAGTGCTGGCATCTCCGAGCAGTTGCGAGCTTTTTGCTCCTTTGTACAGGTCGCTGTATTCGTGACGGCCACTTTCGGTAAGAACTCTGTCGTTAAGAAGATTGTGAGGCTCTTTATGCACTGGAAAGAGGATCTCTGGAGACGCGTCGAGATCTCGAAAAAGCGTCGTGGATCCGCACTTCATTCCGCCGATGATGAGAAAGTCGGGCACACGACATGGAGAAGAACCTGAACACATGATCCGTATTATCTCCAATCTGGCCAGATTAGGTATCGGCTTTCTTTCCGGCCTTTTGTTGATTCGGCTTCTCGGGGGGAGGGTTGGGCCAGATTTGGTCGCGCTATGGCTCCTCGTCGGGTCTCAAGTGGGGATCGCGGGAATTTTTTTGACGCTTACTGAGCGTTCGTTGGTTCGTGAACTGGGTCGAGCTTGGCACGCGGGCCCTGAATCATTCCGCCCGATCTTTTCAACATCCTTATTGCTAGCTTCGGCGTTGGCCGTACTGGCCGGATTGATTTTTTCATGTCTCTGGTATGGCATTGATGTGTTGGATTTGCCCGAAGGCACTTCCGGACTGGCGAGACAAATTGTGTTGGCCGAAGCCTTGGCGGCCATCGTGGGCATTGTGGGCTCTCCATTTCAAGCGCTTTTCGGTGTTCGTGAGCGATTCGTACTGCAGAATTTAGTGTTGCTTGCTCGACGCACTGCCAGTCTCGTCGCGGTCTTGTCCATCTCTTCGTCGGGTTCCGCGGAAGAGCAGTTGGCTGAGTTTGTTTCACTCAATGCTTGGTTCACTGTGAGTGTGGTGGTCTTCGCAGTGTTCGCCCAAGCTATTCTGGAGCCTTTGGCTCGGCCTGCGTTCTCCGTGATCTCACGACAAGCTCTGCGAGAGATTCTGTCCACATTTGGATGGAATTCCTTGGTTGTTTTGTTTTTGAATCTCAACGTTCGTGTGGTGGCTTTATTGGTCAATTTGTTGCTTGGCATGGCAGCAACAGTTCCTTATCAATTCGCCATTCGCTTGTCGGCCTACGCTCGAATGTTGGCTGAAGGAACTGTTTCTGGAGTTGATGCTGTAACAGTGCGAATTCAGAAGGATCGGCCAGAGAAAATCTCGGCTTGGCTAAGAAGGGTGACAGAGATCCAAGCCACGGCCACTTTTCCGGTTGGTGTTTTGATTTTCATTGCCGCCCCCACATTGTTGGAGGTATGGCTGGGGCCGGTGTTTTTGCGTTCTCCAGGGCTGTTGGAGTCAACCTCATTGGTGACCCGTCTCATCGTGATTCAGATGATGGTTCGCGCTCTTTCCGATGGATGGATCCGTGTTTTCTATGGGCTAGGCTTGGTGGAACGCTACGCTCGCCTTGTTGCGGTTTCTGGCATTCTTCAGCCAATCATTATCGTCGCGGCAGTTGGGACTTGTGGTCAAGTCTTGGTGATTCCTGCGGCTGTGTTGGTCGTGGTAACAAGTCTGACCCAGCTGTTGTTCATTCCCATCCGTTTGGAGCGGGCAAGTCCAGGCTTTTTAGCACACATTCGTAGCTCGTTAGCATGGCCACTGGTTGCTACGTTGGTTGCATCTCCACTGCTGCTTCCTTTGTGGGAGCCACAGGGTCTACGCTGGCTGATCTTGTCTGGCGGTGGTTATTTCGCACTGATATTTGGTTTGCTTTTTCGAAGGTTCCAGAAGATTCGAGGCCCTTTGGTTTCGTAAGTACTTCTGATCTTCCCTTGTCACGCCTTAAGCTTCTTCGGGGGAGACTTGCTTCCACCACTCGGGATCTTCTTCGTAATGCAAAGCCAAGAGTGCATCCCCTGCTAATTCGTGAAACAACCTGCTCGTATCTTTGGTGAAATGGTTTACCCAGTCTCCAGACACGCCTTTTCGTATAAAGGATGAACGGTCCTCTTCTCCAGCTTTTCGCCCACCGGTCTGACGACTCATATCGTACTTCTCAGTGGTTTGATTCACCAGCCAAGGATCTGGTTGTGTACCAGTCATTTCGGTGATCACACGAGTCATGGTTGCCGTTGCATCTTCCAGCAGTTCTTCGTAAGAAAGGTAGACCACACCTTCTCGGCCGCGTCCACCATCATGCCAGCCCATAACATGGTCACGCCAATTTTTTCGACTGTCACGCGGGTTCGCAAATTCATCCTTGAGGAACAACGGCATGTTGCGGATCGTGTTGTCTGGATCCCACCCTTTTCCAAACAACTTCTCGTATCTCTTGCCAAATCGTCTTTCGGCCACTGGGTTTTGAGACTTCAATTCACGAATCCGATGGAAATACAACGAGACCATGACATCCCGCCCATCACGGCGGAGATAGAAGGCGGGTTGGAGTCCTGGTGCCCAGTGCCAGTGATTGTGCAGGATGCTTGGACATCCAGTGGGAAATGCATTGTGTTCGGGGTAGGGGAGTTGAAGAATTTCTGCGGCCATCTTGCCAAACCACGTTCCGCCCGCCTTGGGATATTCACTGTCCAAGATGTAGCCAAGGGTCTGGCCGAACTTTGGGGCAAGCATCCGGTTGGCCTTTGAGGACATCTTGCGGAAAGCCGCAAGGAAGAACCCATTGTTCTTGGCTTGGCTCAACCTTGTTCCTCTTTCAATTGAGCATATTGGTTCAGCAACTGCTTGGTGGCCGCTTCGGCGTTGAGGTTTTCGAGCGCCCAGGTGCGTCCTCGAGCCCCCATCTGAACCGTACTTTCAGGAGACGCAATGAGTTGACGAATGGCCGCCGCAAACGCCTTGCTGGACGGGTCAAGAACCATCCCGCCGCCGGAGGTGTCTATTTCGGGCCAAGTGTCAGCGCCTTTGGTCGTAAGCACGGGAGCTCCGGCGGCCAATGCTTCAAAAAGCACATAGCCGAAATTTTCTTGACTGGTGGGGAGCGCAAAGCAAGTGGCGTGGGCGTACATCGCAACTTTGGGTGTGCCACGAACAAAACCTGGAAATCGAACGGTGGTGTCGGAGGCTTGTCTGCGGAGACTTTCGACATAATTTGGATCGCCATCCCCAGCCAATACGATTGTTGCCTCTGACTGCAGTTCGCGGGCCACATCGATCAAGAGCTCAGGCCGCTTTTTTTCGTGCAAGCGAGACAAGAACAAAACAATGGGGCGATCTTCGGCGTAAGCGGGTTCGGCCTGTGCGGCCATATCTCGCGCCGGGATGTCTTGAAATGGTGCCATGTCCATTGGGAGTGGGCAAACAAAGCTTTTCATCTTCGGAGCCCATCTTCGGGATTGCTGTTGCTCGGCGGTTGCCGTGAGGTGGACGCCACAAGCTTGCTCGAGCCACTTCTTCCCCACCAACTGCAAAAAGAGCCTCTTCTTGAGCCCCTTTTGGTCCATGCACCAGTTGTCCAACATGCCATGGGGGCTGATGAAATATGGGCAATTGGCCTTCTTGGCCAGTTCCGCCCATTGGATATTTGCCAACGACCACATGCCATGCAGATGGATGGCGTCCTGCTGAGAAGCGACCACTTTGGCTTTGGCCACTCCGGGCCCGAGGCGACCTAGGGGGCCGGGACCGGGCAGGACCAAGACTTCCCCGGGGAAATCAGGTGGAACATCGGTCGCATCATGGGTCGCCAGCGTCACATCAGCGCCACCACGTGATTGCTGAGTTGCGATATCCAGTACGGCGCGAACCACACCGCCAAGTTCGAGTCGGATGGCAGGTTCGTAGTGAAGGACGCGCATTAGTCTTGGATGAACTGACGTTCCTTCAGGAGATTCACGACCAGCTCGGCGGCATCCGAGGAGGACATCAGGCTGGTATCGATGCGGAGGTCAGGTGTTTCTGGTGATTCGTAGGGTTGGGTGACTCCTGGTATCGAAGCGTGTTCGCCACTTTCCTGCTTTTCATACAAGCCGCTGCCATCACGGTCACGGCAGACTTCCAAAGGAGGATCAAGATGGACCAGGATGAATCGATCTGAACCGATCAGCTCTTGAGCAGCTTGTCGTGATCGGTCCTCAGGAGCAACGAAGGCAGCAAGACATATGGTGCCCACTCCATTCATAAGCCGAGCAAGTTCCATACTGCGTCTGAGGTTTTCTGAGCGCTCCGCGGCACTGAACCCGAGATCTCGGTTCAATCCCATCCGCATGGCTTGCCCATCGAGAACTGCCGCATGGACATTTCGCTCAAAGAGGCGTCTTTCGAGTTCCAGGGCAATGGTGGTCTTGCCCGACCCAGTGAGTCCGGTGAACAGTACAGTTGCCGCACCGTGTCCGAACCTCGCGCGTCGTTCCTCCGCACTCACACTGGATCCTTGGTGGGCCAAAATGGCCCCGGGCTCGGTTTCCCAATGTGCAGAGGCGGTTTGTCCCGTAAGCCGGATCATCCCAGCTCCCACGGTGACATTGGTCAACCGGTCGATGATGACAAACGCGCCAGTTCCGCGGTTGTTTTCATAATCATCGAGAACCATTGGTGCACTGGTGCGAACGGCCACCCGTGCGATTTCGTTGAGTTCCAGGCGTGAGGCGTCATGCTCATCGAGGGTGTTCACATCAACTCGGTTGATAATCCTGTCTACCGTTCCGTAGGTTCGGTGGGGACCATGCTTGATGAGATACTCGCGGCCAGGGGAGAGTTCTTCTTCGTGCATCCAAACCAGCATTGCTTCAAATTCATTGGTGGTGGTTGGGCTGGATTCGGCGTGGACAATGGTGTCCCCGCGGGAGGCATCAATTTCGTCGTTGAACGTCAGCGTGACGCTCATGGGAGTGAAGGCTTCTTCAAGTGGTCCATCGGGACCGAGCACTTCTTTGATCGTGGTGGTCTTGCCAGAGGGCATGACTTGGATGGCTTCACCGGGCCGAATGGTGCCGGAGGCCACTTGTCCTGCAAATCCGCGGAAATTGAGGTTGGGCCGATTGACCCATTGCACGGGCAGTCGGAAATCACGCAAGTTTCGATCGCCCCCGATGTGAACATTCTCAAGGACATGCATCAGGGTGGGGCCTTTGTACCAAGGCATGTGCTCTGAGGGATCGACGACGTTGTCGCCAAGCAAGGCACTCATTGGAAGGAAGCGAACGTCCTCAAGTCCGAGTTTGGCGGCAAAGTTTGCGTAATCAGATCGAATTTGTTCGAAGCGTTCTTCACTCCAATCGACAATATCCATCTTGTTGATCGCGACCACCACATGCTTGATGCCCAAAAGCCTGACAATGTAGGAGTGTCGTCGGGTTTGGACCTGAACCCCATGTCTGGCATCGATCAAAATCACTGCAAGGTCGCAGGTGGATGCACCCGTGGCCATGTTCCGGGTGTATTGCTCGTGGCCGGGGCAGTCGGCAATGATGAACTTGCGTTTGCTGGTGCTGAAATATCGATAGGCCACATCAATGGTGATGCCTTGTTCGCGTTCACTTTTGAGACCATCCACCAAAAGTGAAAGGTCAGGTTGCTCACCGGTGGTGCCACTTTTAACACTGTCTCGGGTTACCGCTTCCAGCTGATCTTCGTAGACCATTTTTGAGTCGTGCAAAAGACGGCCAATGAGCGTACTTTTGCCATCATCAACACTGCCACACGTCAGAAGCCTTAGTAGCTCTTTTTGCTCATGTTGCTTCAGATAGGCAATGATGTCGCTTTCGATCAGATCGGACTGGTGGCTCATTAGAAGTAACCCTCTCGCTTCTTCTCTTCCATCGATCCGGACTGGTCGTAGTCGATGACTCGGCCTTGACGCTCTGACTGCTTGGTGAGCAGCATTTCCTGGATGACCTCAGGGAGTGTGGTTGCTTCTGACTCAACCGCGCCCGTGAGTGGATAGCACCCCAAGGTTCGGAAGCGGACCATTTTCATCTCTGGAACCTCACCATCCTCGAGTGGCAGGCGGTCATCGTCCACCATGATCGGCACACCATTTCTCATCACAATCGGTCGTTTGGCTGAGAGGTACAGGGGGACGATCGGAATGTTTTCGAGCCAGATGTATTGCCATACATCGAGTTCAGTCCAATTTGAGAGCGGAAAGACACGGATGGATTCCCCTTGGTGCACCATGCCGTTGTAGATGTTCCATAATTCTGGACGTTGGTTTTTTGGATCCCATCGGTGATTCTCATCACGGAATGAGTAGACCCGCTCTTTGGCTCGACTTTTTTCTTCATCACGACGAGCGCCGCCAAAGGCCGCATCAAACTTATGCTCATTCAGAGCTTGCTTGAGTCCCTGGGTCTTCATGATGTCCGTATGAACTTTCGAACCGTGGGTGATCGGTCCCACCCCTTGGGCAACACCCTCCTGATTGATGTGAACGATCAACTCCATGCCGGACTCTTTTGCCATCTTGTCCCGGAAATCGATCATTTCACGGAACTTCCACGTGGTGTCTACATGCATCAGTGGAAATGGTGGTACTGCTGGAGCAAATGCTTTGCGGGCCAAGTGAAGCATTACTGCAGAATCTTTCCCGACGGAATACAGCATGACTGGCTTATCAAACTCAGCAACCACCTCACGAATAATGTGGATGCTTTCCGCTTCGAGGGCTTTGAGGTGGGTGAGGCTCTGGTTCATGATAATCTTCGGGCTAATATAGTTTAAAATATGATCCCCAAAATTGTAGTTGGCGAATAGAAAGGTGCCTCTTTGGTCAAGAATCGATCAGACAATGTGGTTTGGCACAGTGGTTCCGTCAGCAGGTCCGATCGTTCCGAAAGATTGGGGCATCAAGGATGCACTATTTGGTTTACCGGTCTCTCTGGTAGTGGCAAGAGCACGGTTGCCGTTGCTCTCGAGGAAGAGTTGTTTGCAGCCTCTTTGCTCCCATATCGCCTTGATGGCGACAACGTAAGGCATGGCCTTAATGGTGATCTGGGTTTTTCCGAATCTGACCGCGCTGAAAATCTTCGCCGTATTGGCGAAGTTTCGGCCCTTATGGCCGACTCAGGCCTAATCGTACTTTGCAGTTTTATAAGCCCACTTCAAATTCAACGGGACTCTGTGCGTGAGTTACACAAGCGAGCGGGCTTGCCTTTTTATGAAGTCCATGTTGATGTTCCCCTTGCGGTCGCCGAGGAAAGAGATCCCAAAGGGCTTTACAAAAAGGCTCGGGCTGGTGAAATCACAGATTTCACGGGGATCCACCAGCTTTATGAGCCTCCTCAAAACGCAGAATTGACCTTGAACACTCACATGTTGTCTCCCAAGGAGTGTGCAGCAAAAGTGATTGATTTGCTTCGTTCGAAAGAAATCATCAACTGAAGGGCGACAATGCATCATCGACAGCTGGTTCGAGAACTTGCATCTTTGGAATGCTCTCCGATCGTTGTTGGGAGTCATCCCAGATCGGGAACGCATCTCACAATTGATCTGATCCGCAATCATATTCGTGGAGCTAGGGGGTGGAAGTTCCCTGGTGAACCGTTGGACGCTCTATTCGTAGATTTGGACTGGTTGGGAAGCCCTTTGCATAAGGGCTTTGAGACAAGAGCCATTCGGACTTTCCGGCGTATTCCTCATTGCTTGATCAAGACCCATACCCCGTTTGGTTGGAAAAGCTGGCTTGACCGAGCACGTTCAAATCCAGAATTGTCACCTTGGGCCGATTGGCTGCGTGATCGTTGCTCCGTGGTTTACGTTCATCGAGATGGCAGATCAGCATTGTGTTCTTGGCACTTGATGAGCAAATATCGGAATGAGGAGGCGCGGCAGCCACTTTCTGATTGGTTGAGACAGTCCGAAATCCAAACCGGACTTTCGCGGCCAGCGGCGTGGGCCAAGCATCTGGAGTCATGGTCTTCTGAAGGCGTTTACACCATTGACTCCAAATCGGTGCAGAGCTCACCTGAGGGTTTTCTAAACTCATTGTGCAATCAATTTGGCTGTGAGCTCTTGGACAAGCCGGTGGCCCTTCCGGTGCAGTGGTCATCCTTGTTTAGGAGACGTTTGGCGAGAGCGTTCTGCACTCATGTGGAGTCCACATCTCAGATGGGGCGATATTTGGGGAAGCAGCCTCAGAAATGGCAAGCGGCCTTTTCGCCCGAGGACCGGGCCTTCTTTCACAAAGAAGCTGGGGCAACGCTGCAGAAATTCGGCTATGTACAAGACTCCTCCTGGGTAAAAGGAGGAGAGCTTGATTAGAGGATGAAGCGGTGGGGAGGGGATTCGAACCCCTGATCGGGATTCCCCGATGCCGGTTTTCAAGACCGGTGCATTCAACCGCTCTGCCACCCCACCGGTGGACAAATCATCCTATCGACTTCTTTGATCAAATGAACGGCTACTTCTCCAGGAGTCCAATCATCGCCGCCACAGCTTCGCGTACAAGCCGGCGGTCTTCGTCGTCGAGTGACCCATCGGCGAGTCCTTTGATGACATCAGCGGCTTTTTGAATGGTGTCTTCGATGTTGGTTGAGTCTGAACCACCTTCTTGGATGAAGAAGCCGTCGTTGGCCTCACACACCATCGACACCAACCGGTTTGCTGTTTCGGCTGACCCAAGCCGTGACCATTCCGCGGCTCGATGGAAGGGATTGGGTTGATCGCCGGAGCGAATGCGGTTCAGTTGTCGCGTGGTCATTCCTGCATTTTGGGCAAATCCAATTGGGCCCAAAACGTCAATATGGTCGCTCAGCGCAAGATCAAATGGCTTTCTTGGAATGATGGTCATTGGTGTTGTCTCTTGGAAAAGGGCGTCGTGGTCTGGTCATCCAGAACCAGCCGGTGCCGAATGAAATCGCAACGAGCCACAGAGGTGGCGGTGGGCGATGACTGGACTTGTGAACTGCCGAAGCGGCTGCGGTTGGGACACTCCAATCAGAGTTGAAGAGCATGGCAAAAAAAGGAAGCGCAAGAAGTGCTGCCCCGAGCGAAAGTTTTTCTCGCATGGTGCGGCCAGCCCCACATCCCCACATGGCACAGCCAATCAACCAAGCATCGGCTTTCAGCAAGACTTCAACGGGCTGTTGAAGAAGCAGGCCTAGAGGGGCAAGCGCAACTTGCACAACCATGACCAGGATAAGGAGGGATTGCCACTCCAGATTGGGTCGGGGCGATGGACCAATCGTCGCGCGGGCGACGGGATACGCCAGCAGCAGCCCGAAAGAAAGACTGGTGAGATGTTGCTGGTAGCCCCACAAATTGGCTTCAGTGTTCTGGACGAGGTTGGGGACGGCCAAGACGTTCACCACGAAAGACAGAAGGATCCAACCCGAGCTGGCCAGCAACAGCAATTGCTTCCAGCGGTGTTCAAGAGCGGGGATCATGCCGCGGGTCGGCGGACCATTCCGCGTGGTTCAATACGCCATTTCCCTCCACCAGGGGTGAGCGATCGGTAAACCATCGCCTGCTTGTCCAGAATTTTTAATTTCAGAGCAAAAAGCGGTTCAGTGCCCGCTTCGTGTGTGGGAGTGCTCCGGAAGTCAACAAGTCCCTGAACGCCTGAAGCATCTGAGACCACCAGTTCAATTTGGTTTGACTGAGGCTCTCGTATTTCTTCAATGAACGAAGACCATCCTTGTGCCTTGGCATGTTGTAGAACTTCACTGGCAGTCGAAAAACCATGGTTTGTGCTGACGTCCAAAACCGGAAGAGACAGGTCTCTCGATTCAGAGGGCAGGGGGACGCAGCCATTTAATGTGAAGTTGGTGGAACCCTTGGATTTTGACAGGAATGAAGGATTGACATCAAAGATTCGCTCGCCCGTCAAGACTGAAATACTGATCGACCGCGGGGTGGCAATCCACACCTTGGCTGATTGAAAATGACCCAGATTCATAATTTGTCGTTGCAGTGTTTGGAGATTTTGGGCCTTGTCGTTGTGGCGCCATTTTCCTACAACTTCACCGATCACGTTTTGGTAGTCCTCGCGGTAACTCTTTGACTTGTCATCCACGTGTTTGCATTCGATTCGAAAGGTCGCCAAAGGGCTGCGGTGCCCCTTCCAACCGCTGTGGTTGACCACGGCCATGGCAAGCATCATGACGATCGTTCCTGCGGCCATTGGCCAATAGGTTGGATTGGTGGGAGATTTGCCTTTGGTGCGATTCACTTCAACGTATCGGCTTGATTGGACCTTCGGCATGAGCGGCTCGAATCAAACGATCTGTGAGTTCAGGAAGCGAGATGCCAACGTGTCCAGCGGCTCTGGGAAGCAGGCTGCTGGCGGTGAACCCAGGCATGGCGTTCCATTCCAGAAACACCGGGCCTTGGGGGCCAAGGATAAAATCCGCCCGACCAAGATGCCGTGCATTGAGGCGTGCCGCCATTCGTTTGGTGGCCTCTCGCAAGGCCGCATGCACTTCGGGATCGATCTCCGGTTCCACGGTAAAAATGGTGTCGTCCCGTAGATATTTTGCCTCATGGTCGTACAGGTCAGTGGCTGGGGTGATCTCAACCACTGGAAGCACCTGTCCTAAAACCCAGGGCACGGTACATTCCCGGCCCGGAACAAAGGCTTCGCAGAGCGCAGGGCCGCTGAGGTTTTTGATGGCAGCAGTTGCCTCGTCATCGGTACGAAGCAACCGAAGGCCAACGCTTGATCCTTCGTCCAACGGTTTCAAAACGCAAGGCAGGGGGCAGGGGCAAGTGCCGCCACGGTGCACCACCGCGCCATCTGCGACAGCGACTCCATGTTCAGCCGCAAGCATTCTGGTTTGGTGCTTGTCCATCGCGACCCTCGCGGCAGCGGGACCGAAGCCCACGAACGAGAGCCCGAGTTCCACCAGTTGGGTTTGCGCGCCGCCCCCTTCGCCCCATGGACCGTGCAGGGCTGGAAAAACCACATGTTCTTTTGGGATCTCGCGCAAAGGTGCAATGGGGTCATCGGTGGGAAGATCCATTTCGTTGACGTCATGGCCCACCGTGCGTAAAGCGTTGCCGATGGCGGCGGCGGATTTTCGAGAAATCATGGCCTCGGCATCTGGTCCACCTGAGAGCACGGTGATGCTCAGGGGTTCTTGGGATTTGGCCATTGAATCACCTCCGGGACCAAGTTCACATTGTGGTGCTTTGCCACGAGCTGTTGCACTTGGTTCATCAAATCCATGACCTCTTCGGGAGTTGCCTCGGGTGTGGTCACAATGAAGTTGGCGTGTTCTGAACTGACCGAAGCCCCGCCGACCCGCATTCCTTTTCCTCCGGCTTCGTCAATCAGCTGGCCCGCGCTGCATCGAACCTTTCCTACCAAGGGGTTTCGAAAAGCGCAGCCGCTGCTGGGCGTGTTCGCTCCGAGCGGTTGTGCGATCGCTTTTTCAGCCATGACCTCCTTAAGCTGTCGACGCAACAGCTTCGGATCTGCAGCTTTGAGATGAAAGGTGGTTTGGGTCACAATCCCGCGAAGTTGTGAATGGCGGTACCCGAATTGGCACTCTTCAACAGTTTGCTGGTACGGGGTGCCGTCAAGAAGGAATCCAGAGCAGTGGACCAGGTTGTCGCTGATTTCGCCCCAACGTCCACCTGCATTCATGGCCAACGCTCCGCCGATGGTCGCCGGAAATCCAGCCAGTTGCCACAGCCCATCGAGGCCGCGACGGACTGATTCAGGGATGATCTTGCGAAGATCAGTTCCGCCCCCGGCATGCATTGTTTCTCCATCGAAAGAAAAGTGGGCGAACTCGCCTTTGAGGCGAATCACGACTCCGGGAACACCGTCTTCGGAAACCAGAAGATTGGACCCCAATCCCAGCACCCTGACGGGTGTTCGTTTGGCATGGGATTCGGTGAGGACTTGAACCAATTCGTCTTCTGTATCGATGTCGATCAAGCACTCGGCAGGTCCGCCAAGTTTGTTCCAGCAATGCTGTGACAGTGGCTCGTTTAAGAATTCTTTCAAGATGAATGCACCCACTGGGGTCCAACCGATCCGACAGGTCCTGCCCCCATCACCACCAGCAAGTCTCCACCGCAAAGCACCATGTCCAATCGAGAGACGGTGTCTTCCAGAGAATCGGCAGCAAGGGCGTTGGTGCCACGGGCCCGGAGCCGGTCCACCAAAGTGTGTTGATTGACTAGGTCTTGGGCGGACTCCGAATCGCGAACAAAATAAATCTCAGGCACAATCACCACATCGGCCGCGTTGAACGACGACGCGAATTCGTCGAGTAAGAATCGCGTTCGACTGTGTTGGTGGGGCTGAAAGACGCAGACCAATCGGCGGGGGGACTCTGATGCTCGGAGGGCCCGAAGGGTTCGGTCAATTTCAGTTGGGTGGTGTCCATAGTCATCCCAAACCCGAACCTCTCCAGAGTTCAAGGTCTTGGTGCCCACGAACTCGGTTCGGCGTGCGAGCCCAGTGAATTGTGCCATGGCCTCTTGAACCAATCTTGGCTCCGCGCCGGCCCACAGCGCTAATATTGCAGCCGCGCCGGCATTCAGGGCATTGTGTTCGCCTGGCATGCGGTTCTGCCACCGCAAGTCGGATCCCGGGCCTCGAAGTTGGACTTCCTGTGTGTCGACGTTGAATTTGAGCGACCAGTCCGCCTCAGTGGACAGTCCGAAGGTTTCTACTCTCGCGCTGCTGCCTCGCGTGACTTCACGGCGGTGGGCACCATCATGAGCGATCAGCAGTCGTCCGCCAAGGTGGGCATCGGGGATGTTTCGGGCGAACTCAGCGAAACCTTGGATGACCCCTTCGAGGTTGTGGTAGACGTCCAGATGGTCTTCTTCAACGTTCAAAATGGCGGCATGTTTGGGACGATGCGCATGGAATGAACGATTGAATTCACAGGCCTCTGCCACCATCAGGCCCGGAAGTCCGGCCATCGGACCGATGGGGATTTTGGCAGCGCCCACTTGGCTGCCGCCTCCAAGTTGGGGGACTTCCGCGCCAATGATGAACGACGGCGCCAGGCCGGCGTGCAAGAGGGCATGGCAGCACATCGCGCAAGTGGTGCTTTTGCCGTGGGTCCCGGCGATTGAAATGCCAAAACCTTCTTCCTGCAGTCTGCCCAGGGCATCGGCATAGCGAATAACTTCCAGTCCACGGGAAGAAGCTTTTGCCAAGACTGGGTGGTCTGCGGGCAGTGCTGCGGTCGCGATCACAAGATCGGTGTCAGGCTTCAGTGAAGCGACGGATTGGTCGGTGCTTACGGTGATGCCATCTTGCTCGAGCGCTTCTGTTGTAGGGCTGGGGACCTGATCTGACCCAGAAACTTGAGCGCCCCGAGCCTGCAGCACCCGGGCCAAACCGCTCATGCCGCATCCACCAATGCCAATCAGTTCAATATGACGGCCGGTCAAAGTCATTTGCTTCGGTCTCGGATGCGTTCTGCAGTTGGAAGGAGTGCCGTGAGTTTGGCTGCGCGGCTGCTTGGACTTGGATGGGTCGACAGGAATTCTGGAGTGCGTCCAGTTGTCTGTTGCATGGCTTGCCACAAATCAATTGCTGCTTTGGGTTCATATCCAGCGCTGGCGGCGATGTAGATGCCCAACTCATCGGCCTCATGTTCGTGGGCTCGAGAAAACGGAAGAGCAATACCTAGGCCAAAAGCTGACTCTGCCATTCGTATTTCGCGGTCGTTGAGTTCACCGTCGCTGGCGGCCAAGACGACTTGCGCCGCTTGAGTTTGACTCAACCGCTCGGTGCCATGCCGCGCCACCGCATGGGCAATTTCGTGCCCCATCACCGCAGCCAACTGGTCGTCGCTGGTGACAAAGTTCATCATGCCGGTGTACACCGCCATCTTCCCACCCGGAAGGCACCACGCATTGACCTGGCTGTCGTCTTGAATCACCCGCCACTCCCAATGAAAGCTGGCGGCGAGATTGGGATGCCTCTGTTGGGTCGCAGCCACCAGACGTTGCATGATCTGGTCCACCCTTTGGTGCTCTGGGGAGGACACCGGCAGCACTTTCTCGGATTCCAAGGTGTTTTTCCACGCGACTTCACCCAACCGGACATCTTCTGAGAGGGGAAAGAGGTTGAACTGGGTTCGGCCGGTCCCGGGGACGGTGGTGCAGGCCGCAAGGCAGAGGATGGAGAGGTAGATTCGCATGGGTTCTCAGAGAATATCGGTCCCGGCGAGTGGTATCCCGGAGGACTAGAATGATCCACATGTCCCGCTTGAGGATTGCCAGTGGCCCGGTGCACACCCACACCGCTTCGGCGACGGATCTGCCGTCCGCTTTGGCCATTTTGCACCGGCTGGCTTTGGGTTCGGGTGATGGTTGGCGGCGTTTGGTGGTTGATCTTCCAGCCCCCTTGGATCCCATCCATGAGATATGCGGCCGGGCCTTGGGCCGCCGCGTGGCTTTCAAGTCACGTTCCGGCCGGACCATTGCCGGGGTGGACGCTGCCCTGAGAGGGGACTGGATCGATGACATCACACTGAATGCGTTGCGAGGGTTGATGCCCGACGCGGCGGTGGTCGCTTGGAGTCGGTTTGACCCCGCAGTGGAAAGCAGCCCCGGATGGATGCCGTTCGGCAGAAGGGGTTGGATTCTTCCACGCTTGCAGTTGGAGGCGCACGATGGCTGCCAGCGCCTTGTGGGGTACCTGCTGCCTGGAGAGCGGCCCGAAGCCATTGAGCCGGCACGAGCTTCGCTTTTGGTTCCACGTCGTTCCCCAGTGACCGCACGCATGTACCGGCAAGATGAAGATTGTGATTTCCGCAACTTGGTGCAACAAGCAATCGGTGCCATCAAGTCTGGAGACTTGGAAAAGGTCGTTCTTGCGCGCCGGGTCAGTTACGCCCTCTCGGAGCCGATCGATGCGGCCTACGTGTTGCACCAACTTGCCTCAGGGAGTCACTACTCATTTTTGGTGGAATCAGGTGAGCATGCCTTCCTTGGCGCGAGCCCTGAGCGTTTGTCGAGAAGAGTCGGGCAACGTTTGCAAACGGAAATGTTGGCCGGGACGGTTCGGGCCCGTTCGGCCGACGAGGCCATGCAGCTTTTGGCAAGCAGCAAAGACCGCCATGAACACGACGTGGTGGTGCGGTCGGTGACCGAGCGACTGACTCCCATTGCCAAGGCAAAAAAGAGCGAAGGCCAGGTTGCAGTCGTCCCGGCCGCAGGAAGTCTTTGGCATTTGCGTCGTAAGCTTGAACTGACCCTCAATGATGCAATCGATGACGCGTCGGTCCTCGGCTTGCTGCACCCCACCCCCGCGGTATGTGGTCGTCCCACCAACATGGCCCGGTCTCATCTGTCCACCCAGGAAGGGTTTGACCGTGGTTTGTATGCGGGTCCCATCGGACTGTTTGATGGGTCAGGTCACGATGTTGCCGTGGCCATTCGCTCTTTGCGGTTGTCGCCTCAAATGGCCACGCTTTTTGCGGGGGCCGGTATCGTGCGAGACTCGCAGCCAGAGATGGAATTTGTTGAAACCGAAGCCAAGCTGGCGGTGGCTCGAGCCGCATTGCCCGGAACGGGGTGAGGTTTGACCAACAGCCCTGGCTCCGAAAATTTGAAATTCGCCCGTGAGCTGTTCGCAACTTGGCAAGCCTGTGGTCTTCGGTGTGTGGTGTTGGCGCCGGGGGCCCGGTGCGCGGCGTTGACTTTGGCAGCCCGCGACATTGGGTTGCAGGTGGTTCGAGTTGACGATGAACGTTCGGCGGCCTTTGTTGCCTTGGGCTGGGCCCGCGTCGAAGGTCGTCCCGCGGCCGTGGTCACCACCAGTGGCAGCTCGGTGGCCAATCTCTTGCCCGCGACGGTTGAAGCCCGACAATCAGGCATTCCGATGTTGCTTGTTACCGCGGATCGACCGGTTCGACTTCGTGGAACCGGTGCCAATCAGACCGGCGATCAGGTCGCCATGTTGGCAGGTTCGGTCGATCGTTCTCTTGTCGCAGATGCCAGCACCCATGCCTCCAGCCTGGCTTTGGATGCCTGGCGTGGAGCTGAGCAAGCTGTGGTGCATGTCAACATTGGCTTGGACGAGCCTCTGTTGCCAAGCCCGATTCCTGAAGTGCACCAGTTTGAAGTTCCTCGTCGTCGAACGGTTCTTGATTCAGCTCCGGGCCCAGCCACCTTGCAGGTGGCCCAACGGCTGATGGAGGAAGAGCGGGGGATCGTCTATGTGGGGCCTTTGGCTCGACCTCGTGAACGTCGGGCGGCACGGGCGTTGGTGCAGGCATTGGGGTGGCCCGTTTTGGCTGACATTGCTTCTGGCATGCGGGACATCGAATCCACCCTGCCATGGTGTGGCTGGCTTGATGGAGCCTCCGAGGTCCCTTGTCCAGTTCTTCTTCATTTGGGAGGACGCCCAACCCACCGGACAACAGCTTCTTTTCTCGCGCGGAACTCGGGGAATCGCCTGCTTGTTCCATCAGACCGTGGGCGTATGGAAGGCGATGACGAAGCGGCTTTGGTGCTGGAAACAAGTCTGGAGCACCTCAGCATGGCGATCACTGGTCTGGACTCCTCGTCCAAGCCGCTGCCTTCGGAAGTCGAATCTTTCTGTTCTAGGGTGCACTCTGCTCGGAAAAGCGCACTTGAGCAATGTGGTTTTTCAGAACCATGGATTGCAGCCCAAGTGGGTTCGGTGACACCTTCCACTTCGAGATTGTTGGTGGGCAACAGCCGCTCGGTGCGCGAACTGGATCGTTGGTCCACCCAAGTGGTGGCCGATGTTCACGCTTCACGTGGCCTGTCAGGAATTGATGGTCAGATTTCCACAGCTATTGGTCTTGCCCTCGATGGTCGTCCGGTGGTCGCGCTTTTGGGAGACCAAACCATCCGGCACGATCTTTCTGGGTTGGCCCAGCTTGCAGAAACCAACCTTCCGGTGGTGGTGGTGGGTGTTGACAATGGAGGCGGTCAGATCTTCCGTGACCTGCCTTTCGCGGCGGATGTTTCCTTGGATGATTTTGTTTCGCCTCGCTCCACCGATCTGGGAGCAGTGGCCAACGCTTTGGGATTGCGCGCCGTCGTGGCTGAAGACCGCGAGTCATTTGCTCAAGGCTTTGCTGCGTTGGCCGCCACCGGGGCACCGGGCTTTTTGCACGCCAAGCTCGCCCCGCAAGCGGAACAGCTTCGGCTGGATGCCAATCAAATGGTCAGTTCGGTATGCCGTCCGTCGTAGCGGTTGCCGGATTCCTTGGCGACCCTTCTGATTTTGATGGGGTGATCGCCGCGTGTTCCGAAGATTGGTCATGGCAGGTGTTGACACCACTTGATCTTGGAGGGGGATCCATTGTTGAAATGGCCACCCAGTTGCAGAGTATTTCGGCGGATGTGCGGATTGGGTATTCCATGGGAGGAAGGGTGATGTTGGCGGCCCAAGACGGAACGCCCTCAATTGGCCTTTCGGCAGGCATTGGACTTCATGGGGCCGAGGCCCGCGATCACCGGGCCCAAATTGATGATGAGCGAGCTCGAGAACTTCGGCACGATCCGCATGGTTTTCTCCATTCTTGGTACCAACAGCCGCTGTTTGATGCCCTTCGATCTTCATCGGTGTGGGAAGAACTCAAGGCTCGCCGCTCCACAGTGGTGCAACAATCCGATGCGTGGGCAACCGTGCTTTCTGCCGCTTCACCGGGTCGGACACCGGTGCCAAAGCTCGAAGGTCGTCTTGGCTTTGTGGTCGGAAATCTCGATCAAGCCTATCGTATACCTCCAGAATCCTTTCCCCATCGCGTGATTCCACGATCTGGTCATGCCATCCATTTGGAGTCACCAGAGGCCACGGCGATGGCCATTCAAGAGCTCTTCAAGGAGTTGAAGTCATGACGGTGTACACCCCCCAAGGTGAATTTACGGACATCAGCTACGAGACCACTGGAGACGGAATTGCCAGAATCACCATCTGTCGTCCCGAAGTTCGGAATGCTTTCCGGCCTCGTACCGTGATTGAAATGCGCGAAGCCTTGCAAATGGCCCGAATGGACGGCTCGGTTGGTGTCGTCATTCTCCGCGGCGAAGGTGAATTGGCTTTCTGCTCGGGTGGCGATCAGAAGGTGCGTGGGGACGATGGATACGGCGATGAAGATGGCCACACTGGACTGCACGTGCTTGATTTTCAACGAGAGATTCGAACTTGTCCCAAACCGGTCATTGCTTCAGTGGCGGGCTACGCGATTGGCGGCGGGCACGTTCTGCATATGTTGTGTGACCTGACCATCTGTTCAGACAACGCGAGGTTCGGTCAGACTGGGCCCAAAGTGGGTTCATTCGACGGCGGATGGGGCGCGTCGTATATGGCCCGCATCATTGGCCAGAAGCGGGCCCGCGAGATCTGGTTTTTGTGCCGCCAGTACGACGCAAAGCAAGCATTGGACTGGGGCTTGGTCAATGCAGTTGTGCCTTACGAAAAGTTGGAGGCCAAGACCGAGCAGTGGTGCCGCGAGATCTTGAACAAATCACCCATCGCCATTCGATGTTTGAAGGCCGCGTTGAATGCCGATTGCGATGGTCAGGCGGGACTTCAGGAGCTGGCTGGAAACGCCACCATGCTCTTCTACATGAGCGAAGAAGGGCAAGAGGGGCGCAATGCCTACGTGGAGAAACGTCCCCCTGATTTCTCCAAATACCCACGGCGGCCGTGATGCACGACTGGATTGCGGCAACCAGGCCACGGACCTTGGCTGCAGCCTTCGCGCCACTGGTGCTGGCCACAGGGTGGTTGCTGGCCCACAATCAATTTCGAGTGTTTCCCATTTTGATGGCAACTGCTGCCGCATTGTGCTTCCAAATCGGTTGCAATTTTGTAAACGATGTCGCGGATTTTGAACGGGGCGCAGACCAAGATCGAGCCAATGGAGACAAGCCCCAGCGTGCGGTAGCGAGCGGTCGCATCTCCCCTCGAGCCATGTGGAGGGCCGCGGCCCTTGTCCTGTGCTTGGGGATGGCGATCGGGGGATGGTTGGCGTTCACGGTTTCATGGATCTTCGCTCCGCTGGCTGTGTGCTCGGCCTTCTTGGCTTGGGCCTACACGGCCGGTCCGTACCCCATGGCATATTGCGGAACCGCCGATGTGGTGGTTCTGGTGATGTTTGGTCCGGTGGCGGTTTCCGGGACCATCTTTGCTGCCGGTGGTTCAATGGATGAAGTCAGTTGGTGCCTTGGATTTGGCCCCGGCCTTTTGGCGGTTGCGTTGTTGGCCATCAACAACCTTCGGGACCACGCGGAAGATGCCACGGTTGGGAAAAAGACGCTCGCGGTTCGCTGTGGCCCCACATTTGTGCGTTGGCAGTGGCGGGTGATGCTCTTTGGCTCGGCGGCTTTGAGCGGTTACTTGGCGTTGAAAGTTGATGTCTTGGCAGGTCTTGGGGTGCTGGCCTTGGGGGTTCCCTTGATGAAGCCATTTGTACTCGGTCCGACGGCCGCCGCCCTGTTTGGATGGTCGTTGCTCACCGCGGTGGGATTGGTACTCGGATGATCACGCGATTTGCCACGCTTTCTGTCCCGATGCCTTACGCCTTGCCGGTGGCGCATGGGCTGCTGCAGCGGGACTTGGCTTTCGTGGAAGCCAATGGTTGCGTGGCTGAAATTTCCCCGCTCCCCGGTTTGCATCAAGAAAGCCTTGCGGAAGCCTTGGATGATTTGGCAGCGGGCACCTTGCGTACCCCGTCAGCCAGATTTGCGGACAGCGTGCTTCGGGCCCAGTTGCAATGTGATGTTTGGACACAGCGTGACTCCAAGCGAACCTTGCCCGCCATGAACAGTCTGGTCGTGGATGAAGACGCCAAACTCGATGAGCACTCCGTGATCAAGGTGAAAATTGGCCGCGAGCCCAGCCGAGACCTTCCACGTCTTCTTTCGATTCTTGAGCGCTCACCGGACTGTCGACTTCGTTTGGATGGCAATCGGCTACTGAGCTTGGATCAAGTGCTAGAAGTGGTCTCATGTCTGCCTCAGGACCGCATTGAATATGTGGAGGAACCTTTGGTCGACCCCGCGCGATTGCCCGAGCTGGCCAAAGTTGTACCAGTGGCCTTGGACGAGTCGCTTCATGACCCCGCAGCTTCTCGTCATGAGGATGAAGCTGGCGCGTGGGTTCATGTCATGAAGCCCACGCGACTGGGCTCGCTTGAAGAATTGGGGGATGAAATCACGTGTGCGCGGAATCTTCAACGAGACGTGGTTTTGACCAGTTGCTTTGAGTCACCTTGGACCTTGGGAGTGTTGTGTCGAGTGGCTCAGGAGTACGGGTTGAGTCGAGCCCAGGGGCTGGGCACTTCAAATTTGTATCAAGATTGGCCCCGAATCAACATGGCGTCATCGTTACAAGATGTCGAGTTGCCCGAACTGGATTGGCAGCCATGGATTTAGCGTCTCGGCTTCAACGTGAATTGGTTCGCGGTTCTTCCGTTGGACTGTGCGCTGGGGCTGGGCCTTTTGATCTGCCTCCTGGTGCTGATTTTGCCGGTCGTTTTTTGGGCACGCTTCAAGATCAAGACTCGGTGGATCTGCTTCGTGACGCGATGGGAGGTCCCACCCATGCGGTGGTCCCGGGAGAGATTTCTCCCGATGCCTTGGTTCATTTGCGGACCAGTGGAACCACGGGGGAGCCCAAAGTCAGAACGTTGCGTTGGGAAGCAATGTTGCACATGGCCTCTCTCGTGAACGATGCCGTTCATTTTGGCCCTGGAGATTCTTGGGGATGGTGCCTGCCTTGCGATCACATTGGTGGCATCTCGGTGTTGGTCAGAGCATTGGTGGCTTCTGCGGTCGCAGATCCTGGGAAACCAGCCGACCTGGTTGAGAGATGCACCCACATTTCGTTGGTGCCCACTCAACTTCGGGATCTTTTGGACGCTGGAGTTCGCCCCTCGGCAAAGCTTCGCTGCGCTTTGGTTGGCGGCGCTTCCACCCCACCAGCATGGATTCAACAAGCTTTGGATTTGGGCTGGCCCTTGTACGCCACATGGGGTGCCACTGAGACTGCGGCCGCGGCAACCGTTGGTCAACGATTCGGAACAGAACCCGACGGGTATGCAGGACATCCCTTGCCTGGGATCCAGCTGTCCATCGACAACGGCGAGGTGGTGGCCTGTGGTCCCTTCTCAGAACATCCAATCCGCACGGGAGACCTTGGTCGTTTGGCTGAAGATGGGAGTTTGATGATCAATGGCCGCCGGGATGATGGGTTTACTTGCGGCGGACACAATGTCCGTCCCGCCGCGATGCAAGCGTCATTGCTTGCTTTGGAGGGAGTCCGCCAAGCGGTGGTGCTTGCCCAAGCCCATCCCCGATGGCAAAACGTCCCAGTGGCGTTCCTCGATGGGATGCCAACTCTGGAAGTGCTTGATGCCTTTGCTCGCGATCGTGAGCCGTGGTCTGCCCCGCATGCGGTGTATCGGTTGCCGGAGATGGGGGGGCATAAGCCAAATCGTGCTTCACTCCGCGATCTGCTGGTTGAGGTCAGCCCTGTTTGGCAACGGGCCTCTTCAGGAGGGTAAGACGTTTTTGAGCACCGTTGGCAGCATCATGCTTTGGCCGGTGGTTCGGTCGAGGCAAGCGTGGACCACTTTGACGGTGGCGGCTTTTTGATCGCCCACTTGGATCGCATGCGTCAGCGTGAGCGATTTTGATCCTGGCTCCACGCCAGTGAGGAGCGTCTCGCCTTCGGTGCCGAGTTCTAGGGGCTGGTGCCAGTCAAGTTCCACCCGAACCACGGGCAAAGCCCAAGTGTGGTTCTTGACGATTTCGGCCAAGGGCAATCCGAGGCTCGCGAGCCACGACTCGAGGTTGCGTTGGGCCAATTGAAGCGCGTAGGGGTGGTAGGCCACTCCCAACGCATCGGTATCGGCCAAACCAACGGTAAACGGCGTCGCGTGATTCATTGCCTTGACGTTAGCATCTCTTATTCAAGGAGAAAGTTTCATGCCCTGTCAAATTCGTGCATTGTCGGTTGTCGCCGTTGGAATCGCCCTTTCGACGTTGGCCGCCGGTGGGGTCAGCGGACTCTCCACGGAAGACGATGGCTTCCGGTGGAAGGTGCACGATGAAGACCGTCCCAAGCCGCCGGTGGTTGCGATTGAAAATGGAGTCCCTTCTGATGCCGTCGTGCTGGTGGGGGCCGAATCTGGTACGGACGCCCTTCGCTCCGGAGACCAGCCCTGTCTTTGGTCCTTCGAGGATGGTGTCCTCAAGGTCAACCCTGGCACAGGTGACATCCACTCCCGTGACTCTTTTGGCGATTGTCAGCTCCACCTCGAATGGAAGTTTCCTGAAGGACGCAGCGTGAATGGGCAAATGGGTGGGAACAGTGGCGTGTTCTTCTTGGACCGGTACGAAGTTCAGATTTTGCACACATTCGAAAACGAGTCCTACTCGGATGGGATGGCAGGCTCAATTTATGGACAATTCCCCCCTTTGGCCAACCCCATCAAGCCAGCGGGTCAGTGGAACACATACGACATTGTGTTTCGTGGTCCACGATTTGATGACGAGGGTGATCTCGTTCGTCCCGCCACGTTGACCGTGATGATCAACGGCGTGTTGGTGCAAGACCATGTGGGTCTGCTTGGTCCGACCCGGGACAAGGCACGGACTTCATACGAACCCCACGACCCGGTTGGGCCGCTCCGCTTTCAAGACCATGGGGACCCCATCTCGTTCCGAAACATCTGGTTGCGTTCTCTTTCTGCCCCCCAGATGGCTGAGTAAGGCTTTCCTGAAAATTGAAACGCGGCGATCGTCCAGCGCTTATTTTCCGAGTGCGGTGGTCCGAAGCCCCAAACACTCCGCCACGAGTCTGGGCTCGCTTTCATGGAGTTGGTTGTGTCGATGCCAATAGCTATCGATAGGCTCCATCGCCTCCCGAAGGAAATGACCGCGCTCTGTTTGGCCTTTCACGCTGCGTGGGTCATGTTTGAAAGGATGCCCTTGGTCCACCAAGGCATGCGAGGCTCGGCCTCCGCCGCGCTGGGTGGCCAAGAGCAAGTCCATATCGCGGGGTGGTGGTCCAAATCGGTAGCCATGATCTGCCAGCAGTCGTTCCACGAAACGAAGTTCTTTGTTTGGTACCGCCATGGTCCCGCGAATGCATTCGCGCCACAGTCGCTCTTGGTCGCACCAGGCTTCAACGGCAAGGACCGAGCCTTCCAAAAAGAGCACGTCGACACCTTGGTCGATGAACGAGCTCCGAAGTCGATTGGCCCAGCCATCGGCGCGATCTTGAAGTTCGGCCATCCGCCTCAAAGTTCGGTTCTTGCCATATTTGTCGTTGTGGGCCTCAGACACGTTGTCCATTGTGCCCCAAAACCGGCACTTCCTCCAAGGAACCCCTGCTTCCGTGCCGATAGATGAACGTTGTCCAGTCGATCCGAACCATCTGTGCACCAGAACCTCCGTTGGTGGTTGCCCTATCGTTTTCTGACCGGATTGCACTTCTGGTATCCCATCTTCTTCCTGTATTTCTTGGCCCGCTTGCCACTGGTTCAGGTGCTCCAACTTGAGGCCATTTATTACGCGTCGGTGGTTTTGTTGGAGGTGCCCAGCGGTTGGTTCAGCGATCGCATTGGTCGCCGTCCCACGCTTCTGATTTCCAAAGCCGCCCATGTGGTCTCGGCCCTGTTGTTTGCTGCTTCAGGTGAAGGTGACTTTGTTTTGTTGGCCACGGCCCAACTGTTCTTGGCGGCTGGCTTCGCCTTCACCAGTGGCACCGATGCCGCCTTCTTGCACGACACGTTGCAATCCTCAGCCGGTGACCGGTACGAGCGTTTGGAGGCGCGATCGAGTCGGTTGGGATTTTTGGCTTCGGCGGGGGCGGCTGCTCTTGGGGGTGTGTGTTGGGTGGTCGAGCCCAGGCTGGCGTACATCCTCACCGCCATTTCCTCTTTGGCTGCGTTTGTGTTGCTCTTGAAGATGGTGGAACCGCCAAGATCCGAAAGGGCCGCCGCACCGTGGAAGCAGCTGAGGCGTTGCTTGCACGACATGCGCGATGCGTCCGTGTGGCGACTGGTGGCATGGTGGGCGGGCATGATCGTGCTCTGGCACATTCCTTGGGAATATTTGCAGCCTGCCCTGAGGGATCTTTCGGGCGATGCCTTTGTTGGGATCACCGCCGGGGTGCACTGGACTTTTGCCATGTTGCTTGCCGCCTGGGCCGCCGGCATGGGGCCTTGGTTGCGGTCTCGATTCGGCCTCTCCGGGACGTTGTTGTTCAGCACCCTCTTCGTCACGATTCTGAACGCGTCGATGTGGCTGGCGGTGCAACATCAAATCATGACCGTCGTGGCGGTTGCATTGGCGTTGGGTCGCAGCATGCCACGGGCCGCGGCCAACGCGCCTCATCGCGCGGCTCTGCTTTCCCGGATTGGTGAGGATCGCAAAGCCACGATGCTGAGTCTTCAAAGTCTCTTGGGGCGAGGCTTGTTTTCTTTGACGTTGTTGTTGTTGTCGGTGTGGCCCGATCGTCAGGACCAGTTGGCCGTGGCCACTGGCTTGTCCTTGGTGTTCCTGCTCTTGGCGGTTCGATTTTTGGGCCGCGCCAGTCACATCACTCGCGTCGGAGCCGGGCGAGGAAAAACCCTTCCTCAATAACCGGCACTGCCGGTTCAGGCGTGAACTGCTTTGTCCATTCCACGGTGACATCCCCGGGGATTTTTGCCAACACCGCTTCGTTTTCTTCTTGAAGGAGTGAACAGGTGGAATACACCAACGTGCCGCCAGGTTTGAGGGCCGCGATTCCAGAATGAAGCAGCATCCGCTGCAGCTTTGCCAATCTCTTGACGGCTCGAACACTCCATTCGCCCCAGGTGCGAGGATCACCCAGCCACACTCTTCCGGTACCTGAACACGGCACATCCACGAGAACTCGATCAAAAGTCGGGCCAAGCCGTCTGCCCAAGGACTCACCTGGTCCGGTCAGCACCGTGGCCACGATGTTCATGAGTTTGAGATTGCGTTGCAGGCGTTGGGCTCGGTTTCGGCTCAATTCATTGACCACGAGTTCACCTTGCTGGCGCATGAGCCAAGCCAAGTGTCCAGTTTTGCTGCCTGGCGCCGCACAGAGGTCAAGCACTCGATCTCCGGGCTGAGGCGCGAGTGCAGGGGCGACACGAACACTTCCCGGTGTGTGCATCCACGCTCTTCCATCCTGAAACCCAGGCCATGCTTTGGCCGCTTCGAGTTGATCTGAGGGTATGGCGCGAATCTGGGTGGCATCGCTTTCGGGAAGTGGGGGAAGGGGGCCGACTTCAGCTTCGAGTTCCCTTATGGCACCTTCAGTGTGGGCTCTGATCACCCGCCCTGCCCCATGTGGAAGGGCCGCGAGCCAACCGCCAAATTGATCAGGACTGAGTGAGGCGCGGACGCCCTCGACGAGATCAGCGGGCAGCTCAGTGGATGGTGAGGATGTCATCCAAAGGCTTTCGTTCTTGGTCCGGGACCATGGCATTGGGGTGAGGCCATCCAATGGGGATCAGCACAAAAGGTCGTTCGTGCTCGGATGCCCCCAGACAATTGGCCAAGAAACCCATGGGGCTGGGGGTGTGGGTCAGGGTGGCGAGGCCTGCGTGTTGGGCGGCGGCCAACAACAGTCCCGTGGCGATGCCCACCGATTCGTTGACGTAGTACACCTTGTCCGAGAGTCTCTCGTCCCGGTCGTCTCGCATCCTCTTCAGGACGACGATGAGCCAAGGAGCTTCTTCCAAAAAGGGCTTTTGGTCATTGGTGCCAATTGGGGCCAGGTCGCGGAGCCAATCTTCACTGGCCCGGCCACTGTAGAAGGCTTGCTCTTCGGCCTCGGCGGCGCAGCGAATTTCTGATTTGAGGGCAGGATCCTGAACTGCCGCGAATCTCCAAGGCTGTTTGTTCGCGCCACTGGGGGCGGTGCCTGCGGTGGCGATCAAGGATCTGATCAAAGCTTCGGGAACGGGTTCGTCAGAGAATTGACGCACACTTCGCCGCGCGTTCATCTTTTCAAAGAAAGCGTCCGCAACGGCGACGGGCTCCTGAGGGCGAAGAATTTGGTGTGGACGCTGCGTGAACATCAAAAGAATCTTACGCTTGGCGTGTCGTGGACACCCGTCGAATCGATTTGTGCTTTCCGGTGGCCAAGGTCTCTGAGCTTGCGGCCAGAGAGCGTCGTTCTGCGGCCGCCCAACCCTTGCCGTCGTTTGGAAAATGGTGGGGACGGAAGCCCCACAGTTTGATCCGGGCCATTCTCTTGGGTTGCTTGCCCCATGAGGGCGACCGTGACTCCATCTTGAACCAATGGACGGTTGCCCTCGAAAGTGAAAAGCTGGCCAAGGCCGATTTGTCGGCCAAGCCTTTGGGCCGTGTGCTCGACCCTTTCGTTGGTGGAGGTTCGGTCCCTTGGACTTGTGCGTCTCTGGGCGTGGATTTCCTTGCTTCAGATTTGCAGCCCCAATCGGTTTTTTTGACCAATGCTTCCCTGCAATTGGGGGCGTTGCCTGAAGATGATCGCCAGTGTCTTCATGTCTTTTTGACCTCGGCCTATGAAGAAGTTCAGCGTTGTTTGCACGCCGATGGATTTACCCATGACTCTGGGGGGCGACTCATGGACATGACGCTTTACCACGGGCGTCTTCGCGGGGTGGACTGCATTTCCTCCCGTCGTATCGATCATCGATCCCAGTTGTCCATCATCGACGGAACGCTCTGCACCTCCAATGACACGCACGTCGGTGGAACTGTCAAAAACGGCCGAGTCTTGGTGGATGATGAACTGATTCGATTTGAAGAACTTCGTGGCGACGGCTTGCATCTCTGGGATTCCGAACAGGTGGTGGGAGATCCCGAGGAGTGGCAAGAAATACCTTGGGCAATCCGTGTCCATCAAGAGGGAAAACGCGTGTGGGTTGTGCCAACCCAAGATGACATGCTCCGTGATCAAGCATTGACGGAATTGGTGGCACGTTCTCTGGAAGGTTGGTTTGATTCCGGTTTGATTCCCGAATCGCCCATTCCTCCCGGCGTGGAAACCGATCGGTTGTCTCGGGAGCGTGGTTGGACGCATTGGCATCACCTCTTTGCTCCGCGGCAACTGTTGCAATTGGTTCGATTCCAAGAAGTCATTCGATCCCGAGCGCGAACTCGGGAAGAACGTCTGGTAGGCGCGTTGGCTCTGGGGCGAATGCTCAATTGGAATTCAAGACTCTGTATGTGGAACCGCCACTTGGCCAAGACGGAACAAACGTTTGCCAATCTCGCCTTGAATCCCTTGTCCGATTTTGGTGTTCGATCTTGGCCCTCTTTGAAGTCCGCGGTGGTTCGGAAGATCCCGGGACATGGTGGTCGGTCTGGTGAAGCGTCAATCGCTGATGCAAGGTCCCCGGGGGCTGCCTTTGATCTTTGTATTACCGATCCCCCATATGACGACGCCGTGCATTACGACGAGTTGTCGTCTTTTTTTGCGGTTTGGCAACGTGAGCTCCTTCCCGCCGCCATTTCTGGTCACCCTTTGGAATCGGGCGACTTTGCCACTGGGCTTGGGGATGCCTTTCAAAATCTTCGAGCCCGCATGCGTGCCGGAGGTCGGATTGTCCTGATGTTTGCCCAGAACGCTTCCTCGTCTTGGACCGACTTGGCCCACGCGATTGACGCCGCTGGTCTCTTTGTTCGCGCGGTCTGGCCAGTTGATTTGGAAACTCGACCAGGATTGAAGCGAGGGCGATTCGGGACCTTGGCGGTCGTGGTGGTGCTTTCAAGTGATGAGGGTCCCGGGGCCCCAGATGATCCCCGTGCCATGGCCCAAGCAGCCGGAATGGATGGTGACCATGATCCGGACCGGCGAACCGCCAACCTCCGGGCGTGCGCCGGAGCGTGCGCGTTGCGGCGATCGGCCCTGCGTGGTGGCGATCCTTCGATGCATTTGCAATCCATTTTGGATGAATTGGCAGTCTGAACCCAAACTGAATAGGCATCAGCAATTCAGATCTGGTGGTGCCTAATATAAAGCCATGAATTCTCTTGATCGTCGATCTTTTGTTCAGACAGCCGCCTTTGCTGCGGCATTTGGCGGGCTGCACCGCTTTGTTCACGCGGGGAACCCGCCCGGTTGGCCGGGAGCAGGTTTGGTCTCCGACCCCAAGGGACAATTCGATCTTCCCGAAGGTTTTGACTACACGATCATTTCCCGACGCGGTGAGTTGATGACGGACGGGTTCCGTGTTCCTGGTCAACATGATGGGATGGCGGCCTTCCCTGGTTCTGGCGATGAAGTCATCTTGATGCGCAACCACGAGCAAGTTCGCTCTCCCAAAGGCTGGTCGCCTTTTCACAAAAGCGCGCCGGCTTCACGTCTTGAAGGCAAAGCTTGGGATCTCGGCAAAGACCCATTTCTTGGTGGTGTCACATCAGTCGTCTACGACACCAGCAAGCGGACATTGGTGTCACACCGGTTGGCTCTGGCCGGCACGGCCCACAATTGTGCGGGGGGCGCGACGCCGTGGGGCACTTGGCTTTCTTGCGAAGAATGGGTTGATGTGGACGACAACTCCACCCAGCGAGACCACGGCTGGGTGTTTGAGGTTCCCGCCAACGCCGATGGGGAATGCTCCATGCCTGAACCACTCCGAGCATTGGGCCGATTCCGGCACGAGGCCGTTGCTGTGGATCCGAAATCAGGCGTGCTGTATCTCACCGAAGATGAGCACGATGGACTCCTGTACCGGTTTGTGCCCAAGGTCAAAGGTGACTTGTCTGCCGGCAAGCTGCAGGCGTTGGCGATTCAAAACACTCCTGGCTCGGATCTTCGCAACTGGGATCAAGACTCTCCAGGACCTTCCCCCGTCACAGGCGACAGTCTCCCGGTGGAGTGGGTTGATTTGCTCGACACCCACGCGCCTCGCGGGGACCTGCGAATTCGGGGCTTCGACAACCACGGCGCGGCACGTTTTGCCCGTGGTGAAGGCATTTGGGCTGGCAATGGCTCCGTGTACGTGGCTTGCACCAATGGTGGCCGCTCTCGCATTGGTCAGATCTGGCGGTACCACCCCAGCCCCTTCGAAGGCACCAGTCAGGAAGCCGCTTCTCCGGGCCGGCTTGAACTGTTCGTGGAGTCACCCGACAAGCTCACCCTTCATTATGCGGACAATTTGGTGGTCGCGCCGTGGGGCGATGTTTTTGTCAGCGAAGATGGAGAGGGGCACGACCGCGTGATTCGAATCGATCCGCAAGGGCGTTGCACTCCGTTTTTGGCCAACAGGCTCTCAAGTTCGGAATTGACTGGTGTGTGTTTCAGCCCAGATGGAAACACCATGTTTGTCAACGAACAAGGCAGCGGGTTGACTTTGGCGGTCCATGGTCCGTTCCGTGAGCGATTTGCCCAAGCCTGACCAGTCGCGTCTGGCGTGAAGCTTTAGACGTGCTGGTCGCATCCTTCCAATTGGCAGCCTTCACGGCACTTGGAGAGGTTGCGCACGTGAGCGGTCACCAAGAAGACTGAACCGAGCATGGTCAAAATGCTTTCACGGCTCATCAGGCTGTGATCATGCCCGGCATGGTCCCCACCGACCTCGTGGGTTGCGTGATCGTGGTCGTGATCGTGATCGTGGTCGTGATCGTGGTCGTGTTCGTGACTGTCGTCATGACCATGATCGTGGGCCGCATGATGGTCGGCCTCGGCATGCGAAGCATGGTTATGGCCGCCGTGTCCATCGCTGGCCAAGAGGGCAATCAAAATCAAGGTCAAGCCCCAGCCCCCAAAAGCGAGTGTGGGCACATCGCGGTGACGTTTGAAGCCGCCGCGAAGTGCGGGAACAACGGTGACGGTGACCAAAACGGCCATGGCAATGTGAAACCCAGTCCCCAGCGAAGACTCAAAACGTGCCAATGCCGGCATGCCAGCGAGCAAAAAGGGCAGGGCCACGCAGTGCACCAGACACAAAGCGCTCGCCGAAATCCCAAGACGATCCCAGAGTCGGTGGCGATGGGCGATTTGTTCTTTTTGCATGATGACGCATCCTACAATTAGCTTCTATGAGATGTCAGTACCGCCTCGTCGCTTTGCTTTTGGCCGGATGCGGCCAGTCCCGCACCCATGAGTATTCCGCTGGCGTACTCCCAACCGCCATCGTTTCCTGCGCCTGCGTCATTCCTGATGCCGGCCCGGTGGGACCGGCCGTGTCGGAATGGGAGGAGCCCTTCTTGACCGATTACGTCCAGTTGACCTTTGCCGAGTCCTTTCACAAGGCAGGGGAGGCGTATTTTTCACCAGACGGTCGATGGATCATTTTTCAGGCGGTGGCGAAGCCAGCCGAAGGCCAATCGCCCGATGAGCACTACGCCATGTATGTCGCCAAGTTGAAGATGCAAGATGGTGCAGTTGTTGGGTTGGATGACCCCATTTTGGTCTCCCCTCCGGGCAGCGCCAACACCTGTGGCTGGTTCCATCCTCATGAGCCTGGCCGCATTCTCTTTGGCTGCACTCTGGTCCCACCCAGCGGCACCGATGTTCCCGGCTACCAGCGTGAACAATCGAAGTACCGCTGGGCGTTTCCCGAAGAAATGACGATCGTGGAGACCGTGGTACCACAGATGATCGGTAAATCTGGTGCAATTGACCTGAAGCCAGTGGTCGACATGCCCGGGTATTGCGCGGAAGGGTCATGGAGTCCTGACGGCAAGACCATTTTGTACGCCCGTGTTCAGCCCGAGACGCAGGATGCGGATTTGTACGTGCACGATATGGCTTCAGGCAAAAAGACAAAAATCGTTGCCGCACCAGGCTACGACGGGGGGCCTTTCTTTTCGCCAGATGGTCAATACATTTGTTACCGCTCCGATCGAGAAGGCAACAACTTGCTCCAAATCCAAGTGTCGAAGTTGAAGATGGAGGAAGGGGTCCCCTCGGGTATTCAGGCTGAATTCGCCCTGACCGCCGATCGGCATGTGAATTGGGCTCCATTCTTCCATCCATCTGGCGAATGGCTGGTTTACGCGACGAGCCGCGTGTCACACCGAAACTACGAGGTTTTTGCACTTCCGCTGACTGGTGATCTGTCGGTCAAAAAAGAACCGGTCCGCATCACCAACGCGAACGGGTTTGACGGACTTCCTGTGTTCAACCCCGAGGGGTCCTTGATGATGTGGACTGCTCAGCGGGGAGAAGACCGAAATCGTGAAGGAAGGCCGTCAAGTCAGCTTTGGCTGGCAAAGACAACTGGGATGTCCATTCCTCAAGTGGGTCAGCCGGAAAGTCTCGATCAAGCTTCGCTGGTCAAGTGAACAACTGTTTCTCAGGGGCACGATTCGTTGTACTCGTTCAGAATGCGTACGAGGTCGTTGAAATTGGTTACACCATTTCGATCAACATCCGTCGAACACGTACCAAGCAGAGATGACAACGCGTCAAGGTCAGACCAATCGACAGATCCATCGTCGTTCAAATCCCCAAACACTTGCCCCTGATCTAGAACCTGATCTGGGACATTGCAGTACCCCGCGTTGTCGATCCCAATGCGATGTTCCGGGAAGTACGGAGTGAATATGGCATATTCCGCTTCGGTCTCAAGGGTGGAATCCTCCGGGTCCGTTGGGTTTGGATAATTCAGTCCGTTGTTTTGGACAAAGCCACAACCGGAGAACATCAGTTGTGGTTGTTGCCCACTGCCCGAAGGATGATCCACCCAGGCGACTCCTCCGTACAGGTTGGTCACGGTTTGGTTGTCGATGAAACAACTGTCAAAAAACCGGAATTCATCGGTCACAAGGGTGCCCTCGGCATCCCAATACAACGTCCCGCGTCCGGATTGATTTGCCGAAAAGACACAATCGTGCCAAGTCGATCTTCCACCGGTGGACATTATGGTGCCATCAGAGGCCCGTGCGTCGTTCTCGTAAATGTCACAATGCGACCATTCGGTATCCGCACCAATTTGGCAAACCACGCCATATTGAGTGACGTCGTTGTTGTGAATCTTGATTCGATGAAAGGTGGGTCGGCATGTGCTGTCGCCACTTACCGTTATGACATTGACAGGCAAATCGTAAACCTGCTCATGTGGTGATCCAGTGCTGTAAAGATTTTTCAACTCGCAATCGACGAATGTGGTTTGATTGTGAGCGCCTGTAATGATGATGCCCCCACCTGATCCATTCATCGATGTGATTAAAAATCCACTGAAGGTGCCTTGTCCAGAATCAGAAACAATCGCAACATCATCGATTGTTCGGGACTGAATACGCATCACTGCACTGCCGTTTGAAAATTCAGCATTGAGAATCGACGCGATATTGATGGGATCACCGACTGGACTGTACGTCAAGGCATCTCGTGGCTGGATGCGGGTCACCACGTCGAGGCCATTTTCAAGCTCGGTAAATTGCCTTGGACGACCGACGTAAGTCCCTCTGGCCCCTTGCATTTTAAGAGCCCAGCCGTTGTCGTTGTTAAAGCCTTCCGTTGGATTCAGGAAAGTGACCTGTTCGTAGTTTGGCACACCACCAGCATTGGTGACGAAAGGTCGTAGGGTGATCTCGACATTGTCAATGGTCAGTGATTCGACATACAAGCCAGCTCGGATGACAATTTCGTCACCATCAGAGACAGCATCAAGGACATCCTGAATCACCGGATACTGGGTATTGTTCCCGACGTACCAGAGGTTGGTTCCGTCCGATTGAGGAACCGGATTGGGGTCGGGCAATTCTTGACCCAATGCTCCAGCAGCATTGAGCAACACAAATGTCGCCCCCAAAATGGCTTGTCTGTCCATGGTGAACCCCCCAAGGCCGCAAGGTCAAAGTGCGACCATGCCACCAGAATAGCGATAAGGTCATATAATAGAATGATTTATATCATTTTGGGCAGATTTTGGTCTTCTTGGCAACATGAACAAGGCCCTGGGGTTGTCCCAGGGCCTTGTCTTGTTGTCGAGCTGCGCTTTGGCTGCGCGGTTCGATCAGTTGCAGGTGCTTCCGAAGTTTGAAAGCACTTCGACAAGATCACCAAACTCAATGTCGCCCGAAGCATTCACGTCGGTGCGGCATGTGCCGAGCATTTCCAGCAAACTGTCAACATCAGCGTGATCGATGGAACCATCGCTGTTGATGTCCCCAGCGGCCTCGACGTTTGCCAAGACTTGTCCAGGCTCACCACAGATGTTTGAGTTGTCGGTGCCGATGCGGTACTCCGGGAAGTATGGAGTATCAATGGCGTAATCTGCTTCCGTTTCAAGCTCTGAATCCTCGGGGTCGGTTGGATTTGGGAAATCCAGATCATTGTTCTGGACAAAACCACAGCCTGAGAACATGACTTGAGGTTGCCCTCCAGCAGCCGAGGCATGGTCAACCCACGCCACGCCACCGTAGAGGTTGGTCACGGTTTCATTTTTGATGAAGCATGAATTCAAGAATCTGAATTCATCGGTGGGCAAAGCGCCTTCGGCGTCCCAGTAAAATGTACCACGACCAGATTCGTTGTTCGCAATGATGCAGTCGGTAAACGTTGCCCGGCCAGCCGTTGCCATGATGGTGCCATCTGCGGCTCGAGAGTCGTTGTCGAAGATTTCACAGAAGGTCCACGTGGAGTCGCCATTCTCTTGGTAAACCACGCCATACATGGCGGAGTCGTTGTCGTAGACATCGCAGTTGTGGAAGGTCGGACGGGTGGTGGAATCACCAACAATGCCGACCACGCATACCGGATCGCCAGATTCGTCGTGAACGGATCCGGTGGCATAGAGATTGGTCAGTGAACAATCGACGAAAGCGGTCTGGTTCCCGGAACCGGTCACCATGATGCCGCCGCCAGATCCCTGCATCGAAGTGATCAACGCGCTGTTAAACGTGCCGAGACCGGAATCAGAAAGAATGGCCACGTCGTCCACGGAACGGGATTGGAAGCGCATTGTTGCCGACGGTCCCATTTCTCCTTCACCCACCCCAAAGCTCGCTTTGGTGATCATGGGCACTTCGACCAACGCACCAACGGCCGAGTAATTGGACGCGTCTCGAGGTTGAATTTTTGTTTCAACGTCAAGACCATTTGAAAGTTCGGTGAATTGACGGGGACGTCCAACGTATGTGCCACGCCCACCTTCCATTTTCATGGCCCAACCATTGTCGTTGTTGAATCCTTCCGTTGGATTCAAGAATGTCACAGCTTCGAACGCGGCATCACCATTGACAAACGGTCGAATGGTCAATTCGTTGTTGTCAATGTGAAGTGATTCCACGTACAAGCCGCCACGGACCACAACTTCATCGCCGTCAGAGACGGCCTCCAAGACATCTTGGATGACTGGATATTGGGTGTTGTTGCCGACGTACCAGAGGTTGGTGCCATCGGCTTGAGGTACGGGATTGGGATCTGGAAACTCTTGTCCCAAAGCCACGGACGCGACCGCGAGGGTCGTCACAGTTGAAAACGCAAAACGCATGTGATTACTCCATCAAGCATGCTGCCCATGGGTCGGGACCACCCCTCCCAATTGTCAGATAGGTATCCCCCCTGACTGCCTAGGCAGATCTGTAAGTCACTGTACGACAACAATTTGCGGCTGTAAACACCCTGGGCGAGAAATTATCGGTCTCCCACGCGAAACAGCCCCAGAGCAAGCTCTGGGGCTGTTTTTGGTTGACATTTGCCCTGCAGCTGAATCAGTCGCAGGTGTTGCCGAAGTTGGTCAGGACATTCAGCATGTCGCCAAAGTCAATTTCTCCGGAAGCATCGAGGTCATTTCGACACATGCCGAGCAGATCAAAGAGTGTGTCCAAATCGCCTTCGTCGACGTTGCCGTCATTGTTGATGTCGGCCGAGGCGCCTTGCTGTGGCAGCCCAGGTACACCAGGCCCAGAACAGCCGCCATTGTCCAAACCTATGCGATACTCGGGCATGTAAGGGGTGTGGATGGCGTAATCAGCGTCGGTCTCAAGATAAGAATCTTCTGGGTCTGTGGGGTTTGGGAACCCAAGGTCGTTGTTGCCGCAGAGCGTCATCCCGCTCATGGTGATTTGTGGGTTTTCTCCAGCGGCATCATCGTGATCAACCCAGGCAACCCCGCCATAAAGGTCGGTCACCGTGTAATTCTCGACAAATCCTCCGCCTTTGAATCGATATTCGTCCGTAGGGAGGGTGCCATTTGCATCCCAGTGGAACGTGCCCCGTCCTGATTCATTGCCCGCGATGAGGCAGGAATCAAAGGTGCCACGGCCATTGACGGCCATGATGGATCCGTCAGCGGCCCGACAATCGTTGCCGGTGATGCTGCTGAAGAACCATTCGGTATCCGAGCCGTTCATGTAGACAGCACCAAAAGCAGCTGCATCGTTGTTTCGGACGTTGCAGCCGTGAAAAGTTGGACGGGTTGACAGGTCCCCGGTCACATTCACCACGCAGACGGGCTCGCCGGACTCATCGTGAATCGCGCCGGTCGCAAAAAGGGATTCCAATGTGATGCCAACAAACATGGTCTGGTTGTCTGCACCGGTGGCCATGATGCCGCCGCCGAGGCCTTGCTCCGAGGTGACGTAAGCACTCTTGAAGGTGCCTTTGCCAGAGTTTGACCAAATTGCCACATCATCGAGGCTGCGAGATCGGAACTCAAAAGCCGCACCGTCAGGATCGACAATGTTGTACAAAGATTGGGGTTCTCCCTGAGCGGCATATGTCCCAGGATCACGGGGGATGATCTTGGTCTCAACGTCGAGTCCGTTGGACAATTCAGTGAACTGACGGGGAATCCCAATGTAGGTGCCACGGCCGCCTTCAAGCTTCATGGCGTAGCCGTTGTCGTTGTTGAAGCCCTCGGTTGGGTTCAAGAAGACGACATCTTCATACGAGGCGCAATCCGAGACACCGCCTGAGCAATCTCCCGAGACAAATGGTCTCATGGTGATTTCGTTGTTGTCGATGTGAAGGGATTCCACATAGAGGCCGCCGCGAACGACCACTTCGTCACCGTCGGAGACGGCATCAAGGACGTCTTGAATGACTGGATATTGGGTGTTGTTGCCGACGTACCAGAGGTTGGTGCCATCGGCTTGAGGGACGGGGTTTGGATCTGGGTACTCTTGTCCCAAAGCCACGGAAGCGACCGCAAGGGCCGAGACAGTAGAAAGTGCAAAACGCATGAGCATTTGACTCCAAGCAACTATTCAGCAGGCTTGGCAGGGGACCCCCCCACTTACATCCACCGGCTGATATTTAATTAACTTCCTGTCAGTGGTTAATGCAGTCAAGCGGTGATTTAAATAATGCCATAACCCCCCTTGCTTCAAAAAAACAAGCCTCGGCATGATGCCGAGGCTTGCATAACTTGTGAATAAAGGGGGGGTTATTCGCAAGTGTTGCCGAAGTCAACCAAGACGTTCAACAAGTCGTTGAAGTCGATTTCGCCGGAAGCGTCGATGTCGGTTCGGCACATGCCAAGCATGTCGTAAAGGGTGTCCAGGTCTGATTCATCAACATTGCCATCATTGTTGAGGTCAGCTTCGGGACCTTGCGCAGGGATTCCACAGTCATAGTTGTTCATACCAATGCGATATTCAGGCATGTAGGGGGTGTGGATGGCGTAATCCGCATCTGTCTCAAGATATGAATCTTCGGGGTCAGTTGCGTTGGGGAATCCCAGACCATTGTTACCAGTAAGGCAACAGTCACTTAAGCTGATCTGTGGATTTTCTCCAGAAGCTCCAGCGTGATCAACCCAAGCAACCCCTCCATAGAGACCGGTTACAGTTGAGTTGTCATTGATCAAGCACGAGTTCAAACGATATTCGTCCGTAGGGAGGGTGCCATTTGCATCCCAGTGGAACGTGCCCCGTCCTGATTCATTGCCCGCGATGAAGCAGGAATCAAAGGTGCCACGGCCATTGACGGCCATGATGGTTCCATCAGCAGCGCGGGAATCGTTGTTACCGATGGAGCTCAAAATCCATTCGGTATCAGCACCATTCATGTAGACAACACCGTAGCCGGCTGAATCATTGTTTCTGACAGTACAGTTGTGGAACCTGGCTCTGGTTGACATGTCCCCGGTGACATTCACCACGCACACTGGTTCACCTGACTCATCGTGCGTCGCGCCCGTTGCGTAAAGACCTTCCAATGTCACATTGACAAACATGGTCTGGTTGTCGGCACCAGTGGCCATGATTCCGCCGCCCAGGCCCTGCTGGGAAGTGACGTAAGCACTCTTGAAGGTGCCTTTGCCAGAGTTTGACCAAATTGCCACATCATCGAGGCTCCGGGATCTGAACTCAAAAGCCGCGCCGTCAGGATCGACAATACCAATGAGGTGCGTCGGATCGCCACCGGCGGCATAGGTGTCAGGATTGCGAGGAATGATCTTGGTCTGGACGTCGAGTCCGTTGGACAATTCAGTGAACTGACGTGGAATACCAATGTAGGTGCCACGGCCGCCTTCAAGCTTCATGGCGTAGCCGTTGTCATTGTTGAAGCCCTCGGTTGGGTTCAAGAAAGTGACATGTTCGTACGTGCCGTTAGCAGAAGATGAAGTCGAGACAAATGGTCTCATGGTGATTTCGTTGTTGTCGATGTGAAGGGATTCCACATAGAGTCCGCCGCGAACGACCACTTCGTCGCCGTCGGAGACGGCATCAAGGACGTCTTGAATGACTGGATACTGGGTGTTGTTGCCGACATACCAGAGGTTGGTGCCATCGGCTTGAGGTACGGGGTTTGGATCTGGGTACTCTTGTCCCAAAGCCACGGAAGCGACCGCAAGGGTCGAGACAGTAGAAAGTGCAAAACGCATGGGGGGGTTTGACTCCGAATGCGAACAGTTACACCTATGTTTGAATGAGACCATCTCACCCGTCAGCTGGCTCCCCCACCTGCAAACATAGGAATGGTCAGATTCTTGCAGTTGTGGTCAAAAGATCAACGTTGCCCCACGTCGTGAATGCCATGTGAAACATCCCCGGCCGAGGCCGGGGATGTTGATGAATTTGGGGATATCCAGACGACTTATTCGCAAGTGTTCCCGAAATCAATCAAGACGTTCAACAGGTCGTTGAAGTCAATTTCACCAGAATCATCCAGGTCGTTTCGGCAAAGGCCAGTCATGTCAAACAGATCAGCGATGTCAAACCCATCGATTGATCCATCTCCATTGACATCTCCTGCCTGGCCGTCGTTGTCGATCCCGGTCAGAGGAACATATGCACCGCCACCATTGTCCATTCCGATTCGATACTCGGGTGAATATGGGGTATGAATGGCATAATCACCCTCTGTTTCCAGTGCAGAATCCCCAGGATTTGTCGGGTTTGGGAAGCCCAAATCATTGTTGCCGTCCATGTAGCAGTCGGAGAACATCACTTGTGGTTGTTCGCCGGTGGCGGCAGTGTGGTCAACCCACATCACGCCTCCGTAAAGACTGGTCACGGTGTCGTTGTCTGTAAAAGTTGTTTCTGTAAAGCGAACAAGGTCATTGGTTGTGCCTGCACTCATGTCCACATAGATGGTGCCACGGCCAGACTCATTCAGCTCGAAATTCGATGTGTTTACGTTGGTTCGGCCCGCGGCAATCATGTATGTCCCGTCAGCCCATCTCGCATCGTTGTTGTTGACGTCGCAGTAGTACCAATCGGTGGTCGAACCGCTTTGGTAAATAATCCCATATTGCGAGGCGTCATTGTTGTAGACGTCGCAGCCATGGAAAGATGGTTGGCAGGTGGCATCTCCAACAATGGACACCACGCACACCGGTTGGCCGGACTCATCGTGGGTGTTTCCGGTGGCGGCCATGTCGTGGATGTCGCAATTGATGAAATTGGTCTGATTGCCAATTCCGGTCACCAGGACTCCGCCACCAAAGCCTTGCATGGCCGTGATGTCGCAACCATAAAAAGTGCCAAGACCACTGTCTGACCAAATGGCAACATCATCAATGGAGCGTGATTGGAAGGTGAAGGTATTTCGGCCCCCCAATGGAGCAGCGCCCGTGGCGTGAGCATCGCCAAGTGCCGTGGCAAAGACCGTTGAGCCCATGGCGCTGTAGTCGGTTGCATCTCGAGGCTGAATTGAAGTCTCGACATCCAGACCATTGGTCAATTCTGTGAATTGACGGGGTCTTCCGACGTAGGTGCCGCGTCCTCCTTCGATCTTCATGGCATAACCGTTGTCGTTGTTGAATCCGTTGGTCGGATTCAGAAAAGTGACATCTTCAAAATTGGATGCCGAAGAGTTGTAAGCAACAAACGGTCGAATGGTGATTTCGTTGTTGTCAATGTGGAGTGATTCAACATACAGGCCGCCCCGAACCACAATTTCATCGCCGTCCCCTGCGGCTTCCAGCACAGATTGAATCACCGGATACTGGGTGTTGTTTCCTACGTACCAGAGATTGGTTCCGTCGGCTTGGGGGACCGGATTTGGATCTGGAACTTCCTGCCCAAATGAGGTGGTTGCAGCCGTGAGGGCTGTCATTGTTGTCAATACGTGTCGCATGAGATCGAATCCATTTCAGAGTAAATCCACCGAATGGCAGGATGGCAACACGCCATCCACTCTTCAGCCACACACCCCCCACGGGCTACCACCCAATGGATAAGGGGAACCTAAGAAGCCAAGAACGACACGTGTTGGAGCGGTCCACGTGGTCTCCGATTGTTCTCGACCTGTGGGTAATTTCGGATGATCACCCCCAGAGGCCATGTTGATTGAAAAATGCGCGTGAGTTGAGCACCATCGGTTCGCAAGTGATCCCCGATTTGTACACAAACGGCCCTTTTTTATGCACGCTTGGTGCACTTCAGACCACCCACGAAGCGCTCATCTTTATAAGCAATGGCGTTAAATTTTTCGAACAAGTTGAATGGCGTCTTTACAGTCCAGTTTGTCCGGCATCAAACTTTGACCACAAATGTGATGCCTCGCCTTCAAGCGCAACTGCACGAGAATGTGCCGTATTTAGGTTCCCTCGGCCACGCAAAATCCATTTGTGAAAGTCTGGATTGTCTACGGATTTGCGACCCCACCATTCTTCTTCACCAGGAACGATATCAATCAGCAGATCTTGATCTTGCCCCACCATTTCGTAGCGTCTTTGGGCATCGGGAGGCGCGGATGCGCACTCGGAACCCCAACGCATCCCCAAGCGTCCGGGGAGCTTGCTGAGAGGTGATTTTGCCCCTGTCAATTGGTCCACTGGGGGGAAGCATGAGACGACACCTATTCCTGTGAAAGCACTGGGGTGCATTTGTTGCAAAGCAAATGCAGTATGGCCAGCGTCACCAAACCCAAGCAATCCAACCTGTGTGGGATCGATGTTGTGACGAAGTGTTGCTTCTTTGATTGTTTCCAAGATCGACTCTAGGTGGATGGAGGTTCGATAAGCGTCCCGATCGGGACGTCGGCCCCAGCAGACGATGATGTGATGATCGGGGCTGGGCTCAAATCCAAGAGCGTGATTTTGTGGTGATTGCTGCACGTGTGGCAGCACAAACAACGCGGGTTGAAGCTTTGTTTCCGCGGCCGTTGATGGAACATGAATCCAGCGTTGAATTGACCCGTCAATTTTTGATTCATAGGTGTGCCAAGTCCGGTCGGAGGCTTCTCGCACCGCCAGGTTGACCGATCCTGAAGCGATCACTTTGCTCCCAATTCTTGCCTCCAACGCAAATGGATAGGGCTGAGGATCGCGTTTGAATGGAGGTGGCCCTTTGAGATGAACTTGCATTTTGACCATGCTCCACGCGGGAATCGTGACCGATTGCCCTGGGGTCCATTCGCCTGGCTTCCAGTCCTCTGGATACAGTCTTCCGACGTACTTTTGATTTGGGGTGAACGTGCACCGCGACCAGAGATTGACATTCTCAATTGGTTCAGCGCTGAGATTGGTGACCACCATTGCACCAAGGGCATTCGTTTCGACCAAATCCGTGGCTTGAGGAATGGTTCGGTCATATTGGGTGATATGAAGCGACGTCGTGGTATTTCGTGTAACAGGTCGGAAAGAAGTCAGAAGCGGGGTGCCCTTGCCTTCGATAAAGATCCAATTTTTACCCTCACGCATCGGTGCAGGCCACATCATCGCACCCAGCGCTCCGGGATCCATTGGGTGCTCAACCCCATTGCACATCAAGCTTTGATGCCCACTGCAAGTCAGCATCATTTGCCCATGTCGAGGAGCATCAATGGACAGCGCGAGCCAAGAGCCTTGCTGCAGGACAAAGCCACTCGAGGGCAGCTCAACTTTTTTCCACGTGGTTCCAACCGGCTTCTGCGTGGTCAGCGATTCTCGTGGTGCCTCTTCACTTTCCCAAATCAAGGCGGACTGGGGCATCAGCGGTCGGTCCAGTTCGATGGCCTGGGCGGCGGTGGCGGACCATATCAAGGCGCATAGTGACATTTATTATCCCCCTGTCAGAAAGTGACTTATGACTAGATTAGATCGGGTATTGAAATCATGCAACCGCTCAAATCATCCGCCGGCTAGATTTAACGCGGAGAATTTCATGTCCAAAAATGTCCTCTGCGGTTTCTGGTGCCTTCTTTTGGCCCTTTTGGCCGGCGCGAACTTTCCATTGAATGCCGAGCCGCCTCAAAGTGCTTCCACTTCTTGGCAGCTGGACCCCGTCCATTCCTTTGGGCTTTTCCGGGTGCAGCACATGAACGCCGGCATGTTCTGGGGCCGATTCAACGACGTGACCGGGACCATTGCCCATCACGAAGACGGGAGTGTCCCTCCCAAGTTGGTAGTTCGATGCGCGGTCGAGAGCATTGATACGGGCAGTGAAAAGCTGGACCGAACCATGCTGGGCCCAAAATGGTTCAATGGCAAGGAACACGAAGCCATGACCTTTGTCTCCACTTCCGGGGAGAAAATCGATGCCACCCACTGGAAGCTTCAGGGTGACTTGACCATTGCCGGCGTTTCTCGAGAGGTCGAGGTGATGACCGAACTCACCGGCATTGGTGGCGGCCCTCAGGGGCGAAAAATCGGCTTCGAGTGCACGGTCGAGATCAATCGAAACGCCTTTGGTATTCGGATTTTGCGTGGAGCCATCGGCGACAAGGTGCGATTGGTGGTCGGGCTCGAAGGCGATGAGATCACGGCGGGGTAAAGCGCATGTTGGCTGAATTGCTTGTTCCCATTTTCTTGCCCGGGATCGCTTTCCTGGCGATTTTGCTGGTTTTGAAGCCAGAACATCGTGGCCGTTGGTCGGGCCTCGTTGGAGGCTGTGTGCTTCCTTTGGCCACCCTCGTGGGCTTTGGTTACGAGGGCGCTTGGCCCTCATCATTTTCGAATTGGCACCGATTGCCTTTGATCTTGGGCGGGGTGGGTTTGCTTTCGACCGCCTTCTGTTGCTTGCCTTCAAGGGTTCGACGTTGGTTCGCTCCACTCGGTTTGGGGGCTTTGGCTGGGGCTTTTGGGGCGTTCCCGGATATGGACAGTTCTGACCAGTGTCTGTTGGGGCTCAGCGTTGTGGCCTCGGTCAAATGGTGGATGTTGGCCTCCGAAGCCACCTTGGGTCGCTTGGTCGGACTTGGGGCATGGGTTTCCTGCGTCGCCTTGGCCCCAATGGCCCTCGATGGGGGATTCACGACGCTGATGATCTTGTCCGCTTCTGGTGCCACGATTGCCGGGGCCTTGGTGTTGGCTCCACAGGCTCTCGTTGCGGGCGGGGGAGGGGCCATGTTGCTGGGTGCCATGGTGCCCCTTTTGGCTTGGTGCGGGTTTTCGTACGACTACGCCGAAGCACCTTGGTGGCAGTGGGCTGGGGTGGCGGGATTGCCTGTGGCCATCATCGTGTTTTTTGATCCGCACCCAGCGCCGGAAGGACAAGCTCGGCGTCCTTGGCTTTCTGGCTTGTTGCGGGCTGTTTTGGTGGTCCTTCTTGTTGGATGGCTGCTGCAACCCACGTTGGATTCACTGGTGGCCCCTGCGGATGACCCATACGGCTCGTACTAAATCTTCCGAGTGTTGCTGGACTCTTTTTCGCGGTTCCTGCATACTGAGTTGCATATGAAACAACGCCGAGCCTTCACCATTGTGGAACTTTTGGTCGTCATCGCCATCATTGCGCTGCTGGTGTCGATCCTGCTGCCCGCCATCGGGAAAGCAAGGGATCAGGCCAAACTCACCCAATCGATGGCCAACTTGCGCAATATGGGGGCAGGAAGCGATTCTTACGCCGCAGAGTGGAACGACCGCCAGTTCACCCTGCTTGAAGACAACATTGCCCAGTACGCAGACAACGCCGATCAGGCTTTTCCGGCGTACCGAAATGCCCACAACGGCATCAACCACCAGGGTGTCATTTTGGGATGGGGATACGTGCGGGCCGGTTTTCCGCCGGCACCCACCGGTGATTACCTGTATTTCGAGTGGCCCGTTGATGGAGGTCACCCTGAAACCCGAGGCATGGTGCAGCCCATTGTCTTTTCCGGCGGCGGCTATTACTCCGGCGAGTACTTTGGTTCCTTTCGGTTGATCAACTGCCGCCAGTGGAACGTTTACATGGCGCCGAAGTTTTACGACGAGATCTACTTTGCTCCAAAGGACAACGTCGTCCGTCGAGAAGTCGAGAAGCAGGGCTGCTTTGATGACCCTGGTGAATTCTGTGCCCACGACACGGCCATGACCTCAGTCCTGGCCAAGCCCATTTGGTCGTCGTACGCTCTGTCTCCGGCGGCCATGTTCAATCCGAACGTCATGGCCAATCCAGAAAAGGGGGGGTGGACCAACCCCTGGACCATGCCTGGTGGATTCCGATCGCCAAGCAAAGGGCAGTGTCGATATCCCTCGCTGAAAACCCACATCATTGAACACCACTGGCTGCAGGCCCGCCGCAGCTCATGCAATCCCAACTTCACACCCGGAACGTTTGATGAAGGGGCCTGTGAACCGTGGTATTTCAACCACAGCTGGGAATCCAACCCCGCCACGCTGTTTTACGACGGTCACATTGAGACCGTTGGCGTTCGCAAAGCAGAACGGGCCGATGCCCGAGTGACCACACAGGCGGGATTCGGTCTTTGGAGCAGAGATTGCGGCAACTGGGGGGCGGATGGGTACCACATCGGGGCCTCGTATGACTACGCCAACACCTCTTTTCACGTGCTGACCACCGATGGCATCTTGGGACGCGACATTCTCGCTGACTGATTGCGACATCTGGCACGTTGAACGCGCCTTATTTTCGCTGCGGCCCCTTTTTATTCGCCACCCAATCCTCACCCCCTTCTGTGTGGATTTCGCCATGAAATGTCGATTTCCATGCTTGGCTTGCGTGTCTTTTGCCGTACATTGTCTTAATGCACCACATTGAGGTGCACACTCGGAGACGAGAGAGACGGAGGAAGCATGTTGCTCCTCTGTTCGTTTCTTGAACTTTCCTGCACGCGCGACAGGATGGTTCTCAGAGTGAAAGTGAGAATTCAAATGATGAAGTCTCTTCTTCTCGCAGGTGCAGTTACTGCAGCAGCATCTGCCAACGAGATTGATCTGTTCGCTACGAGCTCCTGGGACTCCAGCAGCTACCTCATGCAACAAGCTGGGTACTGGAACCCCGCAACCGAAGGCTGGATTGGCGGCCCTCAGTATGTTGGTGTGAACGGCGGTTTTGAAACCGTCACCGCCGGTGACTCGGCTCCAGACGGTCACAACCCTGGCGATGACGTCTTGGGCTGGGTCGGCTGGAACCTCTACGGTGGCCAAGCTTGGCAAGCCGACGACACGGTTGAAGGCTCTGGCTACTTCGGTGGCTCTTCCGCAGCCAAAGTCTGGGCTGGCAATCCCGGTGATTATTCCGGTGCCGCCGTCGATATTGATGTCTCCAAGCTCAACGCTGGTGATGTCTTGACCTTCTCGGTGGATATTTACGCTCCCGACACCGACGGTCTCGGCAACAACCTCGGTGAGGCTTATGCTGAAATCAGCGGATTTGATGCCGATGGCAACCGCTTTGAAGGCACCAATTCCAGCGACCGAAGAGCGGATTGGAGCAGCATTGCTGGCATCCAGTCTCTCGGCGGAAACCTCTTCTCCTACACCGTGACAGGTGATGAGGCCCGTATCGAAGTTAATGTTGGGTTCGCCGGAAACGGCAACTGGGGCGCGATGTTTATTGACAACGCAAGCCTCACCTTGACCCAGGTGCCAGCACCTGGTGCTTTGGCCCTCCTCGGCTTGGCGGCTGCAGGCCGTCGTCGCCGCAAGTAAGTCTTTTCTGACTTGCAACCAAATACAGAAAGCCGGAGCCTTTGGGCTCCGGCTTTTATTGTTTCCTCCAGAAGAAGGAGGAGATGAGGCATCCGAGAGCAGCACCCGCTACGACATCGCTGATCCAATGGTGGTTGAGTATCACTCGGCTTAATCCAACAATCAATGCCAAGCTGATCCACAGATTCTTCAATCTGGGGAACATGAAGATCAGCCAAGCAGAGGTGACCACAGCTCCTGCGGTATGTGCACTTGGGAATGAATCGAGAGCAAACTGACTGATCTCTGGAAGATCGGCATTCCAGATAAAATCTGAACCTACTTTGTGTTTTGGCCGAATTCGAAGCAGCTGACCTTTGATGATGTGGCAAGCAATGCCAGCAAGTATCCATGGCCGTACGAGCTGGGAAAAACGCCGCTGGCCGCGTTCATAGAAAACGACAACAGAGGCCAGAATGACAATGAGGAATCCACCTTGTCCGAATTGTCCGAACGCCCTTATTTCCTGATTGATATCTCCCCCGATCGGCAATGTCTTGATGAAATCGCGTACTGGGAGATCAAGCAAGCTTGCCGGAATGGCCATAAGCGCAAAACAAATACCAATCAGAAATAATTTCTTCGAATAAGTAGCATCTCTCCAAGTGAGCGATGTACTTGGTCGTTTTGTGGTGAAAGTGATGCCGGGTTCTGGGTTTGTTCGCGCCATAACTTTGCTCGCGGCAGGTTTGGTTCTTCTTTTGCCCGGAACCACCCAACTACCCGTTATCGACCGTGACGAGGCTCGATTTGCTCAAGCATCTCGTCAAATGCATCAGTCTGGAGATTGGATCATTCCGATAATTCAAGATCGACCAAGATTGAACAAGCCTCCGTTGGTCTACTGGCTCCATTGCCTGTCAATTAAAATGACAGATTTGCCAGACCAAGTATTTTCCTATCGCTTTATTTCGGTAAGTGCTGCGTTACTTAGCGGTTTCTTCACAATGAGACTTGGTTCAGCCCTATTTGATAGACGGGTCGGTTATCTGTCTACGTTGGGCTTACTAGCTTCACCACTGGTTGCTTTTGATGCAAGGCAAGCTCGTGCGGATCAGTTGTTGATGCTTGCGACCGTCGCCGCCAGTTATTTTGGGTGGCGACTCTGGCAATCCTCAGCAACGAGACCGGTTTCCCGCTGGGCATCGGTTCCTTTCGCTTTATGCATTTCTTTCGGAGCGATGGCCAAAGGTCCAGTTTTACCAGCTTTGGTCCTTTTGGCGGCAGCAGCTCATGTCGTCCACTCACGTTCACTGCGCAGACTTTTCGATATTCATCCTTTCACCATTCTCTGTATTGGCGCCATTCCAATTCTTGGTTGGGCCTTCTTGGTTATTGATCGCCTTGGGATGTCTCCAGTTGTTCGATTTGTTGAACATGAGATGCTTGGGCGTATGGGAAGCGCTGTTGAGGGTCACGGCGGAGTCCCCGGAACCCACTTCTTGCTGCTCCCAGCGTTGTTGTGGCCTTTGTCATTTGTGCTCTGGGAGACCTTGATCCACTGGCGTCGAGAGCAGTCGCCAAGTCAGATGTGGCTGTGGGGTTGGATCATTCCTGGCTGGGTTCTGTTTGAGTTGGCAGGCACGAAACTCCCGCATTACACCATGCCTCTGTACCCGCTGATCGCCATCTTGCTGGCGGCCCGGGTGCCAACATGGTCCCCAGTTCATGATTGGCGTCGTGGCTTGGTTGTCATTCTTTGGTGCATTGTCGGGATGGGATTTCCGATTGCCGCTTGGTGGATCCGTGGGCACGCTGTTGCGACGGACCAATTCGATCAATACAGCGTGAGCTCGTCGACTCTTTTCTGTCTGACACTCGCGCTGTCGATACTATTTTTAGCCCTCGCCGGAAAACTCCTCTGGATGGGTCGCGGCTTACACGCGCTGGTTTCTTCCGCATTGGTAAGCCTATTTTCATCGTGGGCTTTGTTTGGCCAATCCCTTCCATCGCATCGAGCGCCCTGGCTTACCGAGGCTGTCGTGGCAAGATTGGAATCTGAAACTGGCCGTTCTCCGGCCTCTCCAGATGGTCCAGAACTGGCTGCAGTTGGGTACGCCGAAGATTCACTGGTCTTTGCAACTTGCGGGCGAGTGGTGTTGTCACCATCAGAACCAATGAAATGGCTCCGTGAAGACTCGAATCGGTGGCTGGTTGATGATGGATCCCTAGGTCCTCTGGATGAAGATCTCGCGGAGGTATGTACTATTGATGGGTATCGCTACCCCAAGGGTATTTCCGTAGAGTTGCGTTTGATCAGAAGCAAAAGAGTCAACCCATGAGCCAGCCGTCCATAGGTTCCATTTCAATTGTTGTTCCGGTCTACAACGAAGCACCAAACCTTCCTCAGCTGTGCGACAGGATCTGGGAGGTCTTAGAGTCAATGCATCTTGCCTCAGAGGTCATATTTATTGACGACGGGTCGGCCGATGACTCACTTGAACTTCTAAGGGAACAAATTCCACATCGACCCGGGATGAGGGTTCTGTCCTTTCGTCGCAACGCTGGGCAAACCGCCGCCATGCAAGCTGGGATTGATGCCGCTCGTCACCAAGTGATTGTTCCTCTTGATGCAGACCTCCAAAATGACCCACACGACATTCCAGATTTGTTGGCGAAATTGGAGCAAGGCTGGGACGTAGTTTCAGGATGGCGAAAGAATCGTCAGGATGCCGCACTTCGGAGAAATTTTCCAAGTCGAATGGCAAACCGTCTGATCAGTCGTATCTCAGGTGTTGTGCTTCACGACTATGGATGCTCTCTAAAAGCATATCGGGCAGAAGTTGTCAAAGGCGTTCGCCTGTATGGTGAAATGCATCGATTTCTGCCAATTTACGCTTCAATGCAGGGCGCGAAAGTCGCTGAAATTCCAGTACGTCACCATCCACGCCGTGCAGGGGAGAGCAAGTACGGACTGAACCGAATCGTAAAAGTCTCGCTAGATTTAATTGTTGTTGCTTTTCTCGAGCGGTACCTCACTCGCCCCGTTTATGTCTTCGGCACCGTGGGCCTTTTCGGTTTTGTTTTGTCCGCATGTTCATTTCTCTTCATGTTGATTTTGAAATTTGGCTTCGAAACAAACTTCAACCGAACCCCGCTTCCAGAACTCACCACGTTGTTTGCGGGCCTTGGTGTTCAATCGCTGCTCTTGGGTGTATTGTCAGAATTACTGATGCGTACCTACTTTGAAAGTCAAGGACGTCGGCCGTATGAGGTCAACGAGACTTTTGGATCCCACGATCCTCAGATTGCTGGTACTTGCCCTTCAGGCCAAGCCAATTCTTAGCCAAGAAAATTCTTGGCTCGTCTTGAAGGATCTTGACCTCATCGCACTTTATTGTTCGATTCCACGCTTCCAACGACCCCCGATACAGCAGCAGGTCCTGTCCGACGAGAGATTTGCAGGTGAGATCGGTGTCAGGAAAATAATCGTAGGGTGATCTCCGACGCCCCATGTGGTGTGAAGCGCAGTAGACGAGGGTGGGCCGGTTCGGCAAGTAAAACGCGAGCAGCGAAGCGTCTTGATATTTTGCTGCGATGACATGAGTGGCCTGGGTTTTTTCTTGCCATTCCGCGACCGTTTGGGCCCTCTCTTGGTGACCCGTCACCCGTTTGAACCACATCGCTGCCCTTTCATGATGAGCGAGATATGGAGCAAAGGAAACGATCAAGGCTGAAGTTAATCCCCATCGCATCACGTGTTGCCGAAGCCCATAATTCGTTCCCGCGGCTCTCCATTTGGCCAATGCAACCCCAAGCATTGGGGCAAGAAGTGCCCATCCCGTCAAAGGCCAGTTGGCCTCGACGTCCGATGAAAAGCTCGTGACGAAAAACATCAACGGTAAAATGGCTCCTGAAGCAAGAAAGATTGATTCTGAGCCAAGCCGTCGAGCTTTCCAAAGAGCAATTGCAGCTGGCGGGCCGAGGACCAGGAGCAACTGTCCAAGCACGTATTCGACGGTCCAAACAGGTTGCCAACCGCTGGAGATTTTTGCATCTCCTCCTTCCGCGCCAAGGTGTCCGAGTTGGTGTGACAGAGTCGGCCAATCTCGCTGAGCATTCCAAATGAGGATTGGAAGAGTACAGATTGTTCCGACTACGGCGGAAAGCCCGGCACCCAATCGATCTTGAGCTGTCCATCGCCACTTTGACCACCGGATCAGAGTGAACAGGACGCAAGCGGCAGGAACCACGATGGCCAGATATTTGAAGAGCACCGCAATGCCCGCCCAAAGGCCCAGTCGGAGCCAAGGCAACATGCGCGACGAAGGCGTCCCGAGCTGGACGATGGCATCATGAGCGGCTACTGCAGCTCCCATCGCAAAAGCAATAGAGGTGATATCCGTGGTCATGAATTGGCCGGAGGCAAAGATACCGGGCAGAAGAATTGGTACCGCCGCTCCAAACCAGCAAGCACTCTCTGTTTGAGGTGACAATCGAATAGACGCCTGACAGGTCCACCATTGAAGCAAGGCGAAGCACAAAATTGCCGGGAACTTGATTCCAAAAACAGTATTGCCGAACACCTCCGTGGAAAGAAGTATGCTCCAGGCTACCCCTGGCCCCTTGGTGTAATACGACAAAGCTGGACGTTGTGACCATTCCCAATAGTGAGCCTCATCACCAGCAAGTTCATAGGGCCCGAACGCAGCGAGCAGGACGCGAATGAGAAGCACCACGAAGATAAAAATCTTGACGTGCTTCAAGATCGAACATCCGGCTTGGTTGCGTTGGTTATCCAGACCGAAACAATCCCCACCAATGCTCCGGCCGCGACATCACTTGGAAAATGATCCCCAGCATATATTCGGCTCCAACCGCAGCCGGCTGCAACTGCGAACAGAAGCAGCCGATGTCGGGGGGAAAAGATCGCCAGGCTCATAAGGCCAGCAAAAGCCAGCGCTGTGTGTTCGCTTGGAAAAGAGAGTCCGCCACCATCCCATGAACGTTCGATGTATGGGCGAAAAACCCAGGTTTCTTCCGAGGCTTCGGGTCGGAGTCGCCGAACAAGAAGCTTTGTCGTTGCTGCTATGACAGATGAGAGAAATAGGGATTTCAGGAGGAATCGGGCTTTGTCGGGTTGAGTTCGATCGAATCCCCGCCAGAGGGCCAGGGTGATGATCGCCCAGGTCCCGGCGTATCCCAGAATTCTGAAGAGCCGATGAATATCACTCTCACGATTATCTGGTGCGGCAAGTATGTCGAAGACCTGCTGGTCAAAGGCAAGACACAGGGCCAACAGGCCGAGAACAATCTTGAAAATAGGCTGCAGGGGGTGATTCACTTGTGATCAAAATTTAGATTTCGTCAACACCTTCGTGTTGCCATTTCTTGAGAAGCGGGACCAGAGCAAAGCAGATCACGCTGACCACCAAGGCGGCGACCCCAATTTGTCCGAAGACACCGGCGTAAATGTCGACGGTTTCCAGGGGGACCGGGACACCGGCTTCACCATCGGTGGGTTCAATGGCGGTCAACTTGGCGATCAATCCGGCAAGGTCGTGGCTCAGAGCGGTGCCTAGGAACCAGGCGCCCATCACGGTGGACACAATGCGGGCTGGCGCGAGGCGCGTCACCATGGAAAGGCCCACCGGAGAAAGGCAGAGTTCGCCTGTGGTTTGCAGCATGTAGGAAAGCAGCAGCCAGCCTACGGCCACCATGCCGAGATCATCGTGGTTCTTCGCACCCCACCACAAGGCGAGGAAGCCAAGGGCCAATTGGGCGATGCCCAGGGCGAACTTGGTGGGGGTCGAGGGTTCGATGCCTTTGCGTCCCATCCAGCCCCAAAGGGCACTGAACAGCAGGCCAAAGATCAAAATGAAGGTGGGGTTGGCGGCTTGGAATTCACTGGTGCGAAGTTCTGATTCCCCGAGGCCCATGCCCACATGGGAGTCTTCCACCGGCCAGTCCACCGTCGCGCGGGTGAGGGCGCCATCGCCGCTGGCTTCCAACGTGCCCAGGAGGGTCGGGGCCAAGGTGATGGCTTTGCGGATGGTACTGGCCTCGGGGCTCGTGTCGGATGCGTCCGGAGTGGTGCCTTCACCATTATCTGCTTGATAGCGTGCCAATTCCCGAGCGCCATCAACCACTTCGATGGTGATGACTTCGCCGGAAACCGTGTACCCCAGTTGTTCTTGGGTCAGGGTGAGGTCCTGAATTGTGGTTCCAACCGCATCGACTTCGACCACCTTGGCCTCTTGCACGCGGTCCACATTCCGGTCGGTGAACAGGTTGATGGATGATCCACCTTGGTCAAAGAAACTCCAGAAGATCATTAGGAAGAAGATCAAGACAAAGATCACCTTCATGCGGTCCCGTTCGATCTTGGTGGCTTTGGCCGCTTCGCGGATCATGTAGCCAAAAGCGAGCGACCCCGCGGTAAACAAGAAGTACCGGGAGATTTCCGTTCTCTGCACCATTTGGGCGATGATCGGAATGGCGATCAAGGTGCCCACAAGCGTCTTGATCAGTTTGCCTTTGATGTTCTCCACGCCTTCCGGCGCGCGGCCCACAAAGTCGGGAAGTCCGCCCTTGAGCATGGACAACGCGGAGATCCCGCCACCCGCGGTCAACGCGATCGCCAGCAGCCAACGGAGGCCAGCTTGGATGTTTGATTCGACAGGGAGAAGCAGCATGCCGACACTCAAGCTGAGGGCGGTCAGCATCATGAGAAGAGCGCCAACAAGGCCTGGCAAGACGAAAAGCACCAAGCCCGAGAGCATGCCGACGGTCGCCAAGCCAAAGCCATAGTGCCATCCGTAGGCTTCCCCGATGTAACCGCACGCAATCGGGGCCAGGGCCGCACCCAAGTTGATGCCGATGTAGAAGATTGTGAAACCAGAGTCCCGTTTGGCGCCCTTGGGATACAGCTCGCCGACCATGGTCGAGATGTTCGGCTTGAAGAAGCCGTTGCCAACGATCAGCAAGGCGAGCGCGTGGTAGAACGCCGGTTCATTTTCCACCCCCATCAACAAGTGCCCGGCACTCATCAGGAGCCCGCCGATGATGACCGCCCGTCGTTTGCCCAAGAATTGGTCGGCCAGCACCCCACCGATGTATGGAGTGGCATACACCAAGGCTCCGTAGGCCGCGTAGATGCTGTAGGCCCGGCTGTCCTCAGCTTGCAAGAAGCCTTTGATCATGTACAGCGTGAGCAAGGCCCGCATGCCGTAGAACGAAAAACGTTCCCACATTTCGACCATAAAGAGTTGGAAGAGGGGCCAAGGGTGTCCACCGGGGCCGTTCATCGCGACTGCATTGGGCGTATTCATGGTTGAGGCCATTGTCGTTGATCGTGGCGAATGCTGCACGATTTTCTTCCCCTTCGGCCCAATGGGGATCAGAACTTCAGCGGGCCCTGCAATATGCAAGGCCTTTGGGGGGCGAGAGCCAGATCTCTTCCGCCGAAGTTCATTTCAGGGGGCGGCAGACTCCGGAAGTCGGCCCTCAAAGACCACGAGTCTTTCGTGGTGCACGCCGTCAATCATTTGATAAGCCCCCGGGATCCGGGCCATTTCCAACATGTATTGATCGTCTTCAAAGTAGTAGTCACGGAATGGGCCACTGGTCTCGCCAAGAATGCGGACCGTCATGGCGCACTCTTCCATTAAGGCAATGGTTCGGGAGATGTCAATCATGGATGAGTTGATGAAGATCAACCGACCGCCTGGTTTCACCAACTTGTGGGCATCCAGAATCAACGTGTCATGGAAATATCGGCGGTAATGCTTTCCGGCCTTGGCGGTGGGTGGGTTGGTCACCAAGGTGTCCCAAGGTCCACCTTGATGGTTGGCCCCCTCGATGTGAATCCAGTCGGCAACCTGTTGGTGGATCGGAATCTCCACGCCGTGCTTTCTGAGATTGTGTACGGCGTTGGCGTTGGTTTCGGAGTTGATTTCAGTGATGGTGATTTCCCGAGCGCCGCGTTTGGCCAGCAAAATGGCATGGATGCCGCAGCCGGTCCCAATTTCCAAGACATGCTCGTTGCTGAAATCAAGCTTCATCAGCATGTTGCCCAGATGGATGCCGTGAGGCGTGGGGTTCCATACCCCTTCCGGAACGTCAAGCTCAAGCGACAAATCTCCAAACTGCTGCCGCATGGTGGCGGGATACAGATTGGAACCCGTTCGAGCCGTCAGATCCTGATTGTGTGCATCAGTCATACTTCGAACCTACTCGAAGCGGCGAAAGAGTCCAATCCAGCGCAATCGTTTCATGAAGCGGGGCCAAAAATATTGACGCTGTCCGAGAATGGTTCCCGTCACAATCAAGAGCAGCTGGTACGTGGGCGTCATTACAAAAATGCGGAGTGGCCAAAACACCCAAGGTGAGAACGAATCGCGTTGAATCCCAACGGCTTCTAGGACAGGTTCCGAGACCCAAAGCGCCAACGGGCCGTTCAGGCTGAAGGTCAGCATGACCATCAGGAACTGAAACTTGGACTCAAACCGTCGTTTGCTGGATTTTGGTTGCTTTTCCATCATGCCTTGGGCTTCATTTTCTTTTTGGGCATCTTCGTCTGTCAAAGATGCCTTGAATAATCTTGCGGCATGGCCGATGGTATCCGCACATCTGGCTGTGCATTGATGTCATTGAGCCATGAATTCCGAACCAGGAGCTTGTTGTGTTCGCACAAATTTCCCCTTTCTCCCTCGCCGTGCATCACCGGTCTTTTCCTCAACTGACGGTCCCTCACATCATGAAAAAGCCCAGTCGAAGGACTGGGCTTTGAGTATTTCAAAAGGAGGGTTGTGATCACTCGCAGGTGGTTCCCCAGTCGTTGATGACCATTAGCAGATCGCTGAAGTCAACGATTGAGTCACGGTTGGTGTCTGATGCACACAGTCCGAGGGTGTTGCCGAGTGCGTTGTAATCGTCGACATCTGCGTCACCATCACCGTCGAAGTCACCTGCAACATTTGGCTCATCAACACTGATGATTTCGAACGTGGACGTTGAGTCTCCATTATTAAAAACCGATACATAAATCTCATACACCCCACCCGAGACCTCAACACTCTCTCTACTGAAGTCAAGGAACTGTTCCAGCCCTTCTGGTCCGCAAACCGCAAATTCGTTTGTCCTTTCAACCTGCGGTTGTTCTAATAATGAAGTGATTCGAGTGATTTGAAGAACATCTAAGAACCAGCAATCATTGCCTCCGCAGAGATAATCATTTGTCTCATCGAGAACGAGATTTCTCTTTATCAAAGTTAATCCTGACGTTTCTATTCTTAGAATAAACTGTCTTCCTCCCGAACATGGGTTCAAGTCGGTAGCCGTGATGACATTTCCATCTGTTGAAATTTCGAATCCATTCTGCTGAATAATTTGAATCTCAAACTCAATGTCAGCCTGAGCAGATTCGGATGTTGAAAGACAAGCTGCTATTAAGGCTGCAGTTCCTGCGAATTTTCTGGTCATCATTTGGTGCTACCTCCAATTAAGTGTTTTAGATTATCGCTGATACTTCTTATTTCACACATAAAAACCCCCTGTGCAACAGGGGGTTAGAGGAAAGCGGCTGAAGGGATTCGAACCCTCGACATTCACGTTGGCAACGTGACGCTCTACCACTGAGCTACAGCCGCGGTGTCTCCCCAAATGGGGAATGAAAATCATACCTCAGGCCATTGTTGAAGGCAAGACCGCGTGCGCTGGTGCCTGAACGACCGATACGATCCCACCATGTCGACCGTCGGCGGACATGATGAGCGTCTTGCCTGGGCCGCGGGTGAAATCTCCCGCTGGTTTCCTGCTGCAGCACGCGATCTGCCTTGGCGTCGGGTGCGTACGCCATGGCGAGCTCTGGTTTCGGAGTTCATGTTGCAGCAAACACAAGTCTCCCGAGTGGCCGAGCGATTCGAGCCATTTCTCACCGTTTTTCCATCACCCAAGTCCATGGCCGAAGCCGGTGAAGATGCGGTGCTCGCCAAGTGGAGTGGGATGGGGTATTACCGCCGAGCCCGTTTGCTGCATGCCGCTGCCGTGTCCATTGTCGAACACCACGGTGGGGTTGTTCCTGAAGATGCCGCCACCCTTGAATCACTTCCTGGCGTGGGCCGATACACGGCCGGAGCTATCGCTTCAATTGCTTGCGGTCAGGCCGCGCCAATCGTGGACGGCAACGTGGACCGTGTCTTTGCTCGAGTTACGGGTGATGCCTCCATTCCTGGAGCAAAGGGCCGCGAGGCTCGAAGATGGCAGCAAGCGGGGGTGTTTGTCGACGCCGCCGATCTGCCCGAAGTGGCCAACGAGGGCTTGATGGAACTTGGGGCACTCGTGTGTCATCCCAAAGCCGCTCAGTGTCTGATTTGCCCTCTCGCAGCGCGGTGCTGTGCGCTGCAGGCAGGAAAGGTTGGAGAGATTCCGCCTCCTAAACCACGTCCCAAAAAGAAATTGATCGAGATGCAAGTCGGTGTGGCATGGCGCGGGAAGAAATTGCTGTTGTCGCGTCGACCCGACACCGGACTTTTTGCCAAGACCATGTTCCCCCCCGAAATTCATGCTTTTTCGATGGCAGACGAGCCTCGGTCAATTGGTGAGGTCAGGCACCAGACCACCCACCGAGACATTCGGGTCCACGTGCTTCTGGTTCCAAACGGGAGCAAAGCTCCTAAGGCGGCGTGGAAGCATCCCGACGACCCAGAACTCGCGCTCACAAGCTTGGCCAGCAAAATCATCGCGTTGGCGAAGCGGGCTCAAGAAGACGAATCTGGTGAAACCGAGTCGTCTTGATCGTCCGGATAGGCCAATCGCTGGTGCCGAATGGATCGCAACCTGCCAATGATGGCGTCTTCGATGTCGTGAAGTTCACGCAGGGTCAAGTTGCACTCGTCGAATTGTCCATCGAGCAGGCGCTCTTTGGAGAGGTCACGGACAATGGATTCAATTTTTCCGCTTGGCAATTCGACGGCAGCGCGGGAAGCGGATTCGCAGGCATCAGCAAGCATCAGGACGGCTGCTTCTTTGGTTCGAGGCCGGGGTCCGGGATAGCGGAACGAAGCTTCTTCAACCTCTTCATCCTCAGATGCAGCATCGCGGGCTTTGACGTAGAACCATCGGACCACTTGGGTGCCGTGATGGCTGGAAATGAATTCACGAAGCGACTTGGGCAGTCCGCTGGCGGCTGCCATCTCGAGGCCGTCTTTCACATGCCCGACAATGATGAGGTAACTGATGTTTGGTCGAAGATCATCGTGTGGGTTTTCGCCCGATTGATTTTCCACGAAGTATTCGGGCTTCCTCATTTTTCCAATGTCGTGATACAGCGCGCCGACGTAGGCCAGTGCTGCATCGCCACCAATGGCCGTTACGCCTGCTTCCACCAGAGAGGCCACTTGCAAGGAGTGGTCGTAGGTCCCCGGTGCACGAGCGGCAAGTTCTTGCAACAAGGGGTGGCGGGGGTCTCTGAGCTCGGCGAGGGTCATGCCGGTAACCCGGTCAAACCATCGTTCCATCGTGGGCAACAGCCCCATGGCCAAAAAGCCAATGAGGAGTGTGGTAAGCCAGGCGGCAAACGCCCTTGCTGCGCCCTGACCAAAGAGTCCTTCGGTTCCGCTGGGGAGACTGGTCCATTCTGCCACAGCGGCCCCAAGTGCAAACACCATCGCGCTTCGGCCCGCGGCCGAAAGAATGGTGGCCCGGTCTTCAAAGTTACCCAGCCTTGCGGCCATGACGGCTGCCCCGGCGACCACCCCTGGGGCAAGCATGAACGGCGCTGGCGCGACCAATGCTCCCAGCACACCAAGGGTGCCACCGGCAATGCCGCCCAACATCCGGTCGTAGGCCAGTGAAATGCTGATGGTGCCAAAGGCAGCGATGGCAATCACTGCGGCATCTCGCGCGGCGGGCAGACGCTCTCCAAGCAAGAACGGAATCGCAATCAGGCCAATGCAAAGGCTGAGGAACGTGGCCAAGCGTATGGCATGACGTGTGAGCTTGGGGTGCCGATACGAGGCAAAGCCGGCCAGTGGCGCCATCAGCAGAAGGCACAGGAGCAATGATGTTCCAAACTCGGTCCATCCCAGCTGGGCGGTTTCGGCGTAGATTTTTTTGGCGTCGTCCAGCTGTTCAGCCGGTACCTGTTGGCCCGCGCGCCACAGGATCTGTCCGGCTTCGTACTGTTCAACGACTTGGGGTGTTTGGTCGCGGGCTTGGAGTTCCAACTGGGCCCGGCGATCGCGGTCCAGCGTGATGGAGGGCTGGGCGTTGGGACCAATAATTTCGACGGCCAGCGGGCCAACGGCTTCTTGCGGCAGTCCAGCTCGCAAGATCGCGTTGGTTAAATCACTGGCCTTGGGACTTTGGTCAAGCCGTATGACTGTGGTGGGGCGTACCACTCGACCGTTGTTCAGCCGCACCAGCAACCGGCCGCGTCCCGAGGCTTCTGCATCAACATCGTTGTCAACGAGGGGAATTTCCAACAGGTATTCGTCGATGAGTCGTTTGACCTGACGGTTCCAGGTTGAGTCCGAAATTTGTGCCAGAGGGCTTCGTTCGCTTTCCGGTGTGCTGGCTTCGCCTGCACGAATCGCGCTTCCGACGGCCACCAAATCTTCTTGCAGTCGGGCCAACCACGCATCATTGGGAAGCATCGGGCGATCGAGAATGGCCAACTCATTTTCAACGGCCCGTTGAGACTCTGCTTCATCCACAAATGTCACGGCCTGGGGGACCGTGACGGTTTGGTGGGCAATCCGTCCAGGCACCACCTCAGGCCTTGCTTGCCCAAGCAGCACCATCGTCGCAAGAATGGCCGCAGCGCCCAAGAGTGTTGGCAAGCCCATGTGCCATTTGGGGTCAGCCAGAGCTTTTAAGAATGGCGCGCGTTTGGATTGACCAAGGGTTTCTCGAGCCGCCTCCCGGCGGGTACGTGAAGTGGTTCGTCCGCGATCACCCGAATCACTCACGCGTTTCTGGCTCCTCGGATTCCGGCTTGATCGCGCAGGGCTTCGATGCTTGCCGCAGCGTTGAGCAGTTGCTCATCGGCAAATGGAGCCGCCAGCAATTGCAGGCCCAGGGGGAGTGATTGTTCGTCCTCTCCAAAAGGAATCGATATGCCAGGGATTCCCGCGATGTTTGCCCCGACGGTGTAGCGGTCGCACAGGTACATCTCGACTGGATCGGTGATTCCGCCGAGTTCAAAAGCAGTGCTGGGCGTGGTTGGGCTGATGAGCACATCGCACGTGGCAAAGGCTTTGAGGTATTCGTCTCGAATCATGCGACGGATTTTGAGGGCGCGGTTGTAGTACGCGTCGTAATAGCCTGCGCTGAGGACATAGGTGCCAAGCAGGATTCTCCGGCGGACTTCAGCGCCAAATCCTTCGGATCGACTCAACGCCATCAGTTCATCCGGACCGGCTCCTGGGGCATGGGCCCGGTGTCCGTACCGGATGCCATCGAATCTGGCCAAGTTGGACGAGGCTTCGGCGGTCGCAATGACGTAGTAGGTTGAGATCCCTTGGTCCAGAAGGGACAAGTCCACCTCAACCATCTCTGCTCCGGCTTTGGACATCTGGTCTCGAACCTCTGCCATCATTTTGGAAACGCTTTTGGCGTTTCCGTCGGTTGTGGCTTGGATGGGTACGCCGACTCGCATGCCTTTGAGATCTGCGGGTTTGATTTGGCATGGCTTGGCCGGACTCGGCTCACAGGTGCCATCGTTGGGGTCGCCGCCACGAAGCACCCCAAACACCAGGGCGGCATCTGCGGTGTCGGTGGTGAATGGTCCAATTTGGTCGAGACTGGAGGCAAACGCGACCAGCCCCCAACGGCTGACCTGGCCATACGACGGCTTGAATCCAGTGACCCCACAAAAAGCCGCGGGTTGTCGGATGGATCCTCCGGTGTCTGAACCAAGGGCCACCGGGACCAGTCCTGCTGCGACGGCGGCCGCGCTTCCTCCCGAGGAACCACCTGGGACTCGAGACGGATCGGCCGGGTTTTTGACGGGGCCAAAGTGGCACGTCTCGGTTGAAGATCCCATGGCAAATTCGTCGCAGTTCACTTTGCCGACAACGACAGCACCCGCATCCTGCAGTCGAGTCACCACCGTGGCGTCAAAAGGAGAGCGGTACTTTTCGAGCATTTTGGACCCGCAACTGGTACGACCTTCTCTGGTGCAAATGTTGTCCTTGATGGCCACTGGCACGCCGGCCAAGGGGCCTGCTGATTCACCTGCAATGATGCGACGGTCGATCTCGGCAGCACTGGTCAAAGCCGATTGATCAAAGACTTCGCGGAATGCGTTGGACGTGTCAGCATGAATACGCTCCAACGCTTCTTCAACAACTTGGACGGCCGATCCTCCAGAGTTGACATGTTCGGCGATATCGCGGGCCGACCTCATGAGCCTTCTCCCAACACTTTGGGAACGGCAATCCACGCATCGTGGGTGGCTGGGGCAAGGTTGAGGATCTCGTCGGTGGGCAAGGGGGCGGAGGGCGTGTCTTCACGAAGTGCGTTGCTGAGTTCGTGGGGGTTGTTCAGGGGCTCTACGCCTTCCACGTCAACCGATGCGAGCGACTGAACGTGGTCGAGAACTTTGACCAGATCTTTCCGGACCGAGTCCCGTTCTGCGGGTCCAAGGTGCAACCTGGCCAAACTGGCAACTTTTTGGACTGCGGTATTGTCAATTTCAGACATTGGGCCTCACCTTGAATGGGGGGTAGGGATGCGGTCTATGATATTGCACTTCACCATGCACGATTCGCCAGCCCAAGTACCGATTGTTCGAAAGTTGGCACGATTATCGATCGTTCTGGTGGTCTTGCTTGCCGGCCCTGGCTCGTTCATCCTGCTGGTCCGATCCGCCCCAGACCCCTCTGAAGCGGTTGTGGGGGTTCCGCCAGTCGCCTTGGAGGTGTACCCCCTTTCCGAGGTCCTGATCCCACGTCAAGCCTCTGCCTTTGGCCGCGTCCAGCCGCTGTACCGCATCGAACTGAGTGCAGAAGTTTCAGGTCCTGTCGTGTGGCGGGCCAACCTTGACAACGGTGACTTGGTTCAAACTGGGCAACCACTGATTCGTATCGATCCGGCCACATTCGACGCCCGATTGGCCGCGGCCAAAGCTTCCGTGCAGTCTGCAGAAGCGGCCATTGGCGACCTCGATGAAGAGTCCAAGGGCCTTCTTGACCGTCGACCTGGTTTGTCCTCTCAACTGCAAGCCTTGACCCGCGAAGTCGATCGTCTGCGACGGGCGGTTGATTCTGGCGCTGTTGGTTCGAGCGCTTTTGACCAGGCCGAGGCCGCCCGCCTCCAAGCGGAGGATGCCCTCACCCGACTTGATCTCGCCGCGCGACGCATCGAAACCCGACGCGCGGTGCTTGAAGCGCAGAAGGCATCTGCTTTGGCGGCACAAGCGGAAGCCCAAGACCAACGAAATCGGTGCGAAATCACATCGGCACTTGACGGTCAACTCGATGCATTTGATGTCCAACTTGGCGAGCGGGTTGCTCTGGGGCAAATCATTGCCTCAGTGACTGGCCAAGCTGATGTCGAACTTGAGCTGACGATCCCTGCATCTATGTTTGGTGTGGTGACTGCAGGTGACAGGGTGACCCTTCGACGCACTGGCTCCGCGGCAAGTCGAACCGTATCCATCGATCGCATTGCTCCGGCCGCCGACCCCAGTGGCCGGACGTTCCAAGCATGGGTTGAATTGAAGGCGGATGACATGCTCCTTCCAGGCGTATTTGTTGAGGCCACCGTTTCCGCCGGCGCCCCAACCTCCGCTGTCGTCGCCCCCCGCAGCGCTCTGCTCGGTGAATCCCTGCAGACCGTCGACGATCAAGGTCGGCTGCAAACCGTCCCGGTGCAAATTGCTTGGACGTTTGAGGGCCCGCTGCCGGAGACCGGCTTGTCTGATCTGGAGTGGGCCGTTCTCCGTGTGGGCCCTGAGGCTGGCACCGACGTGATCCGTCGGGCGGGACGAAGACTCCCAGACGGACTTCGTGTGGATGCCGTTCGTGTGCTTGAGGGTGCGAAGTGAGTCTGGTTGAGTCGGTACTAAAGCGACCTACAGGCTCGAACCTTTTGGCGTGGGTCTTGCTCCTGACCGGCTTGTACTCGGCCACCTCGTTGACCCGTGAGTTTTTCCCTGAATCAAGTCCCGAGTCGGCTTCCGTGACCGCCATTTGGCCGGGCGCAGCTCCAGAAGATCTTGAAGAAGGTGTGGTTCGACGCGTTGAAGACGCTTTGATTGAACTCGATGAAGTTGATCGAGTTACCGCTTCGGTTCTCGAAGAGACGGCCACCATCATGGTTGAATTCCGAGAGAACGTGCGCGACGTCGACAAGGCCGTCGACGAAGTTCAGCGTGCTGTGGATGCTATCCCTGACATCCCGTCCGAGGTTGAGCGCCTCACCGTGACCGAATTTGAACCAGTGCTTCCGGTCATCATGTTGAATGCCTTCGGTGAAGCCGATGAGATCGTGCGGAAGCGCGTGCTTAAAGACATTGAGCGTGATTTGCGGGGAATGACTGGTATGGGGCGCTTGGTCTTAACCGGCATTCGCGACGATGAAATTTCAGTCGATTTTGATTCCTTGGCCACTGTCCAAGTGGGAAGATCCCTCCCGGAAATCGCCCTCCAAATTGGGGCGGCGATGGACGACGGTCCGGCGGGGACGGTGCTTGGCGCAGACCGCATCACCACGTTCCGTGGCGTTGGTCGCGAAGAATCCGTCGAAGCCATTTCCGACATCAGGATTTCTGGTCCCAGTGGCAGTTGGCCGCTCTCGGACCTGGCTTCCGTGGACGCCACCTTCAACGATTTGCCCATTCGGTCCCGATATGCCGGTGTCGCTGGTTCTGGGGCCACCGGCACCATCACGGTGTACAAGAGCGGGGATCAAGACGCGGTGGACATCGCCCGGATGGTTCGCGCTTATGCGGCCGGCCGCCGTGATGCTGCCGATCGCGACCAGCCTCGGTTGGACTGGGGATTTTTCGAGCGCCTTGCCGCCAGTGTCCATGCCGCTTCTGCTGGAAAAGTTGATCTCCGCAGCAAAGCCCAAAAAGCCTACGAAACCGGTTACACCGCCCCCGGCATCCTGCCTGCTCAGATTGATCTCTCCATCAGCAGTGATTTGGCTCGCTTTATTGAAGGCCGCATCGATCTTCTTGCGCGCAACGCCGCCGTGGGGGGCGTGCTTGTGTTTGTTCTGCTTCTTCTTGCGTTGTCGTGGCGAACCGCCTGGTGGGTTTTTGTCGGCCTGACGCTTGCCCTTTGCGGCACCCTGACGTTTATGGCGTTGACCGGCACCACCCTCAACTTGCTGACGATGTTTGGCCTCATCATTGTCATTGGGCTCTTGGTTGATGATGCGATCGTGGTTTCGGAAAATATTGAGTCGTATGGCGAAGCCGGCCACGATCCCGAATCCGCCGCCATACTTGGAACCAAGCAGGTCTTCTGGCCGGTGACGGCCACCATTGCCACCTCGATCGTGGCCTTTTTGCCGCTTTCGTTCATTCGCGGCCAAATTGGTGACTTGATGGGGGCCTTGCCCGCGGTGGTGGCGTGCGCGTTGATCACCAGCCTGATTGAAAGCCTCTTGATCTTGCCGATTCACATGAAGCATTCCTTGGCTGCCCGTCCAAAGAGGACCAAGCGAGGCTGGTCGGCCTTCCGAGACAACCGGTTGCTCCCAAAGTTGCAGGACGGGCATGCCTGGCTCCTTCGGCGTGCCCTGCGACGCCCGGCATTGACCGTCTCCATCGCCATCAGCACCAGCATCTTTTGTCTTGGTTTGGTGGCGGCGGGAAAACCTCCATTTGAGTTTCTTCCCACCAGCGACAGCGAAACCGTAATTGCCGAACTGCGCATGCCGGTGGGCACGCCGCTGAGCGAGACTGAAAAAATAGTCCGCCGCATCGAGGCCGCAGCCCAAGCGATGCCGGAAGTGAAAGGCGTCTCTGGTCTCAGTGGTGCCCAAGCCTCGGTAGATGACACCAGTGGCATGACGCTCGCAGGTACGGGATCCCACCTCGGGCAGGTCTTTATTGAATTGCAACCCATCGAATCTCGCGACCGAGAGTCAAAAACGGTGACCGCAGACATTCGAGATGGCATCGGCCCCGTACCCCAGGCCGAACGGCTGGTGTTTACGGAAATTCAAGGGGGCCCAGCGGGCCGGGCGATCACCATCGAGGTGGCCTCCGAGGATGACACGCGTCGCCAAGCTGCAGTTGATGCATTGAAAGCAGTGTTGGCCGGGGTTGATGGCGTGGTTGACATCGGTGACGACGACCCGGGGGAGCGACGTGAACTCCGAGTGGAAGCGAAGCCATCTTCTGTCACCCTTGGGCTGTCCGAATCCTCGATCGGTCAGCAAGTGAGAACGGCCCTGTTGGGATCGGTAGCTCATCGCTTTGCCTTGGATGGAGAAGAGGTTGATCTCAGGGTTCGACTCGACAATCAAACCCGTCGATCGACCACGGCCATGGAGCAGTCGTGGGTCATTTCCGCCGCCGGTGTGCCCGTTCCGCTGGCTGAAGTGGCATCGTTGCGCGAAGCAACCGCCCCCGCATCGATACGCCGCGTGGATCGTCGACGAACCACCAGTGTTGTGGCAGACTGTCGTCCCGATCTTTCCCCGGAGACCGCCATGCAGGCGATTCGTCCGGGACTCGAGCGGGTGCAGTCAGAATTCCCCGGGGTCATCATTGATGAAGGCGGCCGTCAGCGACAACTTTCCCGGGCTTTCGCCTCACTTCCGATCGGATTTCTGGCTGCGACCATCGGGATCTACATGATTCTTTGTCTTTTGTTTGCCTCGATGCGGCAGCCGATTGCGGTGCTTGCCAGCATTCCTTTTGGAATCATTGGGGTGGTTTTGGGACACCTTTTGACCGGCTACAACCTCACCTTCTTGAGTCTGGTTGGATTCATTGCTCTTTCCGGCATCGTGGTCAACGACTCTCTGGTTCTGGTTGAATTCTTCAACCGCAAGAAGGCGGAGGGCGTCGAAACCGTCGAAGCGCTGATGGCGGCCGGCCGCCGTCGGTTGCGGCCCATTTTGCTCACAACCCTGACCACCGTGCTCGGTCTTCTTCCCCTGATGTTGGAACAATCCTTCCAAGCCAAATTCCTGATCCCGATGGCCATTTCCATCTCTTTCGGGCTGATCAGTGCCACGGTTTTGATCCTGGTGGTGCTTCCCGCCCTCTTGGTGCTGTTTGACAATTCCCGGCCTGACCCCTCAAGCCACTAAGATTTCGGAATGCTTCAACTCCCCGCCATACCTGTGGCCCCTGGTCTCGCTGTTGGTGAGGCCATGGTGGTTCGCGACCTTCGGGAAGGTGTGGAACGGCAGCCCATTGATGGACAGCAGGTTGAAGCGGAATGCTTGCGGGTTCAAGACGCCCTGGAGCACGTTGCCACCGAGCTCGAACAAGATCGCGACCGTGTCAAAGTTGACCTGGGAGCCGAAGCGGCGGAAATCTTTGCCTTCCATCTCGGCCTTCTCCGCGACCCGGCCCTCCGCGAGGCCATCCTCAATCGCATCAAAGACAATCTGGACGACGCCGCCCACGCGACCGCCGAATCGATTCTTGATTTGTCTCGCCGTTTCCAAGCGCTGAACGACCCGATCTTCCGCGAAAAAGCCGACGACCTTCTTGACCTTGAGCGTCGATTGCTTCGCAGGCTCGGGGCTCTTGGCGAGGATCGAATTCAGGGCATAGATCGTCCGGTCATTCTGATCGCCGCCAGGCTGACCCCAGCCCAAGCGGCCGGTCTCGATACGGCGTTTGTCAAAGCTCTGGTGATGGAGACGGGGGGGCGAACCAGTCATGTCTCAATCATGGCCAGCGCCTTGGGCATTCCTGTTGTCGCCGGGTGCCGCGGATCAACCCGCCACGTCAGGGAGCACTCCACAGTCGTTGTGGATGGCGATGCCGGTCGCTTGTTGGTTCGTCCCTTGGATGATGAGTTGGCCCAACTCCGAGAGATGGCCAGCCGCCGAGCGGCTCGGATTGCTGAAGCACTTGACCATGCCCACGAGCCCGCGGTGACGGTTGATGGGGTTGAGATTTCAATCCAAGGCAACATCGAACTGGCCCGAGAGGTCCCTGGGCTCTTGGAGGTTGGTGGTGATGGCGTCGGCCTCTTTCGTACGGAATATTTGTACCTGACATCATCTCGTCCACCGACCGAAGAAGATCATCTTCAGCAGTACCGCAAGGCCCTCAGTGACTTGGGAGGTCGCACCCTTACCATTCGGACTTTCGATTTGGGTGCAGACAAGGCTGGACTGGCAGGGCCGGATCCCGAACCCAATCCGATGCTGGGGCTGCGGAGTATTCGTTACTGCCTTCGGAACATGCAAATGTTTCGAACCCAGCTTCGCGCTATTCTTCGGGTGGCAGCCGAAGGCCCGGTTCGGGTGATGTTCCCGTTGATCGGCGTCCACTCGGAACTCCGCCAGGCCAGAATGGCTCTGGAAGATGTCCGAGAAGAATTGCTTGAAGAAGGTCTCCCTCACAGCCGAGACCTGCCCGTCGGCATGATGATCGAAGTGCCCAGCGCCGCCTTGATGGCATCGAGCTTTGCCCGTGAGGTGGATTTTTTCTCCATTGGCACCAACGACCTCACCCAGTACGTCCTGGCGGTTGATCGAGGAAATGACTCGGTGGCCAGCCTCTACTCTTCAGCTCACCCGGCCGTGCTCAGAATGGTGAAAGATGTGGCCAGTGCGGCCCGCCATCACGGCATTGACTGCTCACTTTGCGGTGAAGCCGCCTCAGACCCTTGTTTGACCATGTTGCTCTTGGGTCTTGGGCTGCGTACACTCTCCCTGACGCCTTCCCGAATCCCAGACATCCGTCGAGTTGTCCGGAGTGTTCGAATGGCAGACTGCGAGCGGGTCGCCCGAAGGGTTCTCCGCCTCGAATCGGACCGGCAGGTGCTTCGTTGCCTGCAGGAGGAACTTGGACGGGCGGCTCCCGACTTCCGAGCGGAGCAAGGCAGCTGACCCGGCCGTCATCAGAATTGTTCTGGGCCCTTGTCCCAGAGCATTAAACCCCCGGAGCAAGGCCCCACACCCTCTGGCCACGACAACGCAGGACACCAGTCTCTTTTTGGGACTGTCGATCGATTCCCTGTCATACACGTGTTCGCCTTGGTGCCTTTCTCTCCATATGTGTTCAGATCATCGAGGGCTCTAGGCGCTCGAACCATCTGGGCAGAAAGTAGGCACCTGTGCCAAAGGCCGAAGCGGCTTCCAAGGAAGCCATCATGCTCATCAACGACAATCCAGGTCAAGAGACGCGCATCGCCATCATGCGTAATGGTCGTCTTGACGATCTTCTCTCCGAACGCCCCTCCACGGCCACCAGTGTGGGCAACATTTACCGTGGGCGGGTCACCAACGTTGAGGCGGCCATTCAAGCCGCCTTTGTGGACTTTGGTCACGGGAAGGTTGGATTTCTCCATGTCACCGACCTGCACAAGAAGTACTTTCCGGGCGAGAACAAAAAAGAAAAAATTGGCAAGAAAACACCCCGCAGTGAGCGTCCCCCGATTCAGGACTGTCTGAAAAAGGGCGACATCATTGACGTTCAGGTCATCAAGGAAGGCATTGGCACGAAGGGGCCGACGTTGTCCTCGAACCTTGCCATTCCGGGTCGCTATTTGGTCATGTTCCCTTGGCAGGATGGTGCTGGCGTCAGCCGAAACGATGTCGACGAAGAAATCAGACGCAAGACCCGTGAAATTGTCAAAGCACTCGAAAAGCCTGACGAAAGCGCTGGACTGGTGGCCCGCACCGCTGCTTTCGGGAAAACCGCCACGGATCTGAAGCGTGATGTCGCCTACCTGAAACGATTGTGGAAGACCATTGAGACTCGAATTGACAAAGCCGGGGTCCCGTGTGAGCTTTACACCGAGAGCGATCTTGTCCTCCGCACCATTCGGGACCAGTTGGGGCCAGAGATCACCAAAATCGTGGTTGATTCCGAATCTGCTTACGAACGGGTGACCGCCTTCCTTTCGGTCGTTGCCCCAAGAAGCGCCCCGCCGGTGGTGCTGTATGACCGCCCAACCCCGCTTTTCCATGCCTATCGCGTGGAGCCTCAAATCACTGAATTGCTCCAAAGGGAAGTCCCCTTGAAATCCGGTGGGGCTTTGGTCCTCGACCAGACGGAAGCTTTGGTCGCCATCGATGTGAACTCTGGCCGGTCTCGATCTGCAAAGGATGCCGAAACCAACGCGTATTCAACCAATTGCGAAGCCGTTGACGAAATCGCCCGTCAGCTCAGGCTTCGCGATCTTGGCGGAGTGGTCGTGCTTGACCTGATTGACATGCGGCTGCAAAAGCAGCGGCGTGAGATTCGTGACCGCCTCGATAAGGCCATGGAGCACGATCGAGCGAAGAAGACCATTGGCGAGATTGATCGCTTTGGCCTTTTGTCTTTGACTCGACAACGCATGCGTCCCGGCGTGGACAAAGAACATTTTCGAGAATGTGACGCCTGTCATGGCCGGGGGCGCATCCGCAATGGTGACAGCCTCGGCAGTGAAAATCTTCGCCAAGCGGCGTTCTTGCTTTCGCGTGAGGAAGTTGGCAGTGTCGAGCTGGTCTGTCACCCTGAAGTTGCTGCTGCCTTGTTTGCCAGTCGTCGCCAAGAATTTGTGGCCCTTGAGGAGGAAACCGGTAAATCTCTCCATGTCAGGGTGAACGATCGAATGATCCGAGACCAGGTCGATTTGTACGCCTACGACGAGCGCGGTGCTGATCTTCCCGTGGAAAAGTTCAAGGACGAGCCCGTTCCTAAATTCGAACACTTGCAAAAGGAGGCTGAACTCCGTGCTGAAGCCACCGAGCATGATGAAGATGATGACAATCCGTCAGGATCCGCTCGCCGGCGCCGCCGTCGACGGAGGAAGTCTGGTCCTGCCGATGCGGCCGCGGTGGCGTTGAGCGAAGACCTGCAACGTGAGCTTGAAGAAATCGAGCAAGAAGAGCTTCGTACCGAAGCTGAGGCCGCCGCTCGCGCCGCCTGGATCGCGGTGCTGGAGGGCAAAGGCGAAGACCTGCCCAAGGTCTCTTCCTTGGCAGACCGGCAATCCACACCTTCGAAGGATGCTTCTGTCTCCGATGACTCTGGCTCAGGTGGCAAGCGCCGCCGCCGCCGGCGCCGCCGCGGGGGCAGCGATGAGAATTCGGCAGATTTGGCTGCCCAGGCCATTCAACCGCCAGAGGCACCCGTTGCCGTCCATGTCCTCGCCAAGGAAGCTGGTCTTAAGAGCACGCTTCTGCTTGACCGTATTCGTGAGGAATTGGGCTTTGACGTCAAGAGTTACATGACTCGGCTGGCACCCGATCAAGTGGTCAAAGTCAAAGAGATGCTTTTGCCGGAGCCTGCTTCGTCAGGTGATGGCGAGCCTTCTGATGGTCCCTCGGAAGTCAACCCAGAAAATGGCACCCGTTCCTCCGAGTCTGATGCCTCTGACTCTGATTCCGGCACTCGGAAGAAGCGTCGTCGACGTCGAAGACGGGGTCGAGGCCGAAGCGATTCAGACCAGGACACCACCAACGATGCGGCCGACGGCCCAAGTTCCAACGGCAAGAACGCCGAAACAAAATCCCCCGAAGAGCCTCAATCGTCTGCGGACGACGTCAAGCCACGAAGGCCACGCCGCTCAGCCAAGAAGACTCAAAAGAAAAAAGAAACTTCTGATGGGTCGGGACCATCTGCTTCTCAGTCGAGCACGCCTTCTTCGACCGCCGAGGACAAGCCGAAGCCAAAATTGTCACGCCTTCGAAGGTCCGTGCGTCGGACGTCAGGGACTCGAACCGCGGACCGTGAATGAGACCTCAAAAAGTCATTGTCCTGGGTGCCACGGGCACAATTGGTCGCCGAACGCTTGACGTCCTGAAACAACTTCAGGGCTCAGACCCCACTTGGGACTGCATCGGAATGGCTTGTGGGTCTCGGGTTGACCAAATTCTCGAGCAATCACAGAGCCACTGGCCGGCGGCAAAGTTGGCTTCGATGGTTGATGATGATCGTCCCGACTTTTGTGGTCCGGATGCCGCCCTGCATTTGGTCGAAGCCTGCGCCACTCCAGAAACCATCGTGGTCTCCGCAATAGTTGGATCCGCAGGTTTGCGGCCGACGTTGCGGGCCATTGAATTGGGGGCCTCGGTCGCTTTGGCCAACAAAGAAACTTTGGTCTGCGCTGGGAACCTCGTGCAAGAGGCCCTCAAGACTTCGTCTGGAACATTGTGGCCTGTCGACTCAGAACACGCCGCGATTGCCCAGTGTTTGCGAGGAATCCGATCTGAACAGATCAAGTCCATTGTGTTGACTGCATCCGGAGGCCCCTTCCAAGACACTCCTCTGGCTGATCTTCAAAATGTCACCCCTGATCAGGCTTTGAACCATCCGGTTTGGAACATGGGGCCCCGTATCACCATTGACAGTGCGACCATGGCCAACAAAGCCTTGGAACTGGTCGAAGCCCACCACCTGTTTGGAGTCACCGACCAACAACTCCATGCCATCGTTCACCCAGGATCATTGGTCCATGGCATGGTTCATTTGCATGACGGCACCACCTTGATGCAGATGTCCGCTCCTGATATGGCTGGACCCATTCGGTGGGCCCTCACCGCAGGTGAACATGACGCTGCAGTTGCCCCAACTTTCGATCCAGCAGAGTTGACGAATCTTCGATTTTCTGCTGTCGACCCAACTCGGTTCCCTTTCGTTGATCTTGGTTTTGAAGTCATTCGAAAAGGCGGCGGGGCGGGCTGTGTCCTCAATGCCGCCGATGAAGTCTGTGTGCAAGCCTTTTTGGACGGGCGTCTTCCTTACCTTGAGGTCTACCATCATGTTGCGGAAGCGGTTGATCGTTTTGGCCACCACGCTCCTTCTAGCCTGACTGACATTCTTGAACTCGACATCGCAGTCCGTGAAGATGTCGCCAACCGATTTTCGTGAACCATCATGCTTGACACCGTCATCAATCTGCCCGCCGTGATCCTTGGATTTGGCGCTCTCATCTTCTTCCATGAACTTGGTCATTTTGTCGCCGCCAAGTGGGCGGGTGTCAGGACGGGTGCTTTTGCAGTAGGAATGGGCCCCGTTTTGCTTTCCTGGCGTCGTGGCATTGGTTTGGTTCCTGGATCCACCCAAGCCCGTGTGCTCGAGTTGGCGGGATCCCCTGCCGACAAACTCACCGACGAGGAATTGGCAAAGCATGGCCTTGGCGAAACCGAGTATTCCCTGCGTTTGCTTCCCCTGGGAGGATTTGTCTCCATGCTTGGTCAGGAAGACGGCAACCCGGAAGCCGTCAGCGATGACCCCAGGAGTTACAACCTGGCCCCGGTCTCCAAACGCATGGTGATCATCTCTGCCGGTGTCATCATGAATCTGCTCCTTGCCGTCGTTCTTTTTGTCGTTGCCTTTGGCATCGGCGTGAAGTTCGAAGCTCCCGTTGTTGGTTCCCTCCAGCTTGGTGGGCCAGGCGAGCGAGCCGGGCTGATGCCTGGTGACACCATCACCAACGTGAACGGTGCCCCAGTCTCTACCTTCAAAGATGTCGATGTTTCCGCTGCGATGGCCAAGCCAGACTCCGCTCTGCTTCTCGAATGGACTCGCGATGGGCAGGTCCTTGAAGCATCGGTTCAGCCGGAGGTTGGCCCACGTGGCTTGCTGTCTTTCGGAATCATGCCGGCTGCCAGCGCGACTCTTCGATCTGACTTGGACGATGTCATGTCGCAAAAGCTGTGGTCGGCGGCTGGACTTTCTGCCGTTCCCCCCGGATCCATTCTGACCCACCTCGACGGTCAACCCGTGACCTCGTTTTCTCAAGCCGCCAATCGAGCCCTGGAGACCCTGTCGCCTCGTTTGAGATTTTCAACTCCTGAAGGAGGAACGGTTGAGGTCCCGGTTGGCACCACGTCGGTCCTCCCTCTTCTGACGGAGGACAGCACCGAACGTGGATGGGCCGGGATTGCTCCCGTGCCCCAAATAGACTCCATCGCAGATGGCGCCCCCAGTGAAGATCTCCTCCAAGCAGGCGATCGTTTCGCCGAACTTGAAGGGGTTGCCTGGCCTTCTATTTCCGAAATCCAAACTTTGGTGTCCAACTCTCCAAAACCACAAGCCACCATTCAGCGGGGGGGCACTTTGATCAAACTCGAGTTGCCTCTGCGTTCAGACGGCAAGCTTGGGATTGGCTTGAGCCCGGCCTCAAGTCCACTTCAACTTACGGGAAGCCAACTTGAACAAAGATTTCGTGTTCCTCGCGGCCTGACGGTTCCCGGGGACGGAGATTTCGTCGACTTCGCCCAATCCATCTCGACGGCATCTGAGCCCCAGATTCAGTCTGGCACCGAGATGTACCGGTTTGAGTTGACGCAAGAAGAGCGTGATTCTGCCGGCTTGCTCAAACGCTCTCTTGCTCTTACACCATCATTTTTTGAGCCAGAGTCTGTCATTCTTCAAGGTTCAATCCCTTTTGAAGCAGCAGCAATGGGTACCAAAGAAACGCTCAAGTGGATTACTTTGACGTATCTGACCATTGATCGGCTCGTTCGTGGCTCCGTGGAAGTCAAACAACTGCATGGACCAGTGGGTATTTTGGATGTTGGAGCCAAAACAGCCGCACAAGGTTTGACCTACTTGCTGTTCTTTTTGGGCTTGCTTTCGGTCAATCTTGCTGTCTTGAACTTTCTCCCCTTGCCGGTCGTGGACGGCGGCCACATGATCTTCTTGGGATGGGAAGGGATCACGGGTCGGCCTCCTTCCGTCACTTTTCAGAAATGGGCGTCCATGCTCGGATTGGCACTGCTGGGCTCTTTGTTTGCGGTCACATTTTTCAACGATTTAAGTCGTCTGTTCGGATGAAGCCCTCAATTTTGATTACGGGTGCTTCTGGCGGTATTGGACAATCGCTGGTGGCCAAACTCGCGGATCATTTTCAGATTTATGCGACTGGTCGCAAGGGTGACCGGCTGCGATCGTTCCCGGAAACGGTTCGTACCCTTTCGGGGGACCTTTCTTCTGAGACTTTTCGGGCCCAGTTGTCCGAGTGGGCCAACGGCGTCACTGCGATCATCCACAACGCCGGATACGCCCCAAACATTTCCGTCGAAGAGACCGATTCTGATTTCGACCGTCAAGTATTTGAAATCAATGCCATTGCCCCATTGGATCTCACCCGGAAATTGCAAAGTTCCTTGGGTCAAGGCTCACCCGGCAGAGTGATTTCCATCTCCAGCTTTGCCACCCATGACCCATTTCCTGGATTCCGTGCGTACGCGGCCTCCAAATCCGCGTTGGAATCTCTGGTCCGTTCACTTTCGGGAGAGACCGACGGCCAAGTGATCGGATTCAACGTCGCCCTGGCCGCCGTGGAGACCCCGGCTTTGCGGGCTTTTGCCGATGAGGCAATGGTTCCGCCCGAAGCAGCCCTCGCTCCGGATGCGGTGGCGATGGCCGTGGCAAGACTCCTGAGAGGTGAATTTGACGATCGCTCCGGGGAACGATTTCTGTTGAGCGTCAGCCACGCGCTTCCCGATTAACGCGAAGTGGTGCCCCCAAGTCGTCGAGGCCGCTGCTCGTACTCTTGCAATGCTCTGTGAAGTGCATCTGCATCAAAGTCTGGCCACAATCCATCTTGGACCACCAACTCGGCGTAACTTGACTGCCAGAGAAGGAAGTTCGAGAGCCTTGCTTCTCCTCCGGTTCGGATGATGAGATCGGGGTCTGGTACAGCCGCGGTCAGCATCCGTGCCGAAAGTGCCTTTTCGTCAATGTCGTCAGGATTCAACCGTCCCATGGACACATCGATGGCAAGCCTGCGGGCGGCGTCGGTGATCTCTTGGCGCGAGCCATAGTTGATGGCAATTTGCAGGGTCATCGACGCGCCATGGCTGGTTTCTGCTTCTAGGCGATCCGATCGGTCGAGCACCCCGGTTGGCAGACCTTCTCTTCGTCCGAGCCTTTTGTATCGGATGCCTTGATCAACCAAGCGGTCTCTTTCGGAACTCATGTAGTCCTCAAAGAGGGCCATGAGTGCCGAGATCTCGGCTTTGGGGCGGCTCCAGTTTTCAGTTGAAAAGGAGTACAGGGTCAGAACTTCCACACCGCAACGGGCGGTATTTTCGACCACGGATTGGACCGCTTTCGCACCGGCCCGATGACCCTCAATTCGGGGGCGTCCCCGAGCTTCTGCCCAGCGGCCGTTGCCATCCATGATGATGGCGATGTGGCGAGGCGGAATGGAAGCTTCAGGTTCCATGCTGGTCACGCATCCTCCAGTGGCCCGAGGACAGAACATGTGCTCTCGCGGCATGTCTGGTTCAGGCCACATCGCATGGTCTGTCGACGGTCCGGGCCCACCGAAACAAATTCAATCGGCACCCCAAGATGTGATTGCAGCGCTTGCAGGTACGACTGGCAGGCCGCGGGCAATTCCGAGACTGATTCGCACGTGTCAATCTCTTCTCCCCATCCTTGATGGGATTCATAGACTGGTGTGCATCCTTCGAGAAGACGGGCGTCGGGGGGGAAGCGATCGACAGTGTCTCCAGAAGCGGTCTTGTATGCGGTGCAGAGTTTGATTTCGTCAAACCCCGAGAGGACGTCAAGAAGCGTGATGGCCAAGCTGTCTGCGCCGCACACCATGGCGGCGTACCGAAGAGCCACCATGTCAATCCAGCCGCAACGCCGAGGACGGCCAGTGGTGGTTCCGTATTCTCGCCCGCGGTCACGAATTCGGTCTCCAATGGCACTGTCGAGTTCCGTAGGAAAAGGCCCCCCACCCACCCTCGTGGAATAGGCCTTCACCACACCGACCACCCGTCCGAGGGTTTTGGCGGGAAGTCCGGTTCCTGGGGAGATCCCAAGCGCTGAAGCATTGGAACTGGTGACGTATGGATACGTGCCATGATCAACATCGAGAAGGCAGGCGTTCGCGCCCTCGAAGAGAAGCGAGCGCTTCTCGTTGAGTCGGTCGTGCAAAAGCCATGTTGTGTCCGTGATGTACGGCCGAAGGCGTTCGCCGAGACGCGTCAGTTCTGTGATGAGTTCTTTTGTGTCGAGGTTGGTGTCGTTCCCCGCGACTTTCAACTCCTGAAGCCGGAGTGGGGCGATCTTGTCGAGGTGCGTTTTCAGGTAAGCCGCATCCAAGAGATCTCCCATTCGGACGGCCATGGAACGCCCGATCTTGTCGGCGTATGCCGGCCCAATCCCCCTCTTGGTGGTTCCAATGGCATCTCCGCGATCAGAGAGCCTTGCTTCGGCCGCACCATCGAGCAATCTGTGCCAGGGCAAGACAACATGGGCCCGAGAAGACACGTGAAGGCGACCCTCAAGCGAGAGCCCGCGCGATTCGACAAGGTCGATTTCTTCCACAAGGATGGCGGGGTCAATCACGGTGCCGTTGGCAATCACCAGTTCGCAGTTGGGGTTCAACACAGCGCTTGGCATCAGGTGGAGTGCAAGCTTTTCCCCTTCAACGACGATGGTGTGCCCGGCGTTGGCTCCGCCATTAAAGCGCACCACCACGTCATGCTCTGCGGCCAACACATCGACAAATTTGCCCTTGCCCTCGTCACCCCACTGGAGGCCAACAATCGCGGTATTTGGTATGCCAGATTGAGATGCCATCCAGTGCTCCTCCAGGGACGATACGATCGGTTTTGGACGATGAACCTTACCAAAAATGGCCATGTCCTCGGGGATGATCCCCGCCCGTCTGCGCCGCGTGATGAGGTGTTGGGCCTGTACGCCCACGTTCCTTTCTGCGCCCACAAATGCCATTACTGCGACTTTTACAGCTTGGTGGATCAGAACGACCGCATCGATCCATTCAGCAGTCGTTTGCTCGAAGAGTTGACACACATTCCTGCCAATACGACGTTCGACACCATCTTCTTTGGCGGCGGTACGCCGACCATGCTTCCGGTTGATTTTTGGGCCAAGTGGAAGAAAATTTTGTTGGGTCAATTCGCGTTGCCACCCCATTACGAATGGACGGTCGAGGCCAACCCCGAAACCATCACAGTTGACTTGGCCCAATCTCTGGCAGAGGCTGGAGTCAATCGGGTGAGTTTGGGCGTGCAGTCCTTTATGACTGAGTCGTTGCACACGCTCGAGAGGCGTCACGACCCAGAGTCTGTTCCGCGAGCGGTTGAGATTCTTCGCGCGGCCAAAATCGATCGGCTTTCCTTGGATTTGATCTTTGGCGTGCCCGGTCAAGATTTGGATGGGGTTGCTCATGACATTTCGCAGGCCATTGCGTTGAAGCCCGATCACTTGTCGGTGTATGGCTTGATCTACGAGCCGAACACCGCGCTGACCAAACGACGTGATCTCGGTCTGGTTCAGCCCTGTGAACAAGATTTTGAAGCCGACGCCTATGAACTGGTGGTGTCGGAGCTAAAAGCCGCGGGCCTTCACCGATACGAGGTGTCCAATTTCGCCCTTCCCGGTGAGCAGTGTCGCCACAACATGAAATATTGGAGGAACGAAGCATGGTGGGCGTTGGGGCCGAGTGCCTCTGGCCAGTTTTTGGGAGCCCGCTGGAAGAACCAGCCTCGCCTTGATGGCTATCTGTCATCCTCCGGATGGTCCCCGCTCGAGAGCGTTGAAGTCCGCACGTTAGAGCTCCATTGTGCCGAACGGTTTTTGCTCGGTTTGCGGCTTCAGGAGGGAATTCGAGTTGATGAACTTGAGGACCTTCAGGCTGGATCTGGGACGCCCCGGGGCGACGAGATAGGCAAGATGATCGATCGTGGACTCATGCACATGGGGCGCGAGCGACTGTCGCTGACCGACCGGGGCTTCCTGCTGGCGGACCAGGTCATTGGAGAGCTTCTCTGATGGCCTGGCTCGTAGATCTTCTGCCTACGGGCGCGGCCGTGGGAAACGCAGTTTGGCTGTTGGCGACTTTTTTGCTTTTGCTGCTCGTGGTTCCACTTGCGGCTCTGGGTCTTCCGGGCAGTTGGCTGCTCTTGATCTGGTGCGTGGGAACGTATGTGGCTGGAGGGTCCGCGATTTCCCTGTGGTGGCTCATTGCCGGCCTTGCTGTTGCCGTGGCGGGGGAGGTTGTGGAGCATGTCTTGGGCATCGCCGCCACCAAGAAGGGGGGCGGTGGAAAGTTCGGAATGTGGGGAGCTGCCATCGGCTCATTGGTGGCAGGGATCGTCGGTCTGTTTGTGCCTCCGCCGGTTGTTGGAGCCATCTTGGTGGCCATGCTTGGCGCTTTTATTGGGGCGTTTGCTGGAGAGGCTTGGTTCGCCGCCCGAAGCAGCAAGGAGGCCCTTCGGCCCGCCGTCTGGGCGGCAGGGGGACGATTGGCCGGCATGTTTGCCAAGATTCTGTCGAGCGGAATTGTGGCGTTGTTGGTGGCTCTGGACCTTCTCCTTGACTGGATCTGGTCGGGGTAGAGGCCGCGCTTCGCCGCGCGTGGTTATGCGGTTTGCTTCTTGCCGTATGTGCGAGCCCGAGGCTCGACAATGCCAAGCTGGACGGGCTCAAACTCAATCGATGGCTGTCCGCCATTCCACTTTGCCACGGTGCTGGCAAGGAAGGGGTCATCGACGCGGTCGGGATAGTCGGTCCGGTAGTGAGAGCCACGGGACTCTTTCCGCTCAATTCCTCCCAAGAGCATGACTTCGGCCAACGCCAACATGTCTGGAACCGCCCGGGCAAAAGAGAGATTTTGATTGGTCCACAAACCGGTGTCTGAAAGCCCAATATTGGCCGCTCGTTCTTGAAGACTTCGGATCGACTCCAAGGCTTCGATCATTTTCGACTCGGTCTTCACGACCGTTGCCGCTGCTGTCATCTCGTCACCCATGGCCTTGGCAATGGCGTATGGGTTTTCTTTGCCTGGTGAACCGGTCAGGCGTGATTGCAAGTCGGTCTCTTCCTGAACCGCGGAGGCAAAGAGGGTGTCGTCTGTGGCGCTGTCAGCGTGTTCTCGCGCGTGGTTGGCCACACCATGGCCGCAAAAGAGGCCATCAAAGATGCACGAGAGCAAGGCGTTCGCGCCCAAGCGGGTCGCGCCGTGGTATTGGTAGTTCGCTTCGCCAAAGGCAAAAAGCCCAGGGATTCCAGTCATCATGGAGTTGGATGCCCCATATTCCATGAGTTGTCCGTCAGAGGTTGCGGTGTACTCGGTCCACAGCCCACCCATTGAGTAGTGCACGCCGGGGAAGATTCGCATGGGGAGTTCGCAGGGATCCTCGCCGACAAACTTCCGGTAAATCTCCAAAATAGCGCCAAGTTTGGTCTCGAGATAGTCGCGTGGCTTGTGGGTCAGATCCAAATAGACTTGGTTCTCGCCGCGAACCCCCATGCCTTCGTCGACACATACGCTGAAGATTTCACGGGACGCGATATCGCGAGGCACCAAATTGCCGTAGGCCGGATATTTCTCTTCGAGAAAATACCAGCGTTCTTCTTGAGGAATGTCCCTTGGGTCTCGTGCATCGCCGGCGCTCCTGGGGACCCACACTCGTCCGCCTTCACCACGCGCGGACTCGCTCATCAAACGAAGTTTGTCGGCGCCAGGAATGGCGGTCGGGTGGACCTGAATGAACTCGCCATTGGCGTAGGGTGCCCCTGAAGTGAAGCATCTCGCTGCCGCAGCACCGGTGCACATGACGGAGTTCGTGCTCTTGCCAAACACCAACCCTGGCCCGCCAGTCGCCATCACCACTGCGTCGGCAGCAAACGAACGAATGGTCATGGTTCTCAGGTCTTGGGCGACAATCCCTCGGCATCGTCCGTTGGCGTCGACGATGGGACGCAGAAATTCCCAGTATTCGTACTTGCTGACATTTCCTTCAGATTCATGGCGTCGCACCTGTTCATCAAGGGCGTACAACAGTTGTTGCCCCGTCGACGCCCCACTGAAGTGCGTTCTTTTGAAAAGAGAGCCCCCGAAAAGTCGGAGGTCGCGGCGGCCTTCTGCGGTGCGATTGAACGGCACGCCCATTCGATCCAAGAGGTCAATGATTTTCGGCGCCCAGTGCGTCATGGTGCGAACTGGCGCTTGATGGGCCAGGAAGTCGCCCCCGTAGAGGGTTTCGTCGCAGTGTTGATCCTCAGAGTAGCCTTGCTGACGCGCCACGTTGTTGCAAGCATTGATCCCCCCTTGGGCACACACGCTGTGTGATCGCTTCACGGGGACCAGAGAAAACAGGTCGACTTGCAGGCCTGATTCGACAATTCGAGTGGTGGCGGCCAGTCCGGCCAGACCACCACCAACCACAATGACTCGGGGGCCGCTCATGATGTGGCTCCTTTGAATGGGGGATCTGAGGGAACATTCGACATGGAGTCTGAAATCTGGTTCATTTTGTTTTCAATCTTTTGGGCGGCGTCAATGTCCAGCGTGCTGTAGCCGGCAATGGCCGCAACAGCCATGGTCGACAGTCCCATGCCGAGTGCAGCACAGGCGTATCCCCAGCGGTTCTGCGAAGCTCGGCTGACCGTGAGTCCCCAAGTGATGGCCGCGGACCACAAGCCATTCGCGAAGTGAAAAACGATGGCCAGAACGCACACCAAGTAGAAGGCCGCAAGGAGAAGCCCCACTTCGCCCTGTTGGAAATGAATCGCAAGCGAACTGGCGGCATGGTGGGTGTCGAATTTTGGCATCAGGCCCAAATACGTCCAGCCGAACCGAAGCGAAGTGATGTGCAGAAAAATGAATGCGACCGCCAGATAGCCGGTCATTCGCTGCATGGCGTACCGCCAGGATCCATTCCAGCCGTACCGGTTGACATTCACTTTTCCCGATCGCGCGAAGATGATTCCCAATGCGGCATGGAATGCAATTGGCCCAAAGAGAACGGTCCACTCAATGATCTCGAGGGCCGGGAGAGAATGGATGAAATCCACTTCGTGTTGAAAGGTCTCTACCCCCGCGTCGCCGTACTCAGATTTTCCAAGAAATCGTCCCCACACGATGGACGAATTGGTTGTCAAATGCGGGAGGAGGAAAAGGCCGACCGGGAAGACCCCGGAGAGGCTGTGCAAGCGGCGGAGCAGGTGGTAATGGCGATCAATGATGGACATGTGTGCTCTTTGCTGATGCTTTAGGTAACGGTACTTCGCAAAGCGGGGCGGTCAAGGAATGATGAGTCCTGATCCCCCGGATGAGGCGTCATCTCCCGGAGGTGTTGCCGGTCCAGGCTGGGCCTCTGCATTCAGCCCTCCACCATGCTTGGCCAAATGCTCCTGGACCTGGGTTTGGACTTGAACGAATTGAGAACGCAGGCCATGAAGCGTTTCGGTGAGCATCGAAGACTCTTCGTCCGTCAGATTGCCCTTGCATTTTTCATCGAGTACCGCCAACAGGTCAATGTGATGCTCGGCCATCTTCAGATCGACCGAGTTGAGATCGATGAAGACCTGCCCAGAGGGGTCGGGCCGCATGGCCATTGCCATCATGGCCTGCGATGCGAGGGCAATGACGAAATAGTCGAATGTGGCTTCAGGAATCGGAGGCTGCTCTGATGCCGCAGCAGATTTTGCATCGGCTTCTGCGAGACGGGCCCGCTCTGCCTCGGCTTCAGATTTCCAATCTTCATCGGCAGAGAAATGATTCGACGGATCGGTTTCAGTCATGGCGGTGGGGTACCCTTTCCGTTGTGAAGTATAGGTCTAGAGCTGGTTCCCCGATGCCCAGAATCCCACTCTGGGCGTTTCCATCAAGGATCGTCCAACTGCTGTCTTTTGCGGCGTGTGTGTTCTTTCCCGCTTGTCAAAGTGAGCAACAGTCTCTGGTGCTTGATGACTATCGGCTCAGGCTCACGGCCGAGTCTTCCGAAGTTGATCGTTCCTCAGCCATCGCGGGAGATGAAGGCCGTCCCGTGGACTGTTTGGTTGGACATGTTGCCGGTCGTCCGATGTACGCCCATGACATCTTGGATCCGATGCGAGACGAGCTCGCCGCTGTGGCGGCCCAATCAGATTTGGCCGAATTTCGAACCGAGGCTCGTCAACGCGTACAGCAACGACTCGAGGGCGAGATTTTGAACCGACTGCTCATTGAAGAAGCTGCCTTGCAACGAGACCCGGACCAAAACGCCCAGTTCAACGATCAGGTCCAGATGGTGGCCGAATTGTTGTCGAGAAACTCAGGCATGTCAGATGCTGATTTTCGACGAAAGGTGCTTGAGGAAAATGGCGTCACTCCAGCACAGCTCGCCAAAGACATTCTTGTGCAAGAAGAAGTCCGCAAGTATCAGCTGACGCAAACCGCTGCTGCAGGCGATGTGACATGGAGAGACGTGGAGCGATTGTATGCCAGGCAGCTTGAAAATTTTGATCAAGGCAGCTTTACCTTGGCCCGTTTTGAATTGAACTCGCCAGATGGCATTGAGCCTCTGCGCGAAGCCCTATCCTCGTGGAGCCCTGGAGATGACCCCGCCTCACTCGAAGCCCTTGGGGGCCTGTATGCCAGCCCCCGGAGCGGCGGTCTGTGGCTGAGTTACAACTTTGAGGACGGTGGGCTTGCTGACGTTACGTTTGGCGTTCCCGAGCTCCAATCTGCGGTACGTGGGCTCAGTTTTGAGCAACCCGTGACACCCGTTGTGTTCGTCAATGGTCAGCCGTGGATCGTGGTGCTTCGAACCTTTGAGCGAGCAAATCCAGCCGATTTGTGGAATCCTGACGTCCAGCAACGCCTTCGATCTGCTTTGCAGCTGGAGCAACAACGGCGTGCGTTGGCGGCCAGTCGACGGGCATTGATCAACAACGGTGATTTGTCCCCATCGCCAAACGAAATGTTGCGAAGGCTTCTGGAGGTGGTGAACAACCGCCATGCCCCTCAACGCAATGGTGGGTCTGACGCATAAACCGTGCAGTGCTTCAGTCCATTTTCGCCCTTAAGCGAAATTCATATCACCGCGGACTTCGCGCGGAATTGCTGGCTTGGATTTGGAGTTTGGTTCAACTGAGACGGACCGTCGGGTGTCGAGTGCGGTTGGGCAAATTTGAAGCGGACCGTATCGAGCGTCATGTTTCAGGCTCTCTTTGTTTGGTTGAGGTTCGCTCTCGTCAGACCTGCGAAATGGCTCTGGCTTCCGTTGGTCGAGTCAAGCAACGTCGACTTGCGGCGATGGGCAGACTGCTTGCCAAGGTCACGGGTGAACCGGTCACCATTGTGGTTGAGGGGATAGGGGGTGGGAAAATTGTGCGGCAAGTTCTGGGAGTTGTTCAGCCTGATTGGGCAGCCCACAATTGAAGAGAACGGTCCAGCACTAGGGCCGCATACTCTGATTTTGTCAGGTTTCCGAAAGACTCTTCGCCTTCCGGAGTGACCCATGTTCCCGCCACTGTTTCTGCATTGATCGTTGACAAAGGGTTGGCCGCCATGGCATGACACGCCTTTGCTTTGAGCTTGTTCTTGGCCCTGTCCACCAGGTGAATGCTGTCTTCGAGCGCAAATCCAATTCGAATCCCATGCGAAGGCCAATGTTTCGCAAGTGATGCGAGCAAGTCGGGAACGGGCTCGAGATCAATCGAAACCGCTGACCGTGGCATTTTGCTGTTTAAAATTTTGGCCGGCCGGAGGTCAGATACTGCTGCGGCCATGAACAGAAGATCATGTTGGGGCCAGAAATTGGCCAACAAACGCTCGAGCTCTGCACTGGTTTCGTACCGGACAATTTGACAACATTCCTGGAACTCATCGTGGATTTGCGTTTCAACGGGTCCAAGCAGCACAAGAACCGGAAGGCCCCTGCTGAGACACGCCTTGGCCAGAGCCAGCCCCATTTTGCCGCTGGATCGGTTCATGATGCCACGGACAGGGTCCAAGTGCTCCAGGGTTGGACCTGCCGTGATCAAAATTCGGGGCTCATGAGACATTGGTGGGGGCATGATCCACTTTTCGGGGCGGAATTGTCACTTGAGATGGACGGAACGGGGTCCATTGATCATACTCATCATTCTGCAACTGGCCCTCAGCCGATGAAGGAGTCTTATGGCACGCAAGCGCCTCAAACTTGGTGAAATCCTCGTCCAGAATGGGGCTCTTTCGTCTGCTGATCTTGAAGAGGGGTTGAAAGCCGCTTCGGCCTCTCGCAAGCGTCTGGGTGAGGCGTTGCTGGAGGCCGGCGTCTGCGATGACACCTCGATCGCCAGGGCCCTTGCCGAACAAGCTGGACTTCCTTTTGTTGACTTGAACGAAAAGTCTTCAGCCCAACGGGTTGACCTCAATCTTGTACCCGATGACTTGCGGAAAAGATTCAAAATTGTCCCATTGGGAGAGGATGGCGGTCGTCTGCACCTCGCCATTGGGGACCCCATGGCTCTTGATGCTCTTGACATGCTCCGGTTTCGGCTCAACCGGGAACTGGTGGTCGAAGTGGCGTCGCCTTCCGCCATCGACGCGGCCCTTGACGGAAGCGAGGGCGGGGGGCGGAACTTCGATGGCCAAAGTTTCGTCACGGACTCCATTGATGCCTCCGTGGATTCGTCCGTCGACCGATCGGTGGACAAATCCATCGATGTGGATGCGGGAGAAGACTCTCGCATGGTCACGTTGGTGAACCGGATCATCGAGGAAGCGGTTCGCAACCGCGCTTCTGACATTCACATTGAGCCCATGCCCGACCGAGTTGTGCTGCGTTACCGGATCGATGGGGTCTGTACGGTTCGGGACAACCTCCCCAAGCGGATGCAAGCCGCAGTTCTTGCTCGCCTCAAATTGATGGCGGGCATCAACATCGCCGAAAAGCGCATTCCCCAAGACGGCCGCATCAAACTCAAAGTGGACGAGTCGCAAATTGACTTCCGAGTCTCTTCCTGCCCTGCGTATCACGGCGAATCGATCGTTCTTCGTATTCTGCGTCCGGACTCCGTTCAGATCGGTCTGGCCAATCTCGGGTTTGAACCTGACCACCTCGAAATCTTCAATCGGGTGATCCGTCGACCCAACGGCATCTTCTTGGTCACTGGACCCACGGGATCCGGAAAAACCACCACGCTCTACACCGCGCTCGATGAACTCAACCGCCCTGACAAGAAGATCATTACGGCCGAAGACCCCGTGGAATACAACTTCAAAGGCATCAACCAGTGCCAAGTCAGGGAGAGCATCGGGTTTACTTTTGCCTCGATCCTCCGCTCGATGCTTCGTCAGGCTCCAAATGTCATTTTGGTTGGTGAAATTCGGGACCGAGAAGTTGCCGAAATTGCTATTCAGGCGGCACTTACAGGCCACTTGGTCTTCTCAACATTGCACACAAATGATGCCCCAAGTGCAATTACGCGGTTGATCGACATGGGGGTGAAGCCCTTCTTGGTCGCCAGTTCAATTCAGGCCATCATGGCCCAACGGCTGGTTCGCGTTCTTTGCAAGCACTGCAAGGCTCCGGCCCAAGATCTTGACCCCAAGGAGCTGCAACTGATCGGCATTGATCCAGATTCTCCCGAGGTCGATCAGATTATGGCCCCAGTTGGCTGTCCCAAATGCGAGAACATTGGCTTCAAAGGTCGCCGTGCCATCTTCGAATTCATGAAAATGAACAGCGAAGTTCGCGATCTCGCCTTCCAGCGTGCTCCCGCTGAAGAAATTCGTGCCGTTGCCATTCGAACTGGCATGAGAACCTTGGTCGACGACGGTCGCCTCAAGACTCTTGCTGGCTCAACCACGCCTGCTGAAGTTGCCCGATTTGCTCAGGCGGAGTTCCTGACTTCGGGGAACGTCGACATCTGATACACGCCTTTTTCTTTTCACATCACTGAAAGCCACCTATGTCCACCATCCAGATCGACCGTCTGCTTGACACTGTGATCAAACTCGATGCTTCCGACCTTCACCTGTCCGTAGGGCGAAAGCCAACGCTGCGTCTCCACGGCGGACTCAAGAATCTGGACACCAAGGTTCTCGATGCAGATGACACCGTGGCGTTGATGAAGCAGATCACCCCCGAACGCAACCAGCAGGAGATTCAAGAGGAAGGCGGTACCGACTTTGGCTTCGCGTACGGCGACAAGGCCCGTTTTCGTGTGTCGGTGTTTCGCCAGCGTGGAGATTTGACCCTGGTTCTTCGATTGATTCCGAATCGCCTGTTGACTTTTGACGAAATTGGCCTTCCTGACATTTGCAAAGACTTGATCCGGAGGCCTCGTGGGCTTTTCATTGTCACCGGCCCCACGGGATCGGGAAAAACCACCACCTTGGCCACCATGCTTGATTTCATCAATATGAACTACGAGCGGCACATCGTGACGGCTGAAGACCCCATCGAGTACTACCACTACCACAAGAAGTCGGTCGTGAACCAGCGTGAAGTCGGAGCCGACGTTCCCAGTTTCTCGGAGGCACTTCGTCGTGTGCTTCGTTCGGACCCTGACTGCATTTTGGTGGGGGAAATGCGAGACCTTGAAACGATCGAAGCCGCAATTCGGGCGGCTGAAACGGGTCACTTGGTGTTTGCCACACTGCACACCACTGGCGCTGCTGGCACCATCAGCCGGGTGATTGACGCTTTCCCAACCAACCAGCAGGCCCAAGTTCGAGTTCAGCTCTCGGTTTCGCTGATCGCTGTCCTCTCACAGGCCCTGCTTCGACGGTCTGACAAGCCCGGACGGGTGGCGGCGTACGAGTTCCTGGTGGTGACTCCAGCCATCGCCAACCTCATCCGCGAGAACAAGACCTTCCGCATCGATTCGGCCATTCAAACTGGCAAGAAGTTTGGCATGCAGCTCTTGGACGATCACTTGTGGAGCTTCTACCAACGCAGCATGATCAGTGCCGAAGAAATGATCGACAAGAGCAAGGATCCTGGGGCACTTTCGGCCAAGATCCACAGCGAAGGCGGGGCGGTTGGTCGCATCGAATGGGACGACGACGATTTGGAGGATTGACCCTCATTTGAACCGCTGGTTCCTGGAGCCAAGCGGCCGTCGCCCCAGTTCTTAAAGCCGCAAATACCCACTGACACCCTTTTCGGCAGTGCGGGGTGGCTTGTTTCCGGGGCCAAGCTACTCTCTTCCTGTATTCTGTGAAGATGCCCGAATCTGAAACCACATTCAAGGCTATTCCGCCCAGCGAGATGAAGGGTCGTCGCATCGGACGAATCTTCGTCAAGATGCAATTGGTCAAGCGTGAGCAGGTTTCCAAAGCTCTGGCGGTTCAAAAAGAACGGGCCGAGTCTGGTCAGAACGTCAAAGTTGGGGAAGTTCTCCGTGAACTCGGATTCGTCACCGACCACCACATTTCGTATGCCTTGGCGGGGCAAGCCGGAATGCAATTGGTCGACCTTGATCCTGAAGCAGTTCCTGCTGAAGCCATCGATGCCCTTCCCGCAGAAACGGCAACTTCATACCAGATCGCCCCGGTGTCTTTTGACGCGGGCTCCAATCGTTTGGTTGTTGCTTTGAAATCCCCAGACAACTTCCAGGCCATTGACAACCTTCGTTTGCTTTTGAATTTTGATGCCGTGGCAGTGATCGCTGACCCTGCGGCCATTGATCAAATCATCGCCAAGCACTACGCCAATCAGTCTTCAGGGGCCGCAAACCTGGACTTTGGCAGCGAAGAGCTCTCTGCTCTTGAGGGCCGCGGCGACTCCGTGGATCTCGAAGATTTGGTTCAAGCGGCCGGAAGCAGTGCGGTGGTTCGCCTGATCAACATGGTTCTGATGCAGGCAATCCGCGACAAAGCTTCTGACATCCACCTGGAACCGTTTGAAGACGAGTTCAAGATGAGATATCGGATCGACGGTGTGCTTTATGAAATGAGCCCTCCGCCTCCGCACTTGGCCATGCCCATTGTTTCTCGGGTCAAAGTCATGTCGAATTTGGACATTGCCGAGCGGCGGCTTCCTCAGGACGGTCGCATTGAACTGACACTCGGCGGAAGCCCGGTCGATCTTCGGGTTGCGGTTCTTCCGACCATGTTCGGTGAATCGGTCGTCATGCGCGTCCTCGACCGCGGCAACGTTCAGCTGAGCCTTGATAACGTTGGGCTCCGTCCAGATGATCTTGAAACGGTTCGAGATTTGATCAAACGCCCCAATGGCATTGTGGTCGTGACCGGGCCAACCGGTTCTGGAAAAACCACAACGTTGTACTCGTGCCTGAACGAACTCAATGACCCAGAAACCAAAATTCTGACCGCCGAGGACCCCGTTGAATACGACATTGATGGGCTGATTCAGTGTCAAATCAATCCTGATCAGGAATTGACTTTTGCCAAGCTGCTTCGTTCCTTCCTTCGTCAGGATCCCGACATTATCCTGATCGGTGAAATCCGAGACCTAGAAACTGCTCAGATTTCGGTTCAAGCCTCGTTGACCGGGCACTTGGTGTTCACCACTGTGCACACCAATGACGCCCCAAGCACCATTCTTCGTTTGACCGATTTGGGCATGGAGCCTTTCTTGCTGACCGCGACCATTGAAGCAATCGTTGCTCAGCGATTGGTTCGTCGAATTTGTGTTGGCTGCAAGCAGGCCTATGAACCTTCCGAAGAAGAGTTGATGGAACTCGACCTGAGATCCAGCGATGTCGAAGGCCAAACTTTCTTCCGAGGCACAGGGTGTGACAAATGCAACAATACTGGGTTCAAAGGCCGCATGGCCTTGTTCGAGATTTTGGTTATGGACGACAAGATTCGAGAGTTGGTCATGCAGCAAGTGTCCACCACCGTCATTCGCGATGCCGCACGTCGTCGTGGCATGAGAACCCTTCGCGAGTCAGGGCTCTTGGCGATCTACGAAGGCCAGACCACCATTGATGAAGTTGTTCGTGAGACGATCACCGACGAATAAACCGAGCCGGGGCGTTTGCTCCGGTTGGAACCAGGAGGCACCGTGCCGACGTTCAAATACCAAGCCGTAACCGCCGATGGAAAAGCAACCAAGGGAACACTCGATGCCGAGAACCTTGACGATGCTGGAGCCATGCTTCGCGCTCAGGGGCTCTTTCCGCAATCTGTTGTTCCTGACAAGTCACGCAAGCGAGGAAAGAAGGGTGTTCCCGAGGCTGGTGCCGCCGAGACCAAGCGAAAAAAACCGCTCGCTCTCGGTGGTGTTTCACAGAAGAAGTTGACCCTTTTTACGCGTCAACTCTCCACACTGCAAGACGCAGGCCTTCCGCTGCTTCGTTCCGTTCAAATTCTTGAGTCGCAGCAGCGGGGGGGCATGATGAAGTATGTTCTTGCTTCAGTTGCCGATGATGTCGCCGCCGGCTCCACGCTCGCAGACTCGATGGCCCGCCACCCTGGCACTTTTGACCGCTTGTATTCAAAGATGATCGCCGCCGGTGAAGTCGGTGGTGTTCTCGATGTCATCTTGCAACGTTTGGCCGTCTTTATGGAAAAAGCGCAAGCGTTGAAGCGACGGGTGATCGGCGCCATGATTTATCCCGTGGTGGTGATCATTATTGCCGTCCTCATTGTGACCGGCATCATGTATTTCGTGATCCCCAAATTTATTGAGATCTTCAATGATTTTGAGGTCGAACTGCCGGGCCTGACCATCTTTTTGACCGAAGCATCTGCATGGGTTGCCGGGTCGGCCACACCGGATCAACAGATCCCAGGTGCCGCCTGGATTGTCGTCAGTCCGTTCATCATTTTTGTGCTTTGGAAGATCATTCGGAAGATTGAACTTGGGCGTAAACTCACCGACCGGCTGCTTCTGATCTCACCACCAGTTGGTGGACTGCTGCGAAAGACGGCCGTCGCGCGCTTTACCCGGACCCTGGGCACGCTGATTGCAGCGGGTGTTCCAATTCTGGAGGCCATCACCATTACCAAAGAGACCAGTGGCAACAGTGTTTTCGAGGACGCTCTGGGCAAGGTGCACGATTCCATCAGGGAAGGTGAGTCATTCGCTGAACCTTTGCGCAAATCGAAGGTGGTTGACGAGCTGGTGGTCAACATGATTGAGGTCGGCGAAGAAACCGGTGACCTTGACGTCATGCTTATGAAGGTGGCCGACAACTACGACGAAGAAGTCGACGTGGCTGTCCAAGGCCTGACCCGCTTGATCGAACCGCTCCTGGTGGTGTTCCTCGGCGGCGTGATCGGAACCATTGTTCTGGCACTGTTCCTTCCTTTGGTCAAGATGATCGAGTCGGTGTCGTCAGGTGGTTGATATGCACCGTTCCCCTTCTCGCTCTCTCCGTGGATTTACTGTCTTGGAGCTGCTCGTCGTGATTGCCATTGTTGCGGTCATCGCCGGACTCCTTTTGGCAAGCCTGCGCGGTGCAACCGATCGTTCTCGAGCGGTCAAAACCCGGTCCATCATGCGGGCGGTCTCCATTGGCCTGGACGCGTTCAAATCAGACCATGGATATCACCCGGTGGTCTTAAGCGGCAATTCGTCGGGGCGACAAGGCCCCGCTTGGAGTGACGTGGTTCCCCCCCCGGTTCCCATCGTTGGGAACACCCCATTTCCTTTGCCTGACTACGCGGTTGACATGCAGCGCTGGTACTCCATCACCACCATTCCGGAGTTTTTGCTTGGAGCCGGCGGTCGCGAGGCCGACGGGTACGGCACGACAGAAATTGACATCAACTCATCGGGTGAACGCCCTGCCCTCGGCATTCGCTCCCCTGGAGTTGACGGCGCTTGGGGCAGCACCATCTTTGGCACCGGTTTGCTTGAGGACCGTGCCTTTGGCTTGTATGAAGATCCCTCGGCGAATCCTTCTCAGATGCGGCTTCGGAATCCTGGACGCGTGTATGGGCCTTATCTTGGCCTCGAAGGCGACATCAGACTTGGAAAGGTTCTGCCCGCCAACACTTGGCCTGCAGCGCCCTCCTCAGAAGCCCAAGCCGAGGCAGTCGGCCAAGATCCAATTCGTGTGATCGACGAGAACAACCAAGATTGGTTGAATCCCGACGCCAAACTTGTTTTGCTTGACCCGTTTGACCGGCCCATCGAATATTTCTGCAACCCTTACGCGCCAGGCGACCCCTCTTCCGTCGATCAAAGGAAGAGTGCAGGTGTTAACGGTGCGACGCCTCCCATTCCCCCAATGCGTCCCTCATTGGCCGACATCATTCGACTCCGCCCATCTGCATTTGGCTCTGAGTCAGAATTCGATGGCAACATTTCGGCTGACGTCTTTAATTCTCACGTGCGGGACCTTCGTGGGGATTTTTCAGCTTCGATCGCTGCCCGCACTGCTTCTTATGCGCTGTTTAGCAGTGGTGCTGATGGGGCGTACAACCCATGGTTGAGAGCCCACCCACTCAACAGCGACAACATTGTGGAGTTTGGTCGATGAAAAGAGGTCTTACGTTAATTGAGCTGGTCGTCGTGGTCGGAATTGTTCTGATTCTGGTTGCCCTCGTGACCTCAAGTGTTTCCTCTGTTATCTCTCGAGCAGAGGAACGCAAAACAAGGACGGCCATGTCTTTGTTTCAGTTGGCCATCAAAGAGTACGAGTCGGCAACCGGTCGACGTCTCACCATGTCGGCCCGAAACAACATTTCCAACAGCCAAAGCCGTCCATTCGACATGCGCCGGGCGGAGTTGCACGCATTTACGACCGCCGAAATCAGTCGAGTGCTGCTCCGTCACCAGCCATCCGCTGACATCTTGGGACGCATCGATCCTTCATTGATCGGGATTCTGCGAACAGGAAGTCAAACGCCGAGCTGGTTGCCCTCAGGCCTCGTCAATCCGGCGTGCTCAGAGCCTGATCCCAGGGCCCTTTCGGCCTCTTCCGCTCAGTCTGCCTTTATTGCCTTCACTTCCGCTCCTTATGACCCTTTGAACAGTCCGTACACCGGTCTCAACAGCCTTGTCCTGCTTGACTCTTGGGGGTCTCCTGTAAGAGCTGTGCATCCTGGTCCCGAGGCGTACCTCCAAGCCGACGGCAATATCAACGCCTCGATCTTTCCCATCGTCGACATGTTTGGGGACGCGGTTGCCCTCACCCCTGACCCCGACGGCACTGTTTCTCGACGTGTCGAAGGGGCCTACATTGGACAACCTTGCCCCAACACTCAAATTGTTTTGGTTTCCGCGGGCCCAAATCTGAAGTTTGGCGACAAGCGTGAATCTCAGGGTGAATGTTTCACGCTCTCACTGGACAACATCATCGACAACGGAGATTCCAGATGAAGCGCCGCGGCTTTACATTGATCGAGTTGCTGGTGGCCATTGGGATCATTGTGCTTTTGAGCGTGATTGCCTTGGCATCCACACGATCACTGCGTGGCTCTCTTCGCTTCAGTACCGCCGTCAATACAACAACCGCGCTTCTTGAGCGAGCCCGCTCTGAAGCGATCCGACGCGGCGAACCGGTCATGGCCGCTTTTCGCCCAGTTGTGATCGGGCTTCAAGATCGAAACGGTGACGGTGTCACCAACGAGGCCGACCGGTCCCCTGAAGATCAGTTTGGAGTTGAAGTCGTCCTTTTAAGGTGGTCTGGAGAAACCGTGGTCTTTCAGACATCAAGCAGCAGCCGGTATGCAGTCGACCGCTGGGTCCCCATCCAAGATCTGAAAACCGAACGTCTTCCCGCAGGCATGTCCATTGCGGTGCCAAGTTATTTCAGCTTTGGTGATAATTTCGGCGACGACAGTTGGGTTTCGCCCACAGATTTTTCGGTCCAGCCGCTCGACTATCAAGGGGAGGTCCCGGCCATCATGTTCGATGGATCAGGGGCATCTCTTGAGGACAATCCGAATTCTCCCGCCCTTGGACCTTGGCTCGATTGGAACAACGATCGCGTGGTCCGCACCGATGGTCAAAATCGGGCCGCGAACGCCTCGGGCGAATATTCCATACCGGGAAGCACTGGTGATTTTTACCGCCAGGCCCGTTTCGACGACGAGCCGTTCGCGTCCGTGTCTTCATTCTTGGCCATTTTTGACCAAACAGCCGCTCGTGCTCAGCTCTTTCCGGGCCAAGATTTTGAAAACGGGGTTCTGATCGGGGCGGGAGCGAACCCTTCCTACGTGCAGCGCGAAGGCAAAATTTTACATCTCAACCGGTTCAGCGGAGTGGTGATGAAATGACCATTGTCTTTCGCCAACGCCGTGCTTTCTCTCTGATTGAAGTGCTCATGAGTATTTTCATTCTGGGCATCGGGGTGATCGCCATCGCATCGCTCCTCCCTGCAGGCATCAAGCAGCAACAGAACGCGAAGAATGATGCGTACGGGCCAGTCGTCGCCGACAGCGCCTTGGCCACGTTGCGTTCACGTTTCAGCCCGGCTGACTTTGGCGGTGACGATCAATTGCGCGACACCACCGCGCCAGATGAATTGCGAGCCAGTGTCTTGAATTTTTTCCAGTACCTGCCCACTGGAGATTACGAGTGGACCCGCCCGGCATGGTGGTACGGCGAAGCCTCGGGCAACCCGTCTCCATTGGTGCCCCCAAGTCTTCGTCGAGGCGCTGTCCACCCATTCATCGGGCCCATTGGCCTCCCTTCCTTCGACACGTTTTGGATCGAAGGGGCCACTGACGGCTTTGGAAGAAATTTCACGGGCGTCACTGCCGGGGTGGTTGGGGCGGTCAACCTGCTTGCCAATCCTGCAGTCTTCCCGAGATACGAAGAATCATCACCATTTAATGGCATCCCTCCTGGTGTCTTTGATTACCAAGTCAACAATCAGGATCCAGCCGCCAACATTGATCTTCACTACTTTTTGTCGCGCGAAGATCGGTCTTGGCCTCAAGATTCCGATACGCCTGAGTACTACTGGGACTGCGCGTTTCAAAGGAGCAACGGTACGGTACAGGTTGCGATTTTTGTGTACCGGGCCACCGAACCCGATGGCAAGCGTCTGGTCGATCGTCCGACCGATATCCTTTCGACCGGGGGGGGGAGCACGGTCTCCGGATCACCCCAGCGACCTCATGGCGTCCATCTGGATGAGCCCTGGGTTCCGGGTCAACGGGTGATTCAAATTGCCTCTGGCACGCCCTCTCCGTTTGACACCACTGGTTCGGGTGACGCGTATCTTGATCGCCAGTGGCAGGCCGGCGGTCAATGGATCCTTGATGAGCACGGCAATGTGCACCGGGTGATTCGAGGCCGCAATACCGCCAATGAACTGGTGGTGGAGCTGTACGAACCCGTCCCGGCCGTTCGCCGCACCTCGCCGTATTCCCCAACCTTTTGGAACGACGATCCGAACTATCCTCGTCTCGGTGATCCTGCCGACCCCAACCGTCCGCCCTTGCCCACGGTGCCTCCTGAGTCGATCGGCGCTTTGAATCGTTCCGACGAGCAACTGCGTTACTGGTACCACACGGTCGATCGGATTTGGTTCGTCCCCGTTACCGACCGTTCTGGTCGGCGCATTGAACCTGTGTACGTCACGGTCCGGGAGCTCTGATCATGAAGCGAGCCTTCACCCTCATTGAACTGCTTGTCGCCATCCTGGTGCTCTTGGCGGTTTTGCTTGCCGCGGGCCGCATCTTTTCCGCCACCACGGAAGTTGCTGGCATCGGTGAGGCATTGAACGACAACCAGTCGGACCTCAATGCCATCGAGCGTCAACTGCGTCAGGATGTTGCCGCCATCAGCAAAGAAGGATTCCTGGCCATTCGTTGTGTCAGTCTTCGCAACGATTGTCGTCTTGCCACAAATCCCGCCGGCGGCTATCTCGATCCCAGTTTGCCGCCAGACGCCATCTTGCGGGCCGATCAGATGGTCTTCTTCAAATATGGCTTTGAAGGCACTCAAAATTACCTGTACGGCGAGGGTGGCAACAAGCAAGGTGAAGGCCCTATTTCGCGCATCTATTTCGGGCATGGCTATCAACTGGGGCCGGTCCGAAGGCAGCCGGACGGTCAAGGACTCGCCACGGTGTACGACGCGTCCCCCAACCGGGGCGGACAACTCGGGCCCATTGGGCCTTGGATGGACCGCGGCCTTCTGGGTGGGAACCGACCCATGGTTCGTCAGAACATGGGTTTGCCCCAAACTGGTTTCAACAACGCCCCGTCAAGCTTCTCGGTGCCCCTGCCTGCTTTTCCGGCCGAGCAATGGCTGCTGTGCCGACAAGCCGTTTTCATGGCGGACGACGATTACGGGTTTACCAGCAACAATCCAACGCAAAATGCGGCCGACCCTTATTTTTATCTCAGGGGCGGGGGCGCGTACAACGGCAACAGCAATCCGTACTCCGGCGGAGTGATCCAGAGTCCATCCATCTTTTTGAGGGGATTTGATCCGGCTGGATTTGGCGGATTCTCGCCGGCCACCATTGCTTCCGTGATCACCGGACGTGTTGACAGCAGCTCCATGGAGATCGACGACATGCGGCGGGGGCTTTCTGAATTTGCCGACTTCTTTGATGGTGGTGATGCTGACGGATCGCCAGACAACCTGCAGTTGCACTGGAACACCGCCAGCGGATTTATTCAGCGTTACGGATTGTTTTACCCGCATGCTGAACGCGCAACATCAAACATGGGAAGGTTCTCTTTGCCCCCGACCCGTCACGTGATTTCGGGCGCTTGTTCGGATGTTCGCATTGAATGGACCTGGCCGGCCGGGGCTGGACAAATTGACTTCGACGGAGATGGTCAGGCCGACGATGCCGACGACGACGGTATCTTGGAACCCTTCGAAGTTGGCTTCCGTCACAGTGGACGTACCCCTTGGTTCCCATTCATGAACGACGCTGGCCAGTTCGGCGGGCTTGCGTTGCAGCAATACACCACCCCCGACAATCAAGATTCATGGTTGTGGAATTGGCAGCCTGAATTTGCCGACAATCTTCCCTTGGTCGGAAATGTCGAACGGTTTCCAGATCCCGCGGGACTCAATTTCGATGGGGCATCCGCGATATACGAGTCGACTTTTGGCTTCAATCGCACCGAGGTCGCTGAAGGCGTTCCTGGTGATTACGAATACGTGGGCGACGCCACCCCCTGGCCCAGTGCCATCCGTGTCACCATCCGGGTTCACGATCGGGCCGGCCGTTTGACCGGCGGCCGCCAAGCTCAATTTGTCATTGATTTACCGAAAGAGTGATCATGCCTATTCCCTCCACTCCAGCTCAAACTTCACGCCGGGGCAACGCCCTTGTGTTGGCCGCCTCGGTGTTGGTTCTGTTGGTGATTATTGCCACCACCTTCGTCTCTCGCACCCAGACTGGTCGCGCCACGGCCGCCGCGGTGCGGAAAGAAGCTGAGCGTCAAGACAGTGTCGATGGCGTGGGCGAAGACATTGCCCAGTTGGTTGCGAACGCGCTTTTTGTTCGACCTGTTGATGCGCGGTACGACAGCACTGGCGTCCAAGGTCTGGTCAACGCTCTCCCTGGCGAGACCATTGAAGATGACGCAGATGGGTTGAATTTCTCTTTTTCCCTTCCCTCAACGTTCCCCCTCGCAGACCAAATTCAGTTTGAGGCCAACAATCCTGGGATCCCTGCAGCCACAAACTCCAACCGAATTCGCCTCGATCCTGCCCGAGCTGTTCGTGACAGCGCCTTGGCCGATCGCTTCGTTGGTTTTAACCTCGACCAACGTTACGGCGTTGACCCTTGGTTCCCGGGGAACTTCGCCCCTTTCGAAGTGGTTCCCTTCACCAACTGGCCAGACGGCCTGGCTTATCCTTGGAGTACCACAACTCCATGGGGTGTATTAGCTCTTGACACCCAGCAGAACGGCAATGGAATTCCTTTCACAGGCAACGGAAGCCCTTCAACACTTAACGTGGCCTATGGAACGCCAAACGACCCGAATCTTACTCGCCGACTTCTAACGGAAGGCAACCCCGTCTTCGGCCCCGGTTTCGGCGACACCAGATGGCTGCGGGATCTTGAACCCATGGCCGTGGACCAAAACAACGATGGTCTGCTGGATTCTTTTCTCCAGTGGCGGCATCTGACGAACATCTCCACTCCAGAAAACGGATGGCGAGTTGTCTTTGACATCTCAGATGTCTTCGGTGCCAAAGAATTGCAGGCCGGAGGCCCGCCGCTGCCGAACCTGATTGATGACCTCTCCGTTCCGGTCGAACAATGGGTCGACTCTCTCGACTACCGAGTTCTGTTTATCGGCGGCAACAATCTCCCCGGCTACAGCATTGGCAACACCGGGGCTGCGGCCATGGTTCTTGGCAACTTCGACCGCATC
>SHAP01000006.1 GCA_004213555.1 Phycisphaeraceae bacterium | reverse complement strand
TCCAAGGGCAGTCCCTCTCCCACACTTCAAGCTTGGTGATGCCCGCGGTGGCCGCCGTTCTCGGCGGAGATGCCGACGAGGATTTGGAAAACATGCGACGGCGTTTCGCCGACCGAGCCACGCGCATGCATCAGCATTTGTCAGCAATTGATGGCGTGAAATGTCTTAAGCCCGAAGGCGCGTTCTACTGCTTCCCTGATGTGGGCGACTGCTTTGGGAAAGTCACACCTGCGGGCAAAGTGCTCACCGACGTGACTGCTTTTTGTGAAGCGTTGCTGGAAGAAGCTTTGGTGGCGGTGGTTCCCGGCGCACCGTTTGGCCCCGGAGGAGAGCGCTGCGTGCGCATGAGCTTCGCGTGCGGCGAAGAAACAATCGATGCTGGCTGTGGGCGTTTGGCTGCATTTGTGGCCGGCTTGAAAGATTCAGTCTGAGGTCGTCGTTGGTTCTGGCCGGCCCACAATCCTCAAATCCGCTCCGATGGTGGAGAGCCCATCCCACGCCCTGAGGAAGGCATCCAGCCTTGGGTCGGACGCGCTGGGCTCTGCGGCCATGTACACCACGGCCTCTGGGGCGGATTCCCGAAGATCCGCCACCCGCGCGCTCAACCCGGCGGCGGGAACGGATTCGCCGTTCACTCGAAAAGTACCGTCGGCATCAAAGCTCACCACAATGCGTTCGTTGACGGGGCGATCGGCCGCCACCCCAAGCACCGGCAAGCCTGCGGGCAGCATGGTCAAGTCTGGTCCACGGGCGGCGGCGAGTGCGAGCACCGCCAGCGCAATGAACGCGACATCCAGGAGGGGAGCGACTTCGATCCTGGTTTCATCTTCTTCGAACTGCATCGGGAGCTCAGGCGTCTTCGACCGCCAACGAGGCCAACGCGGTGCTGACATCTTCCAAACAGCGGAACGACCGATCCAAATTTGAAGCCAGAAGCACAGTCCAAATGCGGTCGGTCACCCCAGCCAGTCGCAGTCGGCCGCCACCCCTTTGGCAGGCCGCGCGGACTTCAATGAGTCGCCCCAAACACACCGAGTTCAAAAATTCCACCGCAGAAAGGTCCACCACGAGATCCGGGCCTCCACCCTCCAGCTGTTGGGTCAGCCGGTAGGCCAGGTTCTCGAGGTCCTCACTCAACTGAGGTTCGGGACCCGTCTCGCAAAGCCAGACACCTTCACGCCATTCACGGGTCGGCATTGGATTCGCTTTCAGATTCAGGATCGCCTGCAACCGCGGCGGCATCAATGCGACCGGCCGCAATCAGCCGGTCGCCTTCACGGATGCGCACGCAGATGACCCCTTTGGTACCACGGCCGGTTCGGCGAATTTCGTCCGCTCGACTTCGAACCGTCTGTCCGGAAGCGGTGGAGAAGAGAACTTCATCACCGTCTTCAATGCATCGAATCGCGACCACTCGGCCATTTCGCTGATCGGCGACGATATCACGCCGTCCTTTGCCCCCACGATTTTGCGGGTGGGCCGATCCATCCTCTTTTTGCACCAAGTACTCGTGCAAAGTTGTCCTTTTTCCGTATCCGTTTTCGGTCACCGACAGGAGGTCGGCTTTGGAATTCACACGGATCAACCCAATGATCGCATCACCCTTGCCGAGGTCCATGCCCTTCACCCCAGCAGCACTGCGTCCCATGCTGCGTGCGTCAGAGGCTTGGAACCGAATGGCCATGCCCCCTTCCGTGGCCAGCAGCACGTGATCATCGGGTTCGGTCCGAACCACACCGATCAGGGCGTCGCCGTCGTTGAGGTTCAAAGCGATCAGGCCAGAGCGATTGATGTTTTTGAATTCGGAGAGAGCCGAGCGTTTGACCCGGCCGCTTCGAGTGGCAAAGAACAAATCACCACTCGGCGCTTGCTCAGAACCGCGGAAGTCTTCCAAGGCGAGCATGCTGACAATGGATTCGTTCTCTTTGAGTTCCAAGAGTTGCCGGACCGATCTTCCGGCGGAAGTGCGAGAAGCTTCGGGAACTTCGTAGGCCTTTTTCACAAACACTCGACCGGTGTCGGTGAAGAACATCAAATCGTCGTGTGAACCACACACCAGAAGTTGTGCGATGAAGTCGTCTTCACCTTGGACTTTGCCGCCCTTGACGCCTGTCCCGCCACGACCTTGCACTCGGAAGGTATCGATCGGGAGTCGTTTGGCAAAGCCGCGGTGCGACAGACTGACCGCCACCGTGTGTTCTTTGACAAAAGCGCCCATGTCAAAGTCACCTTCCTCTGCTTCTTCGAAGGTGGTGAGGCGTGGCGTGTCGAATTTCTCCAGCAGGTCGGTGCAGTCTTCGCGGATGATGTTCCGGACGAGAACGTCATCGGCCAAGATGGCTTCGTAGTCTCGGATCTTGCTCAGCAGTTCGGCGTAATCAGCGACCAATTTTTCGATTTCCAGTCCCACCAACTGGATCAGACGCAGTGCCCCAATCGCTTCAGCTTGCAGGCGTGACAGGGCCAAGCCCGAGGCTTCGCGGCTGGCTTGCAGCAAGTCGGACGGGATGATGTTTTCGTGCCGATGCCCGGTGGCGATCGCAAATTGTCTCGCCATCAATCCGGCAATGGCATCTTCTCGCGTGCGGCTGGCTCGAATGATGCGAATGACTTCGTCGATGTCGCATACCGCCAAGATCAGACCCTCCAAGCGGTGGGCTTGACGCTGGGCTTCTTTGAGCAAGTGTTCGGTTCGGCGTCGAATGACCACACGCCGGTGGTCGATCCAACGTTCGATCATCGCCTTCAGTCCCAAGGTGCGGGGGCGTCCTCGGTCCAAGGAGATTTGAATGATCGAGAAGGTCGTTTGCAGTGGGGTGTATTGGTACAGCTTGCGTTCCACCACATGTGGATCCGAGCCGCGTTTGAGATGCACCACGATTCGAGTGCGGTGTTTTTTCCCGGAGAAATTTTTGATGTCCCGAATTTCTTCGATGCGGCCCGCTTTGGCCGCATCCACCATTTTTTCGATCAAGTTGTTCTGCACCACTTGATACGGAATCTCATTGATCACCAGAATGGGGTTGCCTTTGGCATCTTCTTCGTGGGAAATCTTGCCGCGGACTTGGATGCGACCGCGCCCACTGGCGTAGGCCTCCGCGACACCGCGGCGTCCAACCACGGTGCCTCCAGTGGGGAAGTCGGGTCCTGGGACGGTTTGCAGCAAATCGCTGGTGGAAACATCTGGGGTGTCCAAGACCTGCATGATGGCTCGGAGCATTTCACCGGGATTGTGGGGTGGGAGCGAGCAGCTCATGCCCACCGCAATGCCGGAAGCGCCGTTGACCAAGAGATTGGGGAATCGAGCGGGTAGGACAGTTGGTTCGTCTCGGGTCTCGTCGTAGTTGGGTTTGAAATCAACCGTGTCGAGCTTGAGATCCGTCATCATCTCGACCGCAGCTTGGGTCATGCGGGCCTCGGTGTACCGCATGGCTGCCGGCGGATCACCGTCGATGGAACCAAAGTTCCCTTGCTTGTCGACGAGCATGGTCCGCATTTTCCAATCCTGTCCCATGTTGACCAGGGTGGGATAGACCACCGACTCGCCGTGGGGGTGGTAGTTGCCGGACGTGTCACCTGCAATTTTGGCGCACTTTCGGTGCTTGGACCCGGGGCCAAGTTTGAGATCATGCATGGCCATCAGAATGCGTCGTTGGGAAGGCTTGAGGCCATCTCGAACGTCGGGCAAGGCCCGGTCGGTGATGGTGCTCATGGCATAAAGCAAGTAACTCTGGTGGAGCTCGCGTTCGATCTCTATATCAACAACACGACCGCCGGAATCGGCGGGGTTTGTGGCGTCAGATGGGGAGGTGGTCATGGGTTCAAAAAAGCCTTCTTCGGGGACTCCGGAGAGTGCCCGGAAACCGCGTTTATTCTAGCGAAAATTTGGCTTTTTCGGGGGATTTTGGCTGGGGTTTCGGGGGCCTAAAAACCCCACAATCGGACGCCCAAACGGTTGGCTTCGGACCGCACTTTTTCGGCTTCCAACAAGATCACTCGACCGGCCCCAACGGCCACGGTTTTGCCTCCGTTTTGAGCCACTCGTGCGATGGTTTCCGGGCCGATGACGGGGACATCACCGCGGCGGTCGTGGTTGGCCGCACTGGTCTTGAACAGGGTCCAAGAGCGGCCCTTTGCCAAGGCCCCAGCCCGGTCGATCATGGCATCGGTGCCTTCGATGGCTTCCACGGCCAGGACATCGCTGCCAAGGACCGCAAGGGACTGCCCCACATCGCTGTCGGCGAGCGATTGCACCAGCGGAGCGCCGAAGGAGAGTTGCCTCTCGGTGTGGGCATCGACTTGAGGACCTGCGAGCAGTCCCTGGGGGGCCAAATGCTCCGAAATGTGGGTGGTGGAATCCATCAGTTCAATCCCCGCGTTCGACAACTCTTTGGCCAAGGCCCGCACGAGGTTTCCCGTGCGGCGATCGCGTCTGAGATCACGGTACCACAGTCGCAGGGCCCGCCAATCGGGCCGCTCTCGCAACTGGGCCAGTGGGTTGTGGGCCAACTTCGCGCGGTCCACTTTGCCCACCATGACCACTTGGTCGCAGTGGCCCCGTCGAAGTTGTCTGATCCAAGAGCCAAGCTGCATGGCGCCCACCGGTCGCCATTCTTCGGCCAGAGTGCGAAGGTCAGGGTCGGCGATGCCTCGAAATGGCAAGATCACCGGTTGAAGGTCGCGATCCCGCATCCCTTCGGCCACCAAACGAGGCAGCACGCCCGCGCCCGCCAGCAACCCGATCCGACGGCTCAATCTCGGCCTCCGGGGCGAAGATCGGCGTCGTCGACGGCGTTGGCACGGCTTGCTTGCATGGCGTCAAGCAGAGCGTTGGGATCTTCATGGACCTGAATCAAATCTTGCGTCACGGGACGAACAAACCCCAAAGTCGTTCCGCGTTCGATCAGTTCAAGCAGCCCGTCGTTCATGGGGCCATCACGAAGGAGACCAATGGGGCCGCTGTGTTCACCCAAGAGACGCCCCACCAAGACTTCGAAGAATTCTTCCCACGTCCCAATGCCCCCTGAAAGCACCACAAAGCCATCGGCGAGTTCGGTCATGCGTGACTTTCGGGTGCGCATGTCGGGAACCACCTCCAATACGTCAGCTTCTTCCCAGCCTTGCTCGAGATCTCGAAGCCGTTCGGTGATGACACCATGCACCCGACCGCCGTTTGCTTTTGCGGCCCGGGCGACCTCACCCATCAAGCCAATGGAGCCGCCGCCGTAGATCAACTCAAGGCCACGCTGGGCCAAGGCGGCGCCAAGAGATTGGGCCGGGAGACGCAGGGCGTCATCAATTCGATCGCTTGAAGCGCAGTAGACGGCGAGGCGTTGCATGGGAACCCGTACGATATCCCCATGCTGGAGTCGGCTACAGAATCTCCATCCTGGACATTGGTATGGCTGGCATTTGGCTCCGGAATGGTGTCTCTGGCCATGCTCTGGAGGCTGATTCCTTGGGCCCGCCGCCGCAACGCCTTAGACACTGCTGGGCACGCAGGGCACGTCAAAGTTCTTCGTGACGTGCCCAACATCGGCGGGCTGGCCTTTGCGCCAATGCCTCTGGTGGCTTTGGGGCTCTTGGCTTTGGCTCCAGAGTTGGTGTTGAGAAGTCTGCCCAGCGGTTTGCTCGAACACCAAGATCGAATCCTCGAAGGGCGTGCCGCGGCCGGTGCCATTTCCCTGGGCGGCTTCTTGCTGCTGGCCTTGGGGATCTTGGATGATCGTCGCGCTCTCCCTGCTTCAATCAAGTTGGTTGTGCAGTTCTTGGCCGCGGCTTTGGCTGTCTTCTGGGGTGGGGCTTCGGTGTTGGAGTTTGCCGGGCCAAGCGTCTCGGTGGTGGTTTCTTTGCTTTGGATTGTGGCCGTCACCAACGCGATCAATTTCATTGACAACATGGACGGCTTGGCGGGGGGACTGGGGTTCGTGGCGGCGATGGCGTTTGGTTGCGCCGCGGTCTTGAACAGTCAATGGCTCGTGGCAACGCTCGCTGCGATTTTGGGAGGTGGTTTGCTGGGCTTCTTGCGGTGGAACGTCGCCCCGGCAAAGGTCTTCATGGGCGATGGTGGTTCGTTGCCTACAGGTTTTTTGTTGGCGGTCGTCGCCGCCCGGACCACGTGGTGGGACCCCGCCGGGGTAGCGGGGCCAGCGGCCGGATTGGTTGGTCTGTTGGTTCCATTGGGGGCGCTGGCCATTCCGTTGTACGACTTGGTGGTGGTGACATGCATCCGAATGCGGGAAGGTCGGAGCCCGTTTGCGGGGGATCAGCGCCACCTCTCGCATCGCTTGGTTCAACGAGGAATCTCTGGGCCCAAAGCGGTCTTCGCGCTCTGGTTGTTGGCCACGGTCTTCGCTGGTTTGGCGATCGCGGTGCCCCGCGCGGCAGCTGAAGATGCGTTGTGGGTGGCGTCCGGCATGGGGCTGTTGGTGTTGGGCTTGTTGGTGGTTGATGTTTGGGGTGCATCGAAATGACCGGACCAAATGCTTTGGACCAGTCTGATCGGATGCCCATGTTGCTGGGGGCGGGCTTGGCTGGGTTGGGTTCGTTCGGCGTTCTCACGGCCATGGTCGACCAACGGCATCTTGACTTTGCTCCGGGCATCGTGAGCGGTGGGTATCCCGGTTTGGGGCCCAGCGGCGCGTTGATGTGGTGTGCCGGTCTGTTGGTGCTTTCAGCTTTGGTCTTCTATCGCCTCGGTGTTGATCGCGGGCTGGCGCTTGCGACAAGCGTGCCATGTGTTTGGCTCGTGGTTCAATTGTTTGGTCCAAGCGAGCACGGCTGGCGGGGGCTGGTTCTTGGTGCTGCGGGTTGGGCGGCGTTGGCGGCCATGCGTTTGGCGGCGATGCCCAAGGTTCGCCGCGTGATGGTGGCAATTTTGGTTTCAGTGTTGCTTCCGTTGGGGCTGCGTGCGGTGTTGCAGGTTGGCCCAGAACATTCGGCCATGGTGGCGCTGTGGGAATCCGATCGAGAAGGGTTCCTCGAACAGCGGGGTTGGGCGCCCGGAGGCGAGGAAGCCAAGGTGTTTGAGCGTCGGTTGTACGAAGCCGTACCAACGGGATGGTTTGTTTCTCCGAATATCTTTTCGACGGTGATCTTGGGCGCAGGGTTGGTCTGCTTGGGCCTGTCTTGGTCGCATCGTGCTTGGTGGTTGGCGGTGTTTGGCGCGGCATGGTTGCTGATGCTCGCAGGCTCCAAGGGAGGTCTGGTTGCCTTTGCCATTGGAGTCTCGGTGTTCTTCTGGAAGCAATCGGGGCGCATGGTGCCACGGTGGGCGCCTTTGACGTTGATGTTTGGCGTCGTGGTGGTTGTGGTGATCCGAAGTTTGCTGCCCGAAGGTGTGCTGGCTGAAGAAAGCCTTCGTGTTCGTGGTGGATACTTGCGGGGGGCTTGGCAGGTCTGGCAGAACAACCCTCTTGGGGTGGGCGTTGATGGATTCCAAGACTCGTATCTCCGGGTCCGCCGCGCTGGTGATGCCGAGGAAGTTCGGTCTGCTCATGCGCTTGTGGCCGACTGGTTGGTGATCTTGGGGGTCTTCGCTTTGCCTTGGATGTGGGCTTTGGCTCGAACCACGTTCTCCCTCCGCGCAGGTAATTGCGCTCCAGCCAGCGGATTTTTGGCCGGACTTTCAGCGGCTCTGGCCTCGGCTTTGGCTTTGCAGATTGAGTTGTCTTCGGTGGCGGGGACTTCCGCGTTGCTCCGTGTCTTGGGCGTCCTTAGCGCTGGTGGCGTGGCATGGTGTCTGGCCACCGGTGCCGCATCCGTGGGCCGAGGGCTGTTCGCCGCATCGGTGGCGATCTTGGTGCACGCCCAACTTGATGTCACTTTGGTGACTCCGAACGCGGTGGTGTGGTGTGGGCTCTTGTTTGCCATGGCCGCACCATCGATGCCTGAGCGGAACCAGTGGATGGGGGTCCTTCCCGCCGCTCTCGCGGTGGTGTGTGTTTTGGCCGCGAGGCAAACCATCCGCGCGGCCCAAGATTTATCGATGTTGGAAGCGGCCATCGCCAGTCAGGAACCTCCCCAGTGGATCCCTGAATTGCATCGGTGGCCCTACGACCCGCAACCGCGGCGAGAAGCGGTGCGGTTGGGGTTGGCTTCACCAGAGGGTCTTCGCTCAAGTCGTCAAGATCTGCAATTGAAGTCGAACTTGGTGTCCGACCCACGTGCATTGCACGATCAACTGTTAACGCTCAACCCGTACGGCCGAGCGCTGCTTGATCGTGCGGCCCAAGCCCGATGGGAAGCGGGGGACATCGATGGCGCTCGGGATCTGTGGCGACGCCGGTTGGCGGTGGATGACGCCATTCGCGATTCGGCCCGAAAGCTGTCGGTCAGCAAGCGTGCTGAAATCGAGGATCGAATTGCCCGCGAGCCTTAGGCGGCGGGCAAAAGTCCCGCGCCAGCGTTCCCGAGGAACCATATGGCGACGGCCACCAAGAGCATGCCCATGACTTGTTTGAGGAGCACACTGCCTGGGCCGGACCGAGGCAAAGCGGACAGCCAGTTGGGCTTGGCCGTCAACAACAAATACGGGAAGGCCATGCCGGCTCCCATGACCAACAAGGTCAGGAAAGCCAGAACTGGAGGCTGGGTGGCGGTCCAAGCGACCGTGGCTCCTAGCAGAGGTCCGGTGCATGGGGTTGACAGTACGGCGGTGAAGACGCCCATGAAGAATGAGCCTCCCGCGGTCTCGCTGGTGGGGTTGAAGACCGTCAGCGCTGCGGGCAGCCGAATTTCGAACACCCCAACCATACCGATGCCCATGCCGCCGACGATCAGTCCCAGAAGGCCGCTGAGCCACCACTTTTCAAATTGCTCGCCCCAGTCCAGTCGTTCGAACAATCCGCCGACGCCCGCCATCAAGATGCCAAGAACGCCATAGAGGGCCAAAATGCCGAGCGAAAAGACCAAACCCAAACGCAATGCTTTGGCGGGTGAGCTCTTGGCATGGGCTTGCAACGAGAGCACCTTGAGGGGAATGACAGGCAAGACGCATGGTGTGAAATTCATCAAGAATCCCGCGGCAAACGCCAAGAGGAGGATCAAGAACGTCGCGTCGGAGGCCACACTGAACCGCAGGCCCAAGAAATCGAATGTCTCCCCTTCATTCGCCTCGGTGGTTTCGCCGCGAAGGGCCGCGAGAACATCGGAAGCATCGGGTGCGATGGGTCCACGGAGGGTGATGGGTGTGGCAGAGGATGAAGGCCACACTCCGATGAGAGGGATGCCGCCGCCGCCGAGCTCATCTTTCAGCGCGTCTCCTTCAGGATTTTCCGCCGAGAAATCTACTTTCATGGCCACCACGTCGTCCTGAGACAGCGCACTGAGCACGGCTTCGGAAGCCAGCATGATGCGTTCGTTGACTTGGCAGTTGGCGCACCAGTCGGCCGTGAACTTCACCAGCACTGTTTTGCCTTGATTGCGTTCGCTTTGGAATGCTTCTGGTTCGTATTTGACGAACGCCGCGTGGGGATCGCTGGTGGTCGCCAACACAAAGGCCAAGGCGCCCCAACTGACCACTCCGCCTCCAAGCAGCACGACAAGTTGGGTGATTTTCGATGTGGCAAAAGCGAACGTACGGACGACCATCCATCCCATGGCCAAGACCACCAGGCCTCCAGAGAGCCACCACTTCAAATCACGGAGGGTGTCCAAAGAGTCTTCTTTGCTCGAAGTTGATGCATCAGCACTGGAGTTTTCGATGGTTGCGGGTGTGCCGGAGGATGCCAGTGTGCTGGAGGCCAAGGCCTCACGAATCATGCCGGAATCTGGATTGGGCAGGGGCACGAGCGGGGCGTCGCGGGCCAGAACTTCGACGTCAAAGTTGATTGAATCTTCCCCTGGCATTTCGCAGACTTGGTCATCGCAGGCTTGCCAGGCGATTCGTACCCCAATGGATGATGCTCCAGCGGCATCAGCGGAAATGCTGGTGGGGAAGACCACCAATACCCGCCCCTCGTACCCACTGGCCTCTTGCGCAAACAGGCCTTCACCAATTTTGAAATCAGCGGCCGTGGGCCATACTGGCTTGCCAATCGTCCAGCCTTCGGGAGCAGTGATCTCCAATTCTGTGGGGATGGCATCTGGCTTGGCCTCTGGGGTGCCCTCTCCAGCTTGCAGGTGCCAGTGGTCTTCGATGTCCAGAACAACGGCCAAAGCGCCATCGGTGCCGGCTTGAAGACTGGTTCCTGGCCAAGAAATTAGATCGATCGAAAACCGATCCATGCTGACAGGGTCTGCGGTTCCGATGTTGTTGAACAGGGCGGCCAAGATGAAGGGGAGCATGCGCATGGGAACTCTCACAATGAGATTCAAGGTTGGCTTCGGATTCAACCGAAATGATGATGGCTCATTCTATTCGGGGTGAGACGCAGGGAAGGCAGGATGCCCGGATGCAAGAAGGACTCGATGGTCCCCAAGTCAGATCGCTTTTGAACGCCGTGCGTGGTGGGGAAGTTCGCGCGGGCGACGACGGCCCTCAACTTTTCACTTTGCGACCACCACCTTCCGGTCGAATCAGCGTGGAATCCCATGATTTCCGTCGCCCCGATCGGCTCGGAAAAGAGGCTTTGCGGGCCATTCAGACCATCCAGCAGAGGCTCGCCCAAGAGCTGGGACAAAGGCTGACCGGGTGCTTGGGCAGTTTGGTGGAATTTCCTGCCCAAAGCATGGAGCAAACAACTTGGGCCGATTATTCAGACAAACTGCCCCGATTGACCTCGTTTGTGCTCTTTCGGTCCAAAGGATTTGACACCCCGTTTTTCTTCAACCTGCCCCCCAAAGTCTTCTACGCCATGCTGGATCGCCTGCTCGGTGGGGGGGATCAATCTGATTTGGTCATCCCAAAGCGGGAGCCCACCAGCATCGAGAAGCAAATTCGAGCCATGTTGATCAAACACATGGGCGAGGCGTTGACGGCGGCTTGGTCCGTGTTGCCGACTCCGGGGTTTCAGGATGAGAGCAAAGTGGAATCTGACCCAAAAATGGCGCCTGGCCTTGCTCCAAACGAGGTGGTGGTGGAAGTCACCTTCACATTTCGGATGTCTGGACGCGAGGGCGAAGTGGGCTTGGCCATCCCCATTCGGGCTTTGGAGCCCCATTTGGATGGGCTGGTCGAAGTCCTTTCGGGGGGCGGTGGCCGGCTTCCTGATGCGTCCCAGAAAAGACGTCTGGATCAGCGTTTACGCACCATTACGGTAGAGGGAACGGCAGTCTTGGGATCCACCAGCATCACCCTTGGGGAGCTCCAAAGCATGGCGGTTGGCGACGTTGTGGACCTCGATCAAGAGCAGCCCTCGTTCACCGTGGGCGGTGGTGCCGCTTGGCCCATGCATGTGGGGAATCGGGGAGACCGCCGAATCGTTCGGCTCGGTTCATCCACATAAGCATCAGATTTCCTTGGTTTTCGGTAGGATGGTCCCTTCGCCCCCAGATGGTCTGGGGTCGATCTGCATCGGGAGCTCTCCGCCAATGTGCCAACGGCGTGCTCACATTCGATCCTTGTGCAATGCCAGCTGAGCCACGCTGGGACTGTCGTCGTTCTTTGGCCGTACTGCGGCCGGGCGAGGTTCGAATGATCTGATCCCCCGGGTCAGTTCGGTGGTCATTTCTGCAAGTCTTTTGCAGCTATGACGTTTGGCACGGTGCGACGCCTCTGGCTCCAGGGGCAATCGGACCGTGTTGTTTGTTTTGCTCGGCACGTCATTTCGTCAATTTGCATCGTTCCGTAAGGAGTCTCCCGTGAACCCAGCCGACATGATCCGATTGCTCGATTCCATTGCCCAGGATCGCAACATCGACCGCAACCTGCTTCTTCAAGATCTTGAAGAGGCCATGAAGAGTGCCGCTCGAAAGCACTTCAACAGTCTTGATGTTGAAGAATTTGGGTGTCGCGTTGACCCCATGACCGGCGAGATCACAATGTGGCGAAATGTCTACGACGACATTGACGATCCCGAGGCAATGGTACGACCTGAACCCATCGCTCTGGAAGATCTTGGCCGCATTCCGGCCCAGACGGCCAAACAGGTGATGATCCAGCGATTCCGTGAGGATGAGCGTGATGCGTTGATGGCTGATTTCGGGAAGCGAAAAGGTGAGATTGTCACCGGGACCATGCAACGGGTTGAAGGCGGCGCATTGATCGTGCAGATTGACCGGGCTGAGGGATTTATGCCCCGGTCCGAACAAATCCCTGGGGAACAGTTCCACAACGGGGACCGCGTGCGATGTTTGATCTTGGATGTTCGGGAACAGGGCACTCAAGTCAAAATTGTGCTTTCACGGGGTGACCAAGAGTTCATTCGCCGGTTGTTTGAACTTGAGGTTCCCGAAGTCTCCGAACGTGTGATCGAAATCAGAGCCATGAGTCGTGAGCCAGGATTCCGCACCAAAGTTGCGGTGGCTTCCATCGATTCAAAAGTTGACCCCGTTGGGGCCTGTGTCGGCGTTCGAGGATCTCGAATCCGCAACATCGTCGATGAGTTGGGGGGCGAGAAGATTGACATTGTTCGCTGGAATGAGTCCAGCCAAGTGCTCATTGCCAACGCCCTCAAGCCCGCTGAGGTGGAAGAAGTGAGTTTGTGTTTCGAACTCGGCCGGGGCACCGTCGTGGTGCGAGAAGACCAATTGTCTTTGGCCATTGGTCGTCGCGGACAAAATGTTCGTCTGGCCGCCAGACTGACCGGATGGGACTTGGACATCTTGACCCCAGACGAATTCGCCAAGGGCTTGGAAGCATTGGATGAAGTGGTTCAAGGCACCGAAGGTATTGAGGGTACGGCCACCGACCGCTTGGCGGCATTCGGCATGATCAGCGTCTTTGATGTTGAGGAGGTTGGCGTGGAAATGGTTGCGGAGGAGTTGGAGATTGATCCAGCGGTGGCCCAGACCTTCATCGATGCATGTTCGGCCCGGGGCAAGATCATTTCTGAAGAGCAGGCTCGCGCCAAAGAAGAGGAAGCCCGCCGACAAGAGGAAGGTGAAGCCGAGGGCCCAGCAGATGCTGAAGCCGCAGCTGCCGCCATCCTTGGTGGATTTGAGGACTTGCCGCAGGAACAAACCGACGAATCTGGTGAAGAGAACGCATCCGGATCAGCCGAGTCGGACGAGACCACGGAGGGTACGCCCACCGAAGAAGCATCCGAAGAATCTTCGGAGCAGGAGGGCTGATTCCCCATGGCCAAGAAAGCACAACTCCGAGTCCACAAACTGGCGAAGGAACTGGGTATCAGTTCCAAGGACGTCATCGCCAAATGTGAAGCCGAGGGTATCCCGGGCATCGAAAACCACCTGTCCCCGGTTTCCATTGGCCTTGCGGCCACCATTCGAGAGTGGTTCTCCAAGGTTGAAGACGCAGACGAAGAGGAGTCGACCACGGCCGTCGAAACCGCGGAAAAAGTAGACCTTGAAGAAGCACGCAAAAAGGCCGAGGCCGAGAAGAAGCGTCGTGGCACACGCCGCCGATCGACCGCGGCGACCAAAGCCAAATCCGAAACAACCGACGAATCCAAGAAAGAAGAAGTCAAACTGGAGCAAGCGCGGGTCGAAGCGGCCATCAAAGCCCAGCAGGCTGAAGCCCAAGCACGTGCCGACGTCGTTGGCGACGATTCCGCTTCCGATGAGACGGATTCCAACACGGGCTCTTCTCAGGGTGAGACGTCCAATGCCGCGGCACGTCCGAATGTCCCTGATCGACCCGATGTGATTGCGCCCGCCGGTCCGCGGGTTGCCCCCGAGAAGACGAAGTTGGCTGGTCCCAAAGTCGTTCGGATTGAGAAGCCGGACCCAGTTGCGCCCCCACGTCGACAACGTGAAGGAGGCCCTCCTGGCTCCGCTCCCGCAACGCCGGGTGGTCCATCTGTCGGTCGATCATCACCAGGTGGTGGGGGTGTTCGAAACACCCGTCGTCGTGATCAATCGCGCGGTAGCAGTGGCGCTGGCGCCAAGAATCGAGGCCTGGGTGAAGTTACACCGTTCGACTGGCGGCAGCAGGACTATGCCGATCGTGAACGGCGTCTTCAGAAGTCCGAGGGCTTCCTCAACCGTGTTCGCCGGGATGTTCGTAAAAAAGATGTGCCCACCGGTGAAAAAGCAAAAACCCTGAAGCAAACCGGCGGTTCTGCCACCATTCAGTCTCCAGTGGTTTTGAAAGAACTCTCCGCCATTACCGGAGTCAAAGTCAACGACATCGTCCGGCGCTTGGTGAAGAAGGGCCAGCCCCTAATGACGGGAGACGGCATCATCGCGGACGAGCTCGCCATGGAGTTGATGATCGATTGGGGTATCGAATTGGAAGTCCTCCCCGAGATCACCGCAGAGATGGCAATTGAAGAAGCAGCCAAAAATCGGGAGATGGCTGATGCTCGTCCTTGCAGCCCAGTCGTCACCATTTTGGGGCACGTTGACCATGGCAAGACCTCATTGCTTGATGCCATCCGTGACGCGAATGTTGCCGACGGCGAAGCGGGTGGCATCACCCAAGCCACCAGTGCCTTCCGCGTGGGGGTCGAGGTCGGGTCAGAGGAACGTTCGATCACCTTCATCGACACCCCTGGCCACGAAGCGTTCACCGAAATGCGAGCTCGAGGGGCTGAAGTCACCGACGTCGTCATCTTGGTGGTTGCTGCCGATGACGGTGTGATGCCACAAACCGTGGAATCCATCAACCATGCCAAGGCGGCCGGTGTCCCCATTGTTGTTGCTTTGAACAAGATCGACAAAGCAGAGGCCACCGATGGCAACATTCAGCGGATCCTTGGGCAATTGGCCGAAAATGGACTTAATCCTGTGGAGTGGGGCGGTGAAATTGAAGTGGTCCGAGTTTCGGCCATCAACCGCACCAACTTGGACGGGCTCTTGGAAATTGTTGATTTGCAGGCTCAGGTTCTTGAACTGCAGGCCGACTATGCAGGCTTTGCCGAAGGCACTGTTCTGGAAGCGCAAGTTGAAGAGGGTCGAGGACCCGTGGCTCGTCTGATCGTTCAACAAGGGCAAATCAACAAGGGTGACTTCATCGTCGTGGGTCGAGCCTGTGGCCGAGTTCGGGACATCGTGAACGACCGCGGTGAACGCGTGAACCAAGCTGGACCTGGTGATCCCATCGCGATCAGTGGTATCGATGAGTTGCCTGATTCGGGTGACAATTTTTACTGCGTCAAGAACCTCAAGCAGGCAGAAGCAGCCGCGGAAGAGCGCCGGCAGGCCGAGCGAGAGCGCAACCTTGCGGGTGAAAAAGTCACGCTTGACAACATTTTCAATGTGTTGGCGGAACAGAAGAAAGCTGAACTTCCCATCATTGTCAAAGGCGATGTGTTCGGATCCATCGAAACCCTGAAGGGCCAACTCGGCAAGATCGGTTCTGAAGAAGTCAAAGTCACCATCAAGCACTCGGCCGTCGGCGGGATCAACGACTCTGATGTCACTCTCGCTGAAGCGACGGGGGCCATCATCATTGGCTTCAACGTCACCGCCTCTGGCAAAGCTCGAAAGCAGGCAGAAGCCAAGGGCGTTGACATCCGGTACTACGACGTCATTTATGAACTCATAGATGATGTGAAACGAGCCGCTGAAGGTTTGCTTGATCCGGAGTTGAAACTCGAGGTCTTGGGTCAAGCTGAGGTGCGAGCTGTGTTCCGAATCACCAAGGTCGGCATGGTTGCGGGTTGTTATGTGACCAGCGGCAGCATTCGACGAAATGCGCAAATCCGTGTGACTCGGGACGACATCGTCATCGAGAAGGACCGTCGCTTGAACCAACTGAAACGGTTCAAGGAAGATGCCAAAGAAGTTGCCTCGGGCAATGAATGTGGCATGTTGATTGATGGTTACGACGACATCAAAGAAGGTGATGTCCTCGAGTGCTATCTCACGCAAGAAGTCCGTCGCACCCTGGACTGACCTGGTACCTGCCCCTTTATGACCCGTCGTCACGAGCAACTCGAAGAAGTGATTCGCCGAACTTTGCAAGAGTCATTGCGCAAAGGCATTGCGGATCCACGTGTCCGAGGCATCGTTTCCGTTGGTCACGTGAAGTTGGCTCCCGACATGGCGGATGCAACGGCATTTGTCAGTGCGTATCCCTCCGAGAATCTGGAATTGGTCCTGCATGGTTTAAAGAGTGCAACGCCCCATTTGCGGCGGGAATTGGCCCGCCGCGCGAATCTGCGACGAACCCCAAGACTCTGGTTTAAGAAAGATGCCGGTGCGGCGGCTGCGGCCGAAGTGACTCGGCGACTTGATCCCATCAACGATCCCCATGAAGGAGGCCGACAGCATGGCCAAGACGAAGAAAATCTCGGCAACTGAAGCAGGTAAAGCGCTGAAGCGTCTTTTGGGCAAAGCGAAAAATGCTGAAAATCCATTTCCAGGTGTGAGCGATGCCACTCAAGTTTTGATCCAGTCCTTTCTGGTTTGGGAGTGGAACGGTGCCCGTGCGAGTTCGACGTGGGCTCGAATGGTGGAGGATGTCACGGATCTGAACGAACTTCGTGTGACGGTGGTCGATGATTACTTGGAATATTTTGGTGGTGGCTGCCCCCGTGCTGAAGAGCGTGCCGACAGATTGCGGGCCACGCTCCGAGGTGTGTTTCACCGTGAGCACAGCACTGATCTTTCCGGTCCTGCTGGCGGCCCGAAAAAGGAATTTCGGGAGTATCTCGATTCTTTGGAGGGCATGACCCCTTTTGTGGCGGCCCGAACCGCATTGATCGCCGCGAGTTCCCATGCGGTTCCTGTTGACGAGCGTACTTTGCGTTTGTTGGTGAAATCGGGAGTTGTCGATCCTGATGCCACCATTGAATCAGCATCCCAAACCATGTCTCGCTTGGTGACGGCCGCCCAAGGACTCGATACTCACTTGGCCTTGCAAATGTTGTCCGAAAAAGAGCGGGCCACCCCAGTGGTGGATTTGCCGGGGACGGTCGCCGAGGAACCAACTCCCAAGAAGGTGAAAGCCAGTTCGAGCAAGAAAAAAGTGACCGCCAAGGCGGCGGCCAAGAAGTCCGAGGAGAAAAAATCGGCCGCCAAAAAGGCCGCAACCAAGAAAGCCGCCACCAAGAAAGCTGCAACCAAAAAAACAGCAGCCAAAAAAGCTCCGGCAACGAAATCCCCCGTCAAAAAAGCGGCGGCCAAGAAGGCCACCACAAAGAAATCTGCTGCGAAGAAAGCGGTGGCCAAGAAGTCACCCGCCAAGAAATCCGCCAAGAAATCGGCCAAGAAGTCAGCAAAAAAGATTGCAAAGAAAACCGCCAAGAAGTCAACCAAGAAGTAGTGCTTTCGTAGAGCACTGAGGAGCGTGTTATGGCAGGACACAGCAAATGGGCCAACATCAAGCATCGCAAGGCACGGCAAGACGCCGCCCGAGGGAAGGTGTGGAGTCGATGCTCCAAAGCCATCATCGTTGCCGCCAAAGCTGGTGGTGGCGATCCATCGATGAATTTGACCCTCCGCTACGCCATTGAAGATGCGCGGGCTGAGAACATGCCAAAGGACAACATCACTCGCGCCATCAAACGTGGCACGGGTGAATCTGGTGAAAATGTCGAATACACCGCTGTTCGCTATGAAGGCTATGGCGCCAATGGCGTGGCCTTTGTGGTCGATACCTTGACTGAAAATGTCAATCGCACGGCACCTCAGATCCGTTCGATTTTCGACAAAGCTGGCGGCAACATGGGCAAGCCTGGCTCGGTCTCTTTTGGCTTTGATGAAGTCTCATTGGTGATTGTGCCGGCAGAGGGGCTCGATGAAGAGAAAGCCATGGAGATCGCTTTGGAGGCCGGGGCCGAAGATGTGCAAACTTCGGAGGGTGCTTTCGAGATCACTGGCCCCCCGGCAGCGTGTTATGCCATCCGTGATGCTTTTGTCGATGCCGGGGTTGAGCCAAGTTCATTTGAGCGGACAATGATTCCGCAAAATGAAGTGGCATGCGATTTGGACACCGCCAAAAAAGTCCTTCGACTTTTCGATGCGTTGGATGAACACGACGATGTTCAAAAGGTCTACCACAACGGAGACCTTCCCCCCGAGGCGTTTGAGGCCTAATTCTTGAGCCGCTTAGGAATCCTCTTCGGCCCGAGGGTGAGCGTCGTCAAAGGCCTCACGCAGTCTTCCCGTAGAAACATGCGTGTACACCTGGGTCGTTGACAACGATTGGTGACCCAAGAGCTCCTGAACGCTCCGGAGATCTGCCCCGGAATCGAGCAAATGGGTTGCAAACGAGTGACGCAATGTGTGGGGGCTGATTTCCGGGTCCAGTCCCGCTTCTTCCAAATACTTGGAGACCTTGCGCCGTACCGATCGGGTCGAAAGGCGACCGCCATGTTTGTTGACAAACAAAGGACTGGTGGGTCGATCATCATCGGAAGGTCCACGAGAGTCGTTGTTTAACAATTCCATGTAAGCCAGAATTGCGGTGGTGGCGTGAGAGCCCAAGGGCACAAGGCGCTCCTTGCGTCCTTTGCCTTGCACCACAATCTCTCGTTGTTGCACATTCAGATCTTCGTGGTTGATGCCCACCAGCTCACTGACGCGGAGCCCCGTGGAGTACAAGGTTTCCAAAATGGCTCGATCTCGAGCACCAAGCAAATTTGTGGTGTCTGGGGTCGAGAGCAAGCGTTCGATCTGCTCCAAATCCACGGCCTTGGGCAAACGCTTCTCTTGTCTTGGGGTGCGGATCAGCAACATGGGGTTGTCTTGCCGCAACTCACGCTTTTCCAGCCAGCGATGGAAGGAGCGAAGGGTGGCAATTTTCCGAGCCATCGTTGCCGGTGAGTATTCTTGTTCGGCCAGAGTCGCCAAGAAGGCCCGAATGCGATCGGTATTTGCCCCCAGGATCAAGCCAGTCACGGTGTCGGTGCCGGCGTTGCCTTGTTCGAAGGCCAAAGCTTCCGCAGTTTCGGTTGCGGCCTCTCCGAGTTTCTCTTCCAAGTGCTCAACGTATTGACGCAGGTCAGCCCCATAGCACCGAGAGGTGTATTGGCTGAAATGGCGTTCGTCGAGCAAGTACTCGGTAAAGGTCTTCACAATTGGGAGCATCTGGTTCATGGCATCCTTGTCCTTGACAGTGCTATCGGGCGTTCTGGATCCGTCCATGGGTCCAAGACGGGTTTGGGGTCGGTTAGTGCAGGTTGTGCGGTCTGGGGTAGCTGGGGGTCTCCCGGGACTCCGGGCGAAGATGTGTTTCCACGACGGATGCAGCGAGGGGATCTAGGTCGCCTCGCAGTGCCAAATCGACCACGGTTGCCCGCAAAGCCTCCTCTTGTCCTGCAGGACAGCGGAACATCCACACATGTCCACGCAGTTCAAGGGCCAACAGCCGTTCATCTGAGGTTTGCATCGCGGATCCCTTCTGAGGACCCACTGGTCCCCGTTTACATGCCCGCGCTCGGATCTGAGGCCATCAGAGCCTCAAGCAACCGATCCACGGCGTAGCGGAAGTACGAATCCATTTCACGCAGCGGGGCATCATGTCCCACTCGACTGCGAGCCCATGTGCTGGCATCTGAGGCGGTGTCGGCGTCTTGAGCGTCAAAGACACGACCCGCTCGAAATGCCTGAAGGACTGGGGCCGGTTGGGCTCCAGGGTCAACCGGAGAAGCGTCGGTTCGAACGGGATCAAGAGGATTGGCTTGCTTGCTTCGCCTCGTGTGCAACACACCTTCAAGCCCAACCACGAATGGGGGGTAGGGGTCGAAGGATGTGGTCGATACGGTCAAGATGCATTGAACACCCAAGGCATCGGCCAGCCGATCAAGTTCAGCTGGTGTTCGGGCCCGATCCATTCCCATGTCAGCCAACGCAGCACGGACTCGATCAGAGGGGGGAACAAAGAGGCTTCCGCCACTTGAGAGGCGTTCTACAACCATATCTGTGGCCCGATCACCTTCGAAACCTCCCCAGCCAGATTCGTTGCGAACGGGCTGAACGGCAACCCCAAGTGGTTGCCTTTGCTGGTTTTGCATGACTGACCGATGGCACCCCAGCAGGGTGAGCACCGAACACAACACGGCCATTTGGATTCGTACAGTTGTCATGGCGTCCTGCCTGTTTGTTGACGTGACACCCACGCCAAAGAATGGTTCAATGGGCCCGTCAGAGCCCTTCAACCCTATTTCGTCCCTTTTGCGTCTTTTCCAAGAGTGATAGACGAATTTCCTTGTGGTTCGCTGAAGGCGTGCAGACCTGCCTCTCCAGCCCGGCGTCCAGCAGCATGGATCCTCTGGTCGAACCCCCATGCCATGGACCAGAACGAGTCGGCTTGGTCAACATGAATTTCAACCGGCCTGCCACCATTCGCAGCAACAGTCCAAATCCCGGAGAGTGGACCTCCCGCACTGCGGGCCCGCAGAAAAGCCAAGTTCAGGCCGTCTGGGGACCAGCTTGGGGCAATGGCTCCGTACCCATCATCAGTTGGAGCAACCACTTGCGCCAGTGCTCCGGTTCGACCCTTGGCGTCAAGTTCAAGGGTAAAAATCGACCACAAGGGGCCATCGGCTTGTGGTCGATGCTGAAAAGCGATCCGATTTCCAGCTGGATCCCAAGCCGGATGGCGTCCAGGGGTTTGAAGATCGATATCCCGCCCATCGACCAAATTCCTGATCCAGATGCGATATCCATCCGTCGAGCCAGGAACGTTGCGGGCGTAGGCCATCCATTCCCCATCGGGGGAGATTGAGGGCTCAAATTCATCGATGACGTCATCGTGGGTCACTTGCTCGATGGGGCCAGTGCCGTCTGATCGGGTACGAAGAATGTCCCAAGAGCCCCAACGGTTGCTTGAGAAATAGACCCAGGTCCCATTTGGGCCGTAGGTTGGCATGCGGTCCTCTCCAGGAGCCGGCGCCAGAGCGATTCGAGCCGCATCTCGCCCTCGGTCCAATCTTTGGACGTACAGGGCGGACTCTCCGGGCTGTTGCTGCTCGCTGTACACCATGTGGATTCCATCCACGCTGGTGGCTGGATCTGCCAGTTCTCCACGGGCGGTATGGACCACATCAGCCCAGCGGCCAGGCTGGGGGGGAGGAGGAGGGGGGGCATCCTTCAAAACCACCACCTCTTTGGTGCAGGCGGTTAGCAGAAGGCCGGTCGTAAGGGGGGTAAACCAATGGCGCACGTCTTTTCATCGGATTCCCGGGGAACTCGGCTTGAACCACATGAGCAAAGACGCTGGGTTCCCTATAATGGTCCCTTCGCATTCCAGACCTCGTAGCTCAGTCGGCAGAGCAGTGGACTTTTAATCCATTTGTCGTGGGTTCGAGTCCCACCGAGGTCATTTCAGCGTCATGGAGGACAGCTTGGTTGATTCAACGGCTTCAAATCCACTGGTTCTGCATGCATGTTGGTCCGCCGGCAGCATCCATGTGTGGGCAGAATCTTCTGTCGAAGATTTCGCAAAAGCCGAGGATTTGCAAGCAGCATTGATTGCTGCTGGCTTCCCCGAGGACTCTTTGAGCGGAACCACCGTTCTTCAGCTTGAATTGCCCAAAATCTCAGGCCAACACACCGCCAGTGATCGCATGCAAGACGTCTCGGGAGTTGTCCTTGAAGACAATGGTGAATTTGATGGTTCGGTGTGTGAAACCCCGGCGGTTGGTGTCAAGGCCGATCACTTGGGGCATCTGGGCCGACTCGAACATTCATCTGCTTTCCGTCTGGCCCATGATGTTCGCTGGTGGCTGGATGTTGCTGATTTTGCCGCCGAACTGATGCTTCGTCATCGTTATGTTCCCACTTTGGTTCGTCGCCGGGACCGTTCGCTTACGGCCCGCTGGTCGCCATGGCTGCACGATCCCACGGTGCGAGGGGAAGCTGAAAGGTTGCTGAGCGCGATGCCTGCGGTGATCTTGGCCGATGAATCGGTGGCTGGACAAAGCGCGTGGGACATTTTGGTCGAGGTGCTGGTTGAGTTGATCGATGCTCGAGTACGCCGAGTATTGCGTGCCGAAGACTACGTCGACAGCCTTGAAGGTCAAAGTTCTGAAGATCCATCCGTGGCATGGTTGTCGGGTTTGCTGGACTTGGGGACCTCGGTGACTTCTGATGGTGATGCTGCTTCCACGCTTTTCCGTGGGGCGAGTGAATGGTTGGGCACCCTTTCCGATCCTGAAGATGGCGCGGGAATTCGCCTCGGACTTCGCCTCATAGAGCCGCCTAAAGATGCCGACGCGAAGACAGCGCGTTGGACGGTTCAGTTTTTCTTGCAAGGTCTAGGTGAAGACGGCGAGCGCCTGGAAGCCGATGAAATTCACAACGATCCAGAGGCCGGACTTCGTTTGGGGATGGTCCGCCGAGCGCCCGACGAGTTGCTTTTGGCCGAGTTGGGACGCGCTGCGCGAGCATGCCGGGAACTTGAGCCGGCGTTGGAAGATGCCAAACCGGCAGAACTTGTGTTGGACACCATTGCTGCCCACCGGCTTTTGACTGCCGGGGTTCCGCTCTTGCGTGAAGCGGGCATTGTGGTTGAATTGCCCGAATGGTGGAACACCCGTGACCGTGGCATCGGTCTTCGTTTGAGCTTGGCACCAAGTGAATCAGAAAGCGGCAGCACCTCTGATCTTGATGCGGGCGCGAGTGTCCTTGGTTTGGATGCGTTGGTTGATTTCAAATGGGAAATTTCCGTTGGTGATCAAATCCTTTCGTTTGATGAGTTCCAAGCCTTGGTGGCCGAAGCAAGACGTGGTCCCGTTTTGCGGCGGGTTCATGACCAATGGGTAGAACTTGATCCCGAGGTGTTGGCTGACGCCGCCGCCCGACTGGCTGCTGCTCGGGAAGGACAAGGGACCATCCTTGAAGCCATGCGTATGGCTTGGGAAGGGGAAGAGGGGGGTATCCCTCTTACGGGCATTGAGGCTTCGGGCTGGGTTTCTGAACTCTTGGATTCCGGTGCCGCCAATTACACCCAGGTCGATCAACCTGATTCACTTCAGGGTGAACTCCGTCCCTACCAGCAACGTGGTTTGTCTTGGCTGGCGTTCTTGGATCGATTTGGTCTCGGCAGCTGTCTCGCCGATGACATGGGACTCGGCAAGACCGTCCAGTTACTGGCGCTCCTCTTGCACGAACGCAAAGGTGGCGCTCAACCTGGCCCAACGTTGTTGGTCGTGCCGACGTCAGTCGTTTCCAACTGGAAGCGTGAAGCAGAGCGATTCGCCCCCGAGTTGCGGGTATCGATTCATCATGGCTTGGAGCGAACAAGTGGTGACGCGTTCGACCGTATGGTCGAGTCCAGCGACATTGTGGTGACAACGTATTCTTTGGTTGGTCGGGATAAAGAGGATCTTGAACGCAGCGAATGGCACCGAGTTGTTCTTGATGAGGCCCAATACATCAAGAACCCTCCAACCAAGCAGGCCGCAACCATTCGCGCGCTTCCGGCCCGACGTCGCATTGCTCTCACCGGAACGCCGGTGGAGAACAGGCTGTCCGAACTTTGGTCCATCATGGAGTTCTTGAACCCTGGATATTTGGGTTCATCTGGAGAATTCCGTCGCCGCTTCGCGGTGCCCATTGAGCGCCATCGAGACGGAGACCGGGCCGAGAGGTTGCGACAAATGGTTCGCCCGTTCGTGTTGCGTCGCGTAAAAACAGATCGTTCGGTGATTGATGATTTGCCACCTTGCACCACAACCATTGAACACGCCACTCTGACTCCTGAACAGGCCACTTTGTACGAGCAAGCTGTTTCGGGAATGATGGGTGAACTTGGTGAGGCGGAGGGCATGCGTCGGCGTGGACTGGTTCTCGCCATGCTGGTTCGCCTCAAGCAAATTTGCAACCACCCAGGTTTGGTCGAAGGTGATGCTGATTCCTCTGAAATTGGGATTGATCCAGAAGCCATCCGCAACCGGTCTGGGAAATGCCGTCGCCTTTGTGAGATGCTCGAAGAGGTCCAAGCTTCAGGTTCCAAGGCTTTGGTCTTTACACAGTTTCGTCGGATGGGGCATCTGTTGGTTTCGATGTTGCGGCGGACATTGGACCGGGAAATCCTCTTCCTTCACGGAGGAACCCCCACCGCCAAGCGTCAGGAAATGGTCGATCGTTTCCAAGATGCGGGCAATGACATTCCGGTCTTCGTGCTGTCATTGAAGGCCGGTGGGGTTGGACTGAATCTCACCGCGGCAAACCATGTCTTCCATTTTGATCGCTGGTGGAATCCAGCGGTGGAAAATCAGGCCACAGATCGTGCCTTCCGAATTGGCCAAACCCGTGCCGTGCAGGTGCACAAATTTGTCTGCTCTGGCACGCTTGAAGAACGCATTGATCGCATGATTGAATCCAAAGTCGAGTTGGCCAAGAACATTGTTGGTTCCGGGGAAAGTTGGCTCACCGAATTGGACACCGATGAACTTCGCAGCTTGTTGACCTTCCGGGGCGGTGATTTTGGGGATGACGAATGACAGAACCCCAGTATCAACACGAGCGGACCGAACCCCGCCGGGTCAAAAAAGGCATCCTCATTGGTGAAGAGGGGCCCGATTGCACCGGCGATTCACCGGCATCTCGCCTGTGGCTTTCTGTTTTGGAGCGTTCTTCTAAGGAATCCAAAGCCGAAGGCCTTCGTTGGGGAACTTTGGGCCAAGCCATGAGCATTCTCGGTTTGCCAGGCCGCATTCGGATGAAAGTGCAAGGCATTCGCCGCCAACCCCATGAGGTTGACCTTTTGGTTCCAGTGCTCTCCGAAACAGTTCGAGAAATGGTCGTCGAACGTCTCAGTGAGGATCCACGCAATTTGGTTCGCATTGAGGAAGGTGGGATTCCGAGCAACTTGGTGGGTTTGATTCGGGAACTCGGCGGTCGTCTCGTACCAACGGGCGCGGATTTGTCGGCAGAGTTGGATGCGAAACCGATTGGTTTTGAACACAGGGTGGTCTGCGCTGCGGCGGCAGCTGCTCAGTTGCTCGAGCAAGACCTCAAACCATTGTTGGTGGCGGTCGGACTTCCGATGGACGATCTGGCGGTCTTGCTTCGTGATGCACGCGCGGTGCGTCTTCGGGGTGCACTTACGGCGCACCGAGATCCCCGTCCGACCACCGCGGGTCCCGATCCAGAACGAAACTTTTGGCGCGGTCGCAGTTCATCGCAGCCTGAGGCGATGGGCCCCTTTCCTCCGCTTGCTTTGTTGATGCGTTTGGGCAAGCCACCATTGAAAGGGAAATTTCCCATGGTTGGTTTGTTGGAAAGCATCTACCGCACGGTGGCAGAGGACATTGATCGTGACCGCTCCGAAAGCGACGAGGCTATGGCTTCGCCGCCGGAACAGCACTGAATGTCTTCGGGTTTAGCCCCAGACGCTCAGCAGACGAAGAAGATCCTCGAACGTCACGGCATTGTCGCCATCGAGGTCGGTAGGACAAGGCACGCCACAGGGCCCGAATGAACTGAGCAAAGTGATGAGGTCCTCAAAGTCCACATCTCCGTCGCCATCAAAGTCTGCGGGCTCACCTGTCTCGCAGGATTGCACGGTGATCTCGACCCGGTCCACGGCCGATTCCACCACCGAACCGTCACCAATATCGGTGGAGATGAATCGAATTCGGCAAGTCTCAGTTGGGCTCACAAAATCAGAGACCTGGAACTGCTTCCGAACCCACCCCCCCGAAGACTCGCTGGAATTCCCCGCGACGGTTTCCAAGTTGACCCACGAGTTGCCATCGTCGGCTGAGATTTCAACCGTGAATGGGTCGCCTCCGGGACTGGCTCCGACAGCATTGTTGTGCCAACGCCAGTAACTCAGAACGGCATCAGGATTGCTGGCGTCCAACGTCGGAGAAGTCAGCACCGTTTCGCCACCATCGACGTCGCTGTTGCAGTCTCCGCCGTTGTTGGAATTGTCGGTCAGGAAGGCACTGGGGCTGCCATCTGGTGTTTCAGTGGGATTCCCGCGATCGCAATTGGTGATCGGAGCGCCACGGGTCCACTGCCCGTCGGTGGCGGTTCCGCTGACCGTCCATCCGGAATTGGTCTCAAATCCGTCGAGGAAGAGCACATCTACGTTGTCAACCACCGTGGCATCAAAAGCACCAAGCCGTCGCTCGCCACCCATGACGTCGGAGGCCGCGACAGACCACGAAAGGCTGGACGTGCAGGGAAGTGGTCCGGTGCTTCCGGTCCACCGATCGCTTGTGACATTGAAGCTCAACGGCACGCTGTTGGGAACACCATCAATGGAGAAGTCGAGCACGGGGGAGTTTGGATCAAGTGCACCGGGTTCAGTCTCTTCAATTTGCAGCGAGACCGACAGACCTGAACTCCCCACGGTTGAAGTTGGTGCGGTGTCCAGGGTCAGATTCAAGGGCACGCCGGGACCAATTTCTGGAAGTTCGGTGCGGTAGAACTCGAGGGTGCAGCGCATTCTTCGGGCTTGATCTGGGGTGAACTGGTTCATGCACGCGTCATCTGAGTAGTCCATGTAATTGTTGACCGGATCCAAACTCCCGCAAGAGGAAGGGGTGCCGCAGCCATAGTTTGGCCCGCTTTCGGCATTGGTGTCGCAAACCAGGTCCCCAGAAGTTGCGCACGCCGAGCCACACCCGCCTTGGAAGGTGTGCAGCAAACCAAGATAGTGGCCAACCTCATGGGTCAAGGTCCGGCCAAGGTCGTACGGTGCTTGGGTCGAACAATCGCCCCAAGATGACCAGAGGACCACCACTCGGTCGTTCTGGTCACCAGCGATGCCTTGCTGAGGGAATCCAGGCACATAGCCCAGGTTCCCACCGGCGGTGTTGGAGTAGATGTTCATGTATCGAGAAGGATCCCAAGCCAAGCTGTTCCAGTAGTTGCCCCCGTCATTGAACCAAGTGCTGTTGTTGGAATAAGTGATGCCATTGGTTGGATTTCCATCGGGATCAACTTCGGCCAAGAAGAATTCAATTTGCACGTCAGTACCCGGAGCACCGTTGGTGCCAGGGAGTGCGAGGAAATCTTCGTTCAGAATGCGGATACCGCTTTCCACGCAGTCGGTGGAAAGATTTCCCTGGCTGCCATTGGTGAGCACATGCACCACGCAAGGGATTCGATACAAAGTCACGCTGGGGTCGTAGACCGGAGACGGGTTGGTCGAGCTCAATGAGCAGTCGGCTCCCGATCCACCGAAACCATTGATGCCGTCTTCGATGGAAGTGGTGTCCAGCCCACACCGCCAAAGACGACCGGGTCGAGCTGCGAAATAGGCGTTCCAGTCTTCATAGGTGATGTTGTCTTCCACGATACGACCATCCGAGTACTGCCAAGGCCCAGCGTGGTTGGGCGGTGGCACGTCTGCATTGGCAAAAAGGAAAAATGCGCAGAAGAGGGGGCTGGTCATGGATTCTCAATTCAAATTGAAATGTTCAAAAAAGAGTATTTGTTCAAAAAGTTCAAGAAGATGTTTCGTGGATTTCTTAGCAGTCACCGTAAGCCGCCAGGACTCCAAGCAGGTCGGCAAAGTCCACCGTTCCGTTGTTGTCGATGTCTTCACTGCAAGCGCCACAAGGTCCCCACGCGGCAAGCAGTGACAAAATGTCGTTGAAGTCAACCGCGCCACTGTTGTCGATGTCTTCGGGGCAGGGTTGTTCGCAGGACACACTGCTGCAATCGACCCCGATGCCGCTGAACGTCCCTGACGCCGCCAAGCAAATGATTTGCTCGAGTTGTGCACAGGCGCCATTGATGCAGCAAGCACCAATTGGAGGTGTGCAGTCCACAGACGCGCAGGCCGATCCGGCGTCTTGGAAGGCGCCACCCGCGGCATTGCACTGCACTTCATTGGCTGTGGTGCAGGCGTCAGCGCCAAAGCAGCACGCTCCAGCCAAACAGTCCACGCCGAAGCAGCTGCTGTCTACGCCGCGGAATTGCCCGCCCCCGTTCGCACAGTCGGAGATCTCAACGACCGAGCAAGTTCCGTTGGGGAAGCAACAAGCGCCTTCAGGTTCTGGAATTTCGCAAGTTCCTTGATCGGCGGGACAAGCTTCGCCCAAGCCGAAGAAGAAGCCGCCCGAGTTCTCACAACCGCTCTCATCGAGGCTGGTGCAGAATCCGGTGGTGAAACAACAGGCCCCTGCGTCTGGGACTGCGGAGCCAATGCACCCGCTGGTCGCGGCAGTGTTTTGAATGGTGTTTCTGCTGCTGGTGCTGAAGTTGTTGGAGCAAGTCAGAGAAGAATTCATGGTGTTGCCATCGTTGATGTGGTTGCAGCCCCAATTGTGGCCAAGCTCATGACTGATCAAGTCGGTCTGGCAGGAGGTGCTGAACCCGGATTCGCAAAGCCCATAGCCATTGTTTGTGCTGCAGATGGCGTCAAGGTAGGCCACGCCGATGGTGCCGCCATCGAGATTTCGACCACTGAACATTTGGACCAAATCCCGTTGAACACCTTGTTGGTTGCCAAGCCAGTGGCTGCGAACTTGGTCAAGCAGGCCGCCGGCGTTGGTGGTGGTGTACGGGTCACTGGCATTGCTTCTGACGATGATGGTGGTGATGGAGTGTGTGACGTTGACCTCTGGTTCGTAGTTGAAGCCGTTCACGTTGTTGATGTCGGAGTTGATTTTGGATTCGGAATTTCCGCCATAGTCTTGGTAGAACTCGTAATCCATATCACAAGCCAGTTCACATTCATCGAGAAGTCCACCAAGAAATCCGGAAGGCAGGTCGGGGGTTTCTTCAAATCCGTCTTGAAGTTCTTCGTCAGAAAAAATTGGAAGGTCGTCAACTCCGCAAGTTCCTTTGCATGGTTCAACTTCCGATTCGTGTCGGAGCACTTGTCCACCGAAGTCGTCTTCTTCTATCCACCATCGTCCGTCGTGGTCTTCAAATCCTCCGACGAGTTGGTCTCCAACCACCGCCGCAACCACCCTGGTGTTCGGCTGTCCGGCCAAGATGCCCCTGTAGGTGTTCACTGGACCGGGTTCGACTTCGATGAATGAGCCATCACGTTGTTGTTCGAGAACTCGGTAGTTGTCCGCTCGGACCGAGTGACGATGCAAGTCCAATGTCCATGTCCGGCCGTCTTCACCTTGCAAGGTGGCTTGCATGGTGATGGGAAGTGATGGATCAAAGACTGATTGAATAGAGGTCCCAGTTGGTTCTGTTCCACCAGCAAAAGTGGTTACGAGAAACGACAGCAGGTTCAAAATCATGGGATAAAACTTCCTCTGGTTCAGCCATCAACAGATGCCATAGAACAGTGTTCGCTTTTTGGTAAGCGAGGCTCCTAAAAAGTGGTGATTTCCGAAGGAAATCTGCAATAGAGGGTTCAGATCCCGCCGCGCAGCTCTCGGTTTGAGCCAAATTTGGCCAGCAGTTTGCGAACGCTTGGGTCATCTACCCGCATGGCATCCGCGTCCTTCTTCTGGTTGTCCTTTTCCCGGTCGGCAGCGGATCGCATGGTCAGGGACACCTTCCTCTTGCCTTCGTCCACGCTCAAGATCGTGACTTGGACCACCATGTCCGGCTTGAGAACCGCCGAGGGATGCTGGATGCGGCGATTGCTGATTTCTGAGATGTGCACCAGGCCCTCAATCCCGGGGGCAACCTCAACAAATGCCCCAAAATCAAGGATCTTGGTGACACGTCCCGAGAGCTCTGCCCCAACTTCTAAGCTTCCGGACGCGGCCACGAAGGGATCTTCCATCGTCTGCTTCAGTGAAAGCGCCACCCTGGTCTTGCCTTCTTTTTTCTCAATCTTGAGCACTTTGACACGAATCGTTTGGCCGACCTTGACCACTTGGGCCGGGTCATTCACACGAGAATGAGACAATTCGGCGACATGAACGAGCCCTTGGAGTCCTCCGAGGTCGACGAAGGCTCCAAACGGTTGCAAGCTTTGCACCGTCCCTTCAACCGTGTCGCCCACCGTGAGGTTTTTCAGAAGCTCTTTCCGACGCTCCCTTTGCGCAACGATGAGCATTGCACGACGGCTCAGAATGACATTCTTGCCACCCTCGCGTACTTCGATCACCTTCGCTTCCAGTTTGAGTCCTACGAAGTTGTCAAAGCTCTCGTGGTGAACAACATCAACTTGGGAAGCTGGCATGAAGCAGCGGATTCCTTTGAAGGAAAGTTCCAGTCCACCTTTGTTGGCCTTTTTGACCAAGGCCTCTACAACCTGCCCTTTTTCAAGCGTTTGGCCTTTCACCGGAGTGGCTGAACCTTCAAGCCTCAGTGGCCAAAGTCCCTCCGCATCCTGCGCGGGGCCCAGGACGAAGATGAATCGATCCCCTGGGTTGGGGAACGAGTCAAATTGATCAAGGCTGCAGATTCCACTGTCCTTGGGGCCAAACTCAATGATTGCTTCCCTGCGGTCCAAATTGATGGATTGGACGGATCCGGTGGTTCTTGCACCAGGAGCAAGCTCGACCATGTTGTCGGCTGCGTTCATCGCTCCCAAAGCGGCATTCAAAATCGCGGTTGGGTCAACGGGGGGGGGGCTCTCATTCGCCACCTCTGGCGACGCGGCAGCCTCAGGATTCGATGGCGTCCCCTGTTCACCCTGAAGTGCGTCGACCTCAGCCGAAATGTCCGCTGGCAGCGCCTCTGGTGCTGGATCGGAGGGCGTCGCCTCAGCCGCAGGCGATTCAGCCGAAGGAGTCTCAGGAGCGGGATTCTGTTCCCCCCCCTCTGCCAAAGGCTCCGGGGATGGGTCGTTGGTGGGCTGTGGATCGATATCACTCATGATGTCCGCATTGTACCGGCTGAACGTGCTCCTTCCCACGTGGAAAGAGCCGCGATCACCTCCACAATGTGCTCTGACCGGTATGATCGTTCCTTCGGAGCAGCCGATCGGTTGCCAAAGGAGGCTTGTGCAACATGGCAGGCAATCAAAGGGCATGGGGTATCGAAGTCGGTGTCGCAGCGGTGAAGGCGATCTGTCTTGAACGCAGTGGGGATCAGGTTGCCGTTTCTGATTTCTGCGTGATTCCACACAGCCGGACACTCGGTGATCCCGATCTCAGTGGACAAGAATCGGACGCCATTGTTCGATTTTCTTTGGGCCAGTTGATCAGCCAGAAATCGCTCGAAGGCGAGACTCTGGTCATGAATCTTCCGGGCCAAGATGCGTTGATCCGCTTCGCCAAGTTGCCTCCGGCTGAACCAAAAGCCATTCCTGGGTTGGTTGAGTACGAAGCAAAACAACAAATCCCCTTCCCTATTGAGGAAGTGGAGTGGGACTACCAGGCCTTTCAAGATGACGACTCCCCCGAGATCGAAGTCGGCATCTTCGCCACAACTCGGGCCAAAGTACAAGACCTGCTTTCGCGGTGGTCTGATTCGGGGTTGTCGCCCGAGGCCCTGACCGTTGGTCCTTTGGCTGTCTTGAATGCGGTCGCTTGGGATTCTGGTCTGGTTGACTCGAACAAGAACGGTGCTTCCATCCGCGATGAAGAGGAGCCGCTGGTTGTTCTTGATATTGGCACCCACGCTTCCGATGTGGTTATCGCCCATCGTGGGCGTTGCTGGATTCGCACATTCCCCGTCGGGGGAACCCACTTCACTCAAGCCGTGAAGGACACCTTCCATCTGCCGTATGCCAAAGCCGAAAGCTTGAAGCAAGACGCCGCCAGCAGCAAGTACACCAAGCAGATCATGCAAGCCATGCGGCCTGTTTTCAGTGATTTGCTCGATGATTTGCAAAAAACCATCAACTACTACCAAGGTCAAAATCCTGGGACTCAAATCAAGAAAATTGTCGGCTTGGGTTCCACGTTCCGAATCGCAGGACTCCGAAAGTTCCTTGGTGCTCAACTCGGACTGGATATCGTTCGACTTGACGAATTCCAGCGGATTTCCGTCGGTGGACGCGAAGCCGCAAGCTTCGCCGAGCACACTGTCACGTTGGGAACCGCATATGGGTTGGCCTTGCAGGGGGTCGGCCTTGGCTCGGTGGAAGCCAACCTGGTTCCATCGACCATTTTGCGAACACAAATGTGGGCGGCCAAGACCAAGTGGTTTGTGGCGGCTGGCGTCTTGATCGCCTTGGGTTTGACCTCCAGCGTCTTGGGGCCCATCGCTGAGCGAGGACAATTTCAAGGCGAGACGGCATTGTCGCAAGCACGCTCTGCCGCAAGTGCGGCCACCGCGTTGCAGTCTCAATTTGACGCAGCCAAGGGGAACGCACAGTCCAGTGCTGCTGCGGACAACATCCGTGGGCTCCTCGAAGATCGTGAAGTTTGGAATTGGCTTGTTCGTGATGTTCACAGCGCCTTGGACTCTTCGAATCCTCAGCGTGAGTTGCTCCGAGCCTCGGCCGGGGATCTTTCCATTGATCCAGGGGAAAGACGACTCGTCCGTCTTCGTCATATGTCTGGTGTGTATTCGGGTGAAAGCAAGCGAGTGGCGGTCACGATGCATGTGGAAGTGACCCACGACGGCCCCAATGACTTCTTAAACCGAACGGTTGCCGCTTGGCTTCGCCAGCAAGCTGAGGAAGAACTGGAGGGACGCCCGTACACCATCGTTGCCGACTCGGTTCAACTGAATGCCACCTCCCGCACCCAAGCCAACGTGGAAGCGGATGGCACGGTGACCGGTGATCCTGGCAACAGCTCTGCTGGATTTGCGGCCCCAGCTCCAGGTCAATCCTCCGGTGCTCGGCCCGGAATGGGCGGTATGGGCATGGGAATGGGACAACCAGCCGGTGGGGGTGGTGGCATGGGTATGGCAGGCCAAGGGCGACGGGCCCGAGGTGCTGGACGTCAAGCACCTGGGGCTGGACTTGGTGGCAACACCGCGCCGGCCGGTGGCCAAGCCGCGCCCCCCACAGGAGGCGCTTTTGGCGGTATTGGTGGCTTTGGTGCTCCAAGAGGCCCCCGCGGCAATGAGGGGTCATCGGATCCCTCTGAAATCGGAGCCGCCGAAATATTGAAAGATGCGGTTTTGCCCACCGCACCTGCTCGTCTTCCCAGCGGGACCACGTACTACATCTACCCAGTGACCTTTGAGGTCGAGTTGGACCAATCCGGTGCCACGCCTTCTTCAGAGTTTGATGAGTACTCAAGCAGCACGAAGAAGTCTCGGAATGGAGGACAGGCATGAACACCAAAAAAGTGATTGCACTCTTGAAGGCGAACCTTTGGTCTCTGCTGACCTTGGTGCTTTCATTGGGTATCGGCGGTGGCGCGGTGGTTTGGGCCTCAGGTGAGCGTGAGAAAGTTGAATCTACGCTCTCCGAACGCGCCAAAGTCGTGAATCAGTTGGATGGATTCCATCGTGGCAGCCTCGACGTATCGATCGCAGGAAGCAACATTGTTTCCGGTTCAGGGGTCCCAACCTCCAAGTTGATCGAAGAGGTCAACGCGCAAGTTGAACGAAGCAACGCATATGCGGAAGCATTTGTTGCTGACGCAGAATCTTTTCACCTCCGCGGCCGCAAGCCATTCAACACCGAGCTGTTCCCTGAACCTCCATCTTCAAAACGAGAAGTGATTCCCGAAACGTTCCATGGGCAAATGGCATCTGCGTACGCTCAATTGGAGAGCAAAGTGGCTGCCGTCAAGCCCCTTGGCGAAGAGGAGTTGGTTGAAAAATTGCGGGCCCGTCGACGCATGTACCTGGGCGGTCTGGATGAAATCCCGGAAGAAAATCTGGACGACTACCGCGTCGCCATGTCCGAGCAAAGAGTCTCGTCATTGCGTGACCGGGCCATGGAAGGCGGGGTCTACCTCGACGCCGCGGCCTTAGATTTTGCTCCTTACGAGCAAACCAAGTCGTATGCCTTGGGCGAGCTCTACCTGTGGCAATGGGACTACTGGATCCGCGAAGACATTTTGCAAGCGTTGACTGCCAACAACCGTCCCGAAGGTGTGTTTGAGAATCCGGTCAAGCACATTCGTAGAATTGCTCCAGAGCCAATAGCTTCATTGGAAGGTGGGTCTGGTCAGCCTGGTCCCGGGGGAATGGGCATGGGTGGAGGTGCTTCCGGTGGCAGTGGTACGGCCGGAGGGCCAAACTCTCTTGATCAGCAAATCACCAAAGACCTTTCCTACTCACTGACCGGTCGCCAAAGCAACGGCGTCTGGGATGTTCGTCCAGTTGACATTTTGATGGTGGTGGAGACCGCGCGTCTTCCTGAAGTCATTGATGAACTGACCCGGAAGAACTTCTTCACGGTTCTTGACGTCTCATTGACTCCAGTTGATTCCTTTGCCGCGTTGGCAGAAGGCTGTTACTACGGATCGGCCCCCGTTTCTGACGTTGCGCTTCGTCTCGAAACCGTGTGGTTCCGTTCTTTGCATCATGACAAATCAAAAGTGACTTCTGCAGGATCGACCGATGGGTTTGATGCCGGATCTGGTGCTCAAGTCTCTTGGTGGATGCCTGCTGACTTGCGGAAGGCGCTGGGCATTCCTGTCGCTGACCCGATGGGAGATCAGGGTATGGATGGTGGAATGACGGGCCCAGGATCGGAGGGTTGGCGCTAAGCGCCGAGGTGCATCATGAAGACCAAAGGGATCACAGTCGTTGAACGCTTCATCGAGAAGGGCATTCTTGGCTTGGCGGCGGTTTTTGCTGTCGCATTCGCTGCCATGCAACTTCTTTCTGAAGCCCCCACCACCAAGGCCGCTGGGGGAGAAGTCAACCCCGGCACCGTTGACACACGGTTGGAGGAGCAAACCCGGCGCCTCAAAGCCGCTATTGAGGTTGAAGGTCTGCCCGCAGGCGTGGAACTGATGGAAGCATCCGGGGAAGTTGGGGCATCTTTTGCCGAGTTGGTGGAGACTCCGACTGTTGGCTTCCGCAGAGTGCAGGTTACGGAGGCCGCCGTTGATCTCGGTGGTGTCGGTGGCATCACGCTTACTGCTGGTGCATACAACGTCCCTGCTCTACCAGGCCCTTCGCAGGTCTTTGTTGAAACCCATTTTGATGCGATAACGATTGATGATCTTGAACTGTCGAGCGATGACGAATCAATTCTCGAATCGCGTCTTGGCGTGACAGGTTCACGCGGCGATATTGTTTGGAACACGATCGGCTTTCAGATCCCTTGGGATCAAATGGATGCGGCCATGCGTGACGCTCCTGGCGACGACCGGGAAATGCCAGAAGCTTGGTATTCCGGACAAATTGATGTCTTGGATATTATGGTGGAACGTCAGCAGCGCGTCGATGGGGAGTGGGCTCCAGCGGTCGTCCTCAAAACCATGCCAGCGCGTTGGTCACTTCGTGACAACCTGATTGAAGACGGGTTGTCTCGAAAAGATCGTGATGCCATTGTTGAATCGCTTTGGTTGGACCGGGGCCAAGATCGAACGCCGTCGCCGATTTTGCAAGACATTCTCCGTCCAGAGTTCTACGCCACTGCGAGTGATCGCTGGAGCGCTCCTTTGGCCCCTTCAGCGCAGGAGGATGATGCCTCCAAGGGGGACAATTGGCGTGAAATCGCCAACTGGAAACGAAAGCTTCGTGAGGCCCAGAAAAAAGCCAACCGCCGAGCCGCCTCGATTGAGGGATTGGGGGGGACCCCTGGTGAGGTGGACGAACCTGACCGCAACGAACGGAAGCCAGGTCAGGGATCAGGCCCAAGTGGCCTCGGTGGCGGTGATCGCAACCGTGGATCTGGTGGAGGCAGTGGGCGAAGGGAATCAAGTGGCAAACGTGCAGCCCCTGGTGCTGGTCTGAGTTCTGGTTCAGGCGGCTTCGGGGCTGGTACAGGCACTCCAGAAGACCCTGAAAAGAAAAAGCGTCAGTTGGCCGGCTTGCAGAAGCAATACCAAGATGCCTTGAAAGATGTTTCGAAAGCTCAGGACCGACTGCGTGCGTTGGGATATGACCCATCTCAAGCTGGCGCGGTGGAGCTTGCGGGCTTGGCCGACGACCTCGCGGTGGCATGGTTCCATGACCTAGAAGTTGAACCAGGAGCGGAATACCGGTACCGGGTTCGGTTTGATGTGCTGAACCCGTTCTTTGCTCGACAACTTGATCTCCAAGAAGCCCAAATCAGTCTGGCGAAGTCCATGGTCATGCCCACGGAGAATTCCTCTTGGACCGACACCGTTGCGGTTCCTGGCTTCAGTCAGTTCTTTTTGACTGGGGGCCAAGTTGACGCCTCCAAAATGCAGGCCGAAGTGTTCTGCTTCAAGGAGGGGCGTTGGTGGTCGCACACGTACAACCGGCTTCAACTTGGCGCCAGAATTGGTGACACACAACGGAAACAAAACGGCGATGAACGCGTTGAAATTGATTTTGGTACCGATTGGATGCCGGTGGATCTAGAAATTGACTACTCCATGGGGGACGAAGACATTGAAGCTGGTCAAGCCGCCATTGTGCGATTGCAGCATGTCAGTGACCATGCACGGCCTCTCCTGTCCCGAAGCGTTTGGCTCGATGGCACAAGTCTTTCCCGAGATCAGTTCACGCAATGGGTTGATGAAGCGGACGCCTTGGCGGAACCCGAATCTGAGGATGATGAGCAGGATGCGCCCCAAGGGCCTCCATCTGGTGGCGGCGGGGGCATCGGCTTTGGCGGTTCAAGCGGCTCTTCCGGTGGGGGTCGAGGCGATAGGTAAACCGCCTTGCCACAATTACTTTTGGAGGCTCGGCCCTGGTGCCGAGCCTTTTTTTACTCTCTCTGTAGGAGTCAAAAAGTCCGAGAATTGGGTGTGCTCTCAGGCCCAACGTCCGAGAACTTGTCGAAGAAAAAAGCAAAAAAAAGAGTGCACAGGTCTTCAATCACATTGACAGATGCTCGGGTTCTGCTAAACTCCTCGGCTCGCCTCTTCGTCCGCACCTCAGCGGGCAAAGTGGCAACCTGCTTGCGGGTAAAGGGCAACCAGTCGCTCTTTGACAACTGCATGATTCGAGACGATCTGCCGGTCGACTCCTCCTTCCCCACGCGGAATTTTGGTCCGCGAGGCTTGAAGGTTTGGATCAACCAAGAGGGCAGATCGTGAACACGTAGATGACTTGTTCGTGATGACACCTCCACTTTGTTGGAGTGCACACGAACGGTGAGACATGAGCATGCCTGAGAAAGGCTCGTGCCGATTCGACGATGTCGGGTCGGAATGATCACGGGCCTAAGGGCACATGGCGGATGTCTTGGCGTCGAGAGGCGATGAAGGACGTGGTAACCTGCGATAAGCCCGAAGGAGCCGGTAACAGGCTTTGATCTTGGGATTTCCGAATGGGGCAACCCACCCTGCGGGGTACTCAATACTGAATGTATAGGTATTGAGAGCGAACCTGGTGAACTGAAACATCTAAGTAGCCAGAGGAAAAGAAAGCAAACGCGATTCCCTTAGTAGCGGCGAGCGAACAGGGACCAACCGACAGACTCACGAACCACCTGGAAAGGTGGACCAAAGAAGGTGACAGTCCTGTAATGATGAGTCGGCCAGCCCACGAGTAGTACGGAGCCCGTGAAACTCCGTGCGAACATGGGGGGTCCACCCCCTAAGGCTAAATACTCCTCGACGACCGATAGTGAACCAGTAAGGTGACTGAACGATGAAAAGCACCCCGACAAGGGGAGTGAAAAGTACCTGAAACCATGTGCCTACAAGCGGTGGGAGCCTTCGGGTGACCGCGTGCCTTTTGCATAATGATCCTGCGAGTTGGTCTTCATAGCTAGGTTAAGCAGTAACGCTGCGGAGCCGTAGGGAAACCGAGCCTGAAAGGGCGTTGAGTTGTGGGGACCAGACGCGAAACCTTAGTGATCTACCCATGGGCAGGTTGAAGGCCGGGTAACACCGGCTGGAGGACCGAACTCACTAACGTTGAAAAGTTAGGGGATGACCTGTGGGGTGGACTAAAAGTGTAATCAAACTGGGAGATAGCTCGTTCTCCGCGAAATGCCTTTAGGGGCAGCCTCGTGTTACATCCAGCAGGGGTAGAGCACTGACTCGGGCTGGGGGGTATTGCACCTACCCACCTGAATCAAACTCCGAATACTGTTGGACTCTGTCACGGGAGTGAGCCCATGGGAGATAATTTCCATGGACGAAAGGGAAACAACCCTCACCACCGGCTAAGGTCCCCAAACGGGACTCAGTTCTTAAGGTAGTCAAGATGCAGTGACAGCCAGGATGTTGGCTTAGAAGCAGCCACCATTTAAAGAGTGCGTAACAGCTCACTGGTCGAGGATTTTGGCGCCGATAATGATCGGGAATCAAGTTTCGTACCGAAGCCGTGGACGAAAGTGGTAGCGGAGCGTTGCTGTCAGCGCTGAAGGCGTCTCGTGAGGGACGTTGGAGCGGCAGCAAGTGAATATGCAGGATTGAGTAACGATAAACGGAGTGAGAATCTCCGTCGCCGAAAGCCTAAGGGTTCCTGGGGAAGGGAAATCCGCCCAGGGTAAGGCGGGACCTAAGACGAGCCCGACAGGGGTAGTCGATGGACAGCCGGTTAATATTCCGGCCCTCACGGTGAGATCAAAGCGAAGTGCGGATTCGAAAGCTACACGGGACAGTGAAGCGTCCGGCAGTGGGTGGAAGAGTTCCAAGAAAAGCTTCGTGGGCAATCCGTGACCCGTACTAAAACTGACACAGGTAGGCGTGGTGAATAACCTCAGGCGCTCGAGAGAATGGTTGTGAAGGAACTAGGCAAATTGACCCCGTACGTTCGCAATAAGGGGGCCCTACCGGAAACGGAGGGCGCAGAGAAAAGGCGCTGACGACTGTTTATCAAAAACACAGCACTGTGCAAACTCGAAAGAGGACGTATACAGTGTGACGCCTGCTCGGTGCCAGAATGTCAAGGAAGTAGGTTAGCTCCGGCGAAGCTTACAACCGAAGCACTGGTAAACAGCGGCCGTAACTATGACGGTCCTAAGGTAGCGAAATTCCTTGTCGGGTAAGTTCCGACGCGCATGAATGGCGTAACGATTGGCGCACTGTCTCCACAACCAACTCGGTGAAATAGTAGTGGCGGTGAAGATGCCGCCTTACCGTGGCAAGACGGAAAGACCCCGTGGACCTTTACTGTAGGCTTGTATTGATCACGATTCTGTGATGCGTAGGATAGGTGGGAGGCTTTGAAGTCAGGATTTCGGTCCTGGTGGAGCCGTTGGTGAAATACCACTCTTTGCATTGTTGTGATCTAACCCTGACTCCCATGAAGCTGGGCAGGGAACCGTGCATGCCGGGCAGTTTGACTGGGGCGGTCTCCTCCTAAAGTGTAACGGAGGAGCACAAAGGTCGGCTCAACGCGGTTGGAAACCGTGTTTCGAGTGTAAGAGCACAAGCCGGCTTTACTGCGAGACAAACAGGTCGAGCAGTTACGAAAGTAGGTTCTAGTGATCCTGCGATCCCGTGTGGAAGGGTCGTAGCTCATCGGATAAAAGGTACCCCGGGGATAACAGGCTTATCGCTCCCGAGCGTCCATAGCGGCGGAGCGGTTTGGCACCTCGATGTCGGCTCATCGCATCCTGGGGCTGTAGGTGGTCCCAAGGGTTGGGCTGTTCGCCCATTAAAGCGGTACGCGAGCTGGGTTCAGACCGGCGTGAGCCAGGTCGGTCCCTATCTGCCATGGTCGTAGCAACGTTGATAGGATCTTTCCTTAGTACGAGAGGATTGGGAAGGACCAACCCCTGGTGCGCCAGTTGGCCCGCTCGGGCCACAGCTGGGTAGCTAAGTTGGGCAGGGATAACCGCTGAAAGCATCTAAGCGGGAAGCCCCCCTAGAGATGAGCGTTGCATTGAGACCCCCGGAAGACTACCGGGTTGATAGGCCGCACGTGTAAGGGCAGAGATGTCCTCAGCGAAGCGGTACTAATGGTCAAGTCCCGTGATCATTTTGACCGGACACCCTCGAATGTTGTTTGGATTGCCCAAACGGCGCTCCTGGAGCCCTGTCAATGGCTGGATTTTGTGGTCCAGCAAATTGATTCTCGAGCCTTTCACAGGCTTGCAAGTCTCTCCAAACCATCTTTTGGTTTGGACTCTACGTGCTCGAATCACGCGAACGTCACGCTTTGCCTTTTGGCAGAGCATCGTTCACGATTGACGAAAGTCATTTGTGAGCTTTGTCGGTGACCATAGTCGTGGGGAAATACCTGATTCCATTCCGAACTCAGCCGTCAAGCCCTCGATGCCGATGATACTGCACCGCGGGAAAGTAGGTCATCGCCGACTCCATGGCCCCGCACAGCCAAAAGCTGTGCGGGGCCCTCTTTGTTTCACACCAATCCGTTTGCTGAGCACCAAAGTTGAATGACTAAGATGCCATCATGGCAAAGATCTTGGTCGCCATGAGTGGGGGGGTTGATTCTTCCGTTGCTGCTGCCATGCTGCAACGAGAGGGCCATGAAGTCGTGGGGTGTTTCATGCGACTTGGTTCCCCTGGTGACACATTTGATGAGCTTGAGCCGTTTGATACCGCGGGTGTGGTGTGTGACCCGGAAAAAATACGCATTGGTCATCAAGGCTGTTGTTCCATCAATGATGCTGCAGATGCCCGCGAGGTTTCGGCACAACTTGGGGTGACGTTTTACGTCTGCAACTTCAAAAAGGACTTTGGACGCATCATCGATTACTTCGTCGATGAATACGAACAAGGTCGGACTCCGAACCCTTGTGTTCGGTGCAACGACTGGTTGAAATTTGGCAAACTCCACGAATATGCCAAATCCATCGGCGCTGAAGCGGTGGCGTCCGGGCACTACGCTCGCACGGAACTGCAACCTGACGGTTCAACGACTTTGCACCGGGGACTCGATCGAGCCAAAGATCAGTCTTACGTCTTGTTTGGCGCCCCTCGCGATCGCCTCGGTGAGATGAGATTGCCAATTGGTGGCTTGTCCAAACCCAAAGTCCGAGCTCTCGCCGAAGAATTCGGCCTTCCTGTTTTTGACAAGCCTGATTCGCAAGAAATTTGCTTTGTCCCTGATGGGGATTACGCCGGTCTGGTTGAGCGAAGACGCCCTGGTTCCTTGACGCCAGGTCCCATCGTCGATGAGTCGGGCAAGCAACTTGGAGTGCATGAAGGGCACCAACATTTCACCATCGGACAACGTCGAGGTTTGGGGGTTGCACTTGGACATCCGGTCTTTGTTGTTGACCGAATTCCCGCCACCAACACCGTAGTGGTCGGACCCCGTGAGAGACTGGCGAGCCGAGGCCTCTTCGCCACCGATACCAACTGGCTCATTGATCTCCCGCCAGCCGGAAGTTCACTGCGATGTCAGGCCAAGATCCGCTACAACGCTGAGCCGGTGTTGGCCGAGGTGGTCCGTCATGAGGGCGACGCGTTCGAGGTGCAGTTCGATGCCCCCCAGGACGCTGTTGCTCCCGGGCAAGCATGCGTCCTCTACGACGAGGCCGCGGATCAGGTTCTCGGTGGTGGCTGGATCGATCGCGCTCGAACAGAGTAGGAAATGTGCTTGATTCTCCAGAGCCTGAGCATGCTCACTGGATACCGTGCAAAAGCACGGGCAGAACCTCTCCTGCAGCACCTGAAAGCGTAAGGTCTGCCATGCTCTCGGCCACATGTTCTCCTGGGTTCACCACAACAACCTGAGCATGCACTGATTTTGCCATCGTGATCAAATCAGCAGCTGGTGTCACCTCAGCGCGAGTCCCAACCACCAGCATCAGATCGCATGACAGTGCCCACTCTTTTGCTTTATGAAGCACTTCCTCATCCAGTGGTTCGGAGAACCAGACCACGCTCGGACGAGTTGGACTGTTGCACTCAGGACACCATTCCGGGGGGGGGCCAACGGCCACGTCAACATCCACTTCATAACCACAATTGTGGTGGCATCTTTCTTGAAGCAAAGTTCCGTGCAAATGCAAGACGTTGTCGCATCCGGCACGTTCCAGAAGATCGTCGACGTTTTGCGTGGCGTGCCGCCATGAAGCTTTTGCCAAAGCAAAGTGAGCTGGGTTTGGTTTCGCATGGGGAAGGGCCATGCGGCGTTCCCAATACCATTTTCGTACGGCTTTTGGGTCGTTTCTGAACCCTTGTGGGGTTGCGTATTTCTCTACATCAACTTGGTTCCACAGACCGTCCTCGGTTCGGAAGGCAGAGATCCCGCTCTCTACACTCAGGCCCGCGCCACTGAAGACCATTGGTGCATTGGCATTTTGGCACCATTCCTGTGCGGTTTTCATCAATTCATTCGGGATCTGGTTCATTGGGGAGCGATCCTTCGTGGTTCACGATTGCATCCCGTCCTTGGAACCAAAGCTACAGCGCAGTCCCCAAACCTTAACTCTCGGGATCTGTGGGGGCTGAGGTTGGTAAAGGTTCCGAATCATCTGTATTCGGGGTGGGCTCAGGGATTTGTGTTGGTAAAGAATCATCGGCTCGTATGGGGCTCAACGCGGCCAATCGTTCCGCCCACCGCTCTTGGGTTCCGTTGGGCAGTCGGTCAACAATGACCTGCCACACTTCCAATTCGTTTAATTTGGCATCTTCTTCCGCGAGGATTGCAAGCACTGCAGCGTCCAAGTGGTCTACCACTGGACCAACGTCAAGACCATCATTGGACGTGGCCATTGCTTGTGCCAATTCGAAAAGAGCAGGACGAATTTGCTGGTCGTTGGGGTCGCAACTCCCAAGCACGCGAACCCAGTTGGACTTCGATTCTTGTGACTCAGCAGTGTTCCAGTAACTTTGTCGCAGGGCAAGTTCGAGGAGCACGTCATTTTTCGCCGCTTCAGAGTTCATGAAGTTTTCCGCCAAAGCCTTTGCTTCCGCACTCCTTCCGACTCTGATCAACGCTCGCGCGACATTTCGTATCGACAGATCTCGGGTGGTTGGATCGTCGGTCAATCGGGCCAAAATCCAAGAGTCCCAGTGCTCTTGATCGAACAACTCTCTTCGTACTCGAGCGGCTTCCATTCCCAGTACCCGTTCAAGCGAAAGATCAGTGTTGTACAGTTGGATCGGATTGGTCCGGCGGGCCAGGTGCACCACGGCCAATTCCCATTTTGGCTTAAGCTTTAAGCTGACCAATTGGTTGATTTGTTCAGCATCGAGCAAGTCCTTCACAAAAGCCTGATCAACAAATCCTCCACTTGGGTTGTGATTCAGACAGGCTGTCAGCCATGGTTCAACTTGAAAGCTCGTCTCAGAACGGGGACTGAGATCTGAAACAGCCCCCAGCTCCGCCAAGCCCCATGCCGCATGAAGTGATCGCTGCTGGTCGGTTGATCTGAGCTGTTGTCGGAGCGATTCTCTAAATTTCTCCCCACTCATGCGGGCTCGAAGCTTGATGGCCTCAGGAGATGGGGCCCCGTTGGCCAAATACCGGTCAAGCCAATCTTGCAGACTGCTTTTTTGCTGACTGCTGAAGAGGTTTCGCAGGCTGGAGACCCGATCAAGAGCCAAGAGCACACCTACCCCAACTTCTTCGGAACCCACTTGATTCCTCAGGAGCCCCAATGCTGGAAGGGCTGCTTCGACAACCGGGGTTCGGGTGAGATGCACACCCCATTGCTGAATCACTGACGTTCGCTGCATTTCCAGTCGGTTCGCAATGGCGACCGCCGTGGATTGGGGATTGACTTTGGAGAGGATACTTGCCGCCAAAATTTTGTTGGCTTCATCCGAGTCATCCAATGTGGTCATCAGTGCGGTAGCAATTGGATCAGATGGTGAGATTCCGTCTCGCAATCTTTCATCGATTCGGATCATCGCGGCACGTCGTATTGGGGCCACGTCTGATGACAAATCATCACGAAGTTGGCTGGCACGTTCCCCTTCCGGAAGCAGGTTGTAGATCGTCGATCGGCTTCGCATTAAGGAGTCAGCGAAGCGTTCTCGTTCTTCTTCTGCTTCGACTCGCCGTTGGTTTTCCAGCTGGCATTCCGACCCATTTGGAGTCAGAATTGGGATCCAAGCTTGAGGATTGCTGAGGTTTGTCGTGATGGGGCGGTTGGGTGCGAGTCGACTCCACAAAGACCGCAACCCATCAAAGACCTCCAGACGAATATCCTCATGGTCTTCAGAATTGGCCAGAGCGATCAAGACCGTTGCACCTTCACCACCAGCAAAAACCGAAAGGGCGAAAACAGCCCTTCGGCGTTGTTCAAGAGGGCGTTCCACATCGCATGCCGTTTCCAACATCGTGACGCTATCACCGCCGTACCGGGTCAGTGCGGACAGGAGTGGGGTGCCCAGCGAAGAGTTCCCGTTCCGCAACCATCGCTCCATGATTGGTTCGATGGCATCCCTTGGGGGATTGTTCATCTCTGCGATTGCCTCGAGTGTCGACAGAGCGACTGATTCCTCCGCCGACTGGATCGCACGAATCAAAATAGACAGGGCGGCTTCGCTGCCAATATCGGTGAGGTCATTGACAGAAATTTTTCTCAGATCGGGTTCCAAAGTTGCGTCAAAAACATTCCGCTCGATGAGCTTGAGCCGGGGGTTGCTCTCGTCGGCGGACACCAAGTGTGGTGTGGCTGTAATCAACAGGCTGGTGAGGAACGCAATCAACAATAGCCATCCTACGACGGACCAAGAGGTTCGTTCAGGACAACTTGATCAACCCTGTGATTTCATTGAGCGCAACAATAATCTCAAGCCGAGCCGACTCGGCCTTTCCTGTTGAGTTTCAGTGGGGTTTCCGGCAGCTCGGTCAGAGCGTGGCGGAGGTGAAGGGCAAGAGGGCCATGTGGCGTGCACGCTTGATGGCTTGGGCAACCTTGCGTTGCTCGCTTGCAGTGAGATTCAAACGCTTGCGGCCGTACATTTTTCCATTCGGGGTCAGCAGGCGACGAAGCTCTTCGTGGCACTTGTAATCGGCATACCACTGACCTCGGGTGTCCTGACGAAGAAATCCATCACGGTTGGTTTCGCTGCGGTTGAATTGAGACATATCTGTGCTCCAGTCCTGGAAATTCAGCTTGGTGTGAATTGCCCTCGGACAACGCCAAGAGCGACGGGGTAGAAGAAAAATTGTACCACAACCCAGGGTTCACTTGGGGCAAAATCAGCAAGTTCGGAGGGCTGCTTAAGGACCGTTTTCGGTCAAAACAGAGCGTACAGCCGTCTGTAGGCGTTTCGCACCAGCAGCAAGGCAAATGGGCCACCCTCCATCGTTGCTGGGGTTTTCTCCGGTTGGTAGGACCACTGGCTGGATCTTCAACCTTGAAAATCCTTCTGCCAGTTCCAAGCAAGGGGCAGATTCGAACAAGAAAATCTTGCGCTCAACCATGCTTTCAAGCTCTGATTTCACTTTTTCTGGAAGTGGAGACTCGGGATCGAGATCAAACGAAATGATGTTCCACCCGTGTGTTCGAGCCAAATAGTCGTACGAAGCACGGTTTGCACACAAAACAATGGATTGCAGATCGATCTCGGCAAACTGCTGGTGAATGATGAGAAGTTGCTCAGCGAGCGCTCGAACGTTTTTTAGACTGTTTTCCTCGTTGCAGAATCCTTCTTTCACGAGTCGTTGTCGAATAACCTCCAGTTGTTTGCCAGCAGTTTTTGGATCAACCCACGTGTGACCGTCCACCACACCATGCGAATGAGAACCCTCAGGACCATGTTGGTGTTCCACCACATCATGCAAAACAGCGGGCTCAGTCAGCATGTTGGCGCTTCGAAGCCAAGAACCTTTTGGCAAGTCGTATCTTCGAAGCTTTGCTTCGAAGCCACGACCGTTGCTGATCAGGAAGCTTTCACTCATTTGGGCCAGTTGACTCTCACTCGGAGACCACTGTGCGGCATCGGTTCCGTTGGGCAGCAGCCGGCCTACAGGTTTTCCCATGACGGCCTCAACCATTGTTGCAACGGGAAGGGTTGTGGCCAGCAATGGACGATCTTGGTTGTTGACGGGCGCTGGATCTTTCCTGCAACTCAAAAGCAGGAGTGAACAAAAAACGCTCTTGGCCAAAGCCAAGAGCGTTCGTTGACATGGGAATGACGGTCTTTGCATGACGTCATTTTATGGGTGAATGCGAGTCGATTAGCACTCGCCCCAGAAAGAAAGCAACGACAGCACGTCATTGAAATCAACCGTGCCTGACGCATCGATGTCTTCGGGGCAATCGAGACAATCGCCCCAGCGTGACAGGACTTGAATCAAGTCGTTGAAGTTCACAAAGCCATCGTTGTCCACATCGCTCTCACAGGATGGTGTGCTGCATGAGGCAGAAGCACACTCGGTGCTCTCAACAGATCCCCCCACGGCAAGGCAAGTCGCGGGAAGCAGGGAAAGGCAGTCGCCAGAACCCAGGCAGCAGGCCTGAGGCACGCAGCCATTGTCCGAGCATCGGGTCCCCAATCCGGCTGAGGTTCCTCCGGCGGCGGCGCAGGCGGCTGGGCCGAGATCCGTGCAGTCGATGCCGATACAACACGCACCGGTGGTGGGTTGCTCGCATGGATCAGAGGCACAAACCACTTGGGAACCTTGATAGTCCCCGCCTGCAGAGGTGCAGTCATTGGCGAAGTCCGTGGTGCAGGAACCGTCAAAGAAGCAGCAAGCAGCCTCTACCGGAATTGAAGTTCCGGGGACGTTGGTCTGAATTTGAAGATTTTCAGGTGACCCTGGCTTAAAGAAATCGAGCGTGACGTTGCCAGTGGTTGGCTCAGCTTCGGTGATGATTGTGATGTTTTGCAAATTTGCCCAACGCACAGCGTTGGCCATTTCATTTGCGGAGTAGGAATCCGCACTCCACACCATCTCTCCTCCCGAGATGGACATGTCCCATGATTCATTTGTGAACATTTCACCGGAGTGCCACTCGGGAGCCTTGTGTTTGGCAACATTGGCCACGTTGGAAGGATCCCATGGCAAACGAAGAGATCCAATGGAACGATCGACGTTCAAGTTGAAGATCGCGTATTCATAACGGTAGGTCCCGTTGCCTTCGTCAAACACCCGAGAGCCAAACCAAACGGTGCCTTCCCCGGGGATCTCGATCTCGTGGAGGTCGACTTCGGGGTCCAAGTCGTCCCAGGACGCGATGGCGGGAAGTTCTTGGATGGTTGGGCCATTGAAGCTGGAGATGGCGCCCGAAGAGGCCATGTTCAGTCGGCGGTGGGAAGAGTTGTTGGATGCATCACCGGTGTCGTCGGGCGAGTCGTCTGGACAGACGTATTGGCCTTCCATGAAATACACCGCGCCGGGATTCTGTGAAGGAATCACATCGGATGATGGGACTCGGCAGCGCCGGGCCGTCGAACCGGAGTACGACGGGTTGGCGGGGGGATAGGGGAAGTACCCAGTGGTGGCGTTCACTTGATATTTGGGGCCCAGGCCGCCCTGAGAACCATTGCGGCTGGCGGTGTAGGGGTCCGAGCAATCGATGCCCAACGTGTCACCGCTGGTTGCTTGGCAAGGTCCGCAATCGGAAAGAGACAGGGCGTAGAAGCCATGCTTGAGCCAGCCCATGCCAATTTGTTCGAAGCGTCCGTCTTTCCAGCGGTACATGTTTTGACCGATGACAGGGTGAAGATTGGTGTTGGACTGCCAAAGCAGGGGCACGTCGCCTTGGTTGCACGATGTGGTGCCCAGGGCGTAGGCGTGATAGCCACCAGAAGGTGTGTAGTTCTGGTACGACTGAAGATCCCAAACCACGACATCGGGGTTGCCGCCGCCAAGAAGTTCCGCGGTCAGTGGGCTGTCGCCAGAACCCGTGTTGATTTCAGGAGCGGTTTCAAAGTCGACCAAGCGGCCAAGGGCGGTGATGGCCAAGCTTCCGGCCGCGAGTAGAGCAAATGATGATCGCATGTTTGATTCCTTAGAAGTCAGGGGCAGGTGCCGAAGGCAGACAGGACCGAAAGAAGATCTTCAAAGTCCACGGTGCCAGAGTCATTGAGGTCGGTGTTGCAGCCGCTGCAGTCGCCCCAAGAGGAGAGCAGTGACAGCAAGTCAGGGAAGTCGACGGTGCCGGAATTGTCAAAGTCCGCCGGGCATGAGGGAGCGTCTTCGCAAAGTTCCGCTCTGACGAAGACGGAGTCCACACCGGCTTCGACGATGGAACTGTTGCCAGAGTCTTGGGCGGTGAACCGAACACGAAGTGTCGTGGTGTTCTCGACATAGTCGGCGACCCGAAGGACTTTGTTGACCCATCCGCCATCAGATTCAGGGTTGCTGGAGTCAATTTCTTCGGCCACGACCCAATTGGCGCCGTCATCAGAAGAAAGTTCAACCACGAAAGTGTCGTCACCAACCACTGGTCCAAAAATACAGTCGTACCAACGGGTGTAGTGCAAACGTGACTCGGGTGAACTCGCATCCATTGGGGGAGAGGTCAAGACGGTTTGCCCACCGTCCACGTCGATATTGCACGATGAATCGTCGGTCAAGAATGCAGTTTGTGAACCGTTTGCAGTTCCGCTGGGGCTGCCGTACGTGCAGCCACTCACCGTACTGCTTCGAAGCCACTCGCCAGCGGAAGCGTCTCCAGTAACGGTCCACCCTTCGTCGGATTCAAAGTCGTCGTTGAATGGAATTTGGACTTCTGTCAGTCCCTTCGCGGCATACCGGTAGTCCATTTCGGGAGGAGTGTCTCCGCCACCAGGCCAGTAAATGCGATCACCATTGGTGGTGTCGACCGAGAAGAAGTAATCCACTTCCTCAAAGCACTCAATGTCGGAGAATAGAATGCTGTGTTGGTTGGCGGGTGATTCCACCATGTCAAACACCTCTACGGTGTTGTCCGAACGTGTGACGTGCAATTTGCCGCTGTTGGGTGCTGGGGTCACTTCGAGAGGAGTAACTTCCATGACAAGTTCAGTACCAACGGTTGGAGAAAGGGCGTCGGGTGTGCCTGATGGGAAATTGATGGCCACCGTCGAATTGCCGGGAACTTGGGTGTCCACGAACAGCGAGGAAAAATCGCCAGGTTTGAACATGTCCAAGGTGACCGTTCCCGTCTCGGGTTGAGCGGTGGTCACAATGGTGATGTTTTGCAAATTGCCCCAACGGATGGCGTTGGCCATTTCGTTGGATGCGAAGGGTTCAGAACTCCAAACCATTTCGCCACCGCCGGTGGACATGGTCCAGCCTGTGTTGGAGAACTGCTCGCCGGAATGCCACTCGGGGGCTTTGTGGGTGCTCGAGTTGAGTGGGTTTCCATCACTCCATGGAAGACGCATGGCCCCAATCGAACGGTCAACATTGAGGTTGAAAATGGCGTACTCGTACCGATAGGTGCCATTGCCTTCGTCAAAGACCCGGGAGCCAAACCAGATGGTGCCTTCGCCAGGGATCTCGATCTCGTGGAGGTCGACTTCTGGGTCCAAGTCATCCCAAGACGCAATGGCAGGAAGTTCTTGAATGGTCGGGCCGGCAAAGCTTGAAATTGCGCCAGAAGAGTCCATGTTCAACTCACGATGGGACGAGTTGTTGGATGCATCACCAGTGTCGTCGGGCGAGTCGTCTGGGCAGATGTATTGGCCTTCCATGAAGTACACCGCGCCGGGATTTTGCGAAGGAATCACATCAGATGATGGGACTCGGCAGCGTCGGGCCGTCGATCCCGAAAAAGACGGATTGGCCGGGGGATAGGGGAAGTACCCAGTGGTGGCATTCACTTGATATTTGGGGCCCAAGCCGCCTTGAGAACCATTGCGGCTGGCGGTGTAGGGGTCTGAGCAATCGATGCCCAAGGTTGTCCCGTCGGTGCCTTGACATGGTCCGCAATCGGAGAGCGACAGGGCGTAGAAGCCGTGCTTGAGCCAGCCCATGCCCAACTGCTCGAAACGTCCGTCTTTCCAGCGGTACATGTTTTGACCGATGACCGGGTGAAGATTGGTGTTGGACTCCCAGAGCAGAGGCACATCGCCTTGGTTGCAAGAGGTGGTGCCCAGGGCGTAGGCGTGGTAGCCACCTTGGGGCGAATAGTTCGCAAAAGACTGCAGGTCCCAAACGACCACATCGGGGTTGCCTCCTTGCGAGTATGCAATGGGATCTTGGGACAAACCATCATCTGAGTTGGGAGATGAAGTGAAATCAGCAAACCATCCTGCTGAAGCAAGAGCAGCAGAACACGCAACGAAACTGGCAACAACACGACTGTTCACGAACTTCCTCCTCAAGAAGAATGCAACTCTCTCAGAATGCAAGATTCCTCGAGACTCCTAGATGTACCAGACTAGGACCAGACTGGGTGTCCGCCACGCAGAAACGGTCAATCTCAATCGGCAAGTCCGGATATCCTGAGCGATTGACCCGCGAGGAGGCCCACCGTGTCGGAATACCGTTCTATTCGAGAGTTTGACCCTTCTGGTTCCCGTGTTTTGGTTCGGGTCGACTTCAACGTCCCACTCGATGAAAACGGTCAAGTGGCGGACGACCGTCGTATTCGAGGCGCACTGCAGACAATTCACGCCATTCTCGAGGGTGGAGGCAGTGTCATTCTTATGAGTCATCTTGGACGCCCAAAGGGGGAGGGCCATGAACCTGCCCTCAGCATGGGGCCGGTGGCGACTCGACTGTCGGAATTGTTGGGTCGAACCGTTGTGATTCCAGGACCTTTGCCCACATCAGCCGAAGCAGTTGCCGCCGCCAAAGAAATGAAGGCTGGAGACGTCTTGTTGCTTGAAAATCTCCGCTTTCAAAACGGAGAAAAAAAGGGCGATCCTGAGTTCGCTCGCATCTTGGCTGAGATGGCCGATGCGTATTGCACCGATGCATTTGGCACCGCGCACCGAGCTGACGCGTCCATGGTTGCGGTTCCCGAGGCCATGGGCTCGCGTCCCAAACTCTTGGGGTGCTTGATGGCCAAAGAAGTGGAATACCTCGGGCTCCGACTCGCTGATGCCAAGGAAACTGGTGGATTCGTGGCCATCTTGGGAGGGGCAAAAGTCTCCGACAAGATCCCCGCGATTCGAAATTTGGCCGGCAAAGTCGACACCATGCTGGTTGGCGGCGCGATGGCGTACACCTTGCTCGCCGCGCGCGGGGGCAAGATCGGTGCAAGCCGATGCGAAGAAGACATTTTGGAGGCGTGCCGCGATATGTTGGCTGAAGCCGAGTCGGCAGGTACAAACGTGCTCTTGCCCACCGACCATGTGGTCGCTGCTGAATTCCGCAAGGACGCCCAAGCGTCGATTGTGGCTGGAGATATTCCTGACGGCCTGATGGGCCTCGACATTGGTCCCGAGACGTGTGAGGCTTTTGCTGAGGTGCTGGCCGCAGCCAAGACCATCGTGTGGAATGGCCCCATGGGGGTCTTTGAGTGGGAGGCATTTCGTACCGGGACCGCGGCGGTGGGCGAAGCTGTGGCCCGTGCTTCGGAAGGGGCCGCGGTTGGCATCGTGGGTGGGGGAGACACCGCGGCAGCAGCTGAGTTGCTGGGGGTTGCCGAACGGGTGAGCCACGTTTCCACCGGTGGCGGGGCCAGTTTGGCCATGTTGGAAGGATCTCCAATGCCCGGACTTGCCGCAGTTGCGGAAAAATAACCCCAAGAATGGTTTATCATTCGTCTTCTCTTGGAGGCCTCTCATCATGACCCGCTTCATGCTCGCATTCTTGCTGTTGACCAGCCCCGTTCTCGCCCAATCCAACGAAGTGAAGCCAGGCACGGCCCAGCCTCAGATGCAAACCTCGGCATGGCTTCGTCCGGCCATCCAAGGCGAAGAGCGAGACGACGACACGTTTCGGATCGAAGCCGAGAAACCACTCTTGGTGTATTTCTTTGGAGTGAAGCCTGACTCTTGCTCATCATGCGGGCTGTGGCTGCAAGAAATCAGCCGCATCCATGACATCTGGTCCAGCCGTGGATTGCAAGTGGTGGGGATCTCCAAAGAAGGCACGGCCGATTTGGAACGGTTCCTCGGAGAATATGCCGGGATCACCACCTTCCCTGTGGCCTCCGATTCGGGTGAGAACACCTTCCGCAATTGGCTCGACAACTCTCCGCGGAAAGATCGCTTGCCCACCGTTTTCTTGGTGGATGCCAAAGGCGTTATCCAGTGGATTGGCGCTCCGGGCGAAGAATTGGACGGCCTTCTTGAAGACTTCGTCAAAGGTCGATACCACCACGAACTGACCCCTTATGGCGAGAAACTCAAGAAGTCCGCCAAAGAAGCCCGCAAATACAACGACTGGCAAGATGCCGAGTCGTATTACATGCAGATGCTTCGCGATGGTGAGGGTGTCCTCAACCAAGCCGCGGTGGAGATCTTCCGTCTGTACGCCGTCGACCGAGGAGAAGTCGACCGTGCGTACGGCTGGATCGAAGAAGTGATTTCCGAGTATGGCGACGATTATTGGTTGATGGCAGATCTGGCCCGAGAAATCGCCGCCGGCCGGGACTTGCCCGAGAGCGCTCGCCGGTTGGACGTCGCTGAGCGTTTGACCAAAATGGCCAGCCAAGAACTTTCTGATTCTGATCCGGAGCGTCCTGCTTTGGAAGCCGCCATTGCTTTCGCGGGGGGACAAGTCCGCGATGCCGTCAACTTGCAACGGCGTGCCGTTCGAGTCGCACCTCCCGTCCTGAAGCAAAAGTACCGCTTGGATCTCGAACGGTACTTGAGCCAACTCAAGGACAAGTGAGCGATTGTGCCAGTGGCTTCAGAGCAGCATCTTTTTCGTGCCCTGACCGACGCACCGCCAACGCCATTGGTGGCCGCGTCCATGCTTGGTGCTGATTTTTCTCAGCTCGGTGCCGAGGCGCTTGACGTGATGCAAGCCGGGTGTGATCTGCTGCACTTGGATGTCATGGATGGTCACTTTGTCCCCAACTTGACCATGGGGCCTGATCTCGTGGCGGGGTTGCGCCGTACCTGTCCCGAGGTGTGTTTGGATGCCCATCTCATGGTTCAGCATCCGGAGGCTTTCGTCGAGCCTTTCGTGAAGGCTGGTGCTGATCACCTGACGATTCACGTCGAAGCTGAGCATCCCCAAGCCGATCCTCGAGCCACCGCCGAGTTGATTCGAAAAGCTGGCGCGACCGCTGGGTTGGCGATCAACCCCGGCACAGGTGTTGAAAAGATCTTGCCCTACGTCGCTGACTTTGAGCTCCTGTTGGTGATGAGCGTGCAGCCAGGATTTGCCGGGCAATCGTTTCGCTCCGAAGTGCTGGCCAAGACAGAAGCGCTTTCCGCGGCAGCGCCTTCGAATGTTCGCGTCCAAATGGATGGGGGCGTTGCTCCGGCAAATGCTGAAGCTTGCCGCGAGGCGGGCTGCGACGTTTTGGTGGCCGCCAGCGCCATCTTCAAGGCTGAGGATCGACGATCCGCCGTTGAAGCCATTCGCGGCCCAGTCAGTAAGGCGGACCCATGAGCACCAAGCCTCCCCAAACTTGGGCCGAAATCTCCGAAGCCGCCAAACGAGCGGTCCCCGATGGCACGTGGATCCACTGCCCCGCGTGCAACGCCAGTTTGTTTCACCGGGCATTGGAAGCAAACCTCTGGGTGTGCCCAGAGTGCGGCCACCACTTTCGTTTGGATGCGGTTCGACGAATTGAGACCTTGGTCGATCCCGATTCCTTTGAACCCATGGACGAAGACCTGCAGGCGGTTGATCCCCTTTCCTTCGTTGATCTGAAGGCGTATCCCGATCGAATCAAACAAGCGCGGGCCAAGACTGGGCAACGGGATGCGGTTCGAACCGGTCATGCCTACATCCACGGGCGCCGTGTGGTTCTGGCGGCCATGGATTTTTCGTTTCTTGGTGGTTCTATGGGCTCGGTGGTCGGTGAAAAGATCGCGCGAGCATGTGAAGCAGCGGAAGCTGGTGATCTTCCCTTCATCATCGTGAGCGCTTCCGGCGGCGCCCGCATGATGGAATCTGGCTTCAGTTTGATGCAGATGGCCAAGACTTCGGCGGTGTTGTCACGCTTCCACGAAATGGGCGGGTTGTACATCTCCTTGCTCGCCGATCCCACAACGGGAGGGGTGACAGCTTCGTTTGCCATGTTGGGCGATGTCATTCTGGCGGAGCCCGGAGCCTTGATCGGCTTCGCTGGCCCCCGAGTCATCGAGCAAACCATTCGTCAAAAGTTGCCCGAAGGCTTCCAACGTGCAGAATTCCTTCAGGATTGTGGGTTTGTCGATCGAGTGGTGGCCCGTGGCGATCTTCGAGCCGAGATCAGCGCCATCATCGATTACACCGGCAAGTAAGGGACCAGTCTTGGCGGCCAATTTCAACGTGTCAGTGCCCTCTTCGAGACTGGCTGATCGAGGTCTCCCACCGTGGATCTTGGTCGTGGCGTATGCGGTGGGCACGGTTCTTGGGTACGGCTTCAATTGGGGATGGATTCCAGCAGGTCTGGGACTGGCGGCCGGTCTTCGACTGGCCTTGCATCCTCTTCGAACCTGCCAGCACGACCTTGGCATGTTCGTTGCTTTGAGTGTGGGGTGGACTTTTGCGGAACGTTGGCTTGGGGCGTATTCCACACTCGCGCAAGTTGGCTTGGGGGTGTACACCGCATTTTGGCCGACGCTGTTGGTTTTGCTGACTGGTCGACGTCCGGGCGCGCTCTGGAGATTTGTCATCTTCGGAGCGGCTTTGGACGCGGTGCGAGGCACTTGGGTTTTTGGTGGATACGGCTTTGATCCTTGGTCTCGGCTGTTGTTGGCCCATGACGGGTTGGCCCAGTGGTTGTCGATCTTTGGCCCGTGGGTAAGCTCAGCTTTGGTTCTTGGATTCTTTGTTTTGCCTTGGCGATGGTCGTTGGGTGGCGTTGTGTCGTGCATGATGGTTGGAAGCATGCTGCGTCCGACGCCGGTGGAAAGTGGTTTGGAATTCCGCCTTGTGCAGACGAACCTCTCCCAAGATCTCCGGATCGGCTGGCCGACGGAGCGCTGGATTCCTGACGTCAAAGAGTTCCTGTCTCTCAGTGCTTCTGGCCCGCCGGTGGACTTGATCATTTGGCCAGAGACCATGTTGCCGGGCTTCGGATTTGAACTCGAGAACGATGTCGTGGATCAGTTGCGTTCGCCTTGGGCGGAGCCATCGCGCATGGTGCAGAATTGGGCCAAAGAATTTGACATGCCTCTCCTTGTGGGGACAAACATTCGGGACGGTTTGGCTTTTGACGAGAGTGGATTGAATTGGGATCGGCAAGTCAATGCTTCAGTTCTTGTCCGCCCCGATGGAACCCAGGAACGGGCTGAAAAGATTGGTTTGACCCCCTTTGGCGAGTTCATTCCTTTCGTGAGTACGGTGCCAGAGCTGCGTCAGTTCCTGCTGAAGTTTGTCCCCGAAGGCAGTCCGATTGGAGCTGGCCTGGCCCAAGGACATGCTCCTGGTCGCTTTGGGTTGGATTCGATTCGTCTGGCCACGCCCATTTGCTACGAGAGCACCCTGCCGGCCTTGATGCGATCTTTCGCCTTCGAAGATGGCGATCGGGCGGCCGAAGTCTTCATTGTTTCCAGCAACGACGGTTGGTTTGGAGAAGTCGATACCGCTCGGGCTCGATTCCGAGACATGTGCCGGATGCGTGCCATCGAAAACCGAACACCGGTGGTTCGCGTGGCAAATACGGGCTGGACGGGATTGATTGATGCCTCCGGGCGCATGCACACAGGTCTGCCCGTTCGAGAATCCGGGCACATCACAGTGCAGGCGTTGGTCGGCGAGGGAACGCCGTTGGCTGTCCGTGCGGCATGGCTCTGGGACTGGGGTTTGTTTTTTGCCGGGGTCGGTGTCGGGATGTGGAGTTCGTGGCAACGCCGGCGTGGTGTTGGGTGGGATATGCTTCGCTCGTGAAGAAAGCCCCTTTCATGTGGATGCTGATGGGACTTCTCAGCGGTTGCGTCACCCTCTCGGATGATCCTCAGGCCAGTCAGTCCTGGCGCACGGCGGGGGCCAGTCCGGCTGCAGACTCCAGAATGCCCGGTGGGGCGATGCGTTCATTGGTTCCCCAAGCGGCACCAGAAACCAGAACGACACCTCCAGCGTCCGTACCGTCCATTGAAGAATCTGCAGTTTTCATGGACGCTGAACCCTCTCTTTCCGAGACCAATCAGACTGGGCCGCTCGCGACTTCGAATACACCCAGCAAACCGAACCCCATCCAAGCCGAAGGAGCGTTGGCGCAAGCCAGAACCATCCTGCTGGAAGCCGCACGTGATGCCGCTCCAGCCTTGCGAGCTCATGCCGTTGAGGCCGCGGAATTTGATTCGACGCTGGCCAACCGCGTGCTTCCCATTGCTCTTCGAGATGCCAATCGTGGGGTGCGTTTCATTGCCGTTGTTGTGGTAGCGCATCGAGGTGATGAGTCGTATTTGCCCGTGCTGGAGCGACTGCGAGTCGATCCGGCCCTGTCGGTCCGTGCCGCCGCTGCCGCAGCATTGGCCCATCTCAATCGAAAAGTTGACCGAACCCCCTTGGCAGAGGCGGCATTTTCAAAAACCCCAGAGCACCGAGCCAATGCTTCCATGCTGATCGGAGCGTTCGGAACGCAAGAAGACGTGCGTCTCTTGCGAGAAGCATCTTCGAGCCCATTTGCACCAGGCACTCCAGAAGCCCAGCGTCGAATAGTGGAATTCGGTTTTGCCGTTGCCGCAGCCGAACTGGGAGACCCAGATGCGCTTGAGTCGGTTCGAGCGGGGGTCTTCGCGCCTGAGGAGCAGGGGGAACTGGCCTTGTTGGCTTGTGAAGCCTTGGGGCGACTCGGGGACCAAACATATGCCGGCGTTCTCGAAGAGAGGGCATTTCGGGCCGCCTCGGGTGAAATCCCTCTGGAGATCGGCTTGGCCGCGGCCGGGGCGGTTGCTCAATTGCGTCCCGAAATGGCACCACTTGCGTGGATTGTTGAGTCGGGCTCTCACGAACAACCGCTGATCCGCCAACAAGCAGCGGCGATTCTTGGTCTCACCGTCGGATCTGAAGCAGAAGCCAAGCTTTTGGCCATGTTGCAAGACCCTGATCCGCTGGTTCGGGCTTCCGCCGCAGTGTCTGTGCTTCGCCGGGGGCGATAAATCCTCATTTGGCCAATTCTTGGACGCGAAAGAGCGGGGCAGGCTGTGCTCTGTTGGGCTCGATCCTCTATACTTGGTGCTTCGCGGCGGAGGATCGCGATCTGGAGACTGAACCTTGCACGTCCTTTCCAAACTCTTTGTTGCCCTGGTGGCACTCTTGACGGCGGCCTTGGTGCCGATGGTTGTGACCTATGCCTACAACGAGGATTCCTACAAAGCCAAGTGGCAGGAATCCCGTGCGGAGATTGCCGCGTTGCAAGGTCGACTCGACGCCCAATCAGGTGAGTTCGATGCGGTCAAGACGGGGCTCTCAACTCGAGCTGCCGAACTGGAGGTTTCCCTCCGGGCGGCCCGAAATGACGCTGCCGACTCTTCGGCCACCGTGGAGCGTTTGCGAGACGACCTTTCACAAGCAAATGGCTTGAAGGCCCAAATTGCCAACGATCTTTCGACCCTCGCATCCGCGGTGTCGGCCAACCAAGACTTGACCGAGTCGTTGATCGATGAGCTGGCCAGCATTCGCCAAGAAGCGTTGGCTGCCGAGCGTCGCCGGGTGGAACTCGACGAGACCTACCGTGACACCGCCGCCCAATTGGAAGTGGCGGTTGCCGCCCGGCGTGCGTTGCAAGAAGAATTGCAACGCATGAAGGATGACCAAGCCTCATCAATGGACATCATTGGTCGATACATCGCACGCTTTGGCGAGCTTGATGCGATGGCTTCCGCCGGAATGCTCGATGCCGGAATTGAGCCGGATCGCAACTTAGACGCAACCATTGTTCAAGTCCGCCGAGGTGGCGAGCGAAACTACGCCGAAATCAACGCTGGCAGCCGTGATGGTGTCAAGGTTGGCTGGATCGCGACCATCGGTCGCGGCGGCGACTACGTCGCTCGACTTCGGATCACCGCGGTTGACATCAACCGTGCCACTGGCGTCCTGGAAATGGAATCTGAAACCGCTCGGGGCCTGGTCTCCGTCGGTGATCGGGTCCTCATTCGAACCAACAACTGAGGCGATTCCAAATGGCAACTCCCTCAAAAGCCCGTCTTGACGTCTTCGCTGGCCTTTTGTTTGCCACGGTCATCATCCTTCTTGCCGGTACGGCCCTGATGGCTCTCCGCAACATGGAGCACGCCGATGAGCGATTTGTCTCTGGGGGCAATGGCTCACCGTCGGCTGGTCCCTTTGATTTGGTCCGCAAGCCCTGACGGGCCCTCCTCCGAGTCGACGAATCCCCAATTTCAACCCACTATCCCCCGTGCTTGCACGGGGGATTTTTGTTGAGGGACGGTTCCTTCGAATATTGAAGGTTTTTCGTAAGATGCTCCGTTGATCCTTCTGTGGATGGAAGGTCCTCCGAAGGTCTTGAAGGAAATACGCATGTTCGACCGTTTACTGACATGGTTCGGAATCGACATGGGAATCGATCTCGGTACATCAAACACCTTGGTCTCCGTTCGTGGAGAAGGCATCGTCCTCAACGAGCCTTCCGTGGTTGCCGTTCACAAGAACACCAGCAAGGTGCTTGACAACGGAAATGCGGTGGGCTGGAGAGCCAAAGAGATGATCGGGAAGACGCCTGGTTCTATCTCAGCTGTTCGTCCACTTCGTGATGGTGTGATCAGCGATTTTGAGATCACGGAAGCCATGCTTTCGTATTTCATCCGCAAAGTGAACAGCAGCAGAATCATGGGCCCAAGGGTGGTCATTGCGGTCCCAAGCGGAATTACTGCCGTCGAAAAAAATGCGGTCATCGATTCGGCCGAACGTGCTGGGGCGAGACGGGTCTATTTGGTTCCTGAGCCTATGGCTGCCGCGCTCGGTGCTGGACTTCCGGTTGAAGAGGCTCGGGGCTCCATGGTGGTCGATATTGGTGGTGGCACCACAGAGATTGCCATTATTTCGTTGGGTGACATTGCCACCAGTGATTCTGTCCGGGTGGCTGGAGATGACATGGACGAAGCAATCATGTCGCACATGCGCAACACCTACAACTTGACCATCGGCGAGCAATCGGCCGAACGGATCAAATTGGAGATTGGCACCGCAACCACTGCGGCCGTTGGATCCCTGGCATCGCCCACGATTGAAGTTCGTGGCCGGGACAATGTTTCCGGCATGCCACGCGCCGTGACAGTGACCGCGGAAGAGATTTGTCAGGCCCTTGAAGAGCCAGTTCATCAAATCACCGTCGCCGTCAAGCGAACATTGGAGCGTTGCGAACCAGAACTGGCCGCCGATCTGATCGAGTCTGGCATGGTTCTGGCAGGTGGTGGTGGTCTGCTGCGGGGACTGGATACCGTCCTCGAGGAGGCCACCGGCCTCAAAGTGACTTTGGCCGAAGACCCATCAACCTGCGTTGCTCGGGGCACTGCGGAATATCTTGAAAACTTGGAAGAGTTCAAGGATTCCATGGATGGATCGGGCGGGGCCTAAACCGGAGCCCTGCCGTGTCGTCTCCGACGGAAATGGGACGCCTACCTTGGCTTGGTTTGTTGGCCGTGCTCGCCCTTGCATTGGCTCCGGCCGGCTTTCGATTTGAATTGACCGGCGAATTGGCTCGGGTGGTTCATCTGCCTTTGGTCCCATTTCAGTGGGCGGGCGTGCAGCTGGCAGATGTCCTTCGCAGTCAAGACCCCGCTGCTCTTGAACAAGAAGATGACCAGCAGTGGCAACAAGCTTTACAAGAAGCCCGACGCGATCGTGATATTGCCTTGGCAGAATCTCGTCGTTTGCAAATAACCTTGGACGCCCTTCGCGACCGAATGCAAAGAGCTGGAGAGACCAACCTTGAGCTTTCGGGCGAAGCCCGTCGTGTCCGTGCAGATGTCCTTGGACGTCGTGAGGCCTTTGTCCAAGTGCAATTGGAACGGCCATGCCCCCAGGAGCAACTTCACCAAAGTGCTGCGGTTGTGAATGGAAATCTTGTGGGTTGGGTCTCTCCAGTGGGTGTTGGAGGAGATGTAAGCGTGGCGAACCTTTTGCCGATCACGGCCCCGAACGCCCGAAAGCTTCTGGGTCTGGTCCGACTTGAATCTGGGCAAGACCGCACGGTCAAACTGACACCTCGGGATGGTGAGTTGGTGGGGTACCTCGAAATTGATCTCGCGCCGTACGCCGGGGAACCCGTTCGGCTGTTCCCTACACCAGACATCCCGGATGTGGCGGTAGGGCTGGTGTTGGGAAGGCTTTTCTCGTCTTCCCCAGCCCCTGGAGATGGAGTGCGGCTGCGGGAGATTCGAGTGAGACCAAAGGACCTCCCGAAGGTTCGTGCTGAACTTCTGGTGCCGCGCAACCTTGGAGCAGCCCCATGAACCGTATGGGCTTGGTGGCTGCGTTGGTTCTGGGGGCCATGTTGCAAGCCTTGTTTGCTCCCGTGATGACCCTGAACTTTTCTTGGGGCCCGGTGCAACCTCGATTGGTGGTTCTGCCCTTGGTCGCCATGATGCTGTACAGCCCTCGAGGCGCAGTATTGGCCTCAGCCGCGGTGACGGGATTGTTGATTGATCTTCAAGAATTGATCCCTCAAGGGGTGGGACGTCTTGGCCCTCTCTTGGGACCTTGGCTCTGTGGGGGTGTGGTCGCGGCGACGCTTTTGGTTGGTTTGAGAGGCACCTTGGTTCGGAAACATCCAGTGGTTGTGGGACTGGTGGCTTTTTTGTGGGTCGGGATTGCGGGCACCATTTCAACCACCATCAGGTTGATGCATGACTTCTACGAATCCAGTTCTGGATTGGACTGGACCAGGACCGAGGCCACGGATTTGTTGTGGGCAGTCGGTACCGAGGGCCTCTGGACCGGACTGCTGGCCGCCGCATTGACTCCCCTGATGTCGCCATTTGCACGTCTGGCCGGAGTACCAACGGGGCCCTCGTGTCGAATTGGCCCCCTCTGAATTCTTTGGCAAAAACTCTGTGGCATCGACTGTGGGGGGGGGTCATCGTGGACCGATGAGAGACCATGTCTTCGTCACCAATTGTTTCTGTGATTGACGACGGCTCGCACCACATGGGCAGCTTGACCGCCCATCGCCCGCTGTGGGCCAGTCATGGGGCGGGTGGATCCATCTTGTCGTGGATTCAACATCTTCTGGGTCGTCCCACCCAAGGGGTGGCGATGCTTGGTCAAGAAGATGTTTTAGCAGCCTCAGGAACACCTTCTCCGGCCAATTTGATGGTCTCAGCCCGTTGGATGGAGCCCGATCCTGCATTGCTGCCGGAATTCGGTGAGCATGTGATTTCAGAAGATGGAGTGTTGTTGGCGGTTCACGCTGATGAAGAGATTCTTCACGCCTGGCGCGATGGAGATGTGGTCAGGGTTCAGGATGCCACGTCTGCAAAAGTGGTCGCGGCAAAGACTTTGAATGCCCCTTGGGACCTTCTTGATCTGCTCAACCATGCTTTGGGCCGTCGCATGGAGAATATCACCCCCACCGAGGTTCCCTCGGGTGTCCATGTCCTGGGGAACGCACCAGTGCGTCTCGAGCAAGGGGCGCAAGTTGACCCTGGGGTTGTGTTGGACGTCGAAGCGGGTGGCATTTGGATCGAAGCGAATGCACGCATACGCCCTGGGGCGGTCTTGGTTGGGCCCGTCCATGTTGGCCCAGACAGCATTGTTCGAGAGCAGGCGATCGTCCGTGGATCAGACATTGGCCCGATGTGTCGCGTGGGAGGAGAAACCAACAATTCAATCTTGCAAGGTTGGTGCAACCGAGCCCATGAAGGACATGTGGGCGACAGCATCTTGGGGGCATGGTCCAACCTCGGTGCTGGTACCACGATCAGCAATCTGTTGAATTCGTACGAGGAAGTCTCCGTGCGCCTGACGCCAGGAGCATCTCGTCACCGCACGAACCGCATGTTCGTTGGGGCATTTGTTGGCGACTTTGTGCGTACCGCGATTGGCACCAAAATCTCAACCGGGACAGTGATCGGGACTGGCGCGATGCTGGCCGAGGAGTCCACCATCACGGGTGCGGTTCCATCATTTGCTTGGTGGACGCCTTCGGGCCGGCGGACTTGGCGCTTCGACAAATTCGTGACTTCGCTCCAGACCGCAATGGCCCGAAGGGACCAAGTGCCTTCTGCAGAACTGCTTCAGCGATTGCGTGAGGCATTCACCCATCTGAATTCCCCATAAAAAATCCCCTGCCTATCGGCAGGGGATTGAGTTGGTAACAGATGCGTCGCCGAAGCGACGACCTAGATCACTCGGGGCAAGGACCGTAGTTGGACAAGATCTGAACGAGATCTTGGAAGTCGGTCGCGCCGTTGCCATCGATGTCGGTCAGACATGGTGGCGGGGGTGGGGTGCCTGCACCGGCAAACGCGCTGTAGTCGTTGAAGCCGCTGTTGCAGGGGTAGCCATCAAAAATGCCAGTACCACCGGCACCGCCGATGGCGACGAACATGCCGTAGGTTTCAGCCGCCAAATCACCAGTGGCGAGGGCCGAGCCACAGGTTTGGCCGGCAGAGTCACCAGCGAACAGAACTGCAGCGCTGGCACACTGGGCTTCAGGAGTGACGATGAGTGCAATGCATGGAGCATTGGATTCAACGGTCCAGTCCAAAGTACCACCAGCGTGGGTGTATCCGTACCAGTCGGTATCACGGGTGCCACCAAGGGCCCAAATGGTACCGCAGACCACTTCGCCTTCAGCGATTGGCACGTATGGAACACCGGTGTTGCAACCACCGTTGGTGTCGTTCGCACCTGTGTCGTCACAAGGCTCATCGTTTTGGGTGCTGCCTGGAGGGCATTCGAACGGATCGCATGGCTCTGGTGGCACGAAGCCATCAACATTCAGCGTGTAAGCACCGTTCTCGCCACCGTAGCCGTCGACAGCAAGGTAATAGGTTGCGCCAGCCACGAGGTTGGCATCAAGCTGCGACTTAAAGCCGTCAACACCGCAAGCATCATCGTTGCACGCAAAGACGTTGAATGCAGAGTCGAGGATGTAGGTCTTGGTGTCGTAGGGGCTGTCACACAAGGTGATGGTGATTTCTCCAAGATCGCCGCTCATTTGATAGAAGACGTCGTTTGAAGTGGAGCCGGAGTAAGGGCAGGTGGCATCAAACTCGTCGGAGTTGTCAGACGTATCGCCTGTGTCGGTATAAGGCAAGCTGGTGATGCTGACCGAACCGTCGGGGAATTCGGAACCTTCGCCATACGCTGCTCCTTGCAGACAGACCGAAGCCAGTCCAGCCACAGCAGCGAAGCCAAGGGCGTTGTTTGTGATCCGCAGATCGTTCATAGAAGTTCTCCTCATGAGAATATTTGGATTCATACGGCCGACCATGTGCCGCAACAAATCCAAAACTAACGCATTTGGTTGCTCAGGAAAGCCAATTTTGCTCGGAATTGGCCCTTCAGTCGAGGAAAACACGCTTCGTGGCGAGGAATCCGGGTTGCGGGGGGGCATGTGACTTTCTCGGACCATTGGGTTGTATGGGCTGTAAGGATCGCGCCACTCGTCAAGCGGATTTTGGGACGCACGAGATTGCCCATACCCGGTGCTGGGTCATGGTCCTTCTGAGGAACACATCCATGAAACCCAGAAAAGACAATGCCGACCGAATCAGACCCTTCTTGGACTCCATCGAGCGGTCCATCGAGGCCGCAAGGAGAAAACGGACTCAGGTTGATGACTCGGATCCCCAGACGTCAGGACGAACGGGAGGCAGTGGTCGACGTCTTGCACGGCCCTTGCAGCCTTCACCGGACCCACTCCGCCCTACCGAAAACTGATGGTCCTCAGCGGACCCTCTTCAAGAGATCTTCCAATGCGACCTTCAGTTGGGTATCGGTTTGCGTGGATTCATCTTCTGGGGTTTGGGGGATCATGAGATCGGGGATCGCTCCGTTGAGTTCCATGTCGCGTGGACTTTGGTCGGCCACGTACCAGCCTCGAAATGGCATTCGTACGGTCGTCCCGTCTTCCAAAGAGAAAGAGCCGGTTGAAATAACAGAACCATGTGTGGGCATGCCCACCAAGGTGCCTCGTCCCACCGTTTTGAACGCATGGCTCATGATTTCCGCGTTGGAGTAGCTTTTTTCGTTGCACAACAAATTGATGGGCATGGTGGTTCGCTGGATAAACAAGCGGTCTTGTGGATAGTGCCCGGTCATGGCTGGATCAGCACCGCGGGGTGTGGTCCAAGCATGCACAGGCGCCATGATGGAGGCCAGCACTCGGTCGGTTGTCCACCCCCCTCCGTTGTTGCGAACATCAAGTATCAAGGCCTCCTTGCCCGCGCAGGCGGCGTAGAGATCGCGTTCAAAAACCTCAAGCGATGGTTGGTTCATGCCTTGAATGTGGATGTATCCCACGCGACCGTCGGTGGCTTGTTCGACGTATTCGGCCGTGGACCTCCGCCAGGCTTCGTAACGCAACTGTCGTTCCTCTCGCCACGAAATGGGTGTGAGCAGAGAGGTGATTTCTACTTCTCCTCGGAGAACGGTCACGGCGACTTCATTGCCAATGGTCCCCTGCAGCAATTGACGAAGCGAGGTGCCCGCGATGGCCGAAAAGTTCACCATGACAAGTTGATCCCCGGTTTCCAAGGGTGGGGTGGCGGTGGCCGCCGGACCGAACGGAACGATTTCGGCAAGCTCAATCCCGTTTGGGGTCAGCTTGCTGTCAATGCCCAAACGTCCTGGGGTTCGCCCAGCCCCCGAAGGCACGTCAGACGGCGACCGCACCCCCATATGAGAGCCGTTCACTTCACCAATAAGTCGGTTGGCCACCCAGTCAAATGCCTCATTGGTTCGGCATCCTGCGGCCAATTCGGCATAACGCGGCACCAAGTTCTCCCAGTCGCAGCCGCCCATGTTCGGGTCGTAATAGGTTTCACCGAGGTCCCGACCGATCGCCAAAATTTTTCGACGATTTCGTACGGAATGATCCACGATCTTTCGCGCGGTCACTCCAAGTTTGGTGCTGTCTTTGCCGTCGGTTTTCGAAATGACCGCGGTGCCTTTGTCCACCCTGAGGAGACGCTTGCCGTCGGTAGAAAAACCTTGCACGGAACCGGTGCCAATCTTGGTCCGATTTTCGCCTTTCCAGTCAATTCGATGAAGCCCTGAGTTGCTTCCCGAACCTTGAAAGACCACCGCTTCTCCACCGGGAGTCATCCAAGGTCTTGTCTCATCACCTTCAAGGGTGGTGAGTCTTCGCAACCGCAACCAAGCGTCATCGAGGGACCAAGACCACACGTTCGGGGTTGCCTCTTGGTGGTCCCGATCGGCCGCAGCCTTCTTGGCTTCTTCGTGGTACGTCTCTTGATCTGCATCGAGCAGTCCGTCGTATTCAGCATCCAGCGCGACCACCATGATGTCGTAGGCCTCGGCTTTTCGTTCGCTGGTGAAGACCAACAAACGGCCATCGGCGCTGAACCGAGGGTGCTCGTCATTGTCCGGGTGTCGGGTGATGTTGATCGGCGCTTGCGCACCATCCAGCCGCATCAAGAAGATGTCGGAATTGAAGTCCAAATCATGTTGGGCGTAAGCCATCCATTCACCGTCAGGTGACACATCAAAATCGATCCAACTGTCCCAATGCTCAAAAAGGACTCGGGTTTCCATCGATTCAAAATCCAAGTACTCGATCTGACCTCTGGTGGATCGGAACACCAAGCCTTTGCCTCCAGGGACGGCCTGAGGGTTGCGATCTTCAGTGCTGCGGACCAAGACATCAGAGATTTTGAACCCGAGCGCCTCGTGCCAGTTTTTCATGGGTGGTTCGGTATCTGCTTGCTCTTCAGAGGCCGGGGAATCATCTTCGGAACCATGTTCTTCGGATGGCTCCTGAGAAGCATCAGGGGCCGCGGTGTCTTCGGGCTGCAGATCTGAGCGTTGGAAAGTCACCTCAGCGGCGTGAATGGAACGGGTGCCGGTGAGGTCGGAGACAAACCACAATGTGTTGCCGTCGGTGCTCCACACCGGATCTTCTTCTCGCCCCTCCGATCCAAAAACCAAACGGGCAGGACGCTTGCCTTCGGCGTCACGCACGTACAAATCATTGCCTGCAATCAGGGCCACGGTCTTGCCGTCGGGGGACAGTGCAGCTTGCGTGGTTCTTCCAGAAAGACTTTGGACAGCGTTGGCCATCTCATCGCTGGGTGCGGTGATCGTCAACGGGGTGACGATGGTTGATTCGCCATCAAAGTCAATTCGGTGCAGTTGATCCCAGCGGTGGGCAATGGCAACGTTACCGTTTGCGGCCATTGACCAGTCGTGGATATCCATGTCGGTAAACGTGGTGATTTGGGTGGCTTGGCCTCCGCTCTTGGGTTGCCGCCACAGATTGACCGTCCGGTCGGCGGCATCGGACAGGTACAGCACGTGGCCTTGCCCGTCGCTGGCGGGCCATCCGTCGTTGCCCGACCATGTCGTGAGTTGGGTGAAGGTGCCGTCGGCGTTCAAACTCCACACATCGGCGCATTCTGCACTGCGGAAATGACGGCGGGCCCAGCCGTCGTAGTACCCACCACGCACAAAGAACATTTGTCCGTCTTCCCCGGGAACCGGGGTTGCGCCGAAGGCGTCATGCAATCGCACGGGGTCGCCACCTTGGCGGGGGATCATGTAGGGCCGCTCAGAGCGATACACGTCAAGTTCCAGGTAGGCGGAGAACCAGATTTGTTCTTCGGCGACCGCGCTGAGCGTCACCGGACGATCCAGCGTGGTGAGTTGACGGACCCCCGTTCCGTCGGCCGCCATGCACCACAAGTTTCGAACGCCATCGCGATCGGATTCGAAAACAATTTCGGCACCGTCGGGGCTCCAAGCACTGCGGGTCTCGTTGGCCGGGTGGGCGGTCAACCGTTGGGCGTGTCCACCCGAAGAGGACACCGACCAGAGATCGCCCCGCCAGCTGAAGCAGATGCGATCTCCGTTGGGGCTCAAACTCGGGAAGCGTGGGAGATCAACGGTGGTTTGGATCAGGGTTGTGGCCAGCAGTGCACAGAACATGTCTACCTCCTTGGAATGAGGAGATTAGGCATTTCTGCGGATGTGGGTTGGTGAAAGACCGACGGGGGGTCAGTTGCGAGCGCCGCTGTCCTCGACGTGCTTCATGCCGCGGCGGCGATCACGCAAACGACGTGATTTGCCAACCCGATCACGCAGGTAGTACAGCTTTGCCCGTCGGGCGTCGCCGTGCCGGACAATTTCAATCTTGGCAACTTTTGGGGAGTGCAGAGGGAAGATTCGCTCCACGCCCTCGTTGGCCACGATGCGCCGCACGGTGATCATGCGGTTGATGCCGCGGCCTTTCATGCCGATCAAGACGCCTTGGAAGACCTGCGTCCGCTCTTTGCCACCTTCGATGATGCGTTGGTGCACGTCAATGGTGTCGCCAACCGAGAGATTGGGAAGGTCTTCTTCCGACTTCAATTGGTGGGCGACGACGGATTCGAGGATTTCGGTTTGGTTGAACTTCATACCAAGCAACTCCACGCTGGGACATCCCAACGAGTACTCCCAGAACCGAGAGGGTTCCGGTCAAAGGCGACTTGAGTGGTGGCTCCGCTGGTGTCCCTTGACACCAGATCTGGCCCCCTCAGGGGTCACCTGTTGTCGGAAAGGTCGGGACGACGCTGTTGCGTGCGTTCCTCCCTTTGCCGAAGCCGCCATTGTGCGATCTTGTGGTGATCGCCCGACAGCAGCACTTCCGGGACCTCGCGTCCTTCCCAGACACGAGGCCTCGTGTAGTGGGGGCAATCGAGCAATCGACGCTCGTCTGCCTCCGAAACCGGCGAGAAGGAGTCCTCCTGCGCCGAATCCGAGTGACCCAGCACGCCTGGCTGCAACCGAGCGATGCCGTCCACAAGGACCAGAGCTCCGAGCTCTCCGCCGGAGAGCACGAAGTCCCCAAGGCTGATTTCTTCCAGTTCGAGGTGTTCGACGACGCGTTCGTCAATGCCCTCGTAGTGGCCAGCAATCAGCAAGAGCCGCGACTCGTTCGCCAGCTCTTCGAGCAGCCGTTGATCCAACGGTCTGCCCTGGGGGGAAAGCACGATTCTTCGCGCCTTCCGTTCGTCCAACTTCTCCACGGCACACACAGCGTCGTGGATGGGTTGGCACATCAGCACCATCCCGGGGCCGCCGCCGAACGGTCGGTCGTCCACCTTGCGGTGTCCACCGGGCTCGGCCCAATCGCGAAGGTCATGAATGGCGTATTCCGCCGCATTGGCCTTCGCCGCTCGACCCGGGATGCTGGTCTCAAGGACCGAAGGGAACATCTCGGGAAAGAGCGTCAGGATGTCAAACCGAATCGGGAGGTCCGATCCGGCATGGTCGTTCATTCGCCTGCAGCCTCGAGCTTGCGCCCGGGAGTAGGGTCAATGTCCATTTTCCGGAACAGATCACGGACGGTTTGGGAAGGTTGAGCGCCCACCGAAAGCCAGTACGCCACGCGATCCGCCTTGGCGGAGTATTGCTGGCCTTCCTTGGCTTGGGGGTTGTACCAGCCAATGTCTTCAAGGCTGCGTCCGTCGGGTGGGCAGCGGCGATCCATGGCACAGATTCGGTAGAACGGGGCGTGGGTGCGACCCATACGCTTCAAACGCAAGACGACCATGGGTCATCTCCTTGTAAAGGCGACCGCTCGTTGACCAGAACTCCTTGGTTCTGCCTCAACGGTCTCCGGGGGTCGGTCTCTGACTCACAGAGGGACGTGCCGGGGGACTTCGCCGTCGCGATTGGCGAATCGAAAATTGTAAGGCCACCCGTGGGGGCAAGCAACCTCTCAGCCCAAAATTGGGCTCCAGAGGACACCAGAGACGTCCACCAGGAGCCAGGCCACCCCGAAGGCGAAGCTCCGCAGGTACGCAAAGGCGTCTGTGACGAACAGGAGCATGAAGGCAATCAGAAAAATATTTTGGCCACCGGGTGAATCGAAGAGCTGCCGCACTTCTCGGACGAGAGCAACCAAAATCCGGCCCCCGTCAAACGGTGGGATGGGCATCAGGTTGAACAAGCCCAACAAAATGTTCAGCCCGACGCCAAGCTCCAGCAGACCGCCCATCTCTTCTGAAAAGTGATACGCCAAAGGGGTGAGCAGGGCGGTGACGAACGCCAAAGCAAAATTCATGGCTGGCCCCGCCAAGGCCACCAATGCATCTCCGACTCGCCCCATGCGAAAGTTTTGGGGGTTCACCGGCATGGCGCCCCACGCGATGCCCACCAGAGCCAGAGCAATCAACGACATGGGACCCATGTGCACCATGGGCGACGCGGTCATATGCCCCAAGGCCCGCGGGGTGGGGTCGCCTTGCCACAGCGCGGCCCAGCCGTGGGCCAACTCGTGCAAGGTGATGGACGCAATGATCCAAAAGAGCCAGCCGACAATGAGGCCATACTCTCCGTTCTGAGCCAAATCATGCATCCACATGCCGGAGATTCTACCGAAGCAATCGCCCCTAGACTCTTCTCCATGGCCAGCGTCACCGATGATCCCATCGTTGGAATCGATTTGGGCACCACCCATTCGCTGGTGGCATTCTGCGGTGAGGAAGGGCCCAGGATTTTGGGCAACGACGAACTTGTGCCCAGTGTGGTCCGGTTGGGAACGGATGGGGCGGTTGGCGAATCGGCTCGAGCAAATGCTGTTCTGTTTCCTGAAAGCACCATTCACTCATCCAAACGTTTGCTCGGACGCACCTTTTCCGAAGTGGAAGCTGAAGCGAGTCGCTTTGGGTTCCCCGTTGTTGCCGGCAACCAGGGGTTGGCGGCAATTCAAGGCCCGAATGGCCAGCTGGTCGCTCCCGAGGAAATTGCGGCCAAAGTCCTGGGTGTTCTTCGGGAGCGTGCCGAGGCTGATCTTGGGGTGCCGGTGGGGCGGGCGGTGGTCACCGTCCCCGCGTGGTTTGATGATGCCCAGCGTCAGTCGGTGCGAGACGCGGGACGCTTGGCGGGCTTGGACATCGTGCGGCTGGTCAACGAACCTACCGCGGCGGCGTTGGCGTATGGACTGGGTAAGAATGCCGGGACGGTGTTGGTGTTCGATTTGGGCGGCGGCACCTTCGACGCTTCGGTTTTGCAACTTGTGGGTTCCGAGGAAGAGCGGTTCTTCAGGGTGCTGGCCACCAAAGGAAACACGCAACTTGGCGGGGATGATCTCGACGCCATTGTGATGGATCATGTCACCGCGCTGGTCGAAGATCGGTTCGGTTCGGTCACATTCCCTCCCGCCGCCAGACAAGCGTTGCGACTGTTCGCCGAGTCAGCACGCATCCGACTCTCCGAAGAAGACATGGCCACCATTCAGTTGGACTTGGACCAAGGACGTGTCTTTCAAGAGAATCTCACTCGCGAGTGGTTCGAAGAGCAGGCTGCTTCAGTGGTGCAAAAGGCAGTGGCGTGCGCGAAGGAAGCGGTTCGCGACGCAGGGGTGGACCCCGCCAATATTGATCGTGTGATCATGGTGGGCGGGACCACTCGGACGCCACTGGTTCGGCGTTTGGTGGCCGAAGCGTTTCAGATCGAACCATACGTGGCCCTGGATCCAGACCGGGTGGTGGCTTTGGGAGCGTCGGTGCAAGCCGCGATCTTGTCGGGCACCAATCCGGGACTTCTGTTGTTGGATGTGATTCCGTTGTCGCTGGGTATTGAAACCCGCGGTGGTGGAGTGGCCAAACTCATCATGCGAAACAGTTCGGTGCCAGCGCAGGCCACCGAAATGTTCTCCACCAGTGAAGACGGTCAGGTCAATATTGCGCTGCGGGTGTTGCAAGGCGAACGCGAGATGGCCCAAGACTGTCGACTGCTTGCCGATTTTGAGCTCTCCGGACTTCCACCGATGCCCGCCGGCATTCCGCAGGTTGAAGTTGAATTTTTGGTGGATGCGGATGGCATTTTGTCCGTCCGGGCGGTGGAAAGACGCAGTGGGAAACGAGCCAGCGTCCAAGTGGCCGCGCGCTACGGCCTGTCTCGCACGGAGGTTGACCGCATGGGAGAAGAAAGTCTGACCTTTGCCAAGTCAGACATGCACTTGCACCGAGTTGCGGATTTGGTGGTGCAGGCGGGTCTGGATGCCAAATGGACACGCGAAGCGATGGGACGTGTGCCTGACCTTGACCCAAACTACCAAAAGGAATTGGAACATCATCTTTCCACGATTGCGGACTTTGTTGCCCAAGGCCAAGATGAACCCACAAGTGTTGACCCCGATGCGTTTGCGGATGCCCGCGAGCGTTTGGACCAAACCGCCATGCGTTTGCATGAATTGGCCATTGCCGCGAGTCTGCGTGACGAGTCAGCGGGTGACTGATCGCCGTGCTTGCTGCACGACAATCTGACGAACATCACGTCGTCCGTGCCGATCCACCAGCACCAGCCGATGGCTGCCAGGCTCGAGGCGGACGTGTTCTCCGTCAAGTTCGATGCGCTTGCCGTTCAAAAACCAGTGCAACCCATCACCTTCTCCAAGCACAGGTTGGTGGTAGGCGCCTTGGCATTCCATCACCAAGTCTTCAGCCGGGGTGATGATCCGAGGCCCAGCGTGGTCCGAAAGACCTTCATCGAAGGAATAGGGGCGTTCCACCACCAGCGGTTCAGGAATGGGGGGAGGAGGGGCCGACGGCACAAGGCGAGTGAAGGCGTCGGCGAGCAGTGGGCCCGCTGCTTCTCGCCCAACAAAGGCGGGATCACCTTCTCCATGGAAATGACCCACCCAGAATCCGATGGCGAATTCTCCGTTGTGTCCCAACGCCCAGGCGTCTCGGTGGCCTGAACTTGTTCCGGACTTCCACATGAACCACGGTCGATCCCGGGGCGGAAGTTCGTCCATGCCAGCGGGGGCATGCATCCACGACGCAAGATCGTGGTTGAGATGCGCGCAGGTTTCCGGCGAGAACACCAGATGTTCCTGACGCTCTTGGTGGTCTTGGAACATGCGAACTGGGGCGTAGGCTCCCGAACGAGCCAAGGTGGCGTAAGCATTGGTCAAGTTCAAAAGCGAGACCTCCAAGCCTCCAACCGCCAAGGCCAGCCCTCCGCGTTCGGTGGCATTTTCAGGCAGAGACAATCCCAGCTTTCTCAAAGCCGCCACGTTCTTTGAGACACCGACGGCTTCGGTCAACAGAATGGCGGGGACGTTCAGCGAGCGTTGCAAGGCTTCTCGGGCGGTGACCAAGCCATCAAATGTTCGGTGGTAGTTGTTGGGGGTCCATCCTTCGCGATTGATTTGGCGATCCGGGATCTCACACTCGGGGCTGAATCGCCCGGATTCGTAGGCCGTGCCGTACAAAAATGGTTTGAGGGCCGATCCCGGAGATCGAAGCGCGGTGGCGCCGTTGACCCAGCCATCTCGGGGATCGCCTCGGTTGGCCGACCCCACCAGAGCCACAAGATTGTTCGTGGCAGTTTCAATGATCACGGCCGCAACGTCAGTTCCTTCGGGCAACCGAAGGAGATGCTCATGGATCAACGCTTTGGTCTGGTCTTGCAATCCTGGGTCAATCGTGGTGGTGCCACCCCTCGGCCGTCGCTGGGCGGCCAAAAATCCAATGGCATCAGGAATGGCATCGTCCCTTGGGTGTTCAAACAGGAGAATCGGCTGCCGGATCGCTTCGGCGTGGGTTTGCTTGTCAATCCAATGTTCAATCAGCATCCGATCCAGCACATGGTTCCGTCGTTTCAGGGCAGCCTCAGGATTTCGGTCGGGACGAAGCCTTTCGGGTGACTGGGGCAGTCCAGCCAACAGTGCGGCTTCGGCCAAATGAAGATTTGTTGGTTCCACCCCAAACCAATGCAGACTGGCCGCCCGCACCCCGCGGAGATTGCTCCCAAAGGGAGCGATGTTCAGCCAGAGTTCCAGCACCTCATTTTTTTGATGGCCTTGTTCGTACTTCAACGCCCGAATGGCTTCGATCCATTTGGTTCGCAAGGTCCTCGGGGCAGGATCGAGCATTTTGCAGACCTGCATGGTGAGGGTGCTGGCGCCCGAAACCACTTTGGCATGCCGGAGATTCTGAAAAATGGCACGAGTGGTGGCGATGGGGTCAACGCCCAAGTGCGTCAGGAACCGTTCATCTTCCACCGCCATCACGGCGGCTGGCAAATGGGACCCCATGGCTTCCAATGAAATGGGCTCTCGCCATTGGTCGTCCATGCCCACCTGACGCAAGAGGGGTTGACCTTGGCGGTCTTCGATTCGCAAACTGATCGCAGTCTGCGAACCATCGTCAATGACGGGCGGTACCAGCCACCAACTGACGAGGAATACCGCCGTGGCCAAAGCGAGAGTGCTTCCGAGCACCTTTGCGACATTTCGTGGCCACCGTTTCATTCGACAATCATGCACTTGCGCTCCGGTCCACGGCTTCGCAATTCAGGGGCATACATGCTGGACGCTTCAATCGCCGGATGGACAAACTCGCCGGCGGTGACGGCCCGCAGCGCGTATCGGAAGGTTCGTTCCGAGCTGTAGGCAGTCGCAAACATCAGCACGCGATCATCAAGGAATTCAACCCGTTCGGCTTGGGCACCAATCGGCTTGGAGAATTGTGAACTTGTGGCCAGCCGTGGGTGTTCCACTTCCATACCACCGGGCAAGATGTCCGTGACTGCCACATAGGGAACTTGGGAATTTCCGTTCATGCTCTCCAAGGTGACTTCGACGTAGATCAAATCACCCACTCGGATGGGGCCATCAGGGAGCGGTTCGCCATCAGGGGTGGTCCACTTCCGAGTGACCAAGAGACCACGATGTTCTGTACCTTGAACCACCCCAGGCTTGGGTCGGCCTTCAGCGCGGACGCGAAGGGTGGCGTATCCAGTGCCCTGCAGATTGACTTGAATTGGGCTGCTTTGATCTTCGCGGATCAATCGGCAGGGTGACTCATCGGTAAACGTGATTTGCTCGTTCCCGGTGGTCACCACCCCAGTGAAATCACAGGGTGCTTGCGTCCCCATCCACTTGATCAGTGCGCTGGTGGCCGCCACGGTGTTGAGGGTGGTTCCCCACCATCCGCTGGTTCGAGCCTTTTGGACCGCTTGCACCACCAAGAGCACGCGTTGGTCCGATGGTCGAAGATCAATCATGTGTTCCAACAGCATGGACAATGCGAGTGGCTTGGTTTCGATCCAAGTACCGACTGTTGCGGCTTGCGTTTGGGCCACGATGGCTTCAACATCCAGTTCGTCAAAGAGCTGATTGGCCCGCTCAAGTTGGCCCAAATTGATCAGGGCGGAAAGCAAGTGCATTTTTCCAGTGATGGACAACTTGCTCCTCCATTCGAAGAGCAACACGTTGGCCCCTTCGGCGGGAATGCCCCACACGGAAGCAGCGTGGGCCAGAAGGGCCCGCATGTTGGCATCCGGTTGCCTGCGCCCCAACACTTCCGTGCGAAGCCATGACAACAATCGTTCTTTCATGGATTCCGGGATGGCGTATCCCAGAGCGTCGGCCTCAGCCAAGATCAACGCCGCCCGGCCAGTGCCGTAGACGTGATCATCCCGCCCTCCATGCCAGTAGGCGAACGCGCCAGAGGTGGTCTGCATCCGCTGCATTCGACTGATCCCAGCTTGCACCAATCGATCCACTCCAACCTGTTCGTCTCGTCCTTCAGTCGCGGCCAATTGTGGCAACAAAAGCGTGGAACCCAAAATTGAAGATGTTTGTTCGATGCAGCCATAGGGGTACTTCAACATCCGCTCGAGGGATGGTCGAAGTGACAGGGTGGGAGGCCCACCTGCTTCAACGTGCACCCGCAAGCCGTCGGAAAAGAAGATCTCATCCATCGTGATCGTGGCTGGTTCATCGGCCGACACTCGGAGGGTTCGATCGACGAGATGCAGGCCGGTTGCGGGACGCACGGTGGTCGTCCAGTCGGTGGTCGATGCCAGCCCGTCGCTCTCCGCCACCAAGGTGCCGCGTTGCACCCCAGAGGTGTTGGCGATCACCGGTAACGATCGCCGCTCGGTTGCTCCAGCCTCAACGGTCACCACCCCCGTGCGCACCGCAGGGCTCAATCCTTCACCGCCATTGAAGGTCCAAGTGATGTCTTGGACCACTTCGGTGCGGTTATGAATCCGGAGGGGCACACGGAACTCGTCTCCGGGGGCGACGGCCCGTGGCCAGGTGGCATCAATGCCAACAGGCGCCACCACAGGGACCGATTGTTCGGTCGCCCCGTACACGTCGTCATGAACCACCACGGTTCGGAACCGCAACGCCCCGTTCAGCCGTGGCATGTTGAAAGTCATCGAGGAGCTTCCGTCTTCGCCAAGGGGGACCATCTCACGCCACAGCACGATTGACTTTCGATCGATTGACACTGGACTCCGTCGTCGGCTCGAATTTCCCTCGAGATCAGATCCGATGCGAAGAGTTTGCTCACCACGATCGTGATCGGGAAGAAGTTGGTCGTACTGGTCGGTGGTGCGGACGCCCAATCGGCGCGGGGCGTGAAAGAATCTCGAGGGATTTGGCACTTCGCTTCCGGACAGCCGAACAATGCCCTCGTCGATGGCCCACACATGCAGTTTGGTGCCTGCTGGTGCGTTGGGACAGTCAATCTGGACCGTGACTTCCTGTTCTGGTTCGATGTTGTTGGGGAAGGTGAATGCTGGTTCCAATGGTGGTTTGCTTCGAACTGGAATTCGAACATGCCCCTTGGCTCTTCGGGGTGTCCAACTGTCCGCATTTTGATCCAAGGGTCGAATCAAGGCCGCCAACAGATGGACGCTGCCCCGCGCGTGCTCTGGCACTGGGATGTCAACGGCGGTTTCGGTGCCCGATATGGCCACGCTCTGGGACCAGTCAACTTTGTCGGATTCCACGGTGAGGACAAGTTGACCAGAAGAAGGTGCCTTGACGACCACAGGTATGGTCTCTCCGGCTGCGACCGTTTCTCGTGCTGGAAGAAGCTCGACCACCAGCGGATTGGGGGTTCGGCTTCGTCCATCTCTGGCGGTGATGTAGACGGTGTGCGCGACCTGTTGATCTTCGCTTTCAATCAGCACCCGCCATTCGCCGGGTTCCTGAAAGGAAACAGCGAACGAGCCACGGGAGCGTGTTTGGTCTGGATCGGTGGCGTCATTCGCAACCACCGAGGCGCCATTTTGAGCGTCTTCGTACCGAGTGGTCTCGGTCCAGCGCCAGTTGTCTCGAATCTGGCGCCGGACCCAGTCACGCTGGACACGCTGAAGGGTGATGCTCGGCTCGGAGGTCGGTCGATCTTGGTCCTTGGCATCGAGGGCCACCCAATCAAATTCGACCGATGAGTTCAGGGGAACGGTGGACCGCATGCGGCGAAGACCTAGTTGCTTTCCGATTGGATCAAAGATCGTGCTGAGGTTGTCGCTGACCGTCCGGCCGCCAATTTGAGTGGCGCTGACGGTCAATTGAATCTCGCCATATCCCCAGCCCGCGTCCAAGGTCAAGCTCGGGAAAGCTCCTCCCTGGTCATCGGAGACCGTTGGTTTTGACTCGAGCTTTTGACGCTCACGCGTGTCTTTGACCAGGTCAAACCGGTGGTCTGGGAACCGAACGGAGGTGTAGCTCTTGGGGTTGAACCTTCCTCGGGCTCGGACCGGTAGATCTGCGGCAACTCCACCAAAAAGCGTCGACACTTTGACGGCCACATCCAGCGTGCTTTCTTGCACCAACGGGGGGACGCTGGATTCGAGCTTCAGACGGACCGGTTCAAAAGCTTCCACGAATGGTCTCGCGCTTCCGATTGACTTCGTCACACCGGGAATTCGAAGCTCGTGTCTTTCTTGTCCGGTGGGATCCAATTCATCAGTGGTGATGTCAATTTGGAAGATGCCCTGCTCGTTGAATCCTGAAACGGGGGTGGTGCTGAGGAGCTTTCCATCCGCGCCGTATCGCACCAGTTCCAGCGGCATACTCGGGGGAATGCGACCTTCCCGATCACGTACCACGCCGGTGAGGTGCATCGATTCACCAGGTCGGTACATGGATCGTTCGGGATACAAAAACGCTTCGTACTCCTCGACATAGGGCCGTTCACCACCAATGGGGTTGGGGCCCGACCATGCGGCACTGCTGAGCTTCATGAATTGGAGGTCCTGCTCCTTCTCAGCAATCAGGACAAAGCCTGATCCGTCCGGATGATCTGGCATTTTCGGGAGTCGAACCCAGCCGTCCTCATCGGTGAAGCCTTCGCCCAGCACTTGGTTCTTGTCGGATCGAAGTTCAACTCGGACTTGTGGCAACGGTTTCGCACTGGAAATGGAGTGGATCAAGAGCGCGTGGTGATCCCGCTCGGCTTTGTAGAGCAGGCCCAGATCGGTGATGCTGATCATGGCCGAGGTGCGATTCCACGAGTTCCGGTCGTTGTCGGCCAATGCAATTCGGTGAATGCCGATCGGCTTCTCAAGGTGCTCCCGAAGTGGCAAAACGTGGTCCAGCACTTCGTTGCGAGGGCCATCGCATTGCAGGATTCCTTGGGTCACCGTTCGGCTGGTGGAATCCCATTTTCGGTACCAAGAACCATTGAGAAAAGGGACCACGTTGTTGGGGTACATCCGTTGCACTCCCCAACGGAGTTGTTGCACATTGACGGTACGAACATCAACTTCCAAACGACCTTTGGGTGAGAGGATGCCCCCACCGTGAACAATCGAAAGTTCCGGAGACCACTCCGGCATGGTGGCCACTCGGCTTGGGGACTCACCCAGGACGCGATCCCATTGATCCACCAGTGTTTCGGGGACCGTGACTTCGTATTCCCGGCCGGGTTCGAATGCCCCGCGGAGAACAATGCGGCCATCCTCGATGCGTTTGCTGGTCAACTCAACCTCAGGTTCAACTTGAAGCAAGTCCAGTGGTTGGTCCGGTTTCATTGATCCACTGAACCGCACCACCATGCGCATGCCCTCGGTGAGTGTGCCGCGAAAGGAAGCATCAAGGCACTGCAGACTCTTGGGAATCTTGACCGTTGATGCGTAAGACTGCTGAGCAGGGATCGGGCCAAGATTGCCCAAATACCCAGGCTCCACCCTCACCCTGAGATTTCCGGCCTCGGGAAGAGGAACCGTGATCAAGTGGTTCTGCAGGGGTTTGGTCATTTCCATGCTGACCGGGAGGGTTGTGTTGTCAAACAGCGAGGTCACCTTGATGCGATCGTTTAACTCAGCGGCCGGGATGGGTTGGTTGAAACGAATTTCCAAATGCACCTCTTCGTTGGTCATGTGGTCCAGGTGCACTCCCCAAACATTGGGGGAGGTGGATTGGAATTGAATGAGGGTAGGAACGGTGATGGCCCTTCCCTCACCGTTGGTGGCTTTGATCAGGGTGGCGGTCCAACTTCGGGCGGGTGGAAGGGGTTCTGCCAAGTCAAAGCGAACTCGATCGGAGCTGACGGCGGTCCAGATTCCCTCCAGTGGAGGAGCGAATTCAAACAGAGCCGGTACCACACGCTCCTCGATCTCTGCCTCGGGATAAACCGCTTCCGAAAAGTTGAAGTACAGCACATCTCGCCCCGTGGAAACCGCGCGGGAAAAGCCTTGAGTGAGCACAATCTCGGGTGGGGGAGGGACTTTGGATTGCAAGCCTTGTTCGGCAGCCCACAAACTCGTTGGCCTGGTGAAGATGTACCAGCAAAAAATGTTCAAGACCGCGAACAGTGCGATCAAAACCCGGGTTTGGCGTCGGTCCATGCGTCCCTCCTTGGACGAATTTGGATGCTCCGCATCCGTGACAGGTTGTACATGAAGGATCGACGCTTTGGGTTGGGTTCGCCAAAGTTTGTTCGGGCATCATGTCCGGTAGAGGGAATGGGCCGGGTGGGATTCGAACCCACGTCTAACCGATTATGAGTCGGCTGCTCTAGGCCGCTGAGCTACCAGCCCTCTGGTGAATTACAAGTTGGGCAGAGTATGACCCGGTCCGGCTGATTCGGGAACCCGGCCGGGGGAGGGAATCATGCCATCGCGACCGCAGACGATGACGTCCGCAATTTCAACTGCTTCGGTAAACGAGGATTGGGCCAGTTCCCGATCGGGACATGGCAAAATTTGTCCCGCCAACAGGTGGGCCTCGCTGGCCACGGCATCGCCTGCAATCAATATGGTTCGGCCCTCATGGGGCAGAAGCAGGCCACAGCACCCTGGCGTGACGCCGACCGAGGGGAACAGATCGACGTTTGGGGCTGGACCATCCTCGGTGGGCACAATTTGTTCGAGGGCGCTGAGATGGCGGGCCAGCGACTCGGCATGCTCCTGGTCGCCATGTTCGACCGCGGCATCGCGTTCTGATTCGGCACGCTCGCGGGCGGCGTCCAATTCCGGTGGGAACGCGAGCCACGTGGCATTGGGGAACGCCTCGAGTCCTCGGGCGTGGTCGGCATCAACCGACGTGAGGAAAACCCGTTGCACGCGATCAGGCATTTGCCCGGTTCGTTCGTGCAGACGCGAGGCCATGGCGGCGGGTGGCAATCCTGGATTCACCAAGGTGATGGTGTCATCCTGAAGAATAGAACTGCAGGTGGCGTGTCCGGTTCGGACCGCATGCTGTTCGTTCCAAAGCAAATTGGCCGAGAGGGAACCCAGTGAGATCAATTGCACGGGGGGCGAGGTCATGAGCCTTCCATCCGTTCTTGCAATTCGGTTTGTTTTGTGGACAGGCAATTCAAGACTTCTTCGGGCACGAAAGCACGCAATCGATCCAACGCGCCCCCGAGACCGACGACTTCTCGAATCAAACGACTGCTGGTGAAGGCGTGTTCCGGAGCCGCGACCATGAGGACTGTTTCCAAGTCGGCCACGGTGCGATTGGCAATGGCCAGTCGGCATTCGCTTTCCACGTCCGACATGGTCCGAAAACCACGAATCAATGCCACCGCCTGGTGCTTCTTGGCAAAGTCCACGGTGAGCCCTTCGTACGCTTCGACCACAACGTCGACGCCATCAGGTCGCAGGGACGTCATGAGCTCCACCCGCTCTTCGGCGCTGAAGAGGGAGTCTTTTTCCGGGTTGCGTCCGATCCCAACGACCACTCGATCAAACAGCCCAGTGGCTCTTTGAAGAACATCAAGGTGCCCTTTGGTGGGTGGGTCAAAAGATCCCGGATACACCGCCGTTCGTGGAAATTTGTCCATTTGGGGGGTCCTCATCACTGTTGAAAAATTGAACAAAAAACCTTGAAACCCCTAAGAATCACTTGTCGAAGGGTATTTGAAAGACATGTTAGATCGTTCTCTGAAGTCTGAAATGACTTCAGATGACGATTCATTTGCCCCCCCTGGATCGGCCCCGCTCGCTTTGCGACGGGGCCGGCTTTTTACCCCTCTCGGTGTTGGCCGGATTGTTCTCGGACGGTCCCCGGCGGCAGTTGACACTGTGGGTTGTTTGAGAATCCATCGAGCAGAATTTTGAAGTTGTCCGAAAAGACGAAGTTGCCCTCGGGCAGGTCGTCCGGAGCACGATCTCCATCAAGATGACTGAAAAAAAGATCCACGTGGCCAGCACGTTGGAACTCGAGTTCATCGGCCCGGCGGATTTCTACCGTTCCTTTGGTGCTCGCGCCCGCATCGGCCATGCGTTCCAACGTGGCGGAGTACCGAATTTGATCGCCAGGGAAGGCATCGGCATGGAATTCAGCACGGGCAATTTTTGCCAAAATCACCCGACGCTCAAAATTCGAAATGGCCCCCACCAAAATTCCGGCGGTCTGGGCCATCCCCTCGATCATCAACGAAGAGGGCATGCATGGCGCTTCAACAAAGTGCTCATGCAGATGATCTTCGCTCAGGGAGACCACTTTGATGGCATCAAGACGTTCTCCCGGATCGTGCCGGAGAATTCGGTCGATCCAGTTCCAACGCATGTTTGATTCACCCTGCGGAAGCGAGCTTGCGCTCGACGAAGTTCACAATCGAGTCGACCGTCACGATGCCGGCCAACTTGGAAACCTTCTTGGTCTCGATGACTGGGGTCAGGTCAACGTGGGGCAACTTTTCTTGCAGCATGGCCATGCCGGCTTCGGTGATGTCGTCCCCTTGCACCCATTCTTCGTTGTCGGTGAGGTTCTCGGGAAAGAGTTCGCCTTGGGCCACTTTGAAGCCGAAGGTCTGTTCGAGTTTGAACACGATGTCCAAGAAGTCAATCGACTCGGCATCAAGGTCGGCCGTGAGACTGGCGGCAGGCACGATGTCTTCTGGATCAGCACCCAACGCATCTTCCAAGACTTCAACCACTTTTTCCATGATGTCATCGCGGGTCATTGTTCGACTCCTGTGTTCAGGGTTTTCGGGCCAGATTGAGCCAGCCGTAAGGGACGCATGATAAATCGTCCGGAGACGGCCGTCTGCCCGTCGTCTCGGAGGCCTTCCCCTTTGCATTCGATGCCTTTTGGCCCCCTTTTTTTGACGGTGATGGACGTCCGAAGGACCATGCCCGGCTGGACGAGAGCCCCGTAACGGACCGCCTTGGCCTCTCCCAACACCCAGTGTCCCCCCAATTCCTGCTCCAGAAGGCGTCGCGCGGTCTGCACGAGGGCTTCCACCATGAGCACCCCAGGCATGATGGGGAAGCTTGGAAAGTGGTCGGCCAGATAATCCTCTTCGGGCCGAAGCCTTCGGGATCCCTGGGCTGAATCAGGACCATTCGAGGTCCAGGCATCCAAGAATGAAAAAGCCATGCCAAACAGAGTACCGAGACCCGCGGTTTGGTGGCACGCTCGCCCTTCGCTGGATATCCTTCTTACCCCGAACCCATGGAGGAAGGCATGCCCGCAAACGGCACCATTATTCAGGTCATTGGATCGACCTTTGACGCACAATTTCCCGAAGATCAACTCCCGGCCATCTACAACGCCGTGAAATGCTCCGTCACCGTCTCGGGCCAGACTTCCACCCTGGTGGGTGAAGTGGCCCGGCACCTCGGTGGTGGGCAAGTCCGCTGCGTGGCCCTCGCGTCCACCGATGGTCTCCGTCGGGGTGACGGCTGCGAGGACACCGGCGCTCCGTTGTCGGTGCCGGTTGGTGAAGAAGTTCTTGGCCGCGTGTTCAACCTGTTGGGTGAACCCATTGACTTGGCCGGTCCGGTCGGCTCCACCAAAAGTTCGCCCATTCACCGCGAGCCGCCCAAGTTCGACCAACTCAACCCCAAGACCGAAATCCTTGAGACCGGCATCAAAGTGATTGACCTGCTCTGCCCGTTTGTGCGGGGGGGCAAGATTGGACTCTTTGGTGGTGCTGGTGTGGGCAAGACCGTGGTGATCCAAGAAATGATCGCTCGGGTGGCCCGTGGCTTTGGTGGCTACTCCGTGTTCTGCGGGGTGGGCGAACGAACCCGTGAGGGCAACGACCTTTGGCGTGAAATGGCTGAGGCGGAATACACCGACGAGAGCGGACAAACCGTCCGGGTCCTCGACAAGGTGGCCATGGTCTTCGGTCAGATGAACGAGCCTCCAGGCGCTCGTCTTCGTGTGGCTTTGTCCGGTTTGACCATGGCGGAAGAATTCCGTGATGCTTCTGGCAAAGAAACCCTGATTTTTGTCGACAACGTTTTCCGCTTCACCCAAGCCGGATCCGAAGTGTCCGCCCTTCTGGGCCGGATGCCTTCTGCGGTGGGCTACCAGCCCACGCTGTCGACCGAAATGGGTGAACTGCAAGAACGCATCACCTCAACCAGCACCGGTGCGATCACTTCGGTGCAGGCCATTTACGTTCCTGCGGACGACTTGACGGACCCCGCACCTGCGACCGCGTTTGGTCACTTGGATGCGTTCGTGGTGCTCGAACGACGGATCGCGGAAAAAGGCATCTACCCTGCGGTGGACCCCATTTCTTCGACCTCTCGGATCTTGGAGCCCGCCATCCTTGGCGAGCGTCACTACGCCTGCGCCCGCCGGGTGCAGAACATTCTGCAGCGGTACCGCGACCTCCAAGACATCATTGCGATCCTTGGTGTGGACGAGCTGGCAGAAGAGGACAAGTTGATTGTGGCTCGGGCCCGGAAGATTGAACGCTTCTTGTCCCAGCCCTTCTACGTGGCCGAGCAGTTCACCGGCTTCCCTGGCATCACCACGCCTTTGGCCGACACGATCGACTCGTTCGAGCGTTTGTGCAACGGCGAAGCCGATGACTTGCCTGAGTCGGCGTTCATGTACGTCGGCAACCTGGATGAAGCCCGAGCCAAAGCGGAACAAATGGCCGCCGCGGCTGCAGGCTGATTTTCAGAACATTGCTTTCTCCACCGCGTCGCCCGTCGACGCGGTTTTTTTCGCTTCCTTCGCTCCAGAAGACCCCAGTGGCGTACAGATGGTCTAGCCTTCACTTTCACTGAACTCCAGGAGCTCCCATGCCCAAGCCCATCGCGATTGCCGCTTTCTTGACCGCCTCTGCCATTGCTGTAGCCCCCATGATGCAAGACCACTCTGGACACCGTAATTGGTCTTCGATGCCCGAAGATCCCGCCACCGTGGAAACCAACCTGCGGAGCAAGCCCACGTTGATTGCCGCGATTCAAGCCGCGGAGAAGGCGACTGGAGGCATTGCCCATTCGGCCAAGTGGACGTTGCATGATGGCCACGACCATTTGGATGTGGTGGTGTATGCCGAGGGCCGCCGGATGGTGGTGCCAGTGAACCCGATGACGTGCGAACCGTTCGCACCGATGGCCTCTTCACGTTGGCCAGGAAACGAAGTGTCTGGCGACATTCAAGACGCAGCCAATGGGGTGAAATTCATCATGGGCAATGCCGGTGAAGGCGAGCGTCCAACCGCCGAAACCACCGTTTCATTTCATGCCACCCTGTACTTGAATGACGGCACCAAGGTGTTCGACACCCGAGAGCGTGGGGCTGCACCTGAATTCCCACTTCGTTCGGTTTCATCTTCTTTCGTGCCTGGAGTGCAGACCGCACTGGAACGCATGCCTGTTGGATCGACAATGAAGTGCTTCATCCCTCCGGCGGAAGCCTTTGGTGCCCAAGGCGCCCCATCCATTGATGTTCCGCCCAATGCTTTGATCGTGTGTGACCTGGAGCGTCTGGAACGGCCTGACTATGAGATGGTTCCCGACAACTTGCCAGGTATGGATCTCGGTGGGGTTGAGAAAAATATCACCGAGTCGGGACTCGTTTATTACGACATGGTCGAAGGCGACGGCCCCATGCCCAGCGGACCCACTGCCCGGGTGAAAGTGCACTACACCGGATATTTGGTGGACGGTGAGAAGTTCGATTCTTCGGTCGACCGAGGCACACCCGCCGAGTTTGGTTTGGGGCAAGTCATCAGCGGTTGGACCGAGGGAGTCGGCTCCATGAAGGTGGGCGGCCAACGCAAGCTCGTGATTCCTTACGGCTTGGCCTACGGTGAAAATGGCCGACCGGGCAGCATTCCTGCTCGGGCCACGTTGATTTTCGACGTCGAACTGCTTGAGGTGATCGACGAGTGAATCAACTCCGCCGCCGTGGGTGGCTGTGGTGCGCAATCTTGCTGGTGCTGTTCTCCGGATGGATGCTGTTGCGCACTCCGCCCGGCTGGTACCAGCCCGACCAGCATGTGTCCGGGTCGGGTGAACGCTTCGAACAGTTGGTCGTGGATCAATTGACCACCCTGCGTGATCATGACCAGCGGTGGGAACTGTCCCTCGATGTCGCCTCATGCAATGCTTTTTTGGCCCAGCGGCTCCGCCCCTGGCTGCAGCGGGAGTCCAAAGGCGCCTTGGGCATGTTGGATGCGTTGGGAACGCCACAAATACGGGTTGAGCCCAAGTATGTTGATTCTCCGCCGGCAGTTGTGCTGGGGTGCCGTGGTTGGGGCTGGTTGGAATTGGAGCTTCAAGGAGATCAAGACGATGCTGCCTGCACGGAACTTGAATTGACACAAACGCGGGTAGGAGGACTCTTGCCGGTTCCCGCGTCTTCTTTGGGCGATGTTCCAAGCAAGATCACTTTTCCCCAAACAATCCCCTTGAAAGACGACCGAACGGTGGTGGTGGATGCGGTTCGGTTTGAAGAGACCGGACTGGTTCTGCTTTGCCGAACGCGGTTGGCGGGCTCCGAATAGCATCAGACCATGGACCGACTTTGGATTGTTGACGGCCACGCGGCCTTCTTTCGGGCGTACCACGCGATCCGTGGTGGCATGACCAGTCCGGTGACGGGGGAGCCAACCCATTTGGTGTACGGCTTTACGGGGACTTTGCTCAACATGATTCGCACGCACCAACCCACCAAGTTGGTGGTGGTGATTGACGCGGCGGGGGATACCGAAACGTTCCGCACCAAGTTGTATGCCGATTACAAAGCAAACCGAGACGAAGCCCCGGAAGACTTTGGCCCCCAAGTGGAAAGATGTTTGGAGCTCCTGCGCTTGATGCGTATTCCGGTGTTCGGTCTTGAGGGGGTGGAGGCGGATGACACCATTGCTTCGATCATCACCCAGTGCGCCGCAAAACATTCCGATTTGGCGATACGAATCGCCAGCCGTGACAAGGACCTCACCCAGTTGTGCTCACCGCGGGTGGACATGTTTGATGCGATGAAAGATGCCTTGGTGACCCCTTCCGATGTGTTCAAGACCGAAGGCGTGGAGCCTCACATGGTGGGGGACATTTTGGCGCTGATGGGCGACACCGCCGACAACATTCCCGGTGTGCCGGGGATTGGGCCCAAAACCGCGGCCAAGCTCATCATCGAGCACGGCGATCTTGAGGGGTTGTACGAAGCGCTGCCTGGTCTCAAAGGCAAAAAGATGCAAGCGATCGGTGAGCACCGGGAAACCACGGCTTTGGCGCGACAGCTGGTCGAACTCAAGCGGGATTTGGACACCGGATTTGACCTTGATGACGCCGACTTTGATGGTGGTCAGATTGATCTTGAAGGGCTCGATGGACTGTGCCGCCAACTTGGTTTCAACACCTATCCCCGTTCCTTTCGTGAGTTGGCGGGCGCTGAGGCATCAACGCCCGAAGCCCCCGCAACCGAAGCCGTGCTCGCCTCCCGCAAATCTTCGGCCGCCCCCGACCCCATTGACGGTGGATTGTTCGGGGCGGCGGAGACCGAAGCAGAGCCCACAACGCCCAAGGCATCTTTGGGCAACTACCGCTGTTTGTGCACCGCCGAAGAGGTCCAGGCATATGCCCAAGAACTGCTGGGGGTGGACCGGTTCGCCTTCGACACCGAAACCACCAGCCTGCGGGCACGAGAGGCTGCACTGGTGGGGTTGTCGTTCAGCACCAAGGCGGGGGAGGCGGTGTACATCCCGGTGGACTCTCCCGATGCATCGCGGCATCTCGCATTGCCCGAAGTCTTGGCGATCTTGCAACCCGTCTTTGCCAAAGAAGGCATTCGCAAAGTGGCCCACAACCTGAAGTACGACCTGCAGATCCTGCGTGGTGCTGGCTTTGAAGTGGTGGGACCTTTTGGCGACACCATGATTTCCTCGTACCTCTTGGATTCCACCCGAAGCAGCCATGGTCTGGATGCATTGTCGCTGGGACTTTTGGGCATGGAGATGACGCCCATTTCGACGTTGATTGGCAAAGGCAAATCCCAGATTGGCTTTGCCGAGGTGCCTTTGGACAAGGCTGCCGAATACGCCGCCGAAGATGCCGATGCCACGTTGCGTTTGGATGATCTCTTGCAGCCCAAGTTGGTGGCGGAAGACCTTGACCGCCTTGCCCAAGATGTGGAGTTGCCCTTGGTGGAAGTGCTGGCCGAGATGGAATGGAACGGCATCGGTGTGGATCTCACAGAACTTGCCCGGCAACAAGTCCGCTTGCAGGATCGCATCGAAGAAATTGCCGCCGAAGTCGCCGCCCATGCACCGCATCCTTTCAATCCTGATTCCCCCAAACAACTCTCGGCCGCATTGTTCAATGCGGAGGATGCCGATGCCCCGGGGTTGGGGTTGAAGCCCATCAAAAAGGGCAAGAGCGGGACCCCCAGCACAGATTTGGAAGTGTTGGAGAAACTTCGTGATGACCCTGGAGTCGACACGCCCATTCCGGCATTGGTCATCGAGTACCGGCAACTGACCAAGTTGGTGGGGACCTACTTGGCTTCATTGCCGGAGCATGTCTGTGAATCCACCGGTCGCATCCATGCCTCGTTCCATCAAGCGGTCGCCTCGACCGGCCGGTTGTCCAGCAGCGACCCCAACCTGCAGAACATTCCCATTCGCACCGATGTCGGTCGGGAAATCCGCCGGGCGTTTGTGGCCGACGAAGGCAACCTGTTGGTGACAGCGGACTATTCCCAAATCGAGCTGCGCATCTTGGCCCATCTCTCCGGTGATCCTGCCTTGAGGGAGGCCTTCGAACTGGGGGCCGACATTCACACCGCGGTGGCCTCGCAGACCTTTGATGTGGAACCAGAAGAGGTGGACGACACCCAGCGTTCCACGGCCAAGATGATCAACTTCGGCATTGTCTATGGCATCACCGCCTTTGGACTTTCCCGTCGGTTGAACCACGCCATTTCGCCCGGTGAAGCGCAGCAGGTGATCGACGACTACAAGGCCCGATTTGTTGGGATCGATCAGTTCTTGGCCGCGTGCGTGCAGGAGGCCAAAGACACTGGGTACGTGCGAACCATTTTGGGTCGTCGTCGGCCCATCGAGGGCATCGACCAGCGGAACCCTATGTTGCGTCAACGGGCCGAGCGGTACGCCATCAACACCGTGGTGCAGGGTTCCGCCGCCGACCTCATCAAGGTGGCGATGGTGGACGTGCATCGAAGGTTGCCGAAAGCCTTCCCCGAGGCGCGTTTGCTTTTGCAAATCCACGACGAATTGGTGCTGGAGTGTCCCAGTGGCCAGGCGGAGGCTTTGCGAGATTTCGTGGTGCAGGCCATGGCGGGGGCCATGCCCGATTTGCAGGTCCCAATCACTGCAGGTTCATCGATCGGTGCCACTTGGATTGAGGCCAAATAGGGCGTCTGGGGGCTCAGAACCCCCATCTCGACTTGACACCACGGCGCTTCACGCTACGATTTCCGACCTGCCTTGTGTCTCAGGGCGACAACTTGGGGCGGTAGCTCAATTGGTTAGAGCTCCGGACTGTCTATCCGGAGGTTGCGAGTTCGAATCTCGTCCGCCTCGCTTTTGGAAGCCTTCCTGTCTCAGGAGGGCTTTTTTCTTGGGGTGGTTTGGAGTGGAATCTGAGAAAAGCGCACGATTTGGCGCACGTTTTTTGGGGGGAATGACGGAGAAACACGCTCGCCTGTCGAGGTCACGGGAGGGGTCGAGATACCGCTCCGTCGTCCTCGCCGAAGCGTGTCCGATGGCTCGCTGGATGGTGGGGACTGACAAGCCCCGGCGTGAGAGTTCGGTGGCATAGAACTTCCGAAAAGATTTCCAGCCGGAGAATCCGCCTTACGGACACGCACCCCAGTTGCTGATCACGATGACGAGATCGTCAAACCCGACGATCGCATCGCCAGTGGTATCGCCGGAGCAAAATGCCTGTGAGCAATCGTCACAGGAACCATCTTTGGTCCAAGTGCCGCCCATCGCAGAGCAGTTTGATTCGGAAATGGAAGCACAACCCGAATTCGTGCAGCAGGAACCGGTTTGATCAGTTACAGGGCATATTGTCGTTCCATCAAGGAAGGTCCCAGACAGGTCCGCACCAGACAGGTCCGCATTCGTCAGGTCCGCATCCCTCAGGTACGCAGTAGACAGGTCCGCATTCGTCAGGTTCGCATTCGTCAGGTTTGCACCAGACAGGTCCGCATTAAACAGGTTCGCACCAGACAGGTCCGCACCAGACAGGTCCGCATTCGTCAGTTCTGCATTAAACAGGTCTGCATTTGACAGGTCCGCACCAGACAGGTCCGCACTCGGACCAATGAGGTATCCGCTAATCAAACTCCATTCTGACGGAAGAGAATCTGGTGTCCCCACAATGCCACCTGATCGCAACCCAGAAAGGTTTGCAGAAAGCAGGAACGCATCAGACAGATCTGCACCAGACAAATTCGCACCCGACAGGTTTGCATTAGACAGGTTTGCACTAGTCAGATTCGCATCGTTCAGGTCCGCACCAAACAGGTTCGCAAAATCCAGCCCCGTACCAGACAAATCTGCACCAGACAGATTTGCACCGGGCAGGATTGCACCAAGCAGGGTTACGCTACTCAGATTCGCATTTGTCAGGTCCGCATTCGTCAGGTCCGCACCAAACAGGTCCGCACCAGACAGGTTCGCATTCGTCAGGTCCGCATTAAATAGCAACGCAAAACACAGATCCGTACCAGACAGATCCGCACATCCCAGATACAACCCCGACAAATCAACTCCCGGTTCCGCATCTAACTCCGTCAGAAGCAGCGTCCCATTCCCATCACAATCTAAGTATTGAAAGATGTCTGCGTGGGACACAGATGCAACGGCAAGGGCAACGGACGATACGAGGGCAAATGCACGCATAGAGAACTCCTGACCGCAGAGTAAATGAGGTCGGGGTTCGGGAGAAGGGATTTAGGAATCGGAAAGCAACTGCATCAGGGCATTCACTTTTCGGTCATCAAGCGTGTCTATGAGGTGGTGCAGAGCGGCTCTGGCTGGCGAAAGCGCACGATTTGGCGCACGGTCTGCAGAAGCCACGCCAGCACAATCGCCGTTTGGAGCGTCTAAAGGCACATTTCCATCGAAATTTTGGTCTTGCTTTCCGGACTGTCTATCCGGAGGTTGCGAGTTCGAATCTCGTCCGCCTCGCTTTTGGAAGCCTTCCTGTACCAGGAGGGCTTTTTTCTTGGGGTGGGTTGTTCAGAGACCAGAGCGAACCGGCAGCCGGTTGACCAACAAGTGGTGCGGCAGGGTGCTGATCAAATAGAACCCGATCGACGCGCTGGCCAAACTGGGAATCCATGCGGCGTCCAGTTCGCGGGCCCAGTACCACACCGCGAGCAAGGCGGGCAACGTGAGGACCCACCCTTGGGCGTGCAACCGGAACAGCTCGGTCAGGAACTTTTGGTTGAGGCCCATGGGGGTTTGATAATTCCCGAGGCGAAGCATGTGCTTGGTGGCATGGATGCAGAGGAAATACCCGCCGATGGCCCACATGGGGGGGAAGAGCACAAACCACGCCGCACACAGCACGGATTCGGCCGCAAACCGCTTTACGGTCGGGCTTGAGATGGTGGGGGGGGCTTTGAATGTTCCCCACACCGCGGCAAGCAAACCGATGCTGAGGGCAGAACCCCCGAAGACTTGCAGAACCGTTGCCAACCTTGGCGAACACGCCACTCCGGACAACATTTGAAAAGGCGACCAGGATTGCTCCGGGGCCAAGAGTGTGGGCAGGCCCACCACCAACGCGCCCCGCAGCCAGCCCCAGGTGACGGGAAGTTCGTCCCCATGTTGGTGGCAAATCATGGCGTGGATGCGATCGGCCTCCCCAAAGTGCAGCCCGGTGAGCACCAAGAACGCCAGAACAAAAGTTACGGGTGCCGCAGTGAATCCCAGATACGTCAGCACCATCAGCACGGTGTACGTGATCATCTGGTGGTCGTAGCGGAGCCCCAGCACTTTGTGCTTCACCCAGGTGATGACGTGGAAATCCATGGCGCCATGGGGCATGCCCACCCAGAACAGAGCCACCACCCAGATCCACGATGCATGTTCGTCGGGATTGATTTGCCAGCCCACAATCCCGCACAGCAACAATTGGAGGAGGGGGAAAAAGAAAAGCACCCCACCGGGGTGGGGTGCTTTCGTGTTGTTTCCGTCAGGAGACAAGGATCAGGCTGCCTGGAGCTTGCCTTCTGACTCAAGGGAGGAAAGGGTCTTGGCCGCGATCACACAAGCCACACCGAAGCCGACCTTGTTGATCACGTCAGCAACGTTGTAAGCGATCTCTCGGATGCTTTCGTTGCCGGAGAGGGCCAGCAGGAATCCGATGGGATAGATGATCCAACCGACGGCGATGAAGGTCTTCATGCACTTCAGGTTGTCTTGGAATTCAGCAGGCAGGTGCGACGCCGCCTTGGTGACTTGGCCGTAAAGCATGCTGACCATAACCACCCAGCAAGCGCAGGAGACGAGGTAGAAGCCCCACCACTGGCCCGAGCTGATTGGGCTGGTTTCGGCGATCCAAGCCGTAATCAACATGCCCAGAGAAATGCCGCCGAGCGAGTAGAACATGCCGTTGGCACGACGCCCCAGGGCGAGAAGCAGCGGGAATTCAAGAACCATCAATGGCACAGTGATGAGCCAGTCGATGTATCGATACGCGGTGGGGAAGGCTGCGAGCTCTCCGATCACTGCGTTGCCGCTTTCATCAAAGGTGATGGCGTTTGCCAGAGATTCCACATAGATGGTTGACATCCGGTAGTAGTGGAAACATGCGACGGCACAGATGATGCCGGCCACAATGGCGACCTTCTTGTAAGTGGCGGAAAGAGCGCTCTGCATCATGAAGAGATAGAGCGATCCTGCACCCATTCCGACAATTCCAAGCCAGAAGAGGTACATGGTGACGCCCTCAGCGGAGAGGCCCGCTTGCAAGGCTTTCATGGTCATTGACATTTCTTCCATTTCGAATTCCTTTAGCTAAAAAATTCAGTTGACCCTTTGCGGATCGTTCAATTCATGCATATCGTTCAGACAATGCGGCATAACTCTAGGCACTTCGAGCCAAGCGCGTTGGATTCGGTCGGAATTGTTGGAGCAGGCCCTGGCGGCCTTGCCACGGGGATCTTATTGGCGAGTCATGGGGTGCCCACCACCATTTATGAGGCCGATTCCAAGCCCGGTGGGCGATGCCAAACCGTTCAAGATCAGGGATTTAAGTTCGATCGGGGGCCGACATTCTTCTTGATGCCCGAGGTTTTGGACGAAATCTTGGCCCTGACCGGTGAAACCGCCCAATCGGTCGGCAATTTGACGGAATTGGACCCGATGTACCGCCTTGATATTGGCTGGGCCGGGAAGGTTGAACGAATCGACGCGGTGCGTGATTTGTCCCAAATGAAAGCTCGATTGAATGAAATTTTTCCCGGCGATGGCGATGCTTTTTTGGAATTCTGCCGTCTGAACGAAAAAAAACTCTCCGCATTTGAACCGGTCCTCCGGAACTCTTTTGACTCGCCTTTTGACGCATTTCGTCCAGACTTTGTGAAAGGTGGGTTGCGGTTGGACCCCTTCCGATCGCTCAAGACCGTCAATGCCTCGTATTTTTCCCATCCGGTTTCCCAAATCGCGGTGGGGTTCCAAAGCAAGTATCTCGGGATGTCGGCGGCAGAATGCCCAAGCCTGTTCAGCATCTTGCCGTTGATTGAATACGGCTTTGGGGTCTGGCATCCCAAAGGCGGGTGCGGTCAATTGATGCAATCTTTGGCCAACCTGTTTGTTCGGCTGGGAGGCACCATTCGTCTGGACAGCTCGGTTTCCGGGTTGTTGGTCGAGGGAACCAAATGCAATGGCGTGGTCTTGCAAGATCAATCCGAACATCGCCACGATCACGTTGTCGTGAATGCCGATGCAGCGTGGGCCATCAACAACTTGATGCCAAGCCATATTCGAGGCGCTTGGGGTCGTCGTCGCACCAAGAAAGCCAAGTATTCCTGCTCGACCGCCATGCTCTACCTCGGAGTCGATGGCGAAGTGGATTTGCCACACCACACCATTCGAGTGGCTGAGGAGTACGAGCAGAACCTTCGCGACATCTCACGGGACAACGGCCGCTCAGGCGTGGTCTCCGAGGACCCGAGTTTTTATGTGTGCAATCCGTCTGTGACCGACGACTCCATGGCACCCGACGGTTGCAGTTCGTTGTACATCTTGATTCCTACGCCAAACCAAAAAAGCGGTCTGGATTGGTCGGCAGAGCTTCCGGCCCTGCGTCAGAAGGTTTTGGGGACGCTCGCCACCGAATATGGCATCGACTTGTCGGATCGCATTCGTGTGGAATGTGTGGAGACGCCTCAGACCTGGGCCCAATCCAACATTGAATTTGGAGCCACGTTCAGCTTGTCTCACACTTTGGATCAAATGGCTTTCCGTCGCCCCAACCATCGGTGGCCCGGCGTCGATGGTCTTTGGATGGTGGGCGGCGGAACGCATCCTGGTTCCGGTTTGCCCGTCATCTTTTTGGGGGCAAAGTCCACCGCCGAATCCATACTTAAAAGTTCCGGGATTGAAAATCAACTTCCCGCCAGCAAGCCGGTGGCCCAGCTTGCAACCTTTTCCACTGGTGCCCCGAGCACCAAGGAGGTAACCCATGTTTGACCTTCTCCAGCAAACGAGCCGTTCTTTTGCGGTTTCGATCCCGATGCTTCCCAACCCCATCCGAGAGGAAGTCGCATTGGCTTACCTTCTCTTTCGAGTGGCCGACACTGTCGAAGACGAAGGGTCGTTCGACTCGAATCAGCGGTCTCAGATGCTGACAGAGTGGATCGATTCCGTGCGAACCTGTTCCACCGAAAGAATTGATCATTGGTCTGATTTTTCTTCGATCGAGCACTCTGGTTACGTGGCACTGATGGACGCCCGCGGTTCCTTGATCGAGCGTTTGAAGTCGGTCCCGCTTCCACATCGAGAATTGATCCATCAATATCTCGCCAAGACCGTCGCCGGCATGGATCAGTTCTTGGTCAAGAACGATGCCTGGCACGATGTCAGCGAACTTCGTGAGTATTGCTACTACGTGGCCGGTGTGGTGGGTGAGATGTTGACGGCCATGTTCACGTCGTACGACCAAGGACTTTTGCCTGCAGAGGCGGAACTGATGCGCTTGGCGCCTTCGGTTGGAGAGTCGTTGCAGTTGGTCAACATGATCCGCGACTATCAAAGCGACAACGAACGCAATCGACTCTATTTTTCCGATTCCATTTCTTTTGATGACCTTCTGGGGATGGCCACCGAATCCATGGAATCCACAAAAGAGTTTTTGGACATTTTGTTCCGCTACGAAGCCCAGCCGGGCATTGTGGCGTTCAACGCGTTTAACTTCTCATTGGCCGAACGGGCGTTGCAAAATGCCAAGTCACTGGGGCATTACAAACTTGATCGATCCGATGTGCGTGTGGCCACCCAGTCCATTCGTGCGGTCTGATCTGTAGAGGGTCTTTTTCGGTATTGACTTGAAACGAACACGGCCTCGCTGTCGCGAGGCCGTGGACGATTTATTTGTGAGTCAGGCTCAGGCGGTCGCGGACGTACGCTTGAAGACGCTGATCACGAGCAAGAGGGCAATGAAGCCGATCAAGCCGTTGGAACCAAACTGGGTCAACAACCCGATGAGGTTGTCGGTGATTCCTGCGAAGAATGAGATGTTTGCTTCTCCAAAAATGACGCCGGCGAGCACGCCGAGACCAATAAAGAGAACAAAAATTTCCATCAGCTCCTTAGCGAAGCCCTTGATTACGTCGAATCCCTTCATGGATCGAACTCCCTTCCTTGTACAACGGAGGCCCTCACGACGGGGCAAACCATGTATCGACCAACCGTGTTTTTTTCGTGAAAGGTGCGTTCAGGAGCCAAAAATGCCACCTTTTTTCGTGGGATTCAGGCCTCTCCGGGACGACGCAACCAGACTTTGGCTCGAATCGGCCGGTGGTCAGAACTGATCTTGGGACCGACTTTGAGGGGACCCGCTTCCCATTCGGATCCAACCAGCATGTGATCAATCCGAATCCCGAGCCATTGTGGCACGGGGATTCCTTTGAGTTGGCTGGGCCAAGTTGGCATGCTGAGAGGCCCGACCGCAGACAAGCCAGATGTCGTCAACAACTCACGCCAACTTGATCCAAATGGTGTTTCGTTGAGATCGCCCAGCACAAGCACCGGCCAATCTGAGGAGGCCGACGCGGTGGAAAGTTGGTCCAGTTGTGCCTGCCGTTGGTGAAGCCACCCCGGTACCGGAGGACAGGGGTGGGTGAGTTCCACCTGAAAAGTTCCTCCAGGAGCATTGACCACTGCGGTGAGATGGTCCAGTCTGGCGTTGGGCGTTCGCGTGATCTTGACCGACTGAATCGGGTGCATGCTGAACAACGCGATGCCATCGGCCGATTCGTCTTCAGGTTCAGCATGCACCGTGTGCCATTTTTGCCACGAGCGGATGTATTCGACTTGGCTGGTGGAGCACTCCACCACGCCAAAAAGATCAAACGGGTTCTCCCGGGCCCAGTCTTGCAGTGCATCGGAAGATCCAAGCGGGGGGGCTTTTGAAATTCCCAAGTTCGCAAAACCAGCCGAGATGACAAACGCATTGGTTTGAGGCGGGATCGTTGATTTTTGAAATTGCAAGGCGTTCGTCCATGACCAGACCCCTACGAATCCGGCCAGGGCGAGAACTCCTGACCCCCGCCAATGCCGGCCAACCAGATGACCGATCAGAACCAGCAAGACCAAAGTGGTGGCGTGGGGCAGAAAAGGACTGAACCAAGGTTCCAATGGGGACCATGGTTGGCTGCCGGCAACGGGTGCCATGGAGGCACAACCCAGCATTGTTCGGACCCATTTCTTGGACTTTGAGGGTTGTTCGGGCAAAGTTGACGCGCTGGCGCCCCGTTGGTCGATCATCGTTCATACCATCGGATGTCTATTCTATTTTCTACACCCTTGAAGGAGATCCACGGTGCCTTACATCAAGCCTGAAGATCGTGTCCGCATTGATGCTGGTGGGACTCCCACCACTGCTGGTGAATTGAACTACGCCATCACTCGACTCTGTGATTCATATCTCATCGAAAACAAAGCTGGCGGGTATGCCGCCATCAATGATGTCATCGGGGTTTTGGAATGCTGCAAGTTGGAGATGTACCAAGTGCAAGCGGTGCCCTACGAACAAGTCAAAATGAAAGAGAACGGTGAGGCCATGACCTGGCGGGCCGATCGTTCACACGAAGGAGCTTGATCGTTCATGGTTTCTGTGCTTCGCCGTTTTTCTCTGGTGGAAGGAATCTCCACCTTGGTGCTCTTTTTGATCGCCATGCCACTGAAATACGTTTTGGGGTATCCCATGGCCGTGACCTACGTCGGCTGGGTGCACGGCGCACTCTTCGTGGGGCTGTGGTTGATGTTTTTGACGGTTGCAGGGATGCGAAAAATCCCCTTTCTCCTCGCCTTGCTGGGAATGTTCGCAGCGATTTTTCCCTTTGGACCATTCCTCATTGATGGAAGACTTCGGAAGTTTGACGCCAAAAGCCCAAACGTCCCGTGAGAAAAAGTTGGAGCCTTCCTTTCTTTGCGACCAAGATGCACCTATGTCAGACACGCTGAATCCAGCCCCGATTCAAACGACCACACTCGGCCTCTGACTCCATTTGGAGCAAAGACTGCCCGAGCGTTGGGCGACAGGGTTCGTTCAACTCTTGGGACCCCAGATCTCATCTTCAGTTCCGACGCCAAGCGTGCCCGCAGCACGGCAGACTTGCTTGATCTGGGGCGAGTCCTGATCAGACCCGAGTTGTATCTCGCTTCGGCAGACTTTTTGGCTCGCTTCACCCAGAGTCTGCCTCAGGTTGAGCACGTTCTTGTTGTGGCTCACAACCCTGGGCTTGCGGAACTTTTGTGGAGGCACGACCCAAAGAGGGAACATGTCCCCCCGGCCTCAGGATTTCAACTGATCTGGGAAGTCGATGATTGGTTGCTCACGGGGGTTGAGCCCCCAAGTGGGTGGCGTCAATTCTCTGCTTCTGGAGAATCAGACTCCTGATCTTCCGTCATGCGTAGGGCCGCGGCATTGATGTATCGCATGGTCCGAAGCAACAGGGCCATGCGTTCAGGGAGGGTGGCGAGAGAAAGGTATTCGCTTCGGTCCCTGTTTTCTCGCAACAAGGGGTGGGCCAAGAGGTCAACAATCGCGTCGAGCGGTGCTTCCTCACGGTCAAGTAGGTCTTGCAAGTCGTCGGCCATGGACATGCGGCCAATGCCAGGACCTTGAAGGGCAATCCGAATCAGATCACGCGCTTCCGGACGATCGTGTTGCTCGGCTTCAGAATCGACCACTGGGCTCAAGCGTCCCAAGCGATACAGCCGTTCATCCGTGGCTTCATTGAGTTCTTCAATCTCAACTCGGCAGAGGCCTTGCAACAGAACGTTGTACCGACCATCAGGCAGTCGCTCATGATCAAGAATTTGGCCGACGCACCCTACTGGTAGCAACGGGGGAGGATCGTTCGGCCCTTCATCTTCGGCGTGAGGATGGGTGGTGGCGGTGACCAATTGTCCAACTCGATCCAAGGCGTCGTCCAACATCTGCCGGTAACGGGGTTCGAAAATGTGAAGTGGAACCACGCTGTGAGGAAACATCACCGTTTGCCGGAGTGGGAAAATTGGGAATTCCCTACGGAAATCGCATTGGACTAATGTTTCCACAGATTTATCCTAGCGCCGCAGAAGGCGTGGTAGGAATTAGGAAGAGGTCGATGGTCGAATTTGATGCCTTGATGGCCAATCCTTACCCCGTTGCGATCCCTTTGATGCTCCTTGGTCTGGTATTGCTGGGCTTTGCCTTGCGTGAGGGGTACACCCGACCACGTCATGCTGGCGTTGGATGTCTGGGAATGGCTTTTGGTTTGTGGCTGGCGGCAAGCCTGGTGGAGACCCCAGCAGAACGCGCGGTTCCTGTCGTCGAAGGTTTGGTGGCAGAGGTTTGCCAAGGCCAAATCGAAGCGGCCCGCCGCCGTTTGCATCCTGAGGCGGGGTGGGCGGTTGGCGATGAGCGTTCGCCACGTCAGGGATTTTCCATTCTGGACCAACAAATTGCTCGGGCGGGTCGATACCGGTTTTCCTCTTGGAACATCCTCCAGATCAAAGGCACCACCTTGAGATCAGATCGAGTCCAAGTGGATTTGAAAGTTCGGGTGGTGGATGGAGGTCGCCCCATTGCTTCCACTTGGCAAATCGAACTGCGTGATGGAGCAAGCGGTTGGCAGGTGACTGATGTTTTGTGGCGAACCCTTTTGGGTCAGCGCCCGCCGTCACGCATGCCTTCAAGGTCATAACGAATGGTACGAATTCCGGAGACCACATCGAAATGAGTGGCGTTTGTGGGAATGACCCTTTCCACGCCATTGTTTGAAAGAAGCCGCTGTCGTTGTTCTCGTTTGATTTTTGTCTTTTGACTCCACCAAGTGATTTGGGTGTCGATGGGTTGAGATGCCTTCATGATGATCCTGGCATCTGAAATCAACTCGACTTGCAGATCAGGAAAGGCAACCTCCACTTCAAGCGTGGCGGTGATGGTGCCTCCGGCTGGTTCTTGGATCTCTAGGTTGACCGGATGTCGACCATGCTTCACGTAAGAACCAGGCCACTCAATGGTCACCGGCAGATAGATTTCCTGTCCCGGCAACAGCTCCAATGTGTTTTTGCTGAGTCGCAGCCGCAGGGGACTCGACCGATTTGCTTGGATCTTCCCTTGCCAAATCACATCTCTTGGGTTGGGGATGCGAAGGGACGCGTTGACCTCTTGATTCCGGGTCAACCGTACCGGTTGAGCGAAGTCGACCTGACGCAGCACCAAGACTTCGGGTTCTCGCAAAGGCCCAACGAAGATGTTTCGGGCCCCTGGCTCAATGGTTCCAGCCGCCAATCCCTCGGCTTCCACATGTCCTTCAGCATTTTGACGTTGGCTTGATGCTGTCACCGGGAGCACCAAAGGAAATTCTGGTTGGTCAATCCAAATGTACAACGAGCCGTCCTGCCGGAACAGTTGTCGAACGCCAGAACCTGGGAGCTTGCCTTCAACTTGCACGGTGTCCCTTGAAAGTTTGCTCAAGGTGTGCCAGCGCGCGGCTTCTGGACCAGCGTCCGCATTTTCTGGCGCCATGATGACGTTTCGCGCGTTGGAGAACAAATGTTCCCCTGCTTTCCGGAAGGCGTCGTCGTCCAAGGAATCGGGTGCAAAACCCAAAAATGGTTCCAATTCCAAGTTCGCCACCAAAGTTGATCGACCCACCACTTGGGTGCGTTCCTGTTCGATGACCACCCGTTTGGCTGAGTTCATCGGTCGACTGACCAGAGAACCGACGGGAGGTGTTGTGGCGAATCGATGCAAGTCCCCAAACCTTGCGGGTGCATTAAAAAATGCAATGCGTGTATTTTTCAGGGGATCGGGGGGAACAATGCAGACACTCCGATGGGCTTCCAACGCCCCTTGTTGGACATGGAGCTGGTATCGACCCAGACCTTGAAACGTACGAATGATCTCCAGCCGGGGGAGTGTTTCGGTAAGCGTTTCTTCCACCACTTCTCCGCTGGGCAACACTTCAGTCACCACCACCGGTTCGCCCTTGGGGTCAATTCCTTCGAGCGTCAATACCAGTTCCTGTTTGGGGGCCACCGTCGCAAACTTGTTTCCCACAATCCGAAGCTCCCGTCTTGGCCAGACATGCAATGACTTGAGATCCAGCCGGAGTCTGGGGTTGGGAACTGGGGTTCGAGGTGTCACCTCTTCACCCAAATGCTGACGCAAGATCTTGCACCACAAAGATGGTGGCGCTGCTCCTGCGGGGATGGGCAAACTGATGTCATGCTCTCCATCTGTGGTCAAGATCCGGGAGATTTGGGAATTTCCACGAATGGCCACCAGCATGATTTGGTCTTCCCCGAGGTTGGTGACCCGAGCTTGCACCCGAAGGGTGGCTGGTCCGGCTGGGGACGCTTTGGGACCATCGACTCGGAAGGCAGCGGCGCCCGAATTGGCTTGAACGCGAAGCAAGCGACTTCCATCTTCGGTTTCGCTTGTGATGTACGCCGGCCAATCCGCTCTTACCGCGGGATCAGTCATGGAAGTTTCAAAGCATCGATTTTCAGAGAGGTCGAAAGGATGGCCTTCTGAAAGGCCCACAAAGATGCAAAAAAGGACAATCACGTTCTACTATCGGCTGTTTGGGCCCAAGAATCGTGATGTCACGGTGGCGGATGTCGTGAATGACTACACTTTTTGCGTGATGGTTCAATCTTCCGCCGCTGCTGCATCAAGTTCCAACTCTGCTCCCACCACCGATCAGCGATTGATTTGGATCAACGGGAACTTGGTCCCCCGTTCTGAAGCCAAGGTCAGCGTCTTTGACCACGGCTTCTTGTACGGAGACGGTGTCTTTGAGGGTATCCGGATCTACAACAAACGGATTTTTAAGCTTCGCTCGCACTTGGTGCGTTTGATGGAGTCGGCCGAGCGGATTCACCTGGATCCCAAGCTGAGTATTGACGAGATTGAAGATCTCACCCGAAAGACCGTGGCTGCCAACAACCTCCAAGATGGCTACATCCGTCTGATTTTGTCTCGGGGCGAAGGCACTTTGGGGTTGAATCCATTCAGTTGTCCCGAGCCAGGGGTGATTTGTATCGCCGACAGCATCCGCTTGTATCCCGAAGAGATGTATCGCGATGGCATGAAAGTCATCATCGCCGAACGTCCTCGTATCCCGGTCGAATGCTTGGATCCCTCGGTGAAAAGCCTGAACTACCTCAACAACATCTTGGCCAAATGTGAAGCCCTTCGACAAGGTTTGTACGAGGCCATCATGCTGAACACGAAGGGCGAGGTGGCTGAAGGAACCGGGGACAACATTTTTGTTGTCAAAGATGGTGTGATCTCCACACCAGCTCCTGATGCTGGTTTTTTGTTGGGAATTACCCGTCAGTTCGTGATCGACACGGTCGCACCTGCTTGTCAATCCTCGGTATTGGAACGAACGCTTCACCTCGAGGACCTGTACGACGCCGACGAGATCTTTCTCACGGGTACCGCGGCTGAGGTGATCGGCGCTTCCAAAATTGGTGACCGCATCATCGGCAACGGAAAAGTGGGACCGATCACCCAGAAATTCACCAAGACGTTCCGCGAAATGGTGGCTCAGGACGCGCTCGAGGATTGATCCCTTAGCCGGCCTGGAAGATTCTTCGATTGGTGCCTTCGGCCCCAATAACCGCCTTCGTTTTTGCGCCACATTTGGGGCAACGACCTTCGTATGCCGTGCTGGCTTGGTTGCGGGTCAATCGCCCATAAGTGTTGCAACAGCGATAGACCACCATCAGAAATTTTTTTGGCGGCTCCATGACCCTCTATCGGTTGTGCTGAAATGATTGGTGCAATCAGGTCGAGAGGAAGTCGTTCAATTGTGCCAAGAGCAATTGGGCTTCGCGTTCTTGCTGGGTCATGATCTGCTGCATGCCGGCTTGATCTTCTGATTTCACCAAATGCAAGTTGGCCTTGGTATTCCATGCGGCGGCAGGGACGCCCGCGGCCGCCAGCTGGCCTGCGATCCCAAGATCTGATCCGAGGCGAGGGTTTGTTTTTGGAGCCAAGCGGACGCATTCCCGCAGAAGTTCCAAGGACAGGGTCGCCAGTGTGGCGGGGATCTGCAAAATGTCCTCGGTTGCTGACTGCAGCTCGGGATCACCTTCGGGGCGCTCTTTTTGCAATTCGCTCCAGCGGCGATATGCCTCTGCATCGCGTACGGCCAAATCCATCGCTTGCGTGCGAACTTGTTGCAGGTGATCGATTGCTTCTGGCTGTTCCGGTTTGGTCCACGCGACGACCATCTCCGCTTGGGCGGCCGCCAAAGCGACAGTCACTCCAGCGGAGGCGCCGCCTCCAGGAGCGGGGGAGCGGGCGCCGAGTTGCTCGAGAAATTCCGTCAGACTTTCGAGGCGGAAGTCTGTCACTGCCGAAGTTCCGCGTTGAGTTGGTTTGCGCAGGCTTCAACCACTTGAGCCACGGGGGCATCTACTTCTTCATGGGTCAGCGTCCGATCTTCCGCTCGGAACCGAAGGCGTAGGGTCAGGCTTTTCTGTCCTGCAGACACTTGCTTGCCCCGGAAGACCCCCACGTATTCGACCGAATCAAAAGCTGGCAGTTGCAGGCCTTCGATCAACGTCGAGACGGCATGCCACTGAACATGGTCAGACACCACCAACGACAAGTCCCGTTCGATGGCTGGGAAGGCTGGCGGCGGGGACACCGAGATTTCAGGCGGCCAGTGTGCCAACAAGGGTTCCAAGAACAATTCGAACGCAGCCCATTGTCCCTCCAGCCCATGGGCGGTCAAAATTTCGGAACTCAGAAGTCCAACATGACCAATGGGGCGGCCTTGGCACTGAAGGTTTGCTCCTGGGGCGGACCAGATGCGGTCCGCTGCGGTTGCATGTGGGATTTCGCCGGTGAGCATGCTGACGATCCGATCGATGAAGCCACGGATGGGTTGCAAGGAGGCTTCATCTTCACAGGGCATCAGCAGGGCGGTCGCGGTTCGTTCTTCGTGTCCATTTTCGGTTTCATGGAAGACCGCCGCAACTTCAAAAAGTGCCGCTTTCCGGCCGGAGGCATCAAGATTTCTTCCGGCAATGGTGGTCAGCGTGTCAATCAATGAGGGGCGGAGAATGGGCGTCCCGCCAGCTCGTTCGTCATCGACCCGCAGGCCGCGATGTCCTTCATCCAAGAATCGATTCGCGGCCGCTTCTGAAACCAATGTGTGGGATACGGTCTCGTATGCGCCAAATCCAACCAGCATGTCACGAACCATGCGACGGGCAATTTCGGTGGTCTGCGCCGGGCGAATTCTGATGTTCGTCGCATGCTCAACCGGGAGGGATTCCAAGCCGTGAATGCGAGCCACTTCTTCGATCAAGTCGATTTCTCGAGTCAGGTCAGCACGGCCAATGGGCGCGGTGCAGGACACGTTGTCACCGTCTTGATGCGGTTGCAAACCCAAGGCATCCAAGATTTCTATGACCCGTTCTGAAGGGACATCGATCCCCAGAACGGTCTTGATTCGAGGGAACCGCAAGGTCATGGTCGGGGGGGGAGCAATGGTGCCCACCATGGTTGGAGGGGCGGCCTCACCGCCGGCGACCGAAAGAATCAACTGAAGAAGCCGTTCGGAGGCGATGGGAACCTGTCGGTCTGGGACTTGACGTTCAAATCGATACGAAGAGTCGCTGGCAATCCCATGTCTTCGACTGGAACTTCGAACAGCGCTTGGGGTGAAGGTTGCCGTTTCAAGCAACAGGTTGGTGGTGTGCTCATCCACGCTGGAAGCAGCACCACCTTTGACACCAGCAAGCGCGATGGGCTTTTTGGCATCTGCGATCACCAGATCCTCGGCTGAAAGTTCGATCTCTTTGGCATCAGCACCAAGGGGAAGCATGGTTTCCCCAGTTTGGGCGTATCTGATTTTGATTTGACCGCCTTCCAGTTTGTCCAAGTCAAAAGCATGAACGGGATGCCCCAGTTCATGAAGCACGTAGTTGGTGGCGTCGACGATGTTGTTGCGTGGCACGTCCCCGCGAGCTTCCAAGTGGGCGGCAAGCCAATCGGGCGACGGGCCCACCTTGACGCCGCGGACGATCCGGGCGTGGTACACCAAGCAATTTTCGGGAGCTTCGTTTTCCACCACCACCCCCGCTTCCGATCCATTGACGGGATTGGCCGGTGCCAGTTGGGTTGGGTCCTTGAGTTGGCGATCGGTCAAGGCAACCACTTCTCGGGCAAGGCCCAAGTGGGCGTTGCAATCACCACGATTGGAAGTGGTTTCCACATCCAGCCGGATGTCTTCCCCCATGCGGGTGGTCACGGGTTCGGTGTGTTCCACGGGAAAACCTGCCCGCGTCAGGAGGTCTGCAGCCTCCTCACACTCCACGGGGCGATCCAAAAGGGCATTGATCCATCGGAGAGAGGCGTCCATAGGTTGTCGAGGGTATCCGGGAGGGGGCCTTGGGGCCAAACCCTTACAATTGTTCCGTGCTTGCAAGATGTTGCATGGTGATGGTTGGGGTGCTCTTGGCGAGTTGCCAATCTTCGGTGGTTACCCCAGGGCTGGCCTGTGTGATCACCATCCCTTTGGACCAAGAGACCCTTCGGTACGGGTTTGATGGCTTTGGCCGGGTCGGCCGAACGACAGATTCGGGCCCGATTCCTTGTGTTCGGCGGCTGTCTGGGCAAGATCAGTCGAACTTGGCGGCCCAAATCACCGGCCTCGGGTTGGATGCGTCCTCCACCAGTGTTGTTCTGACCACGCCATGTCCGTCGGGCATGGTGCAGGTGGATCTGGCCGATGAAGGGCGTCGCTGGTCCCGACGTTTGTCTCTCGAGGAAGCCAAGGGGCTTGTGCGGTTCTGTGAACAATGCACTGGCGAAAATGGGGCGGCTGACGTGCCGAACGCCAGGTATTCCTGGGAAGGGGATCCTTGGGCGGTATGGCGAAACGGCGGGGGCCCAGATTGAATTGAACCCTCTCCCCGAGGGTGACGTACCGTTCGGATGGCGGGCTTTGCACTTCATCTGCATGCCTTTGGCAATGGCCAAGTTTGCACACATAACATGGTGCAACCCGTGTCGATTGATCTGCAAACAGAATCTGATGAGCGTTTGGTGAAGCTCCATGTTGATGGTCAACCTGGGGCGATCGATGAGTTGATTCGTCGACACCGGGATGAGCTTTTTGGGTACTTGGTGCGATTTACTGGTTCTCGAGCCATGGCCGAGGATGTCTTCCAAGAGACTTTTCTTCAGATCCACTTGTCGTCCGCCACCTTCGATGTTGACCGGCGTTTGAAGCCTTGGCTGTACACCATCGCCACCAACAAAGCCCGCGATGCCCGGCGTTGGTTGCGTCGTCGCCCAAGCGTCTCTTTGGACACTCCAGTTGGCGGATCAGACGATCCGGTCTCCATGATTGATTTGATGCCCTCCGACGGTGAGGACCCCCAGGGGCCTTTGCAAGGCGCCGAGCAATCGAAGCGTGTGCGGGAAGTGGTTGATCGACTGGGCGAAACCCAGCGGGAAATTTTGTTGTTGACCTATTTCCAGAGGATGCCCTACGCCCAGGTGGCGGACATTTTGAACATTCCCGTCGGGACAGTCAAAAGTCGTTTGCACGGTGCGGTTCGAGCCTTTGGAGAGCTTTGGGGAGAGGAGTCTGAGGCATGAGTGAAACACCGCCGCCACCCTCCGATGATCAGCACGATTCGTCGGGTCATTCTGAGGACCATCCCAATCTCCCCGGCTTGGATGATCTTGTCGATTCGGGGTGGGCGCCTCGCTCTGAAGAGGCCCAGCAGGTGTTTCACAGCCTGCAACCGCTTGAAGCCCTTCGCGAAACTCCACCGGTCGAGGACGTTTTGGTCCATGCCACCTTGGCCCGCATCAAGGCGACGCCCAGACCTTCAGATCCCAAGTCCGCTGTTCCAACCCCTTCAACCGCGGCCGGCTTCGGTTCTGGGAGCGGGTTCAATTTCAGGTTGCCCGATTTGTTTGGTGTGGCCGCAAGTTTGTTGCTTGCCACGTCGATCTTGTTGGCTCTCGGGAGGGGGGCCAAGCTGCACAGCCGCGATGAACTGTGTGGTGCCAACATCCGAGCCCTCGGTGCCGCCGTCGAATCGTTCGCCAGCGATCACCGTCGAGAGGTGCCTTCGTCGAATTGGAATGTTGTCCCTTCGTTGGCAACGGTTCGTCAGTTTGTTGACGACGGCTATTGCCCCCACCAAAGGGTCAATTGCCCATGCTGCCGAGGAGAAAAGAAGGGCATTTCCTTCTATTCCGTGCAGGTCGGCTCGGGTCGGATCCGAGTGGATCGACTTGATCCGAGGCGGCCCATCGTGGGTGACCCCAATCCTCTTCAAGTGGCCCACATGCTGGGTCTCCCAGCCCCTGGTCCCATGAGTGGTGCCCTGTCTCACTCGGGGCGTTGTTCCCACCTGCTGTTGGGAGATCTGTCCGTCCGCTCGTCTCGCCGACCGGTTTGGATCAACAAAGGTCGGATGGACGCTGTCTGGGTGCCTCGAGGGCACACCAGTTTGCCAAAATTCGCCCTGATTGACCCTCAGGATGTCTTTCTGGCCCGGTGAACCTTCGCATCATCTCGGTTCGGGCGTTGCGTCTTACCGAGGGTGTTGGTACGATTGTCCCTTCCCCAATGCTTGGGGAAACCTTCAGGAATTTGCCAATGCACGGTCGTAAACCCAACAAAGGCCTTCTCAAGCGCATCCGATTCACCGGCACCGGCCGAGTGAAATTCCATCGTGCGTTCACCCGCAAGCAGCGAAGCCACAAGTCTGGCAAGCTGCTTCGCAGCTACCGAGTTCCAGCTTATTTCAAGAGCTGCGAAATGCGTCGTGTCGGCCGGATGCTGTTCCGCTCCGTACGTGCCGGGGCCGCAAACGTCTGATTGGCATTCCCGGCCTTGGGCCGAATGTGTTCAGCTTCAGGGATTGATCGCCCAACCTGAAGCCTCTTGTCTTCCTTGGGCGATCGTCGATCGGGTCAAGTGTTCACACGTTGAACCCCCGTCCTTAAAAGGAATGTTCGACATGCCACGTGCTGCCAAAGGTGCTGCTCGCACCAAAGCCCGAAAGCGAATTCTTCGTGCCGCCCGCGGCTACTGGGGAACCAGAAGTCGTCACAAGCAACAAGCCAAAATCACCCTGACCCGTGCCGGTGCGTATGCCTGGCGTGATCGCCGTCAGCGCCGCCGCAACATGCGACGTTTGTGGATTACCCGCATCACGGCGGCTTGTCGAATGCGTGGCACGCGTTACAGCCGCTTTATGAATGGCTTGATGCACTCTGGCATTTTGCTGAACCGCAAGATGCTCAGTGAGATTGCCATTCACGACCCTGCGACCTTCGACCTGTTGGTCGAGAAGTCAGAGGCTGCAACCAAGGCACCAGCAGCAAACGCCTAAGGCTTTTCGCTGATCCTGTTGAATCCCAAGATCCCAGAACTTTGTTCTGGGATTTTTTGTCTTACCGGGTTGAGTCTCTGGGGTTGGTGTTTGGTTCCACAACGCAATCCGCAGCGAATGACACGTGGTTTCCAAGGTCTGATTTACTCTTCGATGTTGGGTTCTGAAGAATCTTGTTGGCAGCAGCCCTTGGCGTGGTTGAGAAGCCGATCCATGCCATCTTTGACGGCCCGTTGGGTCGGTGAAAGTTTGGCGGCTTGCTCCTCGGCGTGGTAACTCGATCGAACCAAAGGTCCGGATTCGACCACGGAGAATCCCAAGTTCAACCCCGATTCACGGTATTCGTCAAAGGACTCAGGGGTGACCCATCGGTCAATCGGCAGGTGGTTGCGGGTGGGCTGCAGGTACTGCCCGACCGTCAAAATGTGGATGTCGGCGGCGTCTCGAAGATCTTGCATCAACTCAAAGACTTCTTCATCTCGTTCGCCGATGCCCACCATGATTCCTGTTTTGGTCACCAGGCCTGATTCACGAATGTGCTTCAGCACATCGATGGATCTCTCGTAGCGAGCTTGTGGACGCACCGCGGGATGCATTCGACGGACAGTTTCCATGTTGTGGCTTAAAATTTCCGGTTTGGCGGCGATGATCGTGTCCAGTTCGTTGTGACGTCCCTGATGATCGCCAATGAGACACTCGACACTTGTATCTGGGCATGCCTCATGCACCCGTTCAATTGTTTCGGCCCAGATCGCAGCGCCACCGTCTGGCAAGTCGTCTCGGTCGACGCAGGTGATGACAACATGCCCCAGTCCCATGAGGGCAATCGATTCGGCGACACGCCTGGGTTCATCTTGATCGACTTGGGCCGGTCGGCCTGTCTTGACGTTGCAAAATCCGCACGCACGGGTGCAGGTGTCACCAAGAATCATGATGGTTGCGGTTCCCCGGTTCCAGCATTCCCCCATGTTTGGGCAAGCCGCCTCTTTGCAGACCGTATGCAACCCGTAGGTGTCCACAATTTCACGAAGTCGCTCGTACCCAGGGCCGCCGGGTACGCGGGCTCGAAGCCAGTCGGGTTTCCGGCCCAAATGCAGTTGTTGGGGCCCGCTGTTGTTCAAGACCATGCCGCTGAGCGCCACCTGCACCCCACGACGATCCTTGGCGGTGTCTCCACCAAGGGGTCTGGGGTGGCGAGCCAAAGTTCGATCTTGGGCAGAATTGCTCACGGCAAGAACATCTTACCCCCACAAAACTTGGTGAATCGGATCCTAGCGGCCCGATAATTAATCCATGCGTTTGTTTTTCACCGGGAAGACGGCTGCTTGGACAGGATTGGCCCTGTCGTTTGGAGCTGGATGTCAGACTGACTCTTTTGTCGACCCGACGGTGACGGGCCGATGGGAGCACCAGCCAACAACGTTGCCCATCTTGCGCAGAATCAACGCCATTGAGATTGGTGAACAAGTGGTTGGTGAGATTCCTTCCCGCGAGGATCTGATCGAGAACGATTTCAGCTCCTATCGCATCGTCCCGGGAGATGTGGTCACAGTCACCGCCTTCGACGTTTATCAGCCAGGTCAGCCGGTTACCGTTGACCGTGTGGTTGATCAGTCGGGCTTCGTTCAACTTCCAGAAATTGGGTTGGTTCAAGTGGAGGGTCTTCTTCCTGAAGAACTCAGCCCATCGATTCGCTCGGCCTACGGCCGACTTTTGGGTGCTCCCCAAGTGGATGCTGCATTGGTTCAGCGAACTGGATTCCGCTTCACGATCAATGGCTTTATCGCACAGCCCAATGTGTATTCGTTGTTGCGTTCTGACCTTCGTTTGTTGGAGGCTCTCAGCCAAGCGGGTGGCATCTTGGACAACGCTCAGTATGCGATCGTACGGCGGCGTGTTCGGTTGGAGGGCCCGGTTGAGGATCAAATAGATCCTGAATCTCCGTCTCCTCTGGATTTGGAAGGTCTTTTGGATCGTCTTGAGGGTGGTGCTGGTGCATCAATTGGCGCCAGCGAAGATACATTTTTTGACGTCGATTTCTTGTCCCAAGACAGTCTCCCCGAAGTGCAAGACCTCGAAAAGATGTCGGATTCACCCTGGCAATGGGATGTGGCCTCCGGAACTTGGAAAAAGAAGGGCGGAGAAAACAACTGGTCGGGGCAGGGTGTTGGTGAAGCGCCAGTCTTCATTGACCGTGTGCTTCGAATCCCTCTTCAAGAGTTGCGTCGCGGCGACAGCAACCTCGATATTGTGATTCGTCCAGGAGATTCCATCTTGGTGGAGCGGGTTGGGGACGGCAACATTTACATCGATGGGGAAATTGCGCGGCCTGGGCCATACGGGATTCCTGTCAATGAGCCTTATTTCACCTTGTCTCGGGCGATTACCTCAGCAGGAGGACTGGGCCCTCTGGCCGAGCCGGACAAAGTAGATCTTCGTCGAATTGTTGGTCAGGATCGGGAAGCCATCATCCGCCTCGATCTCGCCGGGATTCGCAACGGCACGGAGCCTGACGTCGTCCTGCGGCCGAGCGATCAAATTATCGTTGGTACAGGGTTCTGGAATCGTCCCATGTTCGTTCTCCGTGAGGGGTTTCGAACCGGGTATGGCTTCAGTCTTCGCTTGGATCGGAACTTCGGAAATGACGTATTCGGTGCGCCACCCTTTGCAGGTCCTCGATAAAAGTCACTTGGTCGGAGAATCGGGCTGGATTTGATGGAAACCCTTGCCGATTCAAGAGCGTACGCTTCCTTGTGCCGGCAGCCTCTTGATCCATGAAAGCCTCCCCAGACCAGCCAAGTCCATCTTCCCCGATTGCAGGGGATGCTGCAGTTGTGGGGTTGCTGCTGGTGTCCTTCGTGGCATATTTTTGGGATTTTCTACTCCGTCAATTCCAATGGGCAATTCAGGAAACCGATGACTGGGGCCACACTCTGGTTGCCCCCTTCATCGCCGCTTGGTTCTTGCGACGTGCATGGCCACAGATCGAGTCCGCCGGAGCTCGAATTTGCTGGTGGGGGCTTTTGCCATTGGCACTCGGATTGATGTGGTACGCCGTGTGTATTTTTGGCCCCTCGGTCTTGCACCACCACAACCTTCGTGGCTTCGCCGCCGTGTGCAGCTTGGGTGGGGTGGGGATGTTGTTGTTGGGCCCGGCCTCCATTCGGCATCTGATCTTTCCAATGATTTTCTTGCTGATCTTTGGGCAAACCATTTCCGACCGATTGATGGCCTATGTCACCCACCCCATGCAATCTATTACTGCATTTGGCGCTCATATGCTGCTGGTGTTGGGCACGCTCGATGCTGAGCTTGAAGGCAACGTCATTCGTATCTATGTCATGGGTGACGACATGTCATCCACAATCATTCCTTTGAATGTGGCTGAAGCATGCAGTGGCATGCGAATGCTTATGGCATTTTTGGCCATCGGTACCACCATGGCCTTTGTCTCCTTCCAACGCTGGTGGCAGAGAGTCCTCTTGATTGGATCTGCTTTCCCCGTGGCCTTGGTGGTCAACATCGTTCGTGTTTTGGTGCTTGGCCTGTTAAGTCTGATTGATCCTGATCTCGGAACGGGTGAAGTACACACGATGGTTGGAGTGTTCCTTTTGGTTCCCGCTTGGTTGTTGTTCCTAGGGGTGGCCGAAATATTGAAGCGTTTGGTGATAGATCCATCCAATGATGCATTGAGTTCGGGGGCTGCATCATGAGTCTTGGCATCAGGCTTCATCAATCGCAACGACGTGCGATGTTGGTTGTTGTGGGACTGGTGGTGGTTTCACGAGTCGGCATGAGTTTCGCCATGGACGCATTGAACATTCACCTTAAGAAAGAGCCCGTGGCCATTCGACGCGGCCTTGCTGATGTCCCCCGGATTCTCGGTCGATGGGAAGCGGTTGGGGATGATCAAAGATTGTCGGAAGAATTTATCGAAGAACTCGGCACCGATCAGTTCCTTACTCGGTCCTATGAACACACAGATGGTCGTTTTCTGCAACTCCATTTGGCGTACTACACCGGCATGATTGATGCAGTACCACACGTCCCAGATCGCTGTTTGGTGGCGACCGGTGGGTTCGACCTTGAGCAATTGCCAGAAAACCTGCCACTCAACATCAAGCAGCCCACTTGGAAGAAAATTGACGATTCTTGGTTCGAGGTAGGTATCGAAGACCCCCTGACGGGACGGGTCGCAGATGTCTTCATACCTACCGATGATTTGTCTCTGCGGACCAGCAGTTTCATCCGTTCAGATCAACCAGGAACAGTGCTGTGGGGTGGCTACTTCTTTGTAGCGAATGGAAAGTTTGCCGCGACCCCAGAATCAGTGAAACGGCTTGCGTTTGATCCATCTCAAAAGATGGCCTACTACTGCAAGGTCCAGCTGGTGACACAATTGAAGCGTCGACAAGATCGTTCTGAATTTGTTGATGCCAGTCGAGAGTTTCTCGAACTTCTCATGCCTTATCTCATGCGGAGTTTGCCTGATTGGCGATCACTTTCCGCTGCCTTGGAGTCTTCCTGATGCGACACAACTCTTCTCTTCATCGAGCCGGTGCCCTCAACATCAAATTGCTGCTGATTCTTTCGATTGTTGGCATGGCGTTGGTTGGCGGGCTGGGTGGTGCGTATTACTTTTTGGTGCTTCGCAGCGCCTCGTCGATTTATGCCAAGGCTGTCGAGTTTGAACAGGCGGAAAAGTTCCGTGAGGCCCGCCGAAACTATGGCCGAGCTTTGGGGAAAGAGCCTCGGGACCTTGAGTACTTGACATCCCTACAACGGGTTATTCTTTTGACTTCTCCCAACTCTACGGTGGAAGCAAACGAGTTCTACAACGCTTGGTTGGGTTCCCTGAAGTGGGGGGCTGAAAACCATCCCGACCTGCCAGAGCGTTCTCGGGTCTTGGTGCGAACTGTGTATGCCGATGCGATGGATATTCGTTCTGCCTCCCTGATGGAGATGGTGGAGGACACCGCCGATGCCGCCGGTATTCGGAGTCTGGAGAACGAGTCATTCTCGGAACGTTGGATCGCAGCGAGTCGTTTGAACAAGATTCGCTGGAATGAACTCCGCGACCGCGATCGTGATGAAGCCTTTGAACTTTTACAAAATCGACTGGATGATGATCCGAAAGCCATTGACTATGGCATTGCTCTCCGTGGGTACAGCATTCGTTTGGAAGAAGCCATTCTGGACAACGACCGGAGTCTCATCACGGAATACGGGCAGACGCTTCGAAACCTGTTTGACAAGAGCTCCAGTCTCGAAGTTCCAGCCCCTGGATCCGAACAACCATATCTAAGTGACGCCCGGGGGTTGGTAGGCGATGAGTTTGTGCGACCAATCCCCAATGATTCGGTCGGTCACGCAAGAGCACTGTGGGTGATTGGCCGACTCGAAGCCGCCCATGCTTTGAACAACGAACGAGTACTGGAAGTTCTCCCTGAATTGAAGATAGAAGACGGCCCCCTTCGAGACTTGGCATTGAGCGAAATTCCCCGCATGCTTGAGCTTTTTGATGTCAACGACTGCTTGAATGCATTGGCCAGAATGGGCGAGCCTGATTTGTTCACTCAGTCCGCGGTTGCTTTGAGCCAGCTGCAAACAACCTCTTATGCCGACTATGTGGTTGAGCATCGTCGCATTCAACTGCTCAGCCAAAGTACAGAAGATGATCAGCGGGCGCTCGCCCTTGAATTGGCCAAAGACTTCACCCAGAGATCTCGTCCAGAAGTCGGACTGTTTGCGGGAAGTTTTGATGATTTCAAATTGACCATGTATGGCATTCATACTGGCCTGATCATGGACCAACTGGTGAGGGGACAACTTGAAAGAGCAAGCGTTCTCGCAAGCATCGATGATCTGTACGAGGAAGCTCTCGCTTTGGTTCCAGAGCCTGAGGGAAATCTCGTCTTGCTCGAAATGCAAGCGAAGCGGGCTTACGCTGAAGGAAGCAATCGCAGCCTCCGTACTGCCGCCACACTTCTGGACGATATTCTGCGGAGGAAGAGCCTTTCTGGGCAACCTACTGATGTACGCCTGCTGTTGTATTCGGTACAGGTCAACCGCGAACTGAACCAGTTGGGACTGGCCCTCAGTCAGTTGGATCAAGCTCTCGAGTCTGTGCCAAACGAACCAACGTTGTTGCAAAACAAATTGCAAATACTGGTGCTGAAACGCGATTGGGAACAGGTTCTGTCGCTTGGCCAGTCCATGATGGATGCCGAGATTAATTTCGAAGCATCTGCGAACGCGGTTCAGTTGGCTCAAGATGCCCTCGAGGGGAAGGTCAGAACCTCGCCATTGGCGACTGAAGTTCAAGAACTTTTACAGCGTTACGACGACGGGGACCGCGATGGGTCGCTTCGTGAGATGAGGGCAATTTACGAGCGTGAACCACAGGAATTTGTTGTTGTCGTTTCCTACGTACGGATGTTGATTGTTGAAGATCAAAAGCCTCTGGCACTTGAAATTCTTGATGCCTTTGTCCCTTCGAACCAACGCATTGAAGACGCCATTCGTGAGCTTCGGGTTACCGCCAGCACCTCCGATCCCATCGAGGCCATTGTTCTCTTTCATTCTGATGATCTTGAGCAGAATCCAGCCGCCGGCGCGGTTTCGATACTCCGCGATCTCGTTTCTTTCAAAGCCAATGCAAATCAAACCGATGATTTGGAATTGGCCGAGCGCATTGAAAGTGAAATAAGCGTTCGAGAAAAAGATATTGCTCAGAAGTATCCAGAAGCGCCGGAATGGATTGAATTCAGCTTTTCCCAAGCCCTCCAAAGTCAAGATTGGGCGACGGCATTGGATTCGGCACAACTCGCGGAGCAGTTCAACACTGACCAGGCATCAGGGGCAACGTATCAAGGACGATTGGCCGCAGCGCAAGGAGAATGGTCTGCTGCACGCGACGCTTTCACGGCCGCGGTCGAGGCCATTCCCACTGATGGACGACTTTTGGCGCAACTTGCCCAAACTGAAAGTCAACTCGGTGACTACGTCAATGCTGAACGTCACTACGTAGAGGCTTGGGAAATTCAGCCAAACAGCATTCAAATTGCCCAGTCCTACGCTTTGCTGTTGGTCCAATTGGGCAAAAAACAACTCGCGACAGAAGTTCTTCAGACCGCGTCTCGCTTCGCCCCAGACAACATAGCCTTACGCGAAGCATGGCTTAATCTCGCCTTAGAAAGTGCCGATCTTTCAGTCCTTTTTCAAGTGAGGTTGTCGCGCTACGCCTCAAATCCAAAGGATCTTCGCAACGTCATCGAATTGGCCCGACTTCTGGGAGTCGCCATTCCCACCGTCGCAACCATCAAGATTCTTGATCCGGAATTTTCTTTCGACCGAAATCAATTCAATCAACTGCCCCCCGAACGGCAGAGTTTGCTGATCGAATCGAATCGTCAAGCATGGTGGAAGCAGTCTGATGAGCTGCTCGATGAAGCCCTTCAAGCAGGTGATTCCCAATTTGATTCGCTCATGATTGCGGCCTACAAGGCGGATATTTCGAAGCAACAGGGACGCCCTGAGCTTGGGATCAGTGCGTTGCGTGACGCCGTGGTATCGGCCGAAGATGATGAATCCTCTTTGAAAGCCAATCTTATGTTGGCCAATCTCTTCTCAGAGCTCGGAAGATACGACGAAGCGATCAAAACCTTAGAGCCGTTAAATGATATTTCCGGAGCGTTTGCGGCGGCATCCATGTACATGTCTCGGAATCAATTTGTTGCAGCCGCGAACCAGTACGAATCACTGGTTGCGATGTTGCCTGAAGATGCTGCTGATCGGACGGTGCGTGTTTTTCGCCCGGACACCTCGCGGCCTGGTTTGACCGAGATTGTCCTGCCTCGTCACGCATTCTTTGAGCAGTACAGCGAGTGTCTTGCCCGTTCGGACCGACCTGCCGAAGCCCAGTCGGTGTTTGATCGTCTGCCTCTGCCTCAGGATGACCGCGATCGGGCGGCTCGAGCGCTGATTCAATCCATGATTTATGCCGGATTCGCCACCGAAAAATACAGGGACAATCAAGATGGAATGGCTGAAGAATCCTCAGCATTGGAGCAGTTGGCGTTGGCCAAAAGGTTGCTGCCACGGGACATTGGTCCTCGGCTTCTTGAGGCAACGATCTACATAGAACGGTATCGGCGTACCGGTGACAAAGAGGCTTATGAAGCGGCGGCAAAATCGTTGACTGAAGCCGAAGGCCTTTCGCCTCAGTCTGCCGCTGTTGCCGCGGCTCGATTCGCCCTTCTCGACGCTGGAGGCGATATTTCTGAAGGCATTCGGGCCCTTCAAGCCCAACTTAAGCGTGACCCCGCAAACAACAAGCTTCGTTTGAGGATCGTTCGTGAATTCCTAAATATTGGAGACCGAGTGTCCGCCGCCTCAGTTGCAGGCGATGGGGGGCGATCCCTTCCGGTCGGAAAACTCAGTGCCCAGTGGTATGCACGAGCCGGAGAACTTTTGATTGGTATTCCAGATCAAGAAATTGAAGCTCGTGATTACTTCCGCAGAGCTTTTGAGCAAGACACCAACAGCGCGACCTTCGCCCGTCGCATGGCTTCAGAAGTTTCAGTGCCAAATCCGGATTGGAGGCTGGTGGTCAGGCTGACGGCTCAAGAGGAAACTTGGGTTCAGGACAACCCTGACTTGATGTCTTTGCGTGCGAGCGCACTGCTGAATATCGGCCGTGAACAAGAATCCCGGACGGTCTTGCGGGAGTGTTTTTCTGCGTTCCAAAGACAGGTTGCCAATGGTGCTCCCAAGCTGATGATTTCTCGATACCCACTCCAGCTCAGTTCGTACTTTGGGGAGGGCCGAGTCGACGACGTCAGGAGTTTTGCCGAAGCAGCCAACGGCGGCGTGCTTTCGTGGCCACTCTTAAATGGCTTGGCCAGAGTCAAGCTGGGCAGCGAAGACTTCATCGGGGCGGTTGAGGACAGCAAGAAGAGTGCGGAGATGGCGACTGAAGAAGGAGATCCTGAAGCGGCTCAGGCGTGGTTGGTTGCCGGAAACATTGCGGTTGCGGCCAAAAAACCGAACGAAGCAATCTCGGCATGGGAAAAGAGTTTGGCCTTGGATCCCAATCAGCCGCTCACCACGAACAACATCGCCTATGTCCTTTCTGACAAGTTGGGGGAGCACGAACGGGCTCTTCCATTGGCCCAGTCTGCCGCCGAGGCAAGCCCTCGCAATCCTCAGATCTTGGACACTCTCGGCACGGTGCAGTTGGCGCTTGGCCAAAACGAAGAGGCCATCCAATCACTTGCCGAAGCCGTCCGCCGGGGAGCTTCCGCGACCACGCAGGTCCGCCACGCCCTCGCTTTGGCCCAATCAGGTGATAAGGATCAAGCTCGATTGACACTTTCAGTAGCCAAGGCCCGTGATGATGCTGAAGGTGATGAATTTGAGGCGCTGGTGAAAGAAGTGGAATCAAATTTAACCCCGTAACGCGAGCCGATTGCCCCTTTGGGCCGATAAGGGATGAGTATGGAACCGTCAGAATCAAAATCTGAAGAAACCCTGACTCCTTCATCGCCAGGAGAAGCCGGCGTTTCTGTCGATCCGATTCGCATCCTCAGAAAGCATCTCCTTCTTCTGATTTTTTCCGGCTTTTTGGGGGTTGGGGTCGGGGGGGGTTCATACGTCGCGTTGTCCATCTTTTCCCCCAAGTACCGATCTGAAGCTTTGTTTGAAATACGTTCTGGTCTCCAAGATGCCACAGAGATTGGTGCGGCCAAAGAGTTGGACGATGACGACATCGAACGCCGAGCCAACACTGAACTTTCCCGGCTGATGGATCGTGATGTTTTGAAAGCCGCGGTACGTTCACGAGCGGTTCAGAGATCAAACTGGTTTACCAGCCAGTATGTCGATGAAGACGGTCCACGTATCGAGGAAGCGGTGGATGAGCTGGAAGATGACTTGGTCCGTGCTCCCATTGCCAAGACGGCATTGTTCCGAATCAGCTTCGCCACGGCGAGTCGCGAAGATTCGCAAACCATTGTGGCCGCGCTTTCCGACGCATATCTTGAGAGCACTCAGAGCTTGGAAGAAAACCGAGCCAAATCGATCGACCGACTTTTTAGCTCCGAGTTTGCGGACACTCGACGTCAGATTGACGACATCAGTGGCGAGCTGGAAGACTTCATTACTTCCAATGGCGTTTCTTCGCTGGAAGACCCTCGATACAGCCCGGAATTGATCGCGGCTCAACAATTGACCGATCGGATTTACACCAACCAACAGGCCTCCCAGAGCCTGCAAACTCAAGTTGCCCAAGCCCAACAAAAGCTTGATGGGACGCTGTCCTACGACGAGGACGACATTCGGACGGCTGAAGCAGACCCCTCAGTTTCAATCCATGTCCAAACGGTTGAAACAGCGAGACGAGATCTTACTTTTTTGCGTTCCCAATACTTGGACCCTTCAAGCCCAGTCGTGGCCAGGGCAATCCAGAGGCTCGACTCCTCGGAAGCAGCGTTGGAGGCCCGTCGTGAAGAAGTCGTGTTGCGCAACTTGAGAGCTGACATCCGTCAAGCCATGAGAATCCTTGAGCAGACCCAAGCCGTGAGCCAATCTCTGCAAGATGAATACTCTGAAAAGGTCCAATCGCTGCAATCTCAGGCTGCAGACCTCAGTCGAATTGAAAATATTAAAAATCGACGTGACTATCTCGAGCGGAAACGAGATGGCGAAGACCAACTTGTTCGCGATTTGAAATTGTTTCGATCTCGGGATGACGCGAGGTTGGTTTCGCTGGCTCGTACGGCAACCCTCCCCCGTGAGATGGCATTTCCAAAGCCTGAGTTGGTTATCCCCGCGGGATTCTTGTTGGTAACTGGTCTCGTGGTTGGAGTGGTGTTCTTGCGTGAGTTCACCGACCAAAGAATCAAAGGTGTGAAGGATCTTTCCTTGGTACCAGGTCTTCGAACTCTTGGCGTTGTTCCCCATCTTGATGAGGATCCAGATGGCTGCACGAGTTTTGAATCGGCAGTGACGGAATTTGGTCAAAGTGTCGTGGCAGAATCAATGCGGCAAATTTGGACACAACTTTCACGGAAATGTGCCCCCACTGAACGCAGGGTGGTGGTCTTTTTCCCGTGCACTCCCGACACCGGATGCACAGGCACCGTCCTGAACATCGCGGCTGCAGCGGCGGCGGCAGGCCGGAGTGTGCTGGTGGTCGACGGTGATTTCCGGCGACCGGGACTCGCCGAGCAACTCGGCCTTGCTGATGGAAGCAATGGCCTTGGGGATGTTCTTGGTGGCTCTGGGAATTTCTCAAGTGTTGCCGTTCGCACCGAGGCTGGATTTGATCTTGTTGGTGCTGGTACCGAGGCCTCCAGGGTGGTGGACCGACTCGGATCTCCAAAAATGGATGAGCTGCTCAATCATGCCCGTCAGCAATGGGACCTGGTTCTGTTCGACGCGCCTCCCGCCCTTGCCGCCGGAGACGCTTTGACCATGGCATCGAAGGCCGATGGCGCTGTGTTGCTGGTGCATGCTGGTCAGGATGAACGTGGTCTTTTGGTTCGCCTTGCCAACGCGGTCAAGCAAGCTGGCAGCGAAGTGTTTGGCGTTGTCCTCAACCAGGCTCGCACTGAAACTGGTGGATACTTCAAGAAGAACTTCCGCATCATGCGGGATTATTCAGAGGTTGCTTGAACAACGTGTCTCGGGTCCTTGTCACCGGAGGTGCCGGATTCATTGGATCCCATCTCGTTGAGCGTCTTTTGGATCAAGGGCTTTCGATCCTTGTGGTTGACGATCTTTCAACTGGTCGAAAAGAGCAAGTCCCCGTGCATCCGAAAGTCGAATTGGTCTGTTCGAACGTCGAGCAGTGGTTGAGCAGTGGGACGAATGAAGAATTTGGTGAGGCGTACCATCTTGCTGCCGCAGTTGGCGTACGAAAGGTTGTGGAGGATCCATTTGGAACCATCATCAACAATGTGATGGAGACCGCAGGGTTGCTTCGATATTTGGCCAAATCATCGACCCCAACCCTTTTGGCAAGCACGAGTGAAGTCTATGGCGTAGGTCACGGGCGGCCTTTTCAAGAGACCGATGACTCGGTGTACGGTCCCACCACCGTTGCACGTTGGTCATACGCACACAGCAAGGCTGTTGATGAACACTTGGCTTTTGCGCTCGAGCAAGAACTTCCTTCGGTGGTTGTCCGGTTTTTCAACACGGTTGGTCCCCGCCAACGCGGTGATTGGGGCATGGTGCTGCCAAGATTCGTGCAAGCCGCATTGGCAAATGCCCCTATCGAAGTCCACGGTGATGGCAATCAAAAGCGATGCTTCGCTGATGTTCGAGACATTGTGGACTCACTTCCGCGTCTGCTGCGTTCGCCTGATGCCCGGGGTTTGCCGGTCAATCTCGGACATGATGAATCGATCACCATTTTGCAATTGGCCGAATTGGTTCGTGACGTTTTGAATTCCGAGTCATCCATCCAGGTACTCCCCTACACCGAGGTGTGGGGCCGCGGTTTTCAGGATCTCCAAGAGCGGATTCCAGACCTTAACCGCGCTCGGAATTTGGTTGGTCTGCCACCATCGCGGCCCCTTACCGAGACCATCCAAGACCTCGCTGATTGCATCCGTACTGAGGACTCAAAGTGAAGCAGCTTGAACCCACGATTGAGAACCAAAGCATTGCCGGTACTGTCGACCCAGTTGGCATCATCGAACTTCTCAATGCTTTTGCACCCTCATTCTTTGTCGCCTTTATGGTCACCCTCCTGATTACTCCGCTGGTTCGGAAGTTGGCCATCGCCCTCGATGTGGTGGATCAACCCGGGGGGCGAAAAATCCACACCGAGCCCATCGCCTATCTGGGAGGACTGGCGGTTTTTGTTGGCATCATGGCCGGCGTTCTGTCCGCTGCGTTCGTGGAGGCACCTCTTGATCAGTACCGGCCGGTGCCGATTTCGGTGGTCTTTGGCCTGATTGTGATTTTTATCACCGGAGTTGGCGATGACATGTTTGGTTGGGATCCGAGGCTCAAAATTGCCGGTCAGATGATGGCCGCCGCTGCTTTGGCGGTGGAGAGTGTTGGGGTTCAAGTGGCGGCGGGGGTGTTGAATCCTCTGTTGGGCGCGGGCGACACCCAGTTGTTCTTTTTCCCTGGTGTGGATTGGGTGCTGAGTTCACACGTTTACAGCATCGTTGGTACGGGTCTGGTCGCGGTCATGGTGCTTGGCGGCTGCAATTCCGCCAATTTGATCGATGGACTCGATGGTTTGCTTTCCGGAGTGACGGGTATTGCTTTGATTGGCTTGGCTCTGATCGGCATGATGTTGCTTCCCGAAGTGGGGGGCGACTCTGTTGAAGCGCCACAGTCTTTGGCGGTGGCCCGAATCGTGCTCGCCGTTGTAGGTTTGGGGGCCATCCTTGGCTTCTTGCCACACAATTTCAATCCGGCAAGCATCTTTTTGGGAGACGCTGGAAGTTTGATGTTGGGTTATTTGGTTGTGTCCATCATTTTGATGTTGGGTGATCGAGGACAAACTCATGTTGTTTTGGCGGGCTTGATGGTCTTTACGTTGCCGATCTTGGACACGTTTATGGCGATTGTCCGCCGTAGGTTGTCCGGAAAGCGCATGAGTGATCCTGATTCTGACCACATTCATCATCAACTCAAGCGGGCCCTGGGCGGCGTGAAGCCCGCCGTGATTACCCTGTACGCCATTGCGGCTTTTTTTGCCACCTTGGGGGTTGTTCTTGCTTGGCTTGACGTCTCGACAGAGCTTCGAGGTCGTGTGGTCTACGCCGGAGCGTTGGTTGTTTTCAGTTCAATCGTGACCTACGCGATCAAGGTCGCGCGACGTCGTGCGTTGTCTCAGCAGGCCAGCTGATGCCGAATATTCTTTTTGTGTGTCTAGGAAATATTTGTCGCTCCCCTGCGGCGGAGGCTTACTTTCGTCACCACGTCCAGGAACGCGGCCTCGATCATGCTTTTTGTATCGATTCGGCTGGAACGGGAGGCTGGCATGCTGGAGAGCCAGCGGACGCCCGAATGAGGTCTGCCGCTCAACAACGCGGTGTTGAGATTTCATCACATGCCAGGCAGATTGCCTCGTCTGATGCCGATGCAGACCTGATTGTGGTGATGGACAAAGCCAACCACAAGGATGTGACAGATCTTCCTTGGGTTGAACCCAGTCGCGTCCGGTGCTTGTTGGAGTTCCATCCCGAGACTGCCAGAACCGAGGTACCTGATCCCTATTACGACGGGACGGAAGCCTTTGATTTGGTTCTGGACTTGGTTGATACGGCGACTTGCGCGTTGCTTGACTATTTGCAAGAACGTGAGCTGGTCTGAATCAACTCCGCCAACTTCTGGCAGGCGACTTCATCGGCGGCGTTGTACACAGATGCGCGAAGTCCGCCGACCGATCGGTGGCCTTTGAGGCCAGAAAAACCGAGTTCGTTGGCCTGATGGAGAAATTGGAATTCGGCTTCGGGGTTTGGTCCATGCCAAGTGACGTTCATCACACTTCGGCACGCGTGCGAAGCATGGGGCTGCCAATACCCTTGAGTTGATTCGATGGCGTCATACAACAGCTGGGCCCGTTTCTCGGCTCGGAGGGCCATGTTTTTGACACCTCCATGTTCTTGAATCCACTCGAGCATTCGCCGCAACACCACAATGCCAAAAGTGGGCGGAGTATTGAGTCTTGAGCCTGCCGAAGCGTGTTCTTGATAATTGAATGGGGTAGGTGCTTTGCTACGGTGCAGCAGATCGTTCTTGATGATCACCAGTACCGTGCCGGCGACGCCCAGATTTTTTTGACATCCTGCATACAGCATGTCCAAGTTGTTCCAGTCCAAAACCCGACTGCCAATTTCACTGCTCATATCGCAAACATGAGGAACATTGGCTGGTGGGCTGGGCAGGTTTTTCCACTGCGTTCCCATCACGGTGTTGTTTGCGCAGGTATGAAAGTACGACGCCTCCTTGGGAATTTGCAGGTTGGTGGGGTCCGGCAAACTGCGAAACCGATCATCGGCACCGTCAAAGACAATGCTGATGGGTCCGAACTGTTCCGCGGCTCGCATGGCCTTGGTGGTCCACACTCCGGTGTTGGTATGCGCTGAAAGTCCCGTTTCAGAAAAATTCATAGGGATCAATCCGAATTGCTGGGTCGCCCCTCCTTGCAAGAAGAGCACCGAATAATCCGAAGGAACATTCAACACATTTCTGGTCAGCGACTCGGTTTGGCTGAGCACTTGATCAAAGACCTCGCCTCGGTGGGAGTGCTCAAGGCAGCCGATGCCGGAGCCGTCCAGGTCCAACACGTCCTCCGCCACCATGGCCCGGACAGCGTCAGGGAGGCGGGAGGGGCCAGCGGAGTAGTTTCCTGCGGATCGTTCCATCTGTGATGCCATCATCGGCATGATCGGGGGTGGATTCTTCCCCACAAAGCGAAACTTCCGATTCAGTTGCCCTTCGGGCTTGCCGATGGCTCTTTTGGAGGTTTCCCATGACCGACTTGAACTACCGACCCGCCGCCGAAATTGAATTCACCCAGCCCGAAACAGCGGCACCGCAGGGTGGTTCGCTCCGATTCGAGCAGAGACGGGAATCCCGTCATCACGCTCTAGGGAGCGCGACAGCCTTTTTGCTCGATCCTGAGCACTTTGGGGTCACCCACGCCCTGACCTTGGCAGATCGCTCTGATCACGGCTTGGGGGCATTTTCTGCCCAGCCTCTTCCGCTTGGAGCCACCGTGACCTTGGGGTTCTCGGGGTTTGACATGTTTGCCCGTCGGGGCCGAGTGGTTCGCTGTGAGCAGCTTGGTGATCAGCAATATCGCCTGGGATTTGAACTCGACGCCGCCCTCTCCGCGGCGTAACGAACGAATGAGTTTGGGTTGATCGGCTTGAACCGTCTGGACACCCCAAACTCGCAATCGGTCCGAAGTGGAACTCTTCTCGGGCCGATCAGCAAGGTGCATGGGAAGGAGCGCACGCCCGCGGATTCCCGAGGCTGACCGCAGTGGTCGCCGAATTCGCGGGCGGCGCGTCTCCACAGGAAACGCACCATTGGTTATTTCTCGACGAGCCATGACAGAATCCGCCGTGGCCCTGGTGTTGGCTGTCGGAGGATCTTTGTTTACCGTCGGAATCGTTGCCCTCCCCGACCAGGCTGGCGCGCCGCCACTTCACGCCGAGTTGCACCAAAGACTTGGCCCCATTGAGCGGGTGTGGCAGGAATCCGATGGTGATTTGTTGCTGAAGCCCCTTGGTGTCCCCGCCATCTGGTCACTGGAATGCGACACTGACTTTGGCACCCTTGATTTGGTCAAGTGTGATCGAACGGCGGAACGCATCCGAATACAAACAGGCGTGCACACCTTTTCCGCGGATTTGATTCGGGGCGGCCTCGCTGAATTTCAGACCAACGATTTGCTTTGGCGAATCCACGCGGAGAATCAGCCATGATGGCTCGGATGCGACGTCATTTCCAAAACTGGCGGCATGCGCCTCATGCCGGTACAGCTTTGGTCTTGGGATTGTTGTTGTGGGCCCGCCTTATGGTCGCGACAGACACGCCAAAGATTGCGATTGCAGATCCCGACGACGGGGTGCCGGTCGCTCCAGCCACTCGTTGATGGCCACAAGCATTTCGTCGGTGTGTTCTGCGAGCCGGAAGGCTTCTTTGAGCGGTTTTACGTGCCCAAGGCTTCGGGCGTATCGAGAGATTCTGCTGCGAAGCACATGCAGTGAACGCCGCTCTTCGCAGTGTTCTCGGCAGAGTTCCACATGACGCAAGATGACTCTCAATATGCCGTGGTGGTCCAGTTCTCCAGGGTCTTCACCATGTTCCAAAAGTTGATGGATCCGTGACAACAGCCATGGCTGACGGGTGGCGGCGCGAGCGAGCATGACACCATCGCATCCCGTTGTGCGCATCATGTGTTCGGCATCTTGGGGAGACTCAATGTCGCCATTGCCCAGCACGGGGATATCACGAACTGCTTCCACCACCCGACCAATCCCTTCCAGTCGCACTTGGCCGCGGAACTTCATTTCTGTGGTGCGGCCATGGATGGCAATGGCGGCGACACCAACTGATTCCAGCATTTGGGCCAATCTGGGACCGGTAAGGTGATCGTCGTCCCAGCCCAGACGCAATTTCGCCGTGACCGGAACCCGGCCTCGAACCGCGGCCAAAATCCGCTCCACCAGTCGAACGGTCCGTTCGGGATCGCACAGCAAGAGTGAGCCACCATTTTTTTTACACACTTTGTCGACGGGGCAGCCCATGTTGATGTCCAAAACATCGATCCCTCGGCCAACCGCCCAGTCGGCAGCTTCTGGCAGAGGATCGGTGTCGTTCCCATAGAGCTGCATGCCCACCGGGCTGTCCGCATCGTTGGTTTCGGCCAATCGGAGGGCGGTCGGGTGCCCTGCGAGAACCGAGCGGCAGTTCAGCAGGTCGGTTGTGGCCAATCCGCAGCCGCCACACTCGCGGACCAAGCGGCGAAAAGGCAAATCCGTAAAACCCGCCATCGGAGCCAGAAAGACTCGGGTGGGCGGCTGAAAGGAGCCAATCTGCAGTGGGGGTCTTCCAGCGGCGATTCCAGCCATGGATTTATCGTACGAGCGCGCGTCCAGGGACTCCAGTCTGCCGGATTGGCACGTTTTGAGGCCTCCCATCGGCTCCCGGCGGTCCTCTGCCCGCAAAAGGGGCTTCAGAGTCTGGCACGGGGGTTGCATTTAAAACCTCCGGACCCCAAGGAGACCCCACGAATGTCAAAGATCATTGGTATTGACCTCGGTACAACCAACTCTGTGGTATCCGTCATGGAAGGTGACCAGCCCAAGGTCATCATCAACGCAAGCGGCAACCGCACGACCCCTTCGGTGGTTGGTTTCACAGAAAAAGGGGAGCGGTTGATTGGTCAAGCGGCCCGGCACCAGCAAGTTACCAACCCCAAGCACACTGTTTTCTCCATCAAACGCTTCATGGGCCGTAGAGCCGAAGAGGTCACCGGAGAAGAGAAGCAGGTGCCGTACCAAGTGAAAGGTGCCGCCACCGAATTTGTCAGTGTGAATGTGCGGGATAAGGATTACACCCCACAGGAAGTCAGTGCGATGGTCTTGAGTGAGCTCAAGAAAACCGCCGAGGATTATTTGGGGGAGAAAGTAGACCGGGCTGTGATTACGGTCCCTGCATACTTCAACGACTCGCAGCGGCAGGCCACCAAAGATGCAGGTGAAATTGCCGGATTGAAAGTGGAACGCATCATCAACGAGCCCACGGCCGCCGCATTGGCCTACGGTCTCGACAAGAAGACCAACGCCCGAATCGCTGTCTTCGACTTGGGCGGCGGAACCTTTGACGTCTCCATTCTCGATGTCGGCGACGGTGTCTTTGAAGTATTGGCGTCCAATGGTGATGGGCACCTGGGTGGCGATGATTTTGATCAGGTCTTGATCGATCACATCGCTGATGAATTCAAAAAGGAGTCATCTATTGATCTCCGTCAGGATCCAATGGCCCTGCAGAGGTTGAAAGAGGCCGCGGAAAAGGCCAAACATGAGCTTTCCACCATGTCGGAAACCTCGGTGAACTTGCCTTTCATCACCGCCACTCCCGACCGTGGCCCGTTGCATTTGCAGCAGTCCATCAGTCGCGCCAAGTTTGAACAGTTGGCATCCAGCTTGTTCGAGCGACTTGCTGGTCCTTGCCGCCAAGCGCTGGCGGATGCCAAACTTGACGGTACCAGCGTGGATGAAGTTGTCATGGTCGGGGGCTCGACTCGAATCCCCCAAGTCCAAGAGGTGGCCAAGGAAGTGTTCGGCAAAGCCGAACTCGACAAGTCCATCAATCCTGATGAAGTGGTGGCCATTGGTGCCGCCATCCAGGGTGGTGTCTTGGGTGGCGATGTCAAAGATGTGCTCCTTCTTGATGTCACCCCACTTTCGTTGGGGGTTGAGACCAAGGGAGGCATCACCACCAAATTGATTGAGCGAAACACCACGATTCCAACCTCTCGCAAAGAGACGTTCACGACGGCCGCTGACAACCAGCCTTCAGTGACCATTCACATCTTGCAGGGCGAGCGTGAGTTTGCCGCGGATAACCGGTCGTTGGGTCGATTTGATTTGGGTGGGATCCCGCCTGCTCCTATGGGCACGCCTCAAATTGAGGTCGAATTCAACATTGATGCCAATGGCATCTTGCAAGTGACGGCTACCGAAAAGACCACTGGCAAAACTGCTGATATTCGCATCGACAACTCGGGCGGATTGTCTGAGGAAGAGATCGAGCGAATGAAAACCGAAGCGGAAGCCAATGCTTCAGCCGACAAAGAACGGCGTGAGTTGGTGGACGTGAAAAATCGAGCCGAACAGATGGTCTTCCAGACCAAGCAAGCCCTTGAAGAGCACGGCGAAAAGGTCGGCGAAGAGGTGAAAGCCAAGATCGAGGCCGCGGTTGCCGAAGTCGAAGGCTCTCTGTCGGGCGAAGACAAGTCCGCCATCGAAGAGTCGATGAAAAAGCTCGAATCAGAATCCATGGAACTCGGAAAAGCCGCTTACGAAGCGGCCAAGACGGCTGAAGCGAAACCGGAAGGCGACGCCACCGAAGCATCTGACGGTGACGACGACGTCATTGACGCCGAGTACGAGGTCAAGGACGGGAAGTAAACCCCGGTCTTCTGCCACACAAACAAGAGCACCTCCCATCTTGGAGGTGTTTTTTGTGGTGTCTTGCTCTTCTGGACACAAAAGCCGACAATGCAATGTTCCATGAGCAAGCCCAAAACGGCGATCGAACCCATTCGAAATGAGAACTACCCCGAGTGGTACCAGCAAGTTGTCAAGGCTGCTGATTTGGCCGAGTCCTCGCCGGTCCGGGGATGCATGGTGATCAAGCCATGGGGGTACGCCATCTGGGAGAACATTCAGCGTGATTTGGATCGACGGTTCAAAGAAACCGGTCACCGCAATGCGTATTTCCCACTGTTCATTCCCAAGAGCTTCCTCGAAAAGGAAGCGGAGCACGTCGACGGCTTTGCCAAAGAATGTGCGGTGGTGACCCACCATCGTTTGGAAGATGACGGGGAGGGCGGCCTCAAGCCGGCGGGGGAATTGGATGAACCTTTGATTGTTCGTCCGACCAGTGAAACCATCATTGGTGCCATGTTCAGCAAGTGGGTCGAGAGCTATCGCGATCTGCCTTTGCTGATCAACCAGTGGGCAAATGTGGTGCGCTGGGAGTTGCGAACGCGGCTCTTCTTGCGGACCGCTGAGTTTCTGTGGCAGGAAGGTCACACGGTGCATGCGACCGAAGAGGAGGCCCGTGACGAAACCATGAAGATGCTCGAGGTCTACGCTCGCTTCGCGGAAGACGTGATGGCGATGCCAGTGATGACGGGACACAAAAGTGCTGGAGAACGGTTCCCCGGGGCAGTCGACACCGTTTGCATTGAAGCCATGATGCAAGATCGAAAAGCACTTCAGGCTGGAACCAGCCACTTCTTGGGTCAGACATTCTCCAAGGCTCAGGACATCATGTTCATTGACGAGCAAGGTGAGCGCCGACACGCCTGGACCACCAGCTGGGGGGTTTCTACTCGCTTGGTTGGGGGCTTGATCATGACCCATGCCGACGATGATGGATTGGTGCTTCCTCCTGCCTTGGCTCCCGCTCATGTGGTGTTGCTTCCCATCACCATGAAAGCCAAGGATCCGAAAGCGGTCTTGGCCCACTGCCAGAAGATTGCTGAGGAACTCCGTCAGCGCACATTCATGGGGCGGGCCATCGAAGTTGAAATTGATGATCGCGACATCCGGGGTGGCGACAAAGTGTGGGGTTGGATCAAGAAAGGAATTCCCGTTCGCGTTGAAGTGGGGGAGCGTGATATGGAAGCGGGTACCGTTTTTGTCGGACGGCGCGATCGAGGTCACAAAGACAAAGCTTCATTGCCGCGTGATGAATTCATTGCCGGGCTGCCGGAAGTGCTGTCCGAGATCCAAGCTGGTCTGTTGGCCAAAGCCAAAGCGTTCCGTGATGAGCACACCAAAGTGATCGACGACGAAGAAAGCTTCCGCGCCTTCTTTACCCCGCCCGCCTACAAAGAGGGGACACCCACGCCAATTCATGGCGGATTCGCCCTCACCCATTGGAACGGTTCGGAGGAAGTGGAACAACGCATCAACGATGAGTTGGGCGTCACAATCCGTTGTATCCCTCTGAAGGATTTGGCGGATGGACCGGGGACTTGCCCCTTCAGTGGCGAGCCCAGCCCGCAGCGGGTGGTGTGGTCCAAGAGTTATTGATCCGGTGCTTGTGCTCGTTGGCTTAAACCACCGATGCCAAGGCTCTTTCAGCCTTTTCCTTGATCCTGTTCCAACGTTGCTCAGCAATGTCGTTGGGATCAAACACCGACTGCACAAAGCCCACGGCGTGGGCTCCAGCTTTCAGAAATGAAGCCGCATTGTTCTCGTGGACTCCGTGGGTGGGAACCAAGTTGAGAAAAGGCATGGGGCCACGAATGGCTTTGACCCAGGCGGCTCCAATGCCAGGCATTGGGAATATTTTTTGGAGGCGCGCGCCCGCTTGATGAGCGGCGTAGGCTTCGGTCGGGGTTGCGACACCGGGCATCCACGCCACATCTCGTTCGGCTGCGACTTCACCCACTTCGGTCCCAAGGACCGGGGAGACCAGACAAGAGGCCCCGGCATCAATCGCGGCGTGGGCATCTTCTAGCGTCAACACCGTTCCCACACTCACCAGCAATCCATCCCGTTTGGCAAATTGCCGGACCAAGTCCAGAGCGCCAGGGATGGTCATGGTGAATTCCACCACTTGAAAACCGGCATCGATGGCTGCTTCCATCGCGGAAGCCGCAAGATGTTCGTGGGAGGTCCGCAGTATCGCGCTGGCTCGTGCGGCCGAAAAAGCATCAACAAATGCTTTTTGATTCACGCGATGGTCTCAGGACCAGCATGCGGAGACTGGTGGTGCGCGCCGTAGGTTGCTTGGATCTGCGTGAGGTTGGGACGAAGCGACAGCCGAGTTCCGGGCGCGAGTCGACCCGCCACCAACGGATCAATGGGTTGGCTTGGAGCAATGCGTGCCACCGGGGTGTCAACGGATGCTGGTTCTTCCAAACGCAGCGGCGCGGTTCGGGTCGCCGAAGGCACCGGCGGAGGCATCGAAGGCAAACCATTGATTGATGTCACACTCGTATGTTACGAGCGAGAGGTGGGGCACGGAAAGTCCTTGGTTCTCGGACCTCTGCAAACTTATGCATCTGGGGATCGTTGACGCTGGAAAAGAGCTTTTAGTCGTGATTCCAAGTCGGGAAACAGCGTTTCAAGATCTTTGGCGGTGGGCTGGAGGAGATGCGCACATGCTGCTTCTGCTTCCAAAAGTGTCACGCGTTGTTCACCAAATGATCGTTGTCGCTCCCTGGCAATCGCTTCGAGCAGGCGTGGAGAAGGGATTTGCCTCGTGCGAAGGTGCCGCAAAATTTCCCTGACGGGGGACGGGTCTTCGATTTTACGGTGTGGGCCCAGCGTTGATTTCATCCAAGCAGCGGGCTGGTAGTACCCATCCGACGGCCCCCTTGAAGCTGGTGATTGGGTGGGACGCAGCAGCATCAGGCCCAGACCAATGGCCAAAAGCCAGCCCGCGGCGGTGGCCAATTGCCAGGACCAAACGTGTCGGGCCAGTGGTGTGGTGGTTTGATCCAAAACGGATTGAGTGAGCTCTTCGGTCCATTGGGGCTCGGGTTGATTTCGCAGATGAGCTTCGGCGGCGAGCAGATGGTCGACGGCGGCTTGGGAGGTTGAACATTCGGCCAGATGCCGTTCGACAAGGCGTAATTCTTCCTCGGTGAGTCGTCCGTCGAGGAAGGCATCGCGGTAAAAAGCAAAGGTCGCGTGGTCCATCTTCATGGGTTGGTTCTCCGAGAAATGGGAATGGGGTTCACTGCGGCATCGTTTTCGGTTTGAGCCAACTCGTGGAGCAGTGCTTTTCGTGCCCGGGCGAGCCGGCTCATCACGGTGCCGACAGGAATATCCAAGGCGGCGGCGATGGCTTCGTAAGGGAGTTGATCTCGAGCCCGCAGCAACAGCACCGCCCGCTTTTCAGGGTCCAGCCGATCCATAGCTTGTTCAATCCGCCTTGCTTGTTCTTGCGCGTCTGCCACGGGTGGCGATTCAGGCGCGGTGGGATTGAGTGATTCACTCGGCGATGCTTGTCGTTTTCGAATCCGATCGATTGCAGCCCGCACCACGGTGGTGCGAAGCCATGAGGCAGTTGCTGCTTCAGCTTCCGGCGGTTGACGCCAGAGTTTCACGAAGCTTTCCTGGACAATGTCTTCTGCGAGATGGGTATCACGGACGACCCCCCGGGCCAAAGCAAGCAGTCGTGGTCCATGGATTTGCATAATTTGACGGAGTTTGGCCTCTGAGAGTGGTCTTCGGGCATCATGCTGAGAAGACGGCTTTTTGGGGTTTGGTATTCCCTCAGGCAAAGCGTTCTTGTCCAAATGGCAAGTGACAGTGCACCCAATGCGATCCGGCACCTACCTCAATGGCCACATCCCGGTTGGCGGGGAAGAAGACCGTATCGCCCTTCTTCCAGCGCATGGATTCGCATTGCATTTCGCCTTCGAGGACCATCCAAATTTCCGGTCGGTCCGAGGGTGGGGACTTCACGACGCGTTGATCTGAGCTGCGGAGGGTCCGAAGCACAAAAGCAGGGGTATTGGCCACAATGTTGATTTCAAGACCATCCGCATCTGCTGGGGTGGTGCACGGTGGCGCTGCTCGTCCTGGCGACATGCAGGCCAGCGCTTGATCAAGGTGCATTTCACGACCTTCTCTTCCCCAATCCCAGATGCGATAGGTCGTGTCGCTGGGGGTTTGGAATTCTGCCACCAAGATTCCTGCTCCCAGTGCATGGCAGGTGCCACTTGGAAGCACATGGCACGCTCCAGGAATGGCGGGTACCGCGTGCATGAGCGGCTTCAAGTCTTGACCACGCTGGGCCGCAGCATGCAGTTCGGCTGGTGTGACCCCCTCGGCCAAACCGGTGTAGAGCAGGCTTTTTGGCTTCGCATCAAGGATCAGCCACGCCTCGTCTTTTGTGCACGCGCCCGGATGGGTTGCCGCGTACTCGGCCGTAGGATGCACCTGCACCGAAAGATTTCGCTGCGCGTCGAGAAGCTTCACCAACAAAGGAAAGCCGCCATGCGGACTGCGGGGCAAATCACCCAGCAGCATCTGAGCATGTTGGGTCATTGCGTCGCGGAAGTTTTGACCGGCAAGTGGGCCGTCTCGAATGATGCTGCGGCCATCAGGAATATCTTCGGGCAAGTCGGCGAGTTCCCAAGACTCTCCCCAGCGGTTGGTGTTTCCGCCCGGAAGTGGTTTGTTCCACTCCAAAAGTTGTTCCCCACCCCAGACCCGGGACTTGAGCAAAGGATGGCAACGGAAGGGGAGCAGAGTCATGGGGCTGTTTTACATCGTGAACCCGGTGATTTGCGCGTCAAAGACGATATTGCCCTCGACCAGACCTTGGCAGTGGCATACAAATCGCCTTTTGTGCGCCGGCTTGAGTCGATATCCAAGCAAAAGAAGTTGATCACTTGGCTCGACCGAGCCCCGAAATGAAGCCTCATCGATGCGCACCAAGCCCATGAAGCGATCTGGTCCGTGGCAGAGCGTGTCCAAAATCGAAGCCAGTTGGGCACCGGCTTCAAGCTGAAGGACTCCTGGCATCACGGGACGACCCGGAATGTGCCCTTCGCACCAGAACTCATCGTCGCGGACCTCTTTCACTCCTGCAATCATCAGCGGCGTTTCGGCAAAAACAATGCGGTCAACTTGGCGGATGGGCCCACGGTGCGGAATCAGCGCATCAATGGCCGTGGCGTCATGAAGACAAGCGTTGGGGTCGATTCGATCGAGCGGTAAAACAGGTTCAAGAGCCATACTGGGCGTACCGTACCGAAAGCAAGAAGGCCGCCCATGAGGCGGCCTTCCAAACGATTGTTTGCCTTCCGAGGAAGGTTGGTCAAAGATCAGTTGTCTTCGGAACGAATTTCAAGCATTTGGGCCCGAATCTCTTGGGCGGCGGCTTTGATTTCTTGCATGACTTTGCGGACACGGGTGCCAGCGGCTTTGTTGCCACCCTTGGCCTTGTTGATGTCTTCATCAACTGATTCCACAAGACGTCGAAGATTGTCATAGGACTCCATAGTGGTTCTCCTTTTGGGGGCTGTCAGGGCCCCTCTCAGTTTCGCCATTGTGCCGCATGGCGTGCGGCTTTGCCGTGAAGAAACGGTCTTTTTGGCCCAATACAGGCATTTTTTTGCTCAAATGGCGAGATCCGATGCTCTTCCGCCAATTTTTGACGCATATCGATCTCGAATTGGGTTCAAGCACTGGTCAATAAACCGGTCAACCTGCTCTGGGGCCCTTCCAATGTGCTGGTCGGGGTTCAGTGCTTCATCCATGCTGACCCCTGCGAACGCCGGTTCAGCCCGAAGTCGCTCCAAGAGATTGTTCGTGGCGGCGCCTTCTCGGAGTTCGGCCTGGACCGCTCGACTGTGCGCTCGAATGATCTCATGGGTGGTCTGTCGATCCGCACCGTTCCGCACCGCCGCCATCAACAACGCTTCCGTGGCCAAGAAGGGCATCTCTCGCCTCAAGTTGGTGCGGCATACCGCTGGGTTGGCGATGAGACCTTGTGCCACATTTCGCAGGATGCCCAAAGTTGCGTCGGTCGCCAAAAAAGCCTCGGCCAGAGCCAATCGCCGGTTGGCCGAGTCGTCAAGGGTCCGTTCGAGCCATTGGGTGGCGGCCGTCTGGTACGTGTTTGGCACCAAGTTCATCACAAATCGTGCCAAACCACAGGCCCTCTCGCATCGCATGGGGTTGCGTTTGTAGGGCATGGCGGACGAGCCAATCTGCTTCTTGGCGATGGGTTCTTCGATTTCAGCTCGACCTGCGAGCAGACGAACATCGGTGGCCCATTTGTGGCTGGCGGCAGCGACGATGCCCAAAGCACCGAGAACTTTGGCGTCCACCAGCCGTGGGTACGTTTGCCCAGTCACAGGGTGCAATTGTTCCGCCGAGAATCCCATGCGTTCGGCCACGAGTCGTTCCAGTTGGTCCACTTTGTCGTGATCACCATCGAACAACGACAGGAATGATGCTTGGGTGCCGGTGGTGCCTTTGACCCCACGGAGGCGGATGCCATCCCGTTGGCGTTCCACTTCTTCGAGGGCCAAGCACAAGTCCCAACACCACACGCTGGCCCGCTTGCCCACGGTTGTGGGTTGCGCGGTTTGGAAGTGGGTGGATCCCAAGGTGGGCACCGCGCGGTGGGTTTGGGCAAATGTGCCCAACGCATCGATCACAGAGGCCAAGGCCCCGGCAATCTGATCCAAGCCATCTCTCAGCATGATGGCTTCCGCGTTGCAGTTGAGGAATTGACTGGTCGCCCCTAGGTGCAGGATGGGTCTGGCGTTCGGGGCCACATCGCCCCAAGCGTGGACGTGGGCCATGACGTCGTGGCGCAGTTCGGCTTCGTAGCCGGCGGCCTTGTCAAAATCGATGTCATCGAGGGTGCCTTTCAACTCTTCAATCTGCTCAGAGGTGATCGGCAGCCCCAATTCGTGCTCGGATTCGGCCAAAGCGAGCCACAAACGGCGCCACAGTCCGATGCGGTTTCGGTCAGAAAAGAGGGTTCGCATTTCCACTGAGGCGTAGCGGCTTGCCAGTGGACTCTGCCATTCGTCTTGGGGGGGTACCATCGTTGTGCTGATGGTACGCCAGCGCCCATCCGGACCGCGACTCAATCGACTTCAGTCGAAGCTGTGGGAGTGCGCCCTTGCCCTTGACCCACGGCATGCGGAGGCTCGTCTGGACGGTGGGCTTCGCGCGGCTCTCTCGGCATCTGAAGCGGAAGAATCGGCCACAGCGTTTGCAGCATTGGTTGATTCGCTTCCTGGAGCATCTCCAGATGCAGCCCTGCCGGTGCACCGTCTGGCTCCCCGAGAGCGCGCTGCTTTGGTCCTGTGTGATCTTGGAGATTTGGAAGACACCGTGATCGCGGGGGCATTGAACACCACCTTGCATGATGTCCGTGCGTTGCGTTGGCGAGCCCGCTTGGGCCTGCTTGGTGAGGACGATCCGGGGGTAGGTCGTGGACAACTTGGTCAACTGTTGGGATGGGTGGAATCTCGTCTCGAAGAAGCCGACCGAGTCCGCCTTTCGCGTGATCTCGACGCCGATGCTGAACTTCGCGACTTGGTGGACGGGATGCGGGCCGACCGAGCCGCCCTTCAGCACCGGGGTGAAATCCCGGAACCCCCACGGTTTGACCCCAGTGGCATGGCGGCACGTCCTGTGCTGCTGGGGCCTCCAGGTTTGCCTGAACCGCGTCGCCAACTTGCGAAGCCAGTTCGGCAAGTGGTGATCGGTGGATGCTTGCTTTTGTTGCTGCTTTCGATGGTTTGGTTTGTTGCCCCGCGGCCAGGATCCTCTTGGTTCAATCGGCCGGCAACGGCATCGGTCCAATCGACTGCAACTTGGCCGCCCCCAGGATTGCAGGCCTATCCCAGGCCCCAGCGTCCGGTTGCGGTGCAGTCCCGTCCCGAGCAGTCTCCCCGAGAGGGCGAAGCTGTGGCCACCTTCTTCTGCAGAGTTCCTGCGGGTTTGATGGCCGAGGGCATACTGGAACCCATCGCGCCTCAAGACGCGTTGGCGTCGTTTGGGATCACCCATTTGTTGCGGGTTGATGCCGAAGACGCACCAGAAGCCATGGCCTCACTCGTTGATCGGGCGGGGGGTGCCTTCCAAGTTTTGCGTTTGCCACCGATGGCGGCGGACGGAAGAGTGGTGGGAGAGGCCGCTGTTCTCGATTTCGTGGCCGCCCAGCGGCTGGTTCAGCAATGGGCGGAACAGGCGCGGCGTTCGGTGGTGGCCAAAGTGCCACTGCAGCTGCGTTAACTCTGAGATTGATTCAAGATGTTGTGCACGCTGTAGAGCACATCTCCGGTTGGGATACGGTCCATGTCGAATGCGGTGGGTTTGTCGTCGGCGATGAGTTCCCCTGGGGCAAATGGCTGAGCCCGCAACGCGTGCTCGCTTGTGGCGGGTGGCGTCCATCGAACATCGGTCGGCCCAAAGAGTGTCACACACGGGGTCCCAAACAGTGTGGCGAGGTGACGGGGGCCGGTGTCGTTGCCAACAACCACGGCCGCGTTCCGTATGGCCAACAGGGCAGGATGCAGGCTGTTCTCACAGATCACTCGAGACCGGGGGATGTGTTCGGACAGCGCACACAATCGGGCGTTTTCCTCGGGCGCTCCCAGAAGCATGATGGCATGACCGGAGGCTTGCAGCTTCTGTCCGAGGTCGACAAACCGTGATTCTGGCCACTTTTTGTTGTCCCGACTGGCACCAGGGACCAACACAACGCCCGATCGTGCCGGTTTGGGATCTTCGGGGACCAACCTTTTGGGCCGCTTGGGACGTCTTCCAACGGCGACTTCCACCAGATCCGCGTAGAGCTCACAAGTGGGTCGAGGGCGACTGGTGCCACGCGGAATGGCATGGGTCAACAACCATCCACGACCTTCGGTGTGCGTACCAATTCGAATGTGGCCGAGTCCTCGGGCAATCCATGCGCTGCGAAAACTCCCAGTGAACAGAATGACCGCATCCGGATTGATGTCTTGCAAGAGTCGGCGTCGTTCCCGGTTGTTCTGGGCACATGAGTGGTGCTTCAGTCGGGGAGTGCTGAGGAGATTGACGACTTCTCCGAAGTGAGGACGCCCCACCACATGAAATGTTGTTTCGGGTCTGGCCTTGACCAGCGTCTGCAGACTTTGGAGAGCCAGTGCCACATCCCCCAGCCAGTTGGGAGCGAGGATCGCCACTTGAGAGATGGA
>SHAP01000005.1 GCA_004213555.1 Phycisphaeraceae bacterium | reverse complement strand
AACCCAAACCATTGAGCCGAAGGAAGTCCTGCAAACCGAAGAGGACCCTGGCCAGTACCAACTGCTTGGGCAATTCGTTCGGGCGATTGAAGCCGGCGACGACGTCATTATCGCGGGTGCCCAGCCTCGAAGAAGCCCCGACGAGTTCGTGGATTTTGGCTTCCGAAGGCGACCGGGGGCGGTGGCCATGTTTGATCTTGACGACGACGGTGAAGACACCAACTCAGACGACAACCTCGCCAACGTGACGCTCGAGCCAGACTTGGGATCTCTGGCCGACCGCTCGAACTTTGGCCAAGCCATCGACGTTGGGGGAGACATCATGGTTGTCTCTGCACCTTATGCAACGCTTCCCCTCGATGGAGAAGCCTTTGACTTGTATGAGGTCATGAACACCTTCCCGCCCGAATCAGCCTTTCCAACCTTTACCGGCATCTATGGATTGTTTGGCGCCTCCGAAAGGATGGGTGAAGTTCGCGTCTATCGAAGAGACGGTGGATGCAATGACCTCGGTGGAGTCCCTTCGCGGGGCTGGGTCCTGGCCAGTGTGATTCGCCCGCCTGAGTTGAACGCGCTTGAAGCGGACCCTTCCCAACGAAGACTCGCCCCATTTGTCACGCCAAACATGGGCTTCGGCACCTCGGTTGATCTCAGCGATGACGGAAGGTTCCTGATTGTTGGAGCGGAACAAGGGGGGTGGAGGCGTCCAGAAGACGCGGTCAGCGGCTCCAATGCCACGGGTGGCGCCTACCTGTATGAACTGGCAAATGAAGGGTGTGATCCTGTCTTCCTAGGCATGCCCGGCCGCTACCTCAATGAGTTTGGACAGCCCCTGCAAGGCGCTTTGGGCTCACGACAAGGGAAAGCCGTTGCCGTGGAGAACCGAGGCAATGGTGGCTACGCCCTGGTCGGCGCGCCCAGCAGTTCTTTGGGCGGGACCTTGGCGGGCTACGCCACATTGGCCGAGATACGATCCAATCAGCTCTCATTGCAGGACCCCATTCGTCTTCCGCCCAACGATCTGGGCATCCCAGGCGTTGGTATTCCCGCCGAGCAAGGTCGGAAAGCCTTCGATTTCACCGGTGATGCGGTGGCCCTGCTGCCCGGCTTACCACGGGTTGCGGTTTTTTCCAGCCCCAACCGGCGATACTTCAATGCCGATGCGTCTGGGCCAACGTACCTTGACGCCAGAGGGCGAGTTTGCACTGTGCTCACCTTCACCCCGTCTTCTACCCAAACCCTTCTCCCTGAACTGGGAATGGATAACTTTGGGGGATCGCTCGCCATGAGCCAAACTCGAGCCTTGGTCGCGATTGGTCTCGACACCGATCGCCTCACGATGAATGGACTTCGAGAGGCCTCCTGCAACGACTTCGGCGGGGCGGTCCAAGTCCGTTCCGCAGCGGGGGGGGATTGGTCTGCCGACTTTGTCTCACTCCCGTTCTTGACCGCAGATGACCCAACGTGGTGCCCACCCCAAAATGAATTTGGCAATGGCAGTCTGGACTGCGTTGTGGATGGTTCATTGCCCCTCACGTGCACTGAACCGATCGGTGATTGGACCAACCGATTCAGCGAGGATTACGGATCTGTACTGAGCTTCACCTCAGACGGACAGACATTGCTGGTCGGAGACATGCGTCGCCGCACCGCGGGGACTTGCCTGCAGAATCCAGACTCAACCAACTCCGGAGGCGTCTTTGATGTCTGGACCAGAACTGGCGTGACAAATTCTGATTTCTGCGACTGGAACCGAGCCGGTATTGGATTTATCAATGACGGGCGACGCGGCAGGCGACTTGGCTGGGATGTTGCCATTGATGATGTCGCTGGTGAATTTGTGGTGAGCAACTTTGGTACAACCCTTGCTGAAACGGGACTGGAGCCCGATGCGTGCTCTCCACTGGACTGGGGCACCCGTTCCGCGACTTTGACCTTCTCGCCCAATGCCAAAGACTGCAACGGAAATGGGGTTGCCGATCAATTTGACTTCGATCTCGACGGTTCAGATTGTGACGGTGACGGTCAGCTCGATGCTTGTCAGATTGCTGGTGAACCCGACCTCGATCTGAACTTGGATGGCGTGCTGGACTCTTGTCAGTGCCTGGCGGATGTGAGTGGCGACGGTGTCGTTGACCAAACGGATGTGGATGCCATTCTGCAGTGGATTCAAGACAACCAAGACGATCCCACATGTTTCGGCTGCCCTGAAGATGTCAACGGCGATGGACTCGTCGACATTGCAGATGTGGTTGAAATCAACCTGAACTTTGGAGATTGCCCATGAGCATCATGTTGGCCGCCATCCTTGCCCAAACGCTTTCGTCGTCTGCCCACATCCAGGCCTCGGCTGATCCGGCGGTGGGCAAACCCTTTGCCGTTGCACTTGGACGCACCAAGATCTCTGGCCTCGTCCATCGAGCTGAGATTGTCGATCTTGGCTTGGAGGTCTCCGGCACAACCAAAGACGGCTGGTTTGCCTACCGCCACGATCGCACCGGGAAAATCGCGGTCGCTCAAAGCAAAACCATCGTCACCCGATTCTTGCAAACACAATCCGGGCCTCAGGTGTTTGTCGACGACATCAGTGATTTTCCTGCGTGCGGCGGAGTCATTGACAGCCAGACAGACATTTTGTCCTTGGGCGGTATCTGTGACCCTGTGAATGCCATTGATGTCCTGGTACCCATCACGCCTGAAGCGGTTGCCCTTGCTGGAGGCGACAAGACGCTGGTGACATCGGCCGTGCAGGTCGCGATCCTCACCAGCAACGAGGTTTATTTCAACTCAGAGTTGTCCCTTCGGATAAAAGCAACAGACTTTCTTTTTCTTGAAGATCCTGAGCCAGTTGGCGCGGACACGCTTCTGGGCGTCATGTCCAACCCCTCAGACGGAATTTTTGACGAAATTCACTCGGCCCGAGACGAATCAAAGGCAGACTTGGTTGCATTGATTTCCGGCAACGGCTTTGGGTTCTGCGGCGTGGCCTTTCTTGGCCCTGGTCCGGGTTCAGTTTGGTCTCAGACCCTCTTTGGCTGCTTGGCTGGCTACACGTTCGTCCACGAGCTGGGCCACAACATGGGATGTTGCCATGCCCCTGGCGATGGTGGAGGCTGTGACGGCTTTGGGGGCTTCGGGCAGGGCCATCGATGGACAGGGGATTCTGGCTCGCTGTGGCGGACCGTGATGGCCTATTCGCCTGGTGCTCAAATTCCCCATTTCTCGAATCCATCCATCCTGTACGACGGCGTCCCGACTGGGATTGAGGATGAACGAGACTGTGTGTCCCAAATACTCCAATCTCGAGTTGAAATCAGTGGGTACCGTTGCCGGGAGGATGGTCAAGGAGACGGCCTGCTTCAGTTTGCCCCGCCCTCTACCGATCCCTGTGACTCGAAGTCCGCAGCCACGCTGCCCATCCAATGGACATGCGAGACCACACAGGCCACCGGGTTTCAGTTCAGTGTTCCTGACGCCGACCTGACTGACCTCTCACTTGGCAACGATATCGATGGAAATTTTGTGACGTATCTGGTCGGTGACACTGGTCTCATCTTCGCGGAAGGGCAACTTGATCAAGATCTTCCCGGCGTTCCTGTGACGCCTCCAGAGGGCGTCATGCTGGCTGAACTTACGGCAACTGCACTTGGTGCGCAGGTGGGGTTTGACAACACGCGTGTTATTTCGGTTGCGGGTCGGGACATTCCTACCGACGCAGCAGATTCGATCGCGATACCCACCGAATGCATTGGCGATGTCGACGGTGATGGAGAGGTCGGTTTCCCAGACGCCGTGTCTGTTCTTGGACAGATTGGGCAAAAGTGCAACGACTGTTCTGGCGATCTGGATTGCGACGGAGAGGTTACTTTCCAAGACTTCCTGTTGATTCAGGCGTCATTTGGACCTTGCCCGTAAGCAGTTGGACTCCAAGCCAAATGGCCACGCCTGGGTGCCCACCAACCACGAACAGGAATGACCAGCCAGCTTTGACCAATGTCCTTCCTGGCCGCAACCAGACAAAGCCCATCGCAAGAAGTACGCCGAGGTAGAGGTCGGCCATGGTGATCAGGAACCATGGTTCAGACCACAGCCCCTCCAGTCCGCCGGGGCCCGGTGGCCCAATAAAGCCATACGCCACGAATGCCAGCACACTGGCTGCTCCGGCCAGGCAAAGCCAACCTGCAATGTGTTGAACAAGGGCGGTTCTGGTCATTTCCGCATCCTGACATGAACCACACCCCATTCGCGGCCTTGGTCATAAGCAAAGGTCTCAGCGCAGGCCATGAAGAACACCCTCCACCGCCGAAGCATTACCTTTGGGGAGACGTCGGGGGTGTCTTTTAGGGCCTGAAGAGCGTCAGGTTGATTCCGATCAAGATTTTCAAGCCATTGCTCACTGGTCCGGCCGTAATGGCGTCCATCCCACCACCAATCCTCTTCGACCTTCAACTGGTCGTGGAATTGGTGAAACAGGTCTCGGGAGGGCATGATCCCACCGGAAAAGAAATGTTCGCCCATCCAGTTGCCATGACTTTTGGCTTTTGCGTTCCCCTTGATGGCTTCGGTCTGATCATCCTCGAATTGATAAGGGTGTGTTCGGTGGGCAAAAACGTGAGCGAAAAATCGGCCGTCCTCGTGCATCCATGTGCGGATTCGCCCCAGCAACTTCTCCCAGTTTCTCATGTGTTCAAACATCTCGATGGACACAATCCGATCGAAACCCTGCAGCGGCATTCTTGACGAGGCGGATTGCTTGGGATCGAAGTCATTCATGTCGCACGTCACGATCTCGAGGTTTGAGAGCCCACGGTCAGCAGCCTGACCCATGATGTACTCCCGTTGGGAATGCGAGTTCGAGACGCCTGTGATCTTGGAGTTGGGATATCGACTGGCCATCCAGAGGGACCAAGATCCCCAGCCGCAGCCAAGCTCAAGGACGTGTTGGCCATCTTCGAGCAACGCATGGTCCGCGCTTTGAAGAAAGGCAACTTCTTCAGCCTGGTCGAGGGGTTCATCCATTTTTGCATAGAAGCACGAGGAGTACTTTTTTTGCTGACCGAGACAGGCGTCATAAAACGGGGCTGGGACTTCGTAGTGCTGGGCGTTGGCTTTGTCTGGGACTGGAGCGATACCTTCGTACCCGCACATGCACTCCAGGAAATTTGACATGGCATCTTCGGCCGTCTTCGCCTGCACGGACTGCGCGAGTCGGTTTCGGAGCAGCTTGCGTATGCCTTTTCGGATCATTGAATCTGGCATCAAGCCTCGATCGATGAGTGACGTGGCGATCTTGTACAACAACTTCATGGGTTCATTCTCTTTGCCAAATGCACCAACAAAGGGAATGCGGCCGCCCACAACAGGCCGACCGAAACCATCATCGTCAGGCGCCCCGCTTGTCCGAGTTCAACCGCACCAAACGTGCTGGCACTGGTGTATGCCCCAACCCCACCCACGATGCCCAGTATTGGTGTCAGCCAGAAGCGCTTTGAAAGAAAGGGTTGAAAAGCAGGGAGCGACGTGCCAAAAACGAGCCAAAGACCGGCCATCCACATGGGAACAGGCAAGACGGGGGATGCCGCCGAAAAGTCGAGCCCGCCCACCGCGACCACGGCAATGTCCCCGGCCATGCCAATCAACGTGGCGACGAGTCCCAGACGAATCGATGCCGAGGGGTGCACGCGGAGGCACAGGCCCGCCGAGATGACAGAGAACAGTGCCGCCAAGAGCGGACAGTTTTGGCCCGCGGCATACACGACGGCAAGCCAATTTACGTGCAGGAGTATGCCGAGTTTCAGCACGATCGGTTGGCCGGCGCTGCAAAGGCGAGTTGAGAGAGGCCGATAGATCTTTCCCGAAAGCCTGCTTCACAGTACGAAAGGTAGTACTTCCAGAATCGAAGAAATCGTTTGTCAAAGCCAAGGCTCCGAATCTTGTCTTCTTGCGAGATGAAATTTTCCAGCCATTTTGAAAGCGTGATGGCATAGTCCTCGGCAAAGTCATTTTGGGACACCAAGCGGAGTTTGGAATTCTCCGCCACAGCGTTCAGGATGGCGGCAAGAGATGGACAACAAGATCCGGGAAAGACGTATCGACGAATGAAATCGGTATTCGCGAGATAGGCCTTGTATTTGTGCATTGGCATGGTGATCGCCTGAATGGACGCTTGCCCGTCATTCTTGAGCAGTCGATCGATGGCTTGGAAGTATGAGGGCAAATGCTCATGGCCCACGGCTTCGATCATTTCAACGGAAACCAGTCGGTCAAACGCGCCGGCGACCTTTCGGTAATCCTGTCGAAGCAGATGGATTCTGCTCTCAAGACCTCGAGAATGAATCAAAGCTTTGGCGTGGTTGAATTGTGCATCACTGATCGTGGTGGTGGTGACTTCAACATCATGGTTCTCGGCCAAGTACACCGCAAATCCGCCCCAGCCGGTGCCAATTTCAACCACTTGGTGTCCATCTTGGATGTCAGCGATCTTCGCCATTCTTTCATATTTGGCCTGCTGGGCTGCCTGAAGAGAGACATCTGCGGTCCTGAAGAGCCCGGACGAATAGGTCATAGATGGGTCAAGCCAGAGGCGGTAGAACTCGTTGGAAAGGTCATAGTGCGCGAGGATGTTCTGCTTCGCACGGTCGACGGTCCCGGAGCGTGCGGATTGCCAGAATTTGCTCCTCCATTTGCTGAGCCAGGCCCGATCTGAAAGGGAGGTCTGGACTTCAGCCTCGCGGGCAAAGATTCGAAGCACGTCCGTCAGGTGATCTGCGGTCCACCATCCTTCGACCCAAGCTTCTGCCGCGCCGTTGGGGCCATGTTTCACGATTGAAGACCAAAATCTCTCGTCGAGCACGCGGAAGGCGGCAACCTGATTGCCTTGGCCATACCGAAATGTCTCTCCATTTTCTGTAATTTCTAAGGTTCCGGATGTGAGCTTTTCCAAACGCGTAAGGACAAGGCGTTTCGAGAGGGAGGAACTCCGCACGCGGATGCTTTCAGGAACAATGGCGGGGGACTGGGTCATGCAACAGACTCCTGCAGTTGATGCTTGCCGGGGTGTTTGATGTAGGGATTGCCTTTTCGCCAAACTTGCATTGCGTGCCAGTAGATGCCAGCCACCACACGAACAGTGGCCAGTGGAGTGCCCCAAAGGCATCGACGCAGTCCATCGGCCGTTAGGGGCTCCTTGGACGTCGCAAAGGTGGCATCGAACTTTCGTTCGCCTTGGGAGTGGTTTTCCATATGGACGACAAAATGACGATTTGTCAGATGGAACCTCCACTGGTGCCGGTGGTCCATCTCTAAAAAAGGAGAGATGTGGAACTGTTTCGAGAAGTCAAATGAACGCTGGCCATTCGAACAGTCGTGGACGTACGCGTGTCGCTCGCCCCAAGGGATGTTGGTGATCTCGGTAACGATCGCTTGAAGCTCGTCTTTGGCGTTGTGGGCAAAGTAAAATGACACTGGGTTGAATTGATGTCCGAAGTACCTGGGATGGGCCAGCAGATAGACGTTGGAAATATCCGAATGACCAAGGACTCGCTGAATTCGATCACGGATTTCATCACCGATGGCACGATGCTCATCGAACCCAAAATCACGGCTCTGCCAGCAGGCCAAATTCTCTTGGTTGGACGACCAGAACCTTGAAAGCAAGCACACTTCCTGAAGGCGATCCACATTGACGCAGGGCATGCGTAGAGACATGCGAAAGTCGTGGGGCTTGGCCCCGTATCTTCGGTGGCGAACCGTACCTTCGTGGATCCAGCCCAACATAACCGAAGATTAAGCCAAAAGTGCTCCTGACGGCCAAGAATTGAGGCAATCTGCACGATTTGATCAAATATGTGCGCGGAGCAGCGGGGGGGGACACGCTCCGAATGCAGCGGCAACTGCCTCGCCGCTGGCGCAGCCATCTTCGTGGAAGCCCCAGCCCCACCACGCACCGCAGAAGGACGTGCGCCGGCGTCGACAAAATTCGAGTTGGCGGCGGCGTGCGGCCATGGATCCAGGCATAAATTCGGGATGCTCGTATTCGACCGTACGAGCCACGGTCTCAGGGGCAATATCTCGGATGTCGTTGAGGGTGACCGACCAGTCATGGGCGGCCGGTAAGTTCTGAAGGATGTTCATGCCATACGTGATCGACGGGGGAGTCCCGGAAGGATCGCCTGATCTGAAGTTCCACGCTGCGTGGCATCTCCGATTGGAAGGAAGAGCCCGAGAATCTGAGTGCAGACGGGCGGTGTTCATCCGAAAGGGTACGGAAGAGAGCACATGAACTTCATCTTCATCGGGGTCTGCCAACATGGCCAAGCTCTGGTCCGCGTGACATGCAAGGACAACTTCGTCAAATCGGTGGGATTTCCCACAGGTGACGAGCGTGACACCTTCATCGTCCCGGCAAATGGAATTGACCGCGGAATTGAACTGCACCGGCGGAAGGTGTCTTATCAATGCTTTGACATACGTTCGGGATCCGCCCGCGACGGTTTGCCACTTTGGTCGGCCCCGGATGGCGAGCATTCGATGATGCTTCATAAAATCCAGGACAAACTTGATCGGAAAGTCCAGAAAGGCTTGGCCGGAACAACTCCAGACGGCTGCCCCGAATGGCACCAAATAGTCGTCGCGAAAGGCTTTTCCAAGTCTGTAACGCTCGAGATATGTCGCGACTGAACATTGGTCGTCAATTTTTGGTTGGTCTTGAAGGCCCATTCGGTGGAACTTCAACATGTCTTTGAGCATCAACCACACACGAGGTGAGAACAGATTCCGTCGGTTGGCGAACAATCCTCCCAACCCGGTGGATTCCCACTCCAGCCCAGTCTGCGGTTGGCGGACGGAGAAGGACATGGAGGAAGGTTGCGTTTTGACGCCAAGCTCATCAAGCAACGCCATGAACGTCGGATAGTTCTCTCGGTTGCAGACAATGAACCCGGTGTCAATGGCCAAAGGCCCCTTCGGGTCTTCGACATCAAACGTGTCTGCGTGTCCACCAGGACGAGAGTCGGCTTCAAATATCGTCAGATCTGCATGATCTCTCAGGCGGTAGCCTGCGGTCATTCCGGCGATGCCGGTCCCCACAATGGCGACTCGGGGCCTCACGCGGGTGACTGAATACGCTGCTTTTGAATGTGTTCGGGTACGCCCTTGAAGTTTTTGACAAGCCCTACCGCCTTCATTCCACAGAGAATCCACCATGTCGGATCCAATTCCCACCAACGGAATCCCTGCCGCACGGTCGCGGGGTAATGGTGGTGGTTGTTGTGCCAGCCCTCACCAAGTGTGATCAATGCCAAGAAAAAGTTGTTGCGGGAATCATCCTTGGTTTGAAAATCTCGTCGTCCCCAAACATGAGCGAGCGAGTTGATGGTGTAGGTACCGTGGTAGCAAAGCACGGTCGAAACGAAAAAGCCCCAAACCAGGGCTTGGGCAGGGGTCAGGCCAAGACTTGGGAGGAATGCCGCGGCAAGATATCCAATGCCCAGCATCAGGAATGCCGTGGCAACCGCAGGCACATGGTGGTTTCGATCCAACCAGACCAATTCTGGGAATTTCATCCAATCCTTGACCAGACGCACTCGGACTGGGGCGGCTTCCTTGCACAAGAACCACCCGCAGTGAGACTTCCAAAAGCCATGTTGCTTGGGAGAGTGGGGATCCAGATGTGTGTCAGAGTGTGAGTGGTGATCGCGATGGTGAGCGGCCCACCAGATTGGTCCACGTTGGACCGCCGAGGTCCCAAGGAGTCCCATGAGAAATTGGACTGGGCGACTCGCACTAAAAGTTTTGTGGCTGAAGTAGCGGTGGTAAAAGCCAGTGATGGCAAACATGCGAATGATGTACATGCCAACACACAAAGCCAGGGCGGCCCACGAGAAGCCGACCCAAAAAACAGCCACACACGCGACGTGAAGCAAAATGTATGGAATGGTCTCAACCCACCGGATCCGCCATTTGGTGACGTCTGGTTCGTGATCCGCCTCTTCAATGAAATGATTCGCCATGAGCACATGCTAGGCGACCCAACGTCTGGGAGTGCCTAGAGTGAAATGTGTTGGTGAACGTTCTGGATCTGCTGTTGGTGGCGGCCCTGGGGGGGCTTTCATGGACGTGTTCTGTGGTGCACTACCCTCTTCTTTCCGACCTCCACAGGGAAGGGGGGGACGCCTCCCACTTCCAGCGTCACATCAATCGAATCTTTCCGTTGGTGGGAACCCTTATGGCAGCGGAACTTACGATTGCAGCTTGGGTGTGTTGGATCGATGTTTCGACCAGAACCATGGCATCTTTGGGCCTGGTTTTATTGATCTGGGCGGTGACGGGACTGTTTGCGGCTCCCGTGCATCAGCTTCTCGTTGAGCAAAAGGCGACTCGCAGACACATCTCGCAATTGCTCCGTGCCCACCATGTCAGAACGGGCTGTTGGACGATTCGGTGTGCCACTGTTGCCTGGGGGACTCTGCCATGACCATCACGCACCACAAACCCACGCAAAAGGACGATCATCGGTTCACTCTGCTCTATGACGGTGAATGTCCGCTCTGTCGCCGCGAGGTGAATTGGTTCTGTCGTCGTGCACCTGATGCCATCCATGCGGTGGATATTTCCTTGTCAGATTTTGACAGCAATACATTTGGGCTCAATGAGGATGACGTGCACCGAGAATTGCACGGCATCAAGCCTGACGGCGGCGTCACGGTGGGCATGGACTCAGTGCGTGAGGCGTACCGGGTGATTGGGCTTGGATACATGCTGTCGTTCACTGCCTGGTGGCCTTTCCGCCCTGTGTCAGATTGGATGTACCGGCGATTTGCCGCGAATCGATTGAAGATCGGCTCTTGGTTTGGCCGGGAGGATTGCAGCACCAACACATGCAAGACCAGCTCGACCCCCCCCGAAGGGTGAATTTGACATAACACGCATTATGGGACTTGGCAGGGGAGGCGGCTTTTAAAGAACGCTCTCAATGAGACTGTCAATTCGCCGTGTGGCGTTTGGCGCTTCGGCGGCACCAAGGTGCCAGCGTATTTGTTCCCTGACCATGGCCGGGTCATCTGGCGGCGCTGCCGGCGACAGCCCCCGGGCGGCGGCCGGAAGCAGCTCTCGATACGACAGTCCGCTTGGCACCCAAGGCATGCAGCCAGCAAACATAGATTCGACCACCGCAAGTCCGAAGAACTCATGACGGGCGGTTGAACACACCCAATCTGCAGATGCCAGAATCGATTCGTAGATGTTCCGGCTCGGGCAACCATCAAACACAATCGACTGGGCAAACTCCTCGCGAAAGCGTTTGATGCCTTCAGGAACCTGGTCAAATCGTTCCCCCAACAAAGCCCACCGTATGGAGTTGCCGCGATGGGATCTTGCGAGGTCAAGCAGGAGATCGGGCCCTTTGTCATGTTCATGGCGATGGGGCCAAACCACCAACGGCGAATCCGCGGCTTCAATTGGAGAAGGGTATTCAGGTTTGGGAACCTCAACCGGGCACCAAGCAACATTGCTTCGAGCGCGAACGCGTTCCTCCAGGTCGTCAAAAGGGATGCCTCGGCATGGTTCAACCGCCTTGAGAATTCCATTCAGGAACGACTCAAGATTCCAACGGCTGTTCCACAGAACCACATCGGCGGCAAAAATGGAATTGAGGTTTGTCAACGCAAAGTGAACATCCCTCTCGTCCCGATCACGACTCGGGTTCGCGGGGTATTCCACTTGGTTCTCATGCATGTAAAGCACGGTTGGAATACGTTTGCCAATTTTTGCTTCAACTTGCACTCGTGCTGCCGCAACATCAAGCAGGCTGGTGCAAAAAAGAACATCAGGGATGGGGAAATTGCCCAGAGGGAGGAGCCCCCCGACCCTCATGGACCACTTCCACGGGGTGGCGTCATTCGCAATCCAATGCCAAAAGTGTTCGCTGTGCTGGGTCAGAACCTGTCGAAAATGTCGGTGTGATCCTCGGTCAAACGGTTCCATGGCAAGGATTTTCATGCATCACATGGTAGATTGATCCACCGAGGTTCGAACATGACACAACCACCAGGACCATTGTGTGCTCTTTTTCGCCGCCACCTTCGTGATGTGGGGCTGAAGTACACCCCTGAACGCGCCAAGACCCTGGATGCAGCGTTTCACATTGGCCGAGCCTTCGAAGTTGATGAGCTCATGCACGAACTTTCTTTGCGTGGCGGAGGTGCTTCAAAAGCAACCGTGTACCGAACCGTTCGATTGATGGTAGATGCCGGAGTGCTCGAGCAAATCCTGATTGATCGAGATCGAGCGCACTATCGGATCTCAACCGGAGATGGAAGCAGCACCACTCTTATTGATCCTGAATCCGGAAGAATGCTTCCGGTGGACGACCCACAACTGAACAGTGTTTGTCGTGATATCGCGACAAAGAGCGGATGGTCTTATCGGGGATATCGAATCCAAATTATGGCGAATTCGCCCGACGGACCTGCCTCATAAAATTCCATCAGGCACAGATGCCACACGTCCATTGGCCGTGTGCTTCAAGGTCAGCGCAACTACTGGGTGCGGCCACATTTCACCGTTGGCCTTGTCTGGCCATTCGACAACCATTCTGCAACACTCTGGCGCAACTCCGTGGGATTCGCCGGCATCTCCACGCCATGCGTCACGGTGCACGAGAACACCCCCACTGACTTCGTAGTGATGCTCCAGCACATATGAGGGCGAGTGCACTTCATCAGGATCTCCACCCATGGCCCGAACCAGTCCACGGACCAGTGTGGTTTTACCGGCACCCAGCTCTCCGTGCAAGGCGAGGGTTTTCCAAGGCGCTGAAGGCTCCAGCACCAATCGAGAACCAAGGGCTTCCGTTTCATCAGGGCTGGCGAGAAATATGTTCATGCCCCGTGGTTCCATCCTTCTTTGCTGACATCAATTTGATGCCCTTCACCATTCGAGACCATGACTCCCGGGTGCCCTGCGATGACCTTTCCTATTTCGGAAACATGAAAGGGAAGATTGGAGCAATCAGCGCATTCGCCAATGACAAACAACAGTTCATGGTCTTCACCGTCCTTGATGGCATCTTCCCATCCAGAACAAGGGTGGCATGGAATCAAGCTTGCTTCCAGCATGAATCGAACGTTGCTCGAGGAAGCAACAGCCATGGCATCTTTTCCAAGCCCATCTGAGATGTCGATCATCGCGTGGAGATCATCGCCAAGCTGGGCCCTGAGCTGGAGAGCTTCAGCGATTCTGACTGGGGGAAACAGGTGTCGTCCTGAGGCGAAGGACCCTCCCAAAGGCCCAGTGACGCAGACTCGGTCTCCAACCTTTGCCCCAGAGCGCAAGACGGGACGGGTGGCAGTGCCGATGACCGTGACGGTGAGATGTAGGCCGGAATCTGACTCACGCTGTTGGATGGATGTGTCACCACCGACAAGCGGGCAGTTGAGATTTTGCGCCTCAAGTTGGATCGCTTCGTACAGCAGGAGTGCTTCTCGGTGGCTCATGGATTTGGGAAGCAGGGCCGTCGCCACGAGGGCCACTGGAGCGGCCGCCATAGCGGCGAGGTCCCCCGCCGCACGCCGAACGGCTTTGACACCAACATCCTTGAGAGGGGTGCCGGGCAAGAAGTGAAGCCCTTCAATGCACTGGTCAACACTGACCACCAGTGGGGATTCCACAGGGAAGAGCACGGCCGCATCATCCCCAGGGCCAACCTGCACGCCTCTTTGTCCAGACGAAGCAGAGGCGATGGACCTCAATATTTGGTCTTCACGGACGGTTTCAGTCGAAAAATGGTCAAATCGGTCATTTGTGGCCATGAGCCCCCCCGTGAGCCGATGTTGGGTTTGCACGCCGTCGCACCGACTCTTCTTTCTCCTCTGCGCCGCCCCGGTCTCTCCGGGGCGGCCGCGTTTGATGGGCAATTTCTGCCGCGATCAGGCGTGAGACGCCCTGAGAGTCCTCTGCGACCCGATTCCCCGCGGCACCCATGCGGTCGAGGGTCTCTTGGCAGCTGGAAATTTCGGACACCCGAAGGGCCAATTCGTCGTCGTGAACCACTTGAAGTGCCCCTGCGGCTTTGAGCAACTCTACCGCTGGCAAAAAGTCTCCATGGTTGGGTCCCATCAGGATGGGCCGTCCGGCGGCTGCGGGGCCCATGGGATCTGACCCATGCCGAGGGCCAAAAGATCTCCCCATCACCACCACATCCGCCAGCTGGAAGACGGCATCAAGTTCGCCCAGAGTGTTCAGAACGATGGTGTCACCACTGGCATGAGGGTCGGTACGCATGCGGGCATTTGGGAATGCTTGCAGGGCGTCATCAAACCACTCCGGTCGGCGTGGTGCAACCACGGCCTGCCATGATGATGGAATCGATTTGGCAAAGATCGGGTGTTCTTCAGGTGCAGATGAGGCAAACAAAACAACGGCCCGAGCGGGATCCAAACGGAGTGCGATTCGAATGGCTTCAACGTCCTCCGAGGGAGCAGGCTCCCGATCCCACTTCAAATTGGGATGGACGCTGATGCGTTCTTCGGCGACCCCCATTCGGCAAAACCGTGAGGCATCTTCTTTGGATTGGGCAAACACTCGGGACAGGTTGGCGTAGCCATCGCGTAGGAGTGGCTTCCAACGTGTCGACTTTTGGAATGATCTTGGGCTCAAACGGCCGTTCACGACAAGGACTGGAATGCCACGTTGTTTGGCCATGGCAATGAGTGTGGGCCAGACCTCGAGCTCGACTAGGACCAAGACCGAAGGTTTGACGTGGTCCAGCCAACGCTTGCAACAGAACGAGATGTCGAGAGGCCATTCAATGTGGCTTGTGTTGGGGTGAAGATCACGCAATCGCTGCTGACCAGACAAGGTCGTGGAGGAGCACACCACGTCCAAACCGAATTGTTGAAGTTCACGTACGAGTCTCGCGGAAGCATTGACCTCACCAAGGCTCACGGCATGAACCAGAATTCGAGGTTCAGAGTCATCACAGGGCTTGAAGACCTGCCAGATTCGCAGAAAGTGCCGGCGAGAACGTGACCGCCAAGGAGCAATCAGCAGGAGGCCAAACAGGAGAATCGAATCTCGCAAGAGTCTCACGTCGAAATGCTACATTTAACTTGTTGCCAATGACACAAAGCAGCTCCCCAAATGCCCATCCAATCCCCCTACAAGTTGATCGTGGCCGCCAAAGACGGCACCGTCGTGAGAACGGTCGATCTGGCATCTCGATGCACCCTGACGATCGGTCGCAGCCCGCGTTGTGATCTGACCATGGACATCGAGTCCATATTTCGAAGACACGCCACCATGGTCTACCTAGACGGCTCTTGGACTTTGGTTGATGCTGGTTCAAAATCCAAATTCAAAGTGGACAACAAAAAAGTTGACCATGCACACCTGACCGAGGATCGTCCCATCCAAATCGGCGGTGCTTTCTTTTGGTTGCAAGTCTCACCCAAGGCACCTGTCAGGCCTTCGACGGTCCCCTCATCCGCCACGGAGAAACTCTGGAGCCCCGCCAACTCGAGCGCTTCTCAGGCAAGCGTGACAATTATGGATTTGGAAGCCCGCCCCATCCAAAAATGTGCTTTGGAGGGTGAAATGACAACGATCGGTGCGTCCGAAGATGCCGATTGCCACCTTGACCTCAAGGGCTGGTCTCCAATCCAGCTGGCCCTTATCCAAGAGCAATCGGGGGCTGCTCTTCTCGATGTCGCTCCGGAACATCAGATGCGGCTCCAAGGCAAGCCGTGTCGCCGGTTGGCGGCCCAGGGATCAGTGCTTCTTCGATGCGGAGAACACCTCCTTCATTGGGAAGCGGAAAGCACTTCGTCCGAAACGGGATCTGGACTGTGGGATGCCATACAAAACGATTCCATGGGTTGACGCCTGAGATCAAGTAGCATGAATTCATGCTGGAACTCCACGTTTGCAATGCCGACGGCGCGATGCTCAAGGCCTACGCGCTGGGCGAAAAAGAAGAGGTCCTTATTGGCCGGGACCAAGGCTGCGACATCCAAATTCTAAGTCGAGCAGTCTCGCGCGAGCACTGTGCAATAGAAAGAACAGAAGCCGGCCTGTTGCTCAAAGATTTGGATTCGTCATCCGGAACCTATGTCGATGGGGAAAAAATTGACTCCATATCGTTGTCGACCGGCATGGAAGCCCGAGTTGGACCCGCCATTCTTCGCTTTTATGAAGCCAGTCTGTGAAATCCTCACCAACCCGTACCATTCTGATGATCAGTGGCCTTGCGACGCTGTGGCAGTTTGCAGATGCAAACGGTGCCGTGAGTCTCTTGGCCATACACGGAATATCCCGTGACGTGCTCTGGACCCAGCCTTGGAGATTGTTCACCACGGCCCTGTTGCACGGAGGCATCCTTCACTTTGTCTTCAATGCGCTCTGGGCTATGCGGCTTGGGGTTCCTTTCGAAAGCCGATACGGGAACCGTGCTGCACTCCTCTTTCTTCTCTTGATCACGCCATTCTCTGTGCTGTGCACCGTCTTGTACGGAAACGCCACCATTGGACTGTCGGGTTGGGGCTTTGGCCTTGGAGGTTGGATGCTGGTGGCCCGGCGGTACGACCAACGTCTTCAACACTCGGTCAGCGATGAAAGCATGGGCACATTGGTGGTGTGGTTTGCTTTGGGATTTATCCTGTCTTGGCTCAGGGTCCTTCCCATCGACAATGTAGCGCATACCGCGGGGGGAACCGCTGGCGCGCTCGGTGCACTTTGGACATACCGCCTGGAGTTCAAGCGTTCGAGAAGTATGGGTAAAAGGCGAAAAGCATGGCAGCGTGCGATGAACGCCGAGCAAGAGGTCACGCCCGATCCTCTAAGTGTTGCGCTTCGGGAGCGGGACTTGTCATCCATCCGCCCCGCCTTCGATGATCCTGATTCAGTGAAGCACACGCCGATTGATCTGTGGGACCAGTGGACTGAAGATCTCGTGGCCGAGGGCGATGAGAAGAATGCCCAGCACACTCTCTCGGTGGCAATTGCCCTCGCCCCGGCGTCTGACCGCGCGCTGCGCTTGATGCGACTTTCCAACCTGCAGTTCCGATCGGGTGATTTTGCTTCGTCCACTCGGACCCTAGAGCAAGTGAACACGGCACAGCTTCGGCCTGAAGAACGTGAGCTTTATGCCGCTTTGCGCGAGAGATCACCATGACCAAGGTCAAAATTTGCGGATGCCGCACTCCAGAAGACATCAAGCACGCTGCAGAAGCCGGAGCGGACTTCGTTGGAATGGTCTTGGCCCCAAACACAACAAGATTTGTTCCCGTTGGTGACCGCCCGGCCTTGGTAGAAGCCGCACAGCACCTTGGTATCCCCCTGGTGTGCGTCCTTCGGGACAACCCTATGCCGGAGGGCCCAGATGAGGCCAAAGACTGGTATCCCGGCGACTGGGTGCAGTGGCATGGGCAAGAGGGTTCTGAGTGGTCCGTTGTTGATCGGCGGCCAGCCATCCGCGCGGTGGCGGGGGCAACCGGCTTGCGTGAACATGCACAATTTCCTTGCCAACATTTTCTCCTGGACCACGATCAGCCCGGTTCGGGAAAGCCCTTTGACTGGAGTTCATTGCAGAATGTTCAGCTGCCCCAAAAGTGGTTTCTCGCCGGTGGGCTCACCGCCGACAATGTCGTACGCGCTGTACGTACGCTGCGGCCTTGGGCGGTGGATGTTTCAAGCGGGGTGGAATCCTCTCCCGGAGTGAAGTGCAAAAAAAAGATCCAAGACTTCATCTCTGCTGTTCAACGGGCGGATCACCCCGCCTGAACATTTCCTCTGCCACTTCTACGGCCCGCGCTGAAGCGGCTGATTTTGATCGGGTTTCTTCAAATTCTGCTGACGGAATGCTGTCAGAGACCACACCAGCCCCGGCCTGAAGTTGAATTTTCCAGGGGGGGCCATCCGCCGAAATCACCATGGTCCTCAGGGCGATGGCCATGTCTGTATCTCCGTCAAGGCCAACAACCCCGAATCCCCCAGCGAAGGGACCACGGGGTTGAGGCTCAAGTTCGTCGATGATTTGCATCGCGCGTATTTTGGGCGCCCCACTCACGGTGCCAACAGGAAGCGTGGCAGCCAGCAAATCCCAAGCATCGAGATCGTCTCGGAGCGTTCCTTCCACGGTTGAGGACAGGTGCATGACGTGGCTGAACCGTTCGACTTGGGCCTGCTTGGTGACCTTAACTGTTCCTGGTTTGCAAACTCGGCCCAAGTCATTTCGCCCAAGATCCACGAGCATGGCGTGTTCGGCATTTTCCTTGGCATCACCTCGGAGGTCATTCTCATTGATCAGGTCCTCTTCTGGAGTGCCTCCACGGCGGCGTGTGCCAGCCAATGGGCGGTTGACAACATGACGGCCTCGGGCTTGGCAGAGAATCTCTGGGCTTGCTGCCACCAGCATGACTCCCCCACCTTGGAGGTAGCCCATGTAAGGACTTGGGTTTGTAATACGGAGCGATCGGTAGATTTCGAAAGGATCGACATCGGTTTGCAATTCGACAGCACGAGACAAGACAATTTGAAAGGCATCCCCTGCGGATATGTACTCATGTGCGGCTTCGACGGCGGCTTCAAATGCCTTGCGGGGAAAAGATCCATTTTCGTCGATCTCAGGCCGACGGCCAAGGTCATCAGGAACCCGGCCTCCTGGGATCGAAGCGACCTGCCGTCGAATTGCGGACTCAAGCATGTCTAAAGCAGCCTCGGATTGCGTGTCGCTTTCCTCGGGATGGGCCACATGCTGCAGATGGATCACCTTCCGAACGTGATCAAAAGCAACGGTATCGAGGTACAAACCGAAAGCCAGACCAAGTTGGTCCGGGCTGGGCTGAATTGCTGTCGGTTCCGACCACGCGGCCGCTTCGTAGGCGGTCCACCCGACCCATCCTCCACGAAACGGGGGTGCGTCTTGATTTTCGGATGTTGCCACAGACAAGGACGCCTGACGCAGCCTGTCCCAAGGCGGCGGTTGGCCCAAGCGTGCTTCGACCATGTGTTGGGGGCTGGCCCCAAGATAGCTCCAGCGGCCCATGATTCCGCCAACCTCGACCGACTCCAACAAAAATGAGGGCGCGCTTCGTTCATCGGCCGACACCAAACGCCGATACGCCAAAATCGGCGTCAAATCATCTGACGGGATGGTTCGGGAAACCAATCTGGCTGGAGTTGACTGGGCGGTCATGGTGCAAAGAATCTATAGGATCCACTTCGATGAAGAATGGCCCGGAGACCCCAATTGTGCTCGGAATCGACCCAGGGTCTCGCAGGTCTGGGTATGCCGTACTTTCTTGTGAAGAAGATCGCCCGAAAATCGAAGAAGTGGGCGTGATTGACCTGACGACCTCTCTCGATCTTGAAGACCGGCTGCTCGAACTGGCCAACGAGATGTCCGACATCATCAAGCAGCACAACCCAACCATCGCCGCCCTCGAAGGGGTCTTCAGTCATGGCAAATTTCCTCGATCTGCCTTGATTCTCGGCCACGCAAGGGGCGTATGCCTGCTTGAATGCCGCCGGTTGGGTATGTCCATCTCAACCATTGCACCGGCAGAAATGAAAAGGGTGATCGCTGGTTCGGGACGGGCCACAAAGCCTCAGGTGCAGCGAGCCGTCGCAGCGTGGTGCGGTCTGAAAAAGGCTCCTGAGCCCAACGACGCCGCAGACGCCCTCGGGATGGCACTCTTTCAGTTGCGAAAGCTCATCCCTCATCTTCGGGGCACACCGTAAAGCACAGAACAACCTTCGACCCTGGAGGTGGCAGGAGCGCTGCGTTGGGTCGAAAAATCGGGCGAGCGTGCTCAACCGATGCGCTACGAGATTCTGAATATCCAATCAGTTCGTCACCGAACGTGACCAGTCCGACCGCAGAGCCCTCTTCATCGGCGAGATACCTTGCTTGACCTTCCCATTCAACGATCTTGCTGCCAGCAAAAACAAATTCGCTTTGCAACGTTTCGCCGGTTCGGTCATCAATGATGAGGTCTTGGAGACGATGGACAAGGCCTTCGTGGTCCATGTCAATACGAATCAATGAGCCCGTGGGCGGCCGGGCAGGAGCGTCAACACGTTCCGGGATGCCGGGAGCCCCTGGCGACCCCCCCACCGCCAGCAGAGCGGCGTGCAGCTCTGAGGGTGCTGCGAGAAGGGCAAAAATGCTTTCGTGCGTCCTGGTCTGTGGCGTGCAGACCGCCTGCTCCAGCCAACCGGAACGAAGCAGGGCGACCGCAGGAACTTGGACTTGCGATCCGGCCAGATGAATGTGAATGCCATTGGGCAAAACAATGGGGTCATGGCGAGTTGCAGCCGATCGGCAACCGGTTAGAAAAATGAAGAACACATTGAGGAACAAAGAGGACTTCACGGTGAAGCGACCCTATCGTATTTCCGTGGTTGAACTCACAAGAATCGTTCGCTTTCACCTTGACGGCAGCCCATCACCTTTGGGATGCAATGGCTATGCCGGTCGACCAGGACTTTCGAAAATTGCCCCGATGGTGGAAGTGCACATCACTCTCCGCGGGGAGCCAGACCCCAAAACCCACTACGTCCTTGACATCAAAAAGTTTGACCAGTGGGCCAATGAACACATTTTTCCCGCCTTAAGCACCTGCCCTGGAAGCACCACCGTCACGCAGAGCCTTCGCAATGCGTTTCAAACTCAAAATGACTTCCCGCACGAGTTGATCTCCATCAAACTCCAATTGTCTCCGTACGCCTCCCTTTCACTGGATGCCACCATGCCAAATGTTCCACTCGCCCTGACCTTCACACAAACGTATGATTTTGCCGCCGCCCATTACTTGTGGGCCCACAATGCCGACGAGGCAAAAAATCGGAGCCTCTACGGAAAATGCTCAGGGATCCATGGTCACAACTATCAAGTTGAGGTGGTGGTCGAACCCGAATCCAATGACCCTATTCCCTCCGACAAGCTTGATCATTTGGTGACCGAGCATTTGCTTGATGCATGGGACCATCAAGTTCTCAACGAGTTGGACGACTTCCAAGATGTCCCGCCCAGTGTTGAACGAATTGCACAAATTGCTGCCGCACGGCTTGTGGACCCACTCGCAGCCTCAAATCTCAAGTTGCGCGAAGTATCGGTAAGTGAGACAGATCGCACTCGAGCTCGGGTTCGTCTTGGGTAAGATGTCAAATCGGGATTTCCGGAGACCTATTGATGCGTTACATACAAACCTTACTTTTCACACTCTGCACCAACGTGCATGCCACCGGTGCTGAATCTGAATCCGAACTCATGGATGCTTTCGCAAAGTGCCGCAGCAGCCTGACCAACCTGAGGAACATCAACGACTCGGATCGGGCGGCCATGAACGAGCTTCGTACCCGGTTTGACACGTCCGGAAAACTCAGCTCAAAAACCGCCGCCGCAACCCTCCAGCTGTCACTGTGGATTGAAGACGCATCATCACCGAATGGTCAATCCAGAATCCAACAAGACTGGCAAACCCTTCTCGATGCTGCACCAGAAAGTGGCGCTCTGGCCAGTGGGTACATCAGTTGGCAGGCCAGCGTAGGAGTACTCGAAGGTTCCGCCCTTCTCGAAGCCCGGCGTTCACTGCTGGACAAGTTTCCTGATTCTCCAGAGACGGCCTTCGAGGTGGCCACCGGCCTTCGACGTGAAATTGACTGCCAGGCCGCTATCGAAGTCCTACGCAACCTAGGGGAATCCGCCCCTGCAAAAGCCAAAGTTCTTCTTGCGCAGGCGTACTTTGACGAAAACATGTTTGACGAAGCCTCAGGTGTGCTGGCCGCTATGGATCTTGAAGCCATTGTTGAGGTCGCGGTGCGAGCTCAAGCAAACAACATCGTCCGCCAGTGCGGGGAAATCAAGCCCTTGTGGGAAGCAGAACTTGCTGTTCGCTCGAAGGAACGAGATGCCGACAACCTGCCCCGGGTGCAAATTCAGACGCCAAAGGGTTCGATATTGATCGAACTGTTCGAGGATGATGCACCCAACACCGTGGCCAATTTCATCTCTCTTGTTCAAAGTGATTATTACGACGGGATCGCATTCCACCGGTTTGAACCCAACTTCATGATTCAAGGTGGTTGCCCAAACACAAAATCCGGAGAAGGCACCTATGGCACTGGTGGACCTGGTTACACCATTGCGGACGAATGCAACGTTGACAACGCACGACTGCACTTTGCCGATTCGGTGGCCATGGCCAAAAACAGTGCCCCGAATACTGGCGGAAGTCAGTTCTACCTCAATCACCGACCCACAACGTGGCTGAACAACCGACACACCGTCTTCGGCCGTGTACTTGAGGGCCGCGACGTTGCCTGCAAGCTTCGAAAAGACGATCGTATTGATGACATTGTGGTTGTTCGCCTTCGAAATGGATCCACGTACGTGCCCGACACCATTGCCGAATCAACCGATGCCCCTGGCGAGGACAGTGGCAAAACAGACGACAATCCGGAAGCACAAAAAGGGTCTTAAGGTCATTCGGTTGGCGGCGGAACCAGATCGGCTTCGCCAAGAAGATCAAATCCTCTTCGTCTCAGCACTTGGCCAGCAAACACGTGGTCATCGACGCTGATGGCCATGGTGGCTTCGTGGACCCGTCCGGCCAACAATGGATACGCAAATCGCAGATTCAGCTCGACCGACAGAAGCGCGAGACACAGGCCCTCAACGGTTTGGCCTGGCTGAAGCCGCACGACCAGCAAATCGGTGGCCGTGAATGCCCATCCATCGTCTTTCAGGAGATCGGATGCCAGCTTGATGTTGGTTGATATAAGGCGAACAACCGAATGCTCGCTGGCTTCCAAGACAGAGATCGCGCAAAGCTCAAGACCAGGTTCACGCTGAAAAACATCGAGCATGTCATGGAGACGGCCCACTTTGTTTTCCAGGAACACGGAAAGCTGACGAACGACAGGTGGCGTGTAACCCAGGCCGGTTTCGGGTGGCAATGCGCTCATGCTTCAACCAAGATACAAAGGGGGTTTGAGGCTGTGCGGGAACAAATCCGAATACCCAGCGGAATCTATGAAAGCAGGGCGTGAAGCTCACGCCGTTGGACTTTGCCGGTCGGGTTTCGAGGAAGATTTTTCACCACAACAATCTCTCGCGGGCACTGGTACGGAGCGAGTCGATCTGAGGACCATGATCGCAGCTCTGAAGGCTCAAGAGAGGCGCCCTCTCGCAGCTCGACGAAGGCCACTGGAACCTCGCCACGCTTCTCATCGGCCCTACCAACAACTCCACATGCATCCACGTCGGGATGCGACTCCAAAACGGACTCAATCTCAAGAGGGAAAACATTTTCGCCGCCCACAATCAACATTTCTTTGATTCGCCCAGTAATAGATAAATATCCCTCGTCGTCCAGTTGCCCCATGTCTCCAGTACGAAACCAACCGTCTGCGTCAAGAACCTTGGCGGTGGCTTCGGGCATGCCGTGATAGCCGCGCATGACGTTGGGGCCGCGGAGGTGAACTTCCCCATCTTGTCCTGCGGGGAGGACAGCGCCACCCGGATCAACAATCCGTGTTTCAACTTGGGGGAGTGCTTTCCCAACGGTACCCAGCCTTGAAGCCCAAGGGAGTGAGATGTGGGCCGCTGGGCTGGTCTCGGTGAGACCGTAGCCCTCATGAATCTCAACGCCAAAGCGATCTAAAAATTGTTCACGAACAGTCGGAGGCAGGGCCTCCCCCCCGCTCACGGCAATTCGAACGGAGGAAAACATGTCCTTTGATGCTTTGCGATCCCGGACCAACGAAGCGTACATAGAGGGAATCATCACGAGGAATGAAGGGCGGTGCTTCTGGAGCAAGGAAAGCACTTTGGCTGGCACAAATTTCGCGGAGTACACCACCCGGCAGCCAACGGTCATTGGAAGCAAGGTCAACACCGTAAATCCAAAGGAGTGGAATTGAGGCAGCACTCCAAAAATACAATCATCTGAAGTGAACTTGGCCGCCCTCATGGCTTGGCTCACGTTGGCGATGAGATTTCCATGGGTCAGTTCGACCCCTTTGGGTTTCCCCGAGGTCCCGGAGGTATAAAGCAAGGTGGCCACCTCATCCGGAGTTGACCGTGTGGGGAGAATGCCATTCCAGAGACGCCGTGGCATGTCCTCCAGGTAGATGACCCGAACTCCAGGAGGTGGCGGTCCGAACATCTCAACCATGGGGCGGACGGTGACGCACGTGTCGGCCCCGCTGTCGGCAAAAATATGAGCTCGATCGTCTTCAGAAACAAGAAAGTTCAACGGAACGACGCGGCGACCGGTTCTCCAAATCCCCAGCATGGCCAGTGGAGCCAAACCAGAGGTGGGCAACATAAAAGCGGTTGCAGACGAGCAGTTGAGCGAGTCAATGAGCTTCGCCAACGAGGCGCTCCCCGCGAGCAGTTCGATGTTTTTCCATGCACGCTGGTCGTCGGTCAGTGCGGACCGCAGCGGACGCTGCCGAAGTTTATTGAGCAGTTGGGAAGCAATCAGCAACTTGAAGGCTCCATGAGCGGACAGGGCGGGATTCGAACCCGCGGTAGGGGCTAATTCCCCTACGTCGGTTTAGCAAACCGGTGCATTCAGCCTCTCTGCCACCTGTCCGTGGTTGTCCCATCTTACCTCAAGAGTCCAAAGAGGAAAAGGCCAAGTAGAGGTTCGCCTCAGAAGAGAAGACCGGCCGCTTTGCAGCGGCCGGTCCGGTGATCGGTAATCATTTCGGACGAGGGGTGAATCCCCCGCCGCAAGATCAGATCTTGTCGTTCAAGGTCTTCAAAGCTCGAACTTTGACGGCCTTGGATGCGGGCTTCGCCTTAAACATCATTTCTTCGCCAGTGAAGGGGTTGATGCCTTTGCGAGCCTTGGTGGCGGGCTTCTTCTTCACGGTGAGCTTCATGCCCATGAATTTGACGTCGGTGCCCTTCTTGAGGTCAGCAACGGTAAGAGATTCCAGAGCCTCAAAGACCGTGTTGACTTCTTTGCGGGACATGCCAGTGGCATCAACAATGCTGTTGGTGATCTGACTCTTGGTGCGAACGGTCGCTGAGCCAGCAATACGCTTCACGTTCGAAGCGGCGGCCTTCTTTGGAGCGGCCTTCTTGGTGGTCTTGCGAGCGGTGGTTTTCTTGGCAGCTTTTTTCGCTGTCTTCTTGCGGGTGGCCATCGTGGCGAATCCTTTCTACGTCGGAGACGGGAGGGCGATGGGTGATCGATCCGTCGATCTGCTCTCCGTGGTGGGAAAAAATACCGGTGAAATCTCCCTCTCGGCAAGTCCTTTTCGGGAAAAACCCTAGAAAAAACGGCTTTTTATGGGAAACAGTGGCCCAAAAGAAAGTCCCACATCCGGCGAGAGCCATCCCGGGTGAGCCCGTGCCCAACATTGGGATAGATCATCGAATCAAAAGGGTGCTGCTCTTGGTGCAGACGGTCCATTAAGGCGAACGCATTGGCAACGTGGACGTTGTCATCCACAGCCCCATGCAAGAGGAGCATCTTTCCGATGCCGGCCTCCGAAACACTCGTCAGACAGGAGCCGGCGTCGTAGCCATATTCGTTGTCTGGCAGAAGACCCATGTATCTCTCGGTGTAGATGGTGTCGTAGTATCGCCAATCAACGACTGGCGCGCCAGACACCCCGAAGCGGAAAACATCAGGGTGCTTGATCAGGCCGAGCGCTGACATGTATCCGCCGTAGGAAAAGCCGTAGATCCCCACCCGCTCGGCATCGACATCGACGAGCTGGGACACGGCAGCGGCAAGGGCCGCTTGATCGCCCAAATCGACTTGCCCCAGCTTGCCGTAGACATCATCCTGGAACGCTTTTGATTGACCAGTCGTGCCACGACTCGCAATTTTTAACGTGGCGACGCCCAAAAGATTTTCAGCACGGACCGGGTTGAATCTTGGATCAAATCCTCGGCTGTGCGGGCCGCCATAGACATCAACCAACAAAGGAAAGGGACTCTCGCCTCGAGTGGCCGGCAAATGCAAGACGCCAAAGACTTCGGTCTCACCGACCATGGTTGATACCAGTTGGGACGTTGCAGATCGAACGCGGGCATCAAAAGATGATCGAGGATGCAAAATGTGAACATCGCCATCTGAGGCATGAAGTCGAATCTCTGGGGCGATCTCAACAGACTGATGGGTCGCGACAAAGGCAGTACCCAGGGGAGCGTGGGAGATCACGTGGTGGCCGGGCTCAGGGGTCAGGCAATTCAGACCCGAACCATCGAGCTGAACTTCAAACAGCTGTTGATGCAGCGGGAGCGCTGGTTGGTTGGCCCCAAGGAAACGGAGGCAATGGGTGGATTCGTCGAGGTGAACAATGTCACCAGCCACCAAGCCAGGAGGCGTGAGGGCAATCGGTTTGATCTCTGGGTCCAAGGAACACAAGACCCAGCCCAGCCATCCAGATTGCTGGGTCTGATGAAGGAACCTCGTACCGTCTGACAAGAAGCGGCGTTGGGGATTGTTTTCATGCCAACACGACTGGGTCTCGGACAGGACCACTCTCGAATCACGCGTAGACAGGTCCACCCAAACAAGTTCCCAAGTTTGTTGCCTCCGGTCGGTGCGGTGAAACAAGAACTCGTGCTCGCGGTGAGGGGTGACACCGAAGATGTACCACGGATCACCGTCAGCTTGGGCCGGCTGGGTCGGGAGCAGCCAACGCTCGCCGGTTTCGAGGTCAAAATACTCAAGATCGGCGACGGGATTGGGATCACCGGGCTTTGGATAGGCCTCGGTAGACAGCGTGGGCCGGGTTGATGTCATGTCCAGCGTCAGCGGGTACGTGGGGACACCAGATTCGTCGAATCGGTAATACACCAATCCCTGGCTGTCACCACGCCACCACATGGCTTCCTGAACATCAAGCTCTTCGCCGTACACCCAAGAAGCCGTTCCATACTTCAGGACCCCGGTCCCTTCAACCGTCACCACTTGCCGACGCTCTGAATCCACCCCTTCAAGGAGAATGTTTCCGTTGCGAGAGACAGCCTTCCATACGTTGTCTGGGCTGGTCGATGCATCAAGCTGCCGCCCACGGCTTGGGGCCCGTCTTGAGCTCCTTGAGGGAGAGTCCGGTGGCTTCATTTCAAGAACAACACCATCAAGGCCAAACGACCGGTCAACCGCACCACCGATCCAACAAGCCAAGCCGTCGGAGTGCCAGCGAATAGGAGGCCGCACAGCGCGTCGTGCCGACCAAGCGGCACTCTGGGCTTGGAAATAACTGGAAGCGTCTGGATTTTCCAGAGGAAGATCTGAATCACGCTTGGAGATGCTTTGGCACGCGCCCAGAAGCAGGATGACGCTTGCTGCGACGGAAGCCTTCATGAGAAATTGCACATCTCACGGAACCCGTTCAAGCGTCCATGAATGCCATCTTTTCCGGCCTTGTGGAGCGCGCTGGTGGCGAAGTCAGCGATGGTGAAGCTGGCGGCGACCGTCCCCAACGCGGCGGCGTCTCGAAGGTCCGCAAGAGAAGGGCAGGCCGTGCTTGGCAAGCAGGCCATCATCGCGCCGACGAAGGTGTCGCCAGCGCCAGTTGGATCACGGACTTCAGCGGCCAATGACGGCCAAGCTGGAAGAACGGACAGGCCATCGCGCGAAGCAATGATGCAGCCGTGCTGTCCCTTTTTGACCACCGCAAAATTTGGACCGAGACGAAGAAGTTGTTGCGCTGCATCGACGAGTGAAGGCGCACCAGTAAATGATGCGGCTTCTTCTTCATTCATCACCACGCCATGCACCCGCGCCAACAAGAGTTCCAGTTCAGGGCGGGCCACGTCAATCCACAGCCCCATGGTGTCGGCCACGCACAGGTCAACCGATGGCATTGCATCGAGAAGGGCAGATTGGTGCGCCGGGTGTGAATTTCCAAGCAAGAGCTTGGGGCTGCCTGCCACACTCGCGGGAACCGGAGCCGGAGCCCCTTCAAGAACACCCAAAATCGTGAAATCGGTGGTCCTCTGATCAGGGTTTTCGCCGTAGCACCCTCCCCACTGGAACGTCTCTTCGCCTTGGCGAACATCAAGCCCATCAAGACCAACACCAATGGCGGTCAAGACATCGGTATGTGCTGAGGGGAAGTCTTCTCCCACCGCCCCGACCAACTCGACCCCATCGGAAAGCAGAGCTGCGCACGTTGCAGCGTATGAGGCTGATCCACCGAGCACGCGGTCAGCGGAACCCCATGGGGCTCGGATCGTGTCGATGCCGATGGTGCCGCCAACGACCAGCCGGCTCACGAAGTCTGCTCCGCCAAGTGCGTCGAAGCGATTCTTCGCAACACCGTGTGCAAGATGCCGCCTTGGTTCCAGTACCCGACTTCGACGGGTGTATCCAATCGGCAGACGGCGCTGAATTCAACAACCGAGCCGTCGTCTTTGGTCGCGCGAACCGGAACGCTGCAGCCAGGGGCCAAATCGTCTGGAATGGCGATGTCAAACACTTCGTGGCCGGTCAACTCCAGCGATGAGGCCGAATCGCCTTCAGCGAAGCAGAGTGGCAAGACGCCCATCCCGACAAGGTTGGAACGGTGGATTCGCTCAAAGCTTTCTGCGATCACGGCCTTCACACCAAGGAGAAATGTCCCTTTGGCGGCCCAGTCGCGGCTGGAGCCCATGCCATAGTCTTTTCCAGCCAGCACGATCAGTGGCGTGCCGGCTTCTTTGGCTGCGGAAGCAGCGTCATAGATCGATGCCGCCTTGCCGGTGGTGAAGTCGGTCGTAAATCCACCTTCGGTTCCTGGAGCCAACTCATTGCGAACGCGTACGTTGGCGAACGTGCCGCGGGTCATGATGCGGTCGTTCCCCCGACGCGAACCGTACGAGTTGAACATCGAGACGGGGACCCCTCGGTCCACCAACCACTGCCCGGCGGGAGAGTCGGTCTTGATCACCCCTGCAGGGGAAATGTGGTCCGTGGTCACCGAGTCAGCAAGCTTGGCCAGGACCCGAGCCCCTTCGATATCGGATCGTTCTGAAATGTCATCACCAAGATCGGCGAAGAACGGTGGATTCTGAATGTACGTCGAAGACTCATCCCACTGGTACCGAGCGCCGCCCTCAACGTCAATCGCTCGCCACGCTTCGGATCCTTCGAACACGGTGGCGTACTCGGTTTCAAACTGCTCTCTCTGCACATGCGCACGAACAGCGGCATCGATCTCTTCCGGCGTGGGCCAGACTTCCGAAAGCATGACTGGCGTTCCGTCAGAGTCGACACCAATAGGGTCGGACTCCAGATCGATGTCAACCGTTCCGGCCACGGCGTACGCCACCACCAATGGAGGTGAGGCGAGCCAATTGGCACGAATATCCGCCCCAATGCGGCCCTCGAAATTCCGATTGCCAGAGAGAACAGAACAGGCCACAAGATCGTTTGAATGGATGGCATCTCGAATCGGATCCGGAAGCGGGCCAGAATTCCCGATGCATGTGGTGCAACCGTAACCCACGGTGTGGAATCCAAGAGATTCGAGCCCATCCATCAACCCGGCGGATTCCAAGTAACTGGTCACCACCCGGGAGCCGGGGGCAAGTGATGTCTTGACCCAAGGCTTACGGCGCAGACCGCGGGCCACCAACTTCTGTGCCAACAGGCCAGCAGCCATCATCACGGAAGGATTTGAGGTGTTGGTGCAGCTGGTAATCGCCGCAATCACCACCGATCCATCTCGCAAGGTCTCGTTGCCATTTTCGAGTTGCGCTTCGGCGGTGCGGCACTCGCCAGCGTCACGGTTGAACTCTTGGACCAACACATCACGCCAATTGTTCTGCATTTCGCTGAGGTCGACGCGATCCTGGGGCCTCCGTGGCCCAGCAAGGGCCGGCTGGACCGTTGCGAGGTCCAGTTCAAGGACCTTGGTGTACTTGGCGGCCTTCTGTGGATCATGCCAAAGGCCTTGAGCCTTGCAGCACTGCTCGACCGTAGCGCAGAGGGATTCGGACCGCCCGGTTGCTCGCATATAGTCGATGGTGCGTTCGTCAACCGGGAAGAAGCCCATGGTCGCCCCGTATTCGGGCGCCATGTTGGCAATCGTCGCCCGATTGGCCAGTGGCATGGCCGTCAATCCAGGACCAAAGAATTCAACAAACTTCGAAACCACCCCTTCTGCTCTCAGCAATTCGGTGATGCGGAGCACCATGTCGGTCGCGGTGGCCTCCTTGGGGAGTTCGCCGGTGAGGCGCATGCCAATGACCTCGGGCAGAACCATCGATACCGCTTGCCCAAGCATGACTGCTTCCGCTTCAATGCCACCGACTCCCCATCCAACCACACCGAGACCATTGATCATGGTCGTGTGTGAGTCGGTGCCAACCAAAGAGTCTGGGTAGATCCAGGAACCATCATCCATCACCACGGTCGCAAGATGTTCCAGATTGACCTGGTGCACAATGCCCATGGCGGGTGGGACGACCCGGAAATTGTCAAACGCTTGCTGCCCCCATTTCAAGAAGCGGTAACGCTCGCCGTTCCGTTCAAATTCAAGGTTGCCGTTGATGGTGAGGGCTTCCCCGGAAGCGAACGCGTCGACTTGAACAGAGTGGTCGACAACCAAATCGCAAGGGACCAGCGGATTCACCAGAGATGCAGCGTCAGGGTCCCCCGTCATGCGGACAATGGCATCACGCATGGCGGCCAAGTCAACAACCGCAGGGACACCGGTGAAGTCCTGAAGAATGACCCGGCCTGGGGCAAAAGGAATCTCGACTTGCCCAGCTTGTCCACGAGCCCAATTGAGGATGTTTTCGATGTCATCGCCACTGATCGAGGAACCATCACACTTGCGAGCTGCCGCCTCAAGCAAAACGCGAATGGAGTACGGGAGTTCATCGAGACGATCGCCGGCCAGTGCCGGCAGATCGATGTAGGAGCGATCTCCGAACTCTGTGGCCAAGGTGCCCCGGTAAGACTGAGGGTCATTCGTCATAGAAATCTTTCGATGAAAGTGGGAAAGAACATGCTGAGAGGGAGTTATGGTCTAAGCAATTTGGCAAAAGGTCGGAGTTCCTCGGGCCAACTCGACAAGGGCAGAATCATGACGCTCCAAGGATCCAGCAATCCATCTCGGTCAAGGTCCCAATCGAGTTGGCGATCTGAGGTCTGTTGGGTGGCGTCGAAGGAAATGATCTCGAGCAGGTTTTCGAGCGCGTCTTGATTGGAATCTGAATTGGACAAAATTGGCCCGCCGGCAAGTTGTTGGCCAGTTCGGGGCTTAGGAGTGGCTTCTGTGCCACTGGGCCGCTTGCCTTCGGCTTCATCAGAGGGGATAGATGTGATCTCCAGAGGGAGGGGCAAATCAAGAGCCAGCGGACCCTCTGAGGTCGATTCCGGAGAAAGAGATTCACGCGTCTCTTGCGGTTGCGCAGAGGCAGCCGCCTGGAAGGGAGAAATCTCAGGAGCACAGCCCGTCCCCAACGCCGCGTCCATCACTGCGTCAAGATCTGCTTGATCAATGACGTTCTCGGATCCAGCAGTGGTGGCATCAACATTGACAGCAAGACCGGAAGCGGGTTCGCCCCACGAGAAAAGCAGGGTCACGATGTCCTCTAAATCGACACGCTCGTCACCATTGACGTCGGCAATGCATTCGCAGTTGTCCGCCAAGCCGTTGGCATTGAGATCCCCAGCCTCACAAAGGTCAAGGACGTTGTTGAGGTTGCAATCGGTTGCCGTGCCGGAATTCAAAATGACCAGGAATTCGTCAACGGTGTCGCATTCGGCCGCGACCGGAAGGGTTGAGGTATCGATGGAAAAGAAGGCGATCAGGGCATCAGTGTCACCGGCCAGGGTGTAATTGACCGTGCCACTGAAAGTAAAGTCATCCCCTTCTGGCAGCGTGAATTGAGCCAAAAGCACGGCTTGTCCAGTTTCTTCATCACCGGAAGGGTTGTTGCTGATAAGTCCACCCGCTTCATCACCTGTCGACCAAGATGATCCTTGGATCGCGACTTGAGGAGTGGCGTTGCAGAGCACCCCCGGCGTAAATCCCACGTCAGGGTTTTCAGCGGGGCCAATCGGGTCGCCAATGGCGGGAAACGGGGCAAAAGAGTCAACGGAACGAATCGTAATGAACGAATCCGCGGGTCCAGTAAGCCCATTTCGCAGAAGGCTGTCGAGCGAACATCCGAGGCCAAAGTCGTCTTGAATCAAACTTCCACCCGTGGTCGAAAACTCCAACGGAAATGCTGGCGGCAGGCCCGCCAGGGCGATGACTTTGTCTCCAGGATCATCAAAAGTGGCGAAGATTCGGTATGTCGTGGTTCCGGGAAAGGCCGGGACATTCCCGCGTTCGACAAACATGGAGACATAGTCGCCTGAGGCAGAAGCAAAAAGGGACATCGAAGCAAGGGCCGCAAGACGCATAGGAAAGACCTCCTGGGTGGGGCAGACCCCAGCCAATGACGTCTGAAATTATAGCAGTGCCCCATGCTTCTTCTCCGATCAGGATCCGGGGGAAGCTTGAGAATGGTCAAAATGGCGACGGGCGGACTTGAACCGCCGACCTGAGGGTTATGAATCCTCCGCTCTCACCAACTGAGCTACGTCGCCGAAAGAATCAATCAGTGTAGCGGCTGCTTCTTTGAGCCGGGAACACCAGTTGTTGATTCCGCAGCGAGCCAACGTGAGCGAACGCCCTGGAGGGCGAGCGTGGGATAGGCATGACGAATCGCGGCCGAAAGAAGGCCCATAAACATTGGTTGCGGGCTGAGGGGCCGACTTGTCAACTCAGGATGACTCTGGGCCGCGAAGAAATAGGGATGCTGGTCCAGAGGAAGTTCCAGCATTTGCATGATGGGTCGAGTGGGGTGGCGGCCTGAGAAAATGAGGCCATGAGATTCGAATTGCTCAAGATGAACAGGCTCCACCTCATATCGATGCCGGAACCGCTCACGAACGACATCTTGGCCAAAGAGCCAGTGGGCCAAGGTTCCTGGGGTCACCTTGACATCTTGCCCCCCCAGCCGCATGGTTCCCCCAAGCCCCTCAATGGCCTTTTGCTCGGGCAGTTCAGAGATAACTGGGGTCCCTTGGTCGGAAAACTCCAGACTGTGGGCGTCCTTGAGACCTGCTCGATGCCGCGCGAACTCAATTACGGCCATTTGGAACCCAAGACAAATGCCCAGAAACGGGACACGACTCTCGCGGGCAAAACGAACCGTCTCGATCTTGGCCTCAATGCCGCGGTCGCCAAAACCACCTGGGACAATGATTGCGTTGAAATCGAGGTCCGAGAGAACAGACCCAATGTTGTTCGGCTCGTGCTCAGAAACGTCAACCCACTCGAGCTCTGGGCGAACCGCGAGGTGGGTGGAGGCGTGCTCGATGCTTTTTTCGATGGAAGCGTAAGCGTCCCGGAGGCTGGCGTATTTTCCCAAGATGCCCACACGTATCGATTCGCTTCGGGGCGAGACGATGGCTTCTGCGTAACTCGACCACGATTGGCGGGCCGCGTCTTCTGCAGCAACGTCTACTCGACCATGCAGATCGAGGATAGAGAGCACCTCACGGTCCAAACCTTCAGCCCGCAATGCGTCGGGAATGACGTAAATAGACTCCCGATCGTGCATGCTGAAAACCCGGTGCATTGGCACGTTGCTGAACATAGAAATTTTTTCCATGGCATTGGTGGTGACCGGATTTTCGCAGCGGCATGCGATCAAATGAGGCTGGATTCCAGCCTGCATCAGCAATTTGATGCCGAGCTGAGCTGCCTTGGATTTTTGCTCGCCCAAAATTTCAGGTTCAATGACATACGTCAGGGCAACGAAGCAAACCGACGAAGGACCCTCCTCGTAGGCAAGTTCGCGGAGTGCTTCGATGTAGAAGCCATTTTCGTAGTCGCCGACGGTTCCGCCGACTTCAACAAAGACCACGTCAGCCGGACCGCCGCCCTCTCCACCGCTCATGGCGAGTCGACGGAGACGGTGCTTTACTTCACCGGTGACGTGAGGAATCATCTGCACGTCTCGGCCCAAGTATCCCCCACGACGTTCGCGCTCCAAGATGGTGGAGAAGATTTGACCGCTGGTGGCGAAATTTTGCCGAGAAAGGTTCTGGTCCAACATCCGCTCGTAGGTGCCGAGATCCATGTCGGTTTCGGTACCGTCGTCCAAAACAAACACTTCACCGTGGCGGTATGGATTCAATGTTCCTGAATCAACATTGAGATACCCCTCAAGCTTGATTGGTGCGACAGATAGGCCTTTGTCTTTCAGGAGCTTCGCCAGCGAGGAAGAAAAGATCCCTTTGCCAAGACCACTCATCACCGTGCCCAAGACCGCAACGTATCGGGTTCGGCCTTTCTCATACCCCTCAGGAACCGCACTCAGAAATTCTGAGTGGTCTTGGGAAGATTTTCCGTGTTGGGAAAGGTCGATCGCATCCTGCGAGGCGTGTGAGTTTGCGTCATCCGTGAATGGGGGCATAGTCCATCTTAGCACAAATGAACGTCAGGAAAAATCAGCAGGTCGCAGATTTCCTAAAGCTCACACGGCCCATAAGCATCCAGGACAAGAAGCAAGTCGTGGAGGTCGACCATCCCATCACCATTGATGTCAGGCAATCCATCGGGAGCGCTCATCCATTGCCCAAGAAGCACCACGACGTCCAGAAGGTCAACAAATCCATCGCCATCGAGGTCGGCAATGCATTCACATTCGTCTGGAATCGAGTTGCCATTCTGATCCAACGATCCGCCATCAATTTCGCAGGCATCAAGGACATCATTCTCATTGCAGTCAAATGCAGACCCTTCGAGAAGTTGGCATTCATCGGGCTGGCCGTTGCCGTCGCAATCTGATGAGAATCCATTCGACACATCACAAGAATCAGGAATGCCATTCATGTTGCAATCGAATTTGGGATGAAGCACATCGCAACTGTCAAGGACACCGTTGTTGTCGCAATCAAGCTTGGGATTTGCATCAATCTCACAAGAGTCGATGAGCATGTTGTTGTCGCAGTCAAATTCAGAACCTTGGTACAGAGCGTCGGTACTGAATGTGTCAACAATCCAGAAGTTCCCTGAGTCGGTGATCCGGACCGATGAAATTTGCCCCACGCCCTTCGCGCTCACACGGAGCACGCCTGGCCCAGACTCGTTCCCCGCAGAACGGAGATTGCCGGGCTGCAAATCCCTGTCGATCTCAAAGCCAAACTCGTCATAAGCGACCAGTGAAAGCTCTGAGAATGAGGAGTAACGAAGCTCAAAGAAGGATGCTCCAAACGGAAGAATGATCTCACCATCATTTCCTGTTTTGTCCAGTGCAGTCGTGACTGCGACCTCGTCGCAAATCCAGTAGTTCTGCCCACCCCATGCATTCCCGGTGTCTGAATCGCTCATGCAATCCCAAGAGGACAGGTTGTATGCGCCGGTGGTGGCATCTCGAATTGTCCAGGGGGCATTTTGATTGCTGCCAACAAACTCAAGCCCTTCAATTTGGGAATCAAGGACCAACTGATCACTCCCAAGAAAGTCTTCAAAGGAGACACTTATCACAGCGCCGCCGCCAAGGATCTCAAGATCACACTCATCGGGGACGCCGTTGTCGTTGCAATCTTCGAATTTGCCTTCAGCCAGATCGCAAACGTCGAGGATGCCATTGGCGTTGCAGTCGGCCCCACCATCAGCGAGATCACATTCGTCAGGAATTGTGTTCTTGTCGCAGTCCTCACTTGTTCCCTGATCGACATCACATTCGTCGGGGATGGCATTTCCGTTGCAATCTTGGCTCACCCCCTGAACGATGTCGCAAACGTCGAGAACGCCGTTGGCGTTGCAGTCGGCGGATCCACCAGCAAGATCGCAGTCATCAGGCACACCGTTCTTGTCGCAATCGTTGTCCTTTAACTCGCACGCGTCCGGAGTGCCATTGCTGTTGCAGTCAGGCAAGGACTGGCACGTGTCGGGCACTCCGTCACGATTGCAGTCAGCTTCGCAAGCATCAGGAGTGCCGTTCGCGTCGCAGTCGTGCTGGCAATCGTCCAGAACACCGTTCCCGTCGCAGTCGTTTCCCTTGAGTTCACACTCATCGGGGATGCCATTGCGGTCGCAGTCGACCAAGCCTTCGCAATCATCAGGAACGCCGTTGTCGTTGCAATCCGGCGCCCCCTCCTTGATGTCACATGCATCAGGAATTCCATTGGTGTCGCAATCTTCCGCTCCTGCTTCAATATCACACGAATCGGGGATGCCGTTCTCATCACAATCTTCTGCTTCGGCCTCGATATCGCATGAGTCGGGGATGCCGTTCATGTTGCAATCTCTCGAACCGTCGCTGACATCGCATGAGTCAGGAATGCCATTGCCATCGCAGTCATCTGCCCCGTCGTTGATGTCGCATGTGTCAAGAATGCCGTTGCCATTGCAATCGAGTCCAATCGAGCCGCAATTGTCAGCATCACACTCGTCAGCAACACCGTCATCGTCGTCGTCGGGGTCGCAATCATCGATGAGACCATCCATGTCGCAGTCCGATTCGCAGTCATCGGGGATGTCGTTGAGGTTGCAGTCGCCGATGGTGACCACATCACAAGGCACATCGGGGATGCCATTGTTGTTGCAATCGGGGCCTTCCTCGTCGGGATCGCAGATGCCGTTGAGGTTGCAGTCCAGTCGTGGGTTCAGGACCTTGACGTCGCCAGAGAATTCATCTGGAAGGTAGAACCGCCCGGCGCCATCGGCATACACGTCCCGAATGCGACCATCGAAGCCGCCAGTAATCATGCTGTCGGGGAGTCCCTCGACAACATCAGCCCGCCAAATCGCGGCCTGACCATTCAGCAAGCCGGTCGCGCACACGTGAAAATCATCCCCAGCGATGGACAATCCGAACCTGGAGTTGGCCGAAGCACCTTCGGGAGCCCCATACGTCATATTTGAAGAGGGCAGTCCTGTTTGAATCGAGTACCGATATGCCTCACCCACGCTGCCGGGTCCGACTCGAGGGGCGCCAACAAACAGAGTGTTTCCGAACAAAGACACCGAGGCACCGAATTGATCACCTTCGGACACGCCTTCAAGGAAGCCACGGTAGGAAAAAGATGCTTCGGATCGATCGTAGATGTGAACGCGTCCAGCACCAGCGGTTGGAGCGCCAACCACGAGAAGGGATGCATTGAGATCAAGCGAGGCGCCGAAAAAGGATCCTGATTCACCGCCATCGGAGAGTCTTCCGGCGTAGGCATAACCATCCGGGCCACCCATGGTCCACACATCCAGCGCTCCAGCGGCAGCCGGATACCCTCCGACAAGCCCAGGGACACTCACGACCAAAACCCCTTCGGAAGCGACAATCTGATAGCCACCAAAAAATTGATCGTCCCAGTCGGGTCGAGACAAAAGTTGTGGAGAAGACCACGCGTCGGCAGACAATTGCTCCCAGAAAAGGACGCCACCAACATTGCCATTGAACCCATCGGTTCGGCCTGTGCAAGAAGCAAAGGCGTACCCGTCCGAAATCGTGACGTCGGAACCAAGGTGCAAGCCCGACTCCTGGGGAGGTGTGGGCAACTCAACCAATATCCCTTCGCTGTTCGAGACGAGGACGCGGCCGTGTTCAAACAAACCGCCAAGCGAAGCATCCGGGACGCCCACCACGATGGTTCCAGCGTCCCCAGAAATGCCGGATCCGAAAAGGTCTCCAGAGCCCTCAGGCCATGGGATGACGTCAGATTGACAATCGGCGGAAGCGCATGAGGCTACGATCAAAAGAACAGCTGCTGCAGGATTTTGCATATCCACCCTCGAAAATTCCCTGGAATCTGGATGTGTTTGAAGGTTTGAAATGTAAGCCATCAATCAGGGGAATGGCCCGTCAAGGAATCCAAGTCAAAATCCTCAGTGGGCGAGGAAATCAAACCCCATGCATGGGCTGAGGCCAATCGCAGGTGAGGCCTCGGGCGAAGTCGGTGAAGGACATCGACTTACGACTTTCCGGCTGGACTTCGGTGACTCGAAGCCAACCATCACAGCAACGAAACTGCCCGAATTCATCCACCAGTCCTGCACATTCAGGGCCTGTTTGACCGATCTCAGCTCGTCGGAGTTGAACACGGACGCCGGCGACAGCAGCTGAGCACCGGGGCCAGGGTTCAAGCCCATGAATCTGGGCGAGTGCCAACTCACAAGACAGGCTTGGGTCAAAGGCTCCTTCGGACTTTTCTAACTTTTTGGCGTGGGTGGCCGATTGGGAATCTTGGGGCATGGGCTTGAGTTTGCCGCTCGCAAAGGCATCCAGCGTTCCCAAGACGAGTTCGGGGCCCCAGTCCGCCATGCGGTCGTGCCATTCCCCGGTGGTGATCAGCGGGTCCCGAGGGACACTCTTTCTGGCCAAAATGGCCCCACTGTCCATCGAAGGCGCCAATTCAATGACTGAGGCTCCAATTTCTGCATCGGCGGCCAAGACAGCGCGGTGAATCGGGGCCGCACCACGCCATCGAGGCAGCAACGACGCATGAAGATTGCACGCAAATCTTCCGGACAAGACGCGTTGTGACAAGAGGCGTTCGTAGGCAATCACCACCAGAGCGTCTGGAGCATTTTCATCAAGCCACTTCTGGCCGACATCATCGTTGATGGAGTCTGGCGTCAGGAGATCAAGCCCATGTTCGTTCGCGGCATCGAACACTGGCGTCGGCCGGATTTTTTGGCCACGACCAGCCGGCTTGGCCGGCTTTGTGATGACGCCCAAGAGTTCGTGAGACGTGCTCTGCGCAATCGCCCGCAAGGTTGGCACGCCAAACGCACCCGAGCCAACGAAAGCGACCTTCATTGGGCGTCGTGCACCTTCCTCCATCGCTTGACCAGCGAAGCATCAACCGGTTGGGCGAGGTCGAAGATCAATCTTCCCTCCAAATGGTCATATTCGTGCTGCCACACTCGGGCCAGAAGCCCGGCGTCGGACAATTCAAACGGGCTCCCGTCGGCCCCGGTCGCCGAAATACTGGCCCCTTTGGGGCGAAGGACGTCAAGACGAAGATCGGGCAGTGACAGGCAGCCTTCTTCGTACGGCTGAGGAGGTGCCCCGCAAAGATCCAGATGAATCTCAGGATTTACGAAAACACGATCAACAGGATCGGCATCGGGGACACAGGTCACAAACATTCGCCAAGGGAGACCGACTTGAGGGGCGGCCAAACCGATGCCTGATGCCTCATGCATGAGCTCAACCATACGCGGGGCAACCAGAGCAACCTCCTCTGCTGAGGGCACATGGGTGGCGCGAGAACGCAGGCCAGGATCGGGCCATGACACGATTTGCAGTCCTGAGGGATCGATTCTCAAAGTGTATGGCGGGACCACCCAAACTGGGCGATTCTCACGCGACATCTCGTATAGTGGTCTGTCCCTAGATTGAGGTGCCTTGCCATGTTCTTTGGAAAGAAAAAGCCAAAAGATTCACCGGAATCCTCCAAGAGCGAAGCTCCAACATCAATCCAACCCAATGCCGCCAAGGCTGAGCCTTGGTTTCGCCACGCCGACAATGCCAAGGATTCACTCCAACACGCCTACGCGTTGAAGCTGTTTGCAAGTGGACTCTCTTTTGACAACACCCGTCTTGATTTGGTGGACCAAATTCTGTCATGTGCCATGATGCACCGGGATCAGGGAGGAAAATCTGCACCCTCATCTGAGAAAAAAGAAATTGAGGGGATGGGCCCGTACGGCAAGTTTGCCAGCGCCTATTACGCCTGGCTCAGAGACCTCGGGAACGTCAAAGTTGCCTTGGAATTTTTGCGGCAAGCCTTGGCTTTTGATTCCAAGCACTGGGCCAACCATCACGCCAACGCCATTTTCAAGATGCACTTGGGGGCCAAAACATCAAAAAAAGGATGGGTCGAACTGATGCGCCTTTGCGGAGAGGCCAACAACTGGGACTTGGCCCAACAGGCTGGCTTAAAAGCCCGGGAACTGGATTCATCTGACGGAGATCTCGACACCGAGCTGAAAGACTTGGCGGCTGCTCGCGCGATGACCGAAGGCGGGTACACCGAAGCTGCGGGAACCGAAGGCGGCTTCCGAAAGATGATCAAGGACGCCGACAAGCAAAAAGAATTGCAAGAAGAGGAAACACTCGCTGGAGGCGCGGAAACGGCCGCGGCACCACTCGAACGGGCCAGACAAGCCTACGAAGCGAACCCCACCGACACCAACGCAGTCGCCAAGTTGCTTCAACTGCTTCGTCGGGTAGGAGACTTTGATGCTCTGAACGAAGCCAAGAGGGTTGCACTCGCCGCGTTTCAGGCAACATCTGAATACCGCTTTCGGATGTTTGCTGGAGATCTCGAAATCAAGGCGGCCGAGCAGCGCGTCGACGAGCGTCGGAAAGCTGCCGCTGAAGACGCTGAAAACGAGCAACTCGCATTGCAGCTCGACGAGGCGAACCGGAGTCTCCAAGAACTCAAATTGGCTGAATACTCAGAACGGGTGGAAAAGTACCCCACAGATCGCAAGCGAAAGTATGACCTTGGCACCATTCTTTTCCGCCTCGGAAGAACCGAAGAAGCCATGGCCCAATTTCAAGCCGCCAAAGATGAGCCCCGCCTCCATGCCGACGCCGCCCACAATCTTGGGCTTTGCTTTCATGCTGAGGGGTGGTTCGTCGAGGCGGTTGCAGAGTTCGACGAAGCCCTTTCAAGGGTCGAATCCTCCGAACGAGAGAAGACTCTTGACATGAAATACGATCTCATGCTGGGCCTCATCGAGGGGGCGAAGGCAGAAAAAGACCTGGAAATGGCTCAACGGGCCAAGTCCATCTGCTCTGAGATCGCTCGTACCAACATCGCATACCGCGACATCCGCGACCGTCGACGAGAGGTCGATGAAGTCATTGGCGCAATCAACGGATGATTGCTGGCCAACGTGTCTTGATCGTATTGCCTGTGCGGCTTGGCTCGACCCGCCTGCCCAAGAAAGCCATTCTGAACAAAACCGGGAAACCATTGGTCGTTCATGCGGCCGAGATGGCTGCCCAATCAAACCACGTGGACCAAGTCGTCGTTGCTGGTGACCATGATGAAATCAAGCAGGCGGTTGCCCCCTTTGGCTTCGAATACATCAATACAGGCACGCATCACACTTCTGGCTCCAGCCGATGCGCGGAAGTGATGGAGAGGGTTGAGGCCGACATTGTGGTCAACGTGCAGGGAGATGAACCCGAAGTTGAACCAGCCCACATCGACGCGGTCATCGAAGCCATGACCAACGCTGAAGTCAAATGTTCAACCCTTGCCTGCCCACTGGCGCTCGGTCAACAGGACAATCCAAATGTGGTGAAAGTCGCCATGGCGTGTGATGGCACGGCGATGTACTTCAGTCGATCACCCATTCCATATGATCGCGACAACACCAGAATCAATCGCTGGCGTCACGTCGGGCTGTACGCGTACCGTCCTGACACACTCCGTCAGTTTTGCCAATGGTCACAAACACCGATGGAGCAGGCCGAACAACTTGAGCAGTTGCGGCTCCTTGAGAACGGCGTCCAGATCCGGGTGGTCACCCATCAAGATCCCTCCCCCCCAGGGGTCGACACATTGGAGCAATACGAGTCGTTTGTAGAGCGATGGCTCCGAGATCATCCACCATGCTGACCGTTATCGGCCTGGATGAAGCAGGGTTTGGACCACTCTTAGGCCCGTTGTGCACCGGAGCCGCGTCCATCAGCCTTGATTTTGATCCGGCTGAAGGGGCCCCGAACCTTTGGGCCAAGCTCTCACCAGTCGTTGGTACGAGTCCTCGAACATGTGACATTCCGGTCACGGACTCAAAAAAGCTCAAAAGCAGCTCAAAGCTCCCGCTGCGCAACCTGCTCGCGGGCCTCGTGCCATTCGTAGAAATGGCCGAAGCGATCCAGATCAGGACCGATGAGGAACTTCTGAGGACCTTGGGAGTTAATGACCTGGGCCCATTTGATGCCGACCCTGTCGAATTGGAGCTGCTCGATGGGCTTGATCAAGGACAGCGATCCCTTCGTCGCGCCAAACTCTCCCGCATCGCCAGTGAAACCGGCGTCCAAATCGAACTCGTTCGAGCAAGAGCCACGCATCCCAAACAATTGAACGAACTTTTTGAATCCTTCGGAAACAAATCGTCCACCAACACGTCACTGCTTTTCGGACTCCTCAGAGATGTTTTGGCCATGGACATGCACCAGGAAAGCCCTCGGGTGGTGGTGGATCGACAAGGCGGACTGATGCGATATCAGCCCCTTCTGGCCTCCAAATTTCATGAAGGCACCATCAGCACTGTCGCCGAGACCCCAGAAATCAGCCGCTATCGAATTCAACGCAACCAAAAAACCCTTCATATCGGCTTTGAGACGCAAGCAGATGCTCGGCACCTTCCAGTCGCACTGGCTTCGATGGCCGCCAAGACGGTCCGAGAACTGCTGATGAACCGTCTCAACTCGTTCTTTACACAAAGGCTGCCAGAGCTCAAACCAACCGCTGGATATGTTCAAGATGGCCGACGCTGGGTGGCTGAGATTGGCGATCTCCCCGAACGACTTGGGATTCCACGGGGAGATCTCGTGCGCGATCGGTGAATCCTTCGCTGAGTTCCGCTAGAATCTTCGGTTTGCCGGAACGCCGTTCTGGCTCCCCCTCCTTCTCTCTTTTTACCAAGGATCACATCCATGGCACTCGATCTCAGCAAAGTTCGAAACATCGGCATTTGTGCCCACATTGATGCGGGCAAAACCACCGTGACCGAGCGTGTCCTGTATTACACCGGACGCAGCTACAAGATCGGCGAAGTGCACGAAGGCACCGCGACCATGGACTTCCTCGAGGAAGAGCAAGAACGCGGCATCACGATCCAGTCTGCCGCCACCACGTGCTTCTGGACCAAGGACGACGTCAAGTACCACGTCAACCTCATTGACACCCCCGGACACGTGGACTTCACCATTGAAGTCGAGCGGTCCATGCGCGTGCTTGACGGTGCGGTTGTTGTATTCGATGGAAAAGAAGGCGTGGAAGCGCAGTCAGAAACCGTGTGGCGTCAGGCCGACCGGTATGGCGTCCCCCGAATCTGCTTCATCAACAAGATGGACAAACTCGGAGCCGACTTCGATTTCTCCTACAACTCCATCAAGGAGCGTCTTGGAGTCGTTCCAATTCCGGTGCAGATTCCAATTGGCGCTGGAGACACGTTTGAAGGCATGGTTGACCTCATTACCATGCGAGCCTATTTCTTCACCGGCGAAAAGGGTGAAGTCGTGGAAGAGCGCGACATCCCTGCAGAGCTTCAAGAGTCTGCGACCATGTATCGGTCAGAAATGATTGAGACCGCTTCGCAGTTCGATGATGATCTGATGGAAAAGTACCTTGAAGATGAAGACGGGCTGACGGAGGCCGATATTCGAAAGGCCGTTCGGAAGGCTGTTCTCGGGCAGGAGGGATACGCAGTCTTCTGTGGATCGGCCCTCAAAAATATCGGCGTCCAACGTGTCCTAGACGGCGTGATCGACTATCTCCCTAACCCAACCGAAGTCCCCGACGTTGAAGGTACTGATCCAAAGGACGAGGAAGTTGCATTGAGTCGCCCCCACACCCCGGAGGCTCCATTCTCTGCATTGGTTTTCAAAATCGTCAACGACACCCACGGCGACTTGACCTACATGCGTGTGTATTCAGGAACCCTCGAACGAGGCTCACGCCTTTTGAATCCTGGCAACAACAAGAAAGAGAACATCTCTCGAATCTTTGAAATGCACGCCAAGGACCGAGACGCACTGGATTCGTGCGAAGCCGGCCAAATCGTCGCCGTGGTCGGACTGAAGAACTCCATGACCGGGGACACGCTTTGTTCCGAAGCCGACCCAATCATCCTTGAGCGAATGCACTTCCCGGACCCGGTGATTTCCATGTCCATCGAGCCGCAAACCGCTGACGACCGGAAGAAGCTTGGCGATGCCCTCGTAACCATTCGTCGAGAAGATCCATCATTCAGATCCGAGTACAACGATGAAACCGGGGAGACCATCATCGCTGGCATGGGCGAACTTCACCTTGAAATCATCAAGAATCGCTTGGTTCGTGATATGAAAATTGGAGTGAACGTTGGCCAGCCCAAGGTCTCGTACCGCGAATCACTGAGCGGAGCCGCAAACGAGGTTCGAGGAAAATTTGTCAAACAGACCGGTGGACGCGGCCAATATGGTGACGCCGTCTTGACCGTCAAACCAATGACACCTTCTGAAGCCGAAGATCTCGGACTCGAAATGAAGGACGGTGTTGCCTTCAAGGACTCTATTTCTCAGGGCGTGATTCCCAAGGAGTACATCCCTAGTGTGGAATATGGTGTTCGCGAAACCGCGAAAAGCGGCGTTCTGGGTGGCTACCCCATGGTCAACGTGTTTGTCGAACTGGTGTTCGGTTCCTACCACGACGTTGACTCCAGCCAGGTTGCCTTTGAACAAGCCGGGAAACTGGCGTTCAAGTTGGCCTGTGAACAGGCCGGTATTGGACTCCTTGAGCCCATCATGAAGGTGACCATCACCACTCCGGAAGACTTTTTTGGCACGGTATCTGGCGATATTTCATCCCGACGCGGCCAAATTGTTGATTCTGAACTGCGCGGCATTGTCCGAATCATCACCGCCGAGGTCCCACTGTCAGAAATGTTCGGCTACACCTCGACGCTGCGCGGCCTCACCCAAGGACGTGCTTCAAGTTCTATGGAGCCGCTCGAATACCGAATGCTCCCCCCACGCTTGGCAGAAGACGTCCTCAAGGCTTGAGGTCCATGCCAAACCAAGATCAAAACACCGCCCCGCCCCTGTGCGGGGCGGCTTTTCTTTCTGAATCCTTCGCCATGAACCGTGCGATCCGACTCGGCGCTCGCAGCTGGGTCTCTGCACGGCCCAACCCTCCAGTTGGATGCGTCGTACTTTCTGATGCGGGGCAAGTGGTAGGAGAAGGGAGGCATATTCGGCCCGGTCAGCCTCACGCCGAAGCGGTTGCTTTAACCAAAGCAAGCGATCGCGCGAAAAAAGGCACCTTGATTGTCACTCTGGAGCCGTGCAACCACCAAGGACGCACCCCCCCATGCACGCAGCGCATCCTGGACGCCGGTGTCGGCCGAGTGGTTTTTGCCACCGCAGACACAAACCCCGTTGCCGAAGGTGGTGCGGCCTTCCTCCGGAGACACGGCATCGACGTCGAACAATGCCCGCATCCAGATGCCGATCGACTGAACGCACCCCATCTGACTTGGACCACAAAGTCACGCCCCCATGTGATCGCCAAATGGGCGCAGACCCAAGATGGACACATGTGTCCGCCGTCAAATCTTGACCGATGGATCACAGGTCTCGAGTCCCGCACTGAAGTCCACCGGCTCCGAGGGCGAGTGGATGCCGTCCTGACCGGCTTGGGGACCGTTCGATCCGATGATTGTCGCCTCAATCCAAGGCTTTACCCGCCCCGCCAAAATCCACTGGTTGCTGTGTCATCACGTTCGGAACCCATCCCGCCCGAGGCAAGCGTGCATGCGAACAAGAGGGTGGCCAGGATTTCGTCACCAACCCCAAAGGGGCAACTTGACGAGTTGAAACAAATGGGAGTGCAGGTGGTGCTTCTCGAGGCAGGCCCGACCCTGCTGCACGCCTATTGGCAAGCCGGGCTCGTTGACGAGGCTTGGGTTTTTGTGGGACCTGTGTCTGTGCCAAATGGGTCAGGAACATCCCCAATTCCAAACCCTCAAGATTGGGTTACGAAGCACCCACAGGGGGCAACGACGAGCTTTGGTCCTGATCGGTTGTACCGACTGCCTCTTGAATCCAACTGACGAGATCATCATCAAGCGGCAAGATTCGGGCGAGACCGTCACTCCACACTGCAACCTGATTGCCTTCGATTTGGATCTCGCCGGAAAACAGAGTTTCACCAGACCGATCAAATGCTTCGATGATCACGCCATTCGCAAAAGATGAGGCCAAAGCAAAATTTGTAGCCGGCGTAGAGGTCAACAACTCAAGCAAGCGTTCTCCGGCCGAGCCAAACCGGCCGGTGACACTGTTGCGGCGCTCGGCTTGCTGGGCAACGACAATCGTGTGGACGCGTTCAGGCACAAGCGTGGTGCAGGTGGGAACAAGGAATCGTGTCGGGCTCGGCAGCATGAAGGCGGCATCTTCAGGACGAACCACGAAAATGACGTCCTCTCCTCGAACCTGGGCAAGCCTGGAGCCGTCGGGCAGGCGTTTGCCAAACCGAATCGACCTGCCGGGAACAGATTGATCGCCAACAAGAGAGAGCTCCGCAGCCACAGGAAACAAACCAGAGAGCAACTCAGCATGGTCCTGCGAGACGTGGCCGAGAATAGCGACAGCGGATTTCGACTCCACTGCTTCCAGCCAAGTCTGGATCGCGCCGGCATCGGCTGGAGCCAGGAGTGGCTCGCGAACCGACCAAGATGAAGTCCTGACCAGTTCAAGGGATGTGCTGTTTCCAACTTTTATTTTGATGGTGGTGGGGGAAAGAGCCAACGGCAGAAGCTGGGAGGTGCGAAACGGTGCCAAGCCAAACCGTATCGGCTCCAACACTTCAGAACTCACGGAGTACCAAACGCTTTCGAACTGAATTTTGGCCGGACCAACGACATCAAACCAAACCGGAAGGTCAAGCGTGAGGTCTGAACCGGATTGAGTGAAGCGTATGGTGTGTGATGGGACGCCGTTGGGAGCAAGGCAGGGCTGAACTTGTTCCAAGAGACGGATCCATTGCTCAACTTGAGAGCTCAACAAGCGAGCGCGGATGGGATGGATCGAGGACCAATCTGCCTGTTTTGACATTGTCCAACTGGATTCACCGCGCAGCTCGATGTTGGTGTACCCATCGAGGGAGATTTTTGTCGAATTCAGCAAGGAGATCGGGCGATTCCAATAGGCCGTGACCATTCCTGCCAGTACGACCAGGAACACCGCAGCAGTCATTCGCCAACTCATCTGAAGCGTCCCCAAGCAGAACGACATCCTGCGAGAGCGAGGCCCAAAGGGATCACACCCACGACAAACCCGATCCAGAGCAAACGCTCAAAAGCAGAGGGCTGGAACCGACCAAGAGCAGCATTGGGCCCTTGCCCAAGGACATCCTGTCCGGACACCCAGCGCACGAGCGAGGAGGCGAGTTCATGGTTTCCGGCCGTCGCGCTCAAAGAATTTGGGTTGGATTTCAGGGAAGGCGACAACCAGCGGGCAGAACCAACGACGGCGAGACGACGTCCATCTTCTTCGACCAATCGAACCAGACCCATGGCTTCAGGGGCCTCTTCGACGAGCGCATGGGGCGAGGTCCAGTTTGAAACCCGACCCCGTCGAGAAGATGGAAGCCACTGGAAGCACGCCCCATCTGTTCCCAAGTCGACCGCAAGAGGAAACGCCACCGGCAAAGCTCCTACTGAAGCAGGGACGGGATGATCGGATGTCCAATCCGGTCTCACCAAAAGATCGGTTTGACGAACACTTCGCCGAGTCACCGACTCCCCCAAGGCTGATTTGAGCACGACATCGATGCCGATCTGCGTTAAAAGTTGTTCCCATGGAGAGTCCAAATCGTATCGAGATCGAACGGAGGGCCCAAAACAGAGAACCGCATCTTGATTTGGATCTTGAATGGCCCTTGCCACTTTTCGAACAAAGGCAAACCCAGTCGGGTCGGCTTCAACGCCTGGTGGCGGGTCAGCCAAGACCAAAAGAACTGATTTTGGGTTGTTGTCTTTAAAAGGAAGAACACGCAGCCCGCGCCTGCGCAATTCATATTCGACAGATTCAACCAGTTCTTGACTTCCATCTGGCGCCAAGATTGAAACGATTGGGGGCTCTGTCCCTGCGAACGCTTCCAGCGTTTGTGCCAAGGCTGCCTCGCTACGAAGGGGGGTCTGGCGACCGAATTGGACCAAAAAGGAACCTGCTTCACAGAATGCATGGACTTCACCCTTATGGATCAAGGCCAGACCACCATCTTTTGAGAACAGTTTTGACGCGAGAAATTGATCCTCGTCGGCCAGCAGCAAGAGTTGTTTGGCCATACTCAGCGATTCGGCCTGCACCGAAAGGCCTGTTTGCGCGGTTGCCAGCTGTTGAAGAGCGGCCGTAAGTTGTCGTGCGATGGAGCTCAAATCCGGAAGAACACCTCTTTGAAGGCCTGCTTTCACCCTGCGCACGGATTCTTCGATGCCAACAATGACATCAGCATGTTCGGAAGGGGCCAAAAGGCTTGACTGCAATTCGAGGAAGCTGACGGTGTCAGCGATCTGGCTTGGGCATGCTGTGGCATCTGAAAACAATGATTGCCAATCGGCGATTTGATTGCTGGGAATTTCGCCCCGGTTGAGTGCCGCGAGATCTACGCACAAAGCCTGAACAGAAACTCCTTCAGATGAACGCTGAAGGATGCGCTTGACAAACAGAACGTCGTCTGGGGGAACTTGATTTCCGTCCAGAGTCAGCAAAACGGTCGACCCCTCAGGAAGGGCAGCCATCGCTTCCATCAGTCTCGGAGATGGCTGGACAAGGCTCCGCGGCGTTAGGTCGATGGTCCCTGAAATGTTGCGATTCGACGCTGCGAACAAGATCATGGCCAATGCCGCAACCCCGAATGCTCGAATGGCAGCATGACGGCGCAACCAAACTTGACCTGAATAGGCACGAAGCCGAAGTCCCTCTGAAGCCGCAAGAAAAGAAAACAGTGACAGCAGGCCAACATTCACGAGAGATGACAACTCAATTTGACCATCGAGGAGACCACGCGAAAGTTGCAGTGGATGGATGCTGGCCAACTGACGTGCCGCTTGGGTGAGCTGCGAGCTCGCCCAGGCGAGTCCGGCGTCGTCGACACGATCTGCCAGCAACGGAAGCGCGGCGACCGCACCTAGACCGAGTGCTGGGACCATCAAAGTGAAAAGCAAGGTCAAAAAGGTCGAACGAACCCAAATTGAGACAGCAACAACAATGGCAGCCCACATCACGAGCAACAACACCGACGCTCCTGCGTGACCCAACATCGAGGCAACGGGGGCACCGTGGGCCAAAGAGGCCCCGACGATCGGGAGCATCGGTAAAGAAAACAAAGCAATCGCGATCGCTGTGGTGAGCAACAATGAAAATGCGAGTCCTGCCGGGCGAAGGGGTCCTGAAAGTCGCCATTCGATCAGGCCAGATCGGTCTGGCTCGAGCACGGTTCGCAAAACGAGCAGGGGCAAAAGGATGGCAATGGTTACCGACCAGAATTGAATCACTCCACTGGCGTCAGCGGGTGCACCGTTGGAAAATCCGGAAGAGACGGCTGGGGCCGCCAGCCACCAGCCCAATCCCCACAGCAAGGCGTAACTTGCAGCCCCAAGCAACAAGCCCGGGGATCGTGCCGTTAAAAATCCCTCCCTGATGCCAATGCGAAGCGAATTCATCTCGACCCCTTTGGCATAAGCGTTTGGATGAAAGCTTCGTCCAAGTCTCCTCCCCCTGACAGGGCAAGGATGTGGGTCAAAGGCCCAGATGCACAGACGGATCCTTCTGCAAGCAACACCGCTTCGTCACAAACCCTTTCGGCCTCGTCCAAAAGATGAGAACTCAGCAGCACGGAGCGTTCCGACCCCAACTCACGGAGCAACGATCGGAACCATCGTCGACGCAAGGGATCCATGCCTGTTGTAGGTTCGTCGAGGATCAACAATGCAGGCTCATGGGCATATGCGGCAGAAAGACCAACCAGTTGTCGCCAGCCCTTGCTGAGTTCTGAAATGCGGCGGTTCGCATGCAACGCAAGGTCGCAACGGTCCAGGGCAGCGAACGCCTTCTTCTTGCTGCCGCCACGCGATAAGCAAGCCTCGACAACCCAGTCTTGGACCGTACGGTGAAGTGGGAGCGGATTGTGTTCGGGAAGCCAACCGATTCGTGATCGAACATGGACCTGAGAAGGGGAGGCCCCTCCAACCAATACCGTCCCGGATTTGGGCTGCAGAACGCCTGCCAATATCCGAATCATGGTGCTCTTCCCAGCACCATTTGGCCCCAACAGGCCGACCACTCCGCACTTGGGCAAGCGGAACGAAACGTCGCGCAGGGCGAGCGTCGAACCAAAAGATTTGTGAACCTTGGAGACAGAGGCCGCTTCCATTCCTCAATTCTATGAGCGAGTTTGATACAAGGACGCGTACACTCCGTAAACACATGTCTGGACAGGAAGGCAACCCCCCTTTACGCATCACAGAGGCAGACCGCCTCCCAGAAGTCGTTCGGCAATTTTTGCGTGAACACTTTGAAGTGGTCACGGAGACACGCCCGCATCAAGATCAGTCGGCACCATTTACGCAGTGGGATTTGGGGCCCGAAAGAATTGCCCTAACACGGCTGCGCGAGATCCACGAATATTCGGCCGGCATTCTTGAACTCGACGAACCAGGGCATGAAGGCGACACCATTGCCGGCAGACTGAAAATTCTTGACCGGAGGATTCACCGAGCAATCCAGTCGCTCTTTGAGTGGCACAGTTGGGAGGTCCGCCTTCTTCATCCCGAAACCAAACAACTTGAATTGTTCGTCAGCCACAATCTTGCACCGCTCCGAATTGGAGAATCCATTTTCGCTGCCGCCAAGGGCAATGGCATCACTGGGCGGGTCGCCGCAACTGGCCAGTGCGTGCTGACGAGACAGGCCGACAGCGACGACGAATATCTTCCTGGCCTTGAGGGCGCTCAATCCACGATGACATTGCCATTGCAACTGGGCACCAGAATTCTGGGCACGCTCAATGTAGAGTCTCAAAAGCGTGCTGCTTTTTCGGAGGCCGACCTCTCAGAGGCACTTCTCCTTGGCAGGTACATTGCGGCAGCGCTCCACTTCATCGAGCTGGTCCTTCGTGAGCGCTCTGCTGTAGACCGACAAACCGCAAGCGCCTTTCGAGGCGCCCTTGCCCACCCCATGGAAAAACTCGAAGCAGTTGGAGAGAGCAACCCTGAAGTGATGGCCATTGTCACCGAACTCCAAGAGGCCATGGATGCTGCCGGTACAGGTCCAAAGGCCGTCTTGGCAACCGAGCGGGATCTTCGGCCTTCAAAACCTGATCCTGATTTGAAAGGCCGTCATATTTTGGTGGCAGACAATGAAGCTGTCGTGGTTCAAGGCCTGACCAAACTGCTTGAGGCAAATGGCGTCACCGTGACCGCTTGTGACGGCGGAGCAGAAGCCATTTCTGCATTTTCAAAGTTTCACGCCAGCGGAAACTGCCCCGATTTGGTCATCACCGATATTCGCATGCCGGATCGGAACGGCTACGAGGTCTTTCGCGGCGTCCGAGATCTAGAACCAAACATCCCCGTGGTCCTCATGACTGGATTTGGGTACGACCCATCGCACTCCATACTGCGGGCAACGGAAGAGGGCATGCATGCTGTGCTCTTCAAACCAATTCCAGTGCCGCGTTTGTTTGAGGTTTTGAAATCAGCATTCACGGGGAGTTGACTTCCCTGACCACAAACCAAACGTGGCACGTTCGAACCCATCCTCATCGATAAGGGTTTCGACGTCATAAAATCCAAGCTGCGTCAAGAGTTGACGGACAGCGTCACTGCTGCAAGCTGCGTGCTCGAGTCCAAGAATCCCAGCTGGTCGCATGGATTCCCCCACCCACCGTGCCATGGGGCGGATAATGGCCAATCCATCTTCACCACCCCTAAGAGCTTTTTCTGGGGTAAAGCCAAGCACCCCAGAATCAACCGAGTGCGGCCACTCGTGATCAGGGATGTAAGGGAGATTTCCCACCACAACGTCAAAGTCACCGACAAACGGGTTTCTGGCGTCATGAAGCTCCAGTGTGAGGCGATCGCCGACGTCATGGGCTTTCGCATTGTCCTGTGACAAACTGAGGCATGCGTCCTCCACATCCACGGCAACCCCAATCGCATCAGGAAGGGATTGGAGCAGGGACACAATCACTGCTCCACTGCCCACGCCCAGTTCCAAGATCTTGATTGGACCATCCTGAACCGGCGATGCCGAGGCCTGGGCTTGCTCGACAGACTCATGATCTGACGCATGGAGGGCAGTCTCAGATGATGCTGGCTGGGACCCGGCCGGGCCCGGGAGCTCGGATACCTCATCTTGAGCCAAAAGACTGTCAGCCGCCTTTCGGCCGTGGCCAGCCTTTTGGCCACGCATGGACAACAGCTCAAGGGTGTGAGACACCAGAAGTTCGGTGCATGGTTGGGGAATTTGTGTGCATGGCCGTACGGAGAATGACCCATGCCAAAAACGAGCCTGCCCCGTGACATAGTGAAGAGGCTCCCCCGTCAAAATACGACGGACTAATTCCCGCAATCGATCGCGATCGTTGGAATCGGCTGGCCGATCGGGATGCATGTGCAGATCGAGCCTGGTGCAGCCAAATGCCTCGGCCAAGAGTGTTTCTGCCACGACCCTGGGAGCGTCTACGCCAGAGGCATCAAATCGATTCCTCATCCAGTTCAACAGCTCTCGGCTGGTCCATTGGGTCTGCTCGCTCGACATGAGGGCTCGAGGCTACCATGGGGATTCCTGAGGATGAGCACACGATGAACGAAATCTACGACCAACTCCCTGAATCCCTAAGGTCTCTGGCCCAATTGACGGAAGACTTGATTCAGGTGAAAGCACCCCACGATGTGGACGCTTGGTATGAGCTCAAGGCAACCGAGAATGGATGCCTGCTGGCCCTGATGACCAAAGACCGCTGGCTTTCTGAGTCCATCGAGGGAGATCTCGAGCACACAGGGGACGAACTGGAGGAACTGTTCGAAGAGGAACTCGTGGAACTCAATTGGGACGGTGAAGTGCCCCCCCTTCGACATTTTCGGGACGACCTTCGACAATACGTCTTTTCGTGCGAATGGCCTTCCAAAACGCCCAACGAAATAACGCTCGCGCTCCAAGCCATGGTGGCCATGTTCACTGAACTTGGCGACATGGGTGGGGAAGACGAGGAAGACTGATGCAAGTGTTGATGCTGGGCTGGGAATTTCCCCCGTTGATCACGGGTGGGCTTGGCACTGCATGCGCGGGTCTTACCCGCGCACTCGTCGGGAAAGGCGTCAAGATTGACTTCGTCTTGCCCCGGCCGGTCGCGAGCGCTCAAATCGGTGGGGTCCGTGTGCTTTCTCCAGGATGCGAAGAACTCAACGTAAACCATGGATTTGAGCCAAGGGTGAATGATTCCCCCCGAACAATGACGGGCAAAACCCTCTCGCCCACAACGCTGAAGACTCAATCTGAATCGCCTCGTTCAGAATTCCCACCGTCGTTCAATGCAGCCCCGGACGTCACATCCTTGCAGCCGCAACCGGACAACCAACAGGAAACCATTGGGCTGAATCAATTCACCCATCTTCCGTATCCACTTGATGCCACACCAGAACCGGTGGCCACCTTCCTCCAAGCTGCCAACGGAAATCCCCTGCGAGCCTCACAGTCAATCGATGCATTCGTGAAACGCGGCGGAGTGGTCCCTGAAGAACAACAAGCCTTGCTCAAAAAAATGGTTCAGCAAGCACAGTCTGAATCAAGTGCTTCAATTTCGAGCAACAACGATTCCCCTCCGAGAACTGGATCCACAGCATCCGAAGCCGATCCCGCCCACGCAGACGTCGATTATGGAGATGATCTTGTCGAACACGTCAGGCGGTTTACTCAGTTCTGTGTTCGGTCACTGGCGAATCGAGATTTTGACGTCATTCATGCCCACGACTGGATGACTTACGAAGCCGGACTGGCTCTCCGCGCGATTACCGGGAAACCTCTGGTTGTTCATGTCCACAGCACTGAATTTGACCGTTCGGGCGATCATGGCAACCCAGAGGTGCTCGCCATTGAGTCCCGAGGCATTCGAGAAGCAGACCGGGTGATTTGCGTAAGTGTTCTCACCAGAAATCTCGTGGTTTCCCGATATGGCGCGGCGGCCGAACGATGTCGAGTGGTTTACAACGGCGTGGAACTCTCCGAAGACAGTCCCTCACCTTCTGAAATCAGACGAGATGACCGTATTGTTCTGTACTTCGGTCGCATTACCTATCAAAAGGGCCCTGAATTTTTCATGGCGGCGGCAAAGAAAGTCCTCGAGCACACAAGCAATGTTAAATTCGTTGTTGCGGGAAGCGGCGATCAGGCTGAACGGATGATTCGAATGGCCGCCGAACTCGACATTGGCGACCGGGTGCTGTTCACAGGGTTTCTCCGGGGCCGAGACATTTCGCGTGTCTTTTCACTTGCCGATCTCTACGTGATGCCAAGCCGATCAGAACCCTTTGGAATTGCCCCCCTTGAAGCCATGAGCCACGGCGTCCCTGTTCTCATCAGCAAAACTTCTGGTGTGAGCGAAGTCCTGACCCATGCCTTGAAAGTGGACTTTTGGGACATTGAAGATATGGCCAGCAAAATCGTCGCGGTCCTCAAATATCCCCCCCTGTCTCAACACCTGAAGGAGCACGGTCGATTTGAAGTAAGGCGAATCACTTGGGAAGGTGCGGCCCAAAAGTGCATCCAAGAATACGAAAGGATTGCATCATGAAGTTTGGTTCCGGAAAGAGGTTAAGTTGACTGAGCCAATACACCCGCAAGACGTCCCTTGGGACGGCCGCTTTGAGGCCATGTCGGATCTTCTTCGTGTTGCCCGAACCCATACGCTGCCTTCGTTCCTCTCGGGCCAAACCGCTGCAACCACAAAGCCGGATGGCACATTGGTCACCGAAGTCGATCGACAAGCTGAGGTCGCGATGCGGAAATGGCTGGGTGAACACTTTGCCCAAGATTCAGTCGTCGGGGAAGAAGGACCGGCCATGCACGGTATTTCCAATTGGACCTGGGTGCTGGACCCTATCGACGGCACCGCCTCTTTTGGCCACCAAGTCCCCCTTTGGGGCACACTTGTGGCATTGAGATACGACGACAATTCTGTCGCTGGGGCTTGCGAACTGCCGGCTCTCGACCTGGGTGCGAAAGGGACAATTCAAAATGCCCATCTCTTGATTCAAGGGCATGAACAGGAAATTCTCGCCCACCCATCACAGTGCCGTCTCCAGGATGCCACTCTGGCCACCACTGGTTGGGATTACTTTCGCATGGCCGGGGCCGAAGAGGCCTATGTGAATTTGGCCCATAAAGCTGGACGCACAAAAGGTTGGGGCGATTGTTACGGGCTTTGGCTGCTTCTGGCAGGTCGTGTTGATGTGGTTGTGGAACCGCTCCTGCACCCTTGGGACATTGAGTGGGTGTGGCCATTGGCTCAAGCATCGGGCATCAAATTAACCGACTGGCACGGGCGAGATTGCGCCGCTCCCCGCCAATGCATTGTCAGTCACGGTGGACCACTGCACGATGAGGTCGCGGACATTCTTCAACCGCACGCCCTAGACAATTTGTAAAAAGCCCGACCATGTGGCCGGGCTGAAGATCACAAAGATGAGAAATGATTCAGATTATGATTCATCAGACGCAACTTCAGCCGCGTCAACAGCTGGTGCGTCCATTTCAGAATCAACTGCCGGATCGACGGATTCCTCGACCGCGTCATCAGCCATTTCTTCGATGACAGATTCGGACTCCACAACAACCGTAATGACCTCGCGGAGTTCTTTGCCGAACTGAATTGGAACTTCATAGTTGCCGGTTCTTCGGATGGCCACGGAGAGACGAACGGCACTGATTCCAACATTAAACCCGCCTTGAACGAGGGCATCGGAGATGTCACGCTGGGAAACCGAGCCGTACAAAATCCCCTTGTCGTTTGTCGGACGACGCAAAGTCAAAACAATGCCACCAAGTTTGCCAAGAATCGACACTTGCTCCTCACGGAGTGCATCAGCCATGGCCGCTGCTTCCACACGAGCAGATTGGAGCTCTACGATGCGCTCCTCGGTTGGGAACTCTGCCATCCCCAAGGGAAGAAGGTAATTTCGGGCGTAACCAGCACGAACACGGACAACCTCGCCAACAAGGCCAAGGTTTTCGACAGATTCCACCAACAACAGTTCAATATTTTTGGCCACAAGGGGCTCCTTTCGCTGTCCTCTTGATCGAAGGATCAAGGTGAGGAGCCGAGACGATCTCGACCCCAACGGTTTGCCAGAGGGCAAGAGCAAGATTGTAGGGCAATCACAGGCTCAATGGAAGTTCGGGCCAGACAACGCGGCCATTCCCCTTTTTGAATCGTTAGAACGGAATATCGCCATCCCCAGGAGCACTGGAAGGGGAGGAAGAGGCCGGTCCAGACGAGGGTTGACTTCGGGAGGTCTCAATGGCGGCGTTCCCACCTGCCTCTGCACGCCCACCGATGAACTGAAATGATTCCACAACAACCACCAATTTTGATCGATTGGCTCCGGACTGTTTGTCTTGCCAGCGGTCCATTCGAAGTCGGCCTTCCAGCATGACTTCGCGGCCTTTTCCGAGATATTGGTGCATCACTTCCGCCTGACGCCCCCACGACTCGCAATCCACAAAAGTGGCCTCCTCATGGGTCTGGCCGGATTGGTCCTTCCACTGCCGATTGACCGCAATTGAAAAATTGGCAACGGCTTGGTTGCTTTGGGTATGCCGCAGCTCAATATCACGGGTGAGATTGCCGAGCAGAATGACCTTGTTGAAATTGCCCATAAAGAGATCTCCTTGAAAATGGAAACCTATCTCGCAGGACGGATTCAAGAGAAGAAATCAGGAAAACGTTGACAAGTTGTCAGTCGGAAACTGACAACTGGTGTCATAACAGGGCCAAGCGTGAATTTGCAGGATCAGTCGTCGGTTGAACCACGCTCGGCTGCTTCGGCTGCCTCTTCCGCCTTTTCTTCCGCTGCGGCTTTGGCATCCAGCTCGTCTTGCTGGGCCCTTTGGGCCTTGGCAAGCTCGGCCTGCTGGGCATCAAAATCTTCCCGACTGGAAATGGTGGATGCCACGGCTTCGGTTTCTTCGGCCGCAGCTCGTTCGACGATCTCTTGAGCCAATTGCTCCCGAGCATCGGCGGCGGCGATCACGTCTTCGGGAACAAGGTCTGCTTTCAGGATCATGGCGCGAAGGAGATGCTCTGAAAGATTGACTTGGCGCTCAATTTCAATCGCACCCTCGCCAGTGGATCTGAAGTACGTCAGAAAGTACAGGCCACGACGATTGCCCTTAATTTCGTACGCGAGACGTCGCTCGTCCCACTTGGCAAGGGAAATAATTTCACCCTCTCCACGACCAATAAGGTACTCAACGTGCTCCTGTGCGGCTTTGAGGTCGCTGGAGGCAACTTGCGGGAAGAGGAACATGCCCTCGTAGGTGTTCATGGTTGCGGTTTCAGTCATGGATATTCTCCTGCCTCATCGAGAAGAGGCGATTGGTTCAATTTGCGTTTGTGTTGGCATCCCGATTTTCGGGCGTGTGGTACTTCTGGGCTGCGGCCTCGGTGCCTTCGTGCACCCAGTATTCGACGGCCTCGGCCGCGCGATCCAGTGCCGGATCAATAAGAGTTTGCTGCTCAGGGGTGAACTTCCCCAAGACGTAGTTGGATTGAGGAATACGACCCGGTCGATCGATGCCAATGCGAAGGCGCGGCCACTGCTGCCCCCCCAGGACTCGAACGATATCCGCCAAACCATTGTGGCCTCCGGTTCCGCCAAAATCACGGAAGCGAAGCGAACCACATGGAAGGGCCAAATCATCGACAACAACCAAGAGGTCTTGTCGGACATCAATCTTTCGAAAGCGGGCTGCTTCGGCCAAAGCCTCGCCGGAACGGTTCATAAAGGTCGTTGGCTTCAACAACCAAACCGGCTCGGAGCCGATCTGACCCTCAAGCAAGAGACCCTTAAATCGGACACGTGGCGTGTCCGAAGCAAAGAACCTCCGCGCGAGGCGATCCAAGACGTCAAACCCGACGTTGTGCCGGGTCCGATCGTATTCGGGACCTGGATTGCCTAAGCCAACAACGAGTTTCACCCGGCGTGCTCCGAATTTTGGGCGACGACGGCAGTCCCATCGGTGACAAGATCAACCCCATCAGGCAAAGAAACCGATGAAGCCAAAATGATACCGTCGACAGCGGAGTCCCCACGAACTTCCAGCGATTGAGGCATCACCCCGAGGGAAGCAGCAATTTCAATGCATGCCATGGGCTGATCGACGGTCTTCGCACCGGGGATATGGCCAACCACGCGAACGGGAACTTCACGGTTGACTTTCTCATTCAGATCAACCCTGACAAAGTCAATATGAAGCAGGTTGTCCCCCATGTGCCCAAACTGGAACTCTTGGACTTTCACATCCTGGGGTTCGCCGTTTTCGAATGAAAGGCGAAAGACTCTGAACCCGCGGTTGAGATGCTTCATGGCCTCGTTCTCGTCCATGTGAATGGAGATGCAATCCCCATCACGGCCGTAGATCACGGCGGGAAGACGACCGGCCTCACGAAGACGCTTGGAATAGGTGGAGCCGACGCGATCACGAACAGTGGCGTCAATGGGCTGGACGTTGGGGAGATGTTGGAGCGTTGTGTCACTCATGGTTGGTGGTCCTCTGTCAAGAAGATGAATTGGACTTGCCGGTTCGGAACAAGGCCGAAACGGACAGGTCGTGGTGGATTCGGTGGACGGCTTCACCAAGCAGGCGTGCCGTGGAAAGAATTTCGAGTTTGTCGCGAATAGGGTCGAGCCGCGGGCGATCAGGGATGGAATCCGAGATCAACACACGCTCAAAAACAGGATCGGCCAGACGCTCAATCGCTGGACCAACAAACACTGCATGGGTGGCCGCCGCCCAAACTCGGGTGGCACCACGCTCCCGGCAGAGGCGTGCGGCTTCGGTCAAGGTCCCAGCGGTTGAAATCATGTCATCTACCATGAGCACCGACCGGCCCTCAACGTCACCGATCAGGTTCCGGCTGACCACTTTTTCGCCACTTTGGCGACGCTTGTCGACAATGGCCAAATCTGCTCCCAGAGCATCCGCGTAAAGGTTGGCGGTCTTAACGTTGCCAACATCGGGAGACACCAATGTGAGATCGCCAAGTTCTTCTCGAGCCTTTTCGAACCGGCTGCGGAAAATTGGGACTGCCGTCACGTGGTCAACTGGAATGTCAAAGAATCCCTGAATTTGAGCGGCGTGCAGATCAAGGCAGAGCACCCGATCCGCACCTGCTTCAGTCAGCATGTTGGCCACCAACTTTGCGGTGATAGGCACACGACCTTCGTCTTTGCGATCTTGGCGGGCGTAGCCGAAGTAAGGGATCACCGCCGTGATGCGACGAGCGCTCGCTCGACGCAAGCAATCAATCCAAACCAAAAGCTCCACCAAGCGGTCGTTAACGGGTTCGCAGGTGGATTGAACGACAAAGCAGTCCCGTCCACGAACATCCTCTTGAACGCGGACAATGACTTCGCCGTCTGGAAAGCGTTCGGCCGAACCGGCGGAAACGCGAAGGTTCAAATGTTGAGCCATGCTTTCGGCAAGTTGTTTGCCGCCTGAGCCGGCAAAAATACGAAGAGTTTCACGATCAGCCGCCGTCATGATTGGCCTCCTGTTGAACTTTCTGTCAAACGATGGCGAAGAATTTCATCCACCTTGGCGAGTTGTTGAAGCGTGTTGATGGACAACACATCTTCTTGTGGCACCTCATCCATCAATGGGACGCGGTGTCCTTGGGCCCTCAGAATGCCAGGAACGTCAGTCAGGTAATACTCCCCACCAGTGTCATCAGGGCGGAGAGCTTGGAGGGCAGCAAACAAGGCTTTTCGATCGAAGCAGTAATAGCTGGGGTTGATTTCGGAAATACGCAGCTGATGTTCAGACGCGTTTTTTTGTTCCACAATGGCGGAAAAATCACCGTTTGAATCGCGGACAATTCGACCGTATCCCGTCGGATCATCAATTCGGGCCGTAGCCATTGATGCGACAGCGGAGGCTTCACGGTGCGTGGCGAGCAGCCGAACGAGCACCGAGGGTCGGACAAGAGGGCCATCGCCCGCAAGAACCAGAACGTCATCTGCAGCCCCAACCGCAGATTCGGAACACAACGTGGCATGGCCTGTTCCGAGTTGTTCGGACTGTTCGGCGAAGAAGACGTTGTCGCGATCGGCCATGGATTCGCGGACCAATTCCTGCCCGTACCCAACCACCACAACAACCTTCCCCACCCCGGCTGCCACCACGGCATCAACCACCCAATCAAGAATGGGACGCCCGGCAACAAGGTGCATCACTTTGGGCAAATCAGAGTTCATCCGAGTGCCCTTTCCGGCAGCCAAAACAACCGCCGCCGACTCGGGGTCGAAATGGTCGCTCGAATGGGATGTGGCGTTGGAAAATTGCATCCAGAAAATGACGAAGACGATGAATTCCGGCTTCCGGCAATTGGCCCGCCAAGATTCGAACTTGGACAAGCAGTACCAAAAACTGCTGTGCTACCGTTACACCACGGGCCAGTTGCCGGAGGCCGGAACCTTTATGTCACCCCGTCGGGCGAAGATCATGGCGGGGTCATTCGTGCGTCCACGAATGATCCGATGGGAACCCGGACAGATCCGGAGCGGCCCCACCGGCCAAGACCGGATGCGAACCGCGGCGAAATGAGCTGGAACGTTCGCGTTGCCGCGATGGAACGCCCCATGTGGTGCAGACGAACAATCCGCCCTCACCACGGCTCGTGCAAGTTGACCATTGTAGACGGTCCGAAGAGACCGTCAACCCAGGGCACATCAGACTGCTTCAGAGAAGGCGGTGGCGGCCGAATTTTGGGCCTGTGGAGTCTGCGAGTCTTCCTGGAGACTGGTCACGGCGGAACTTTGCAGATATTTCGACACGTAATCCAAAATGGAAGAGCAGTTGGGGATGTCAGGGTTGCTCGTGGGCCCCATTGGGTCGAACCGCATGCCCTCGAATCGCTTGCAGGCATCTGCCGCAGGCAGGCCAAACTGCAGGCACAAACTAAAAGCCCGGCAAAATCCCTGAATCAAACCAGAAAGAGTTGACCCTTCCTTGGCCATTTTGATGAAAATCTCCCCAACGCTTCCGTCGTCAAAAAGCCCAAGCGTCAGATACCCCTCGTGTCCATTGATGGAGAACTTGTGGGTCATGCTTTCTCGGGTGCTGGACAAGGTTCGGCGGGTATTCAGACTGGTCATTGAGGCTCCAAAATTCGGTTATTGGACTATTTCGGCCAACCGACGCCTCGGCGCTCAACCGAGGGCCAAGAAATGTACCCAAACCTCAGCAAACAGGAGTCCCCATGAAAGGCCCACCAGAATACCTGAACAAATCGTTCGGGCTGGAGTCGCAAAGGGCCACCCTTTTGAGGCAAATCCAGCCAGAACCATGACCAGCGGAACCGCTTCCAAGGAGCCCAAGTCAGAGGGGTGAATGGAAGCCCCGATCAACAAGGAAAAGGCCACCAGGCTTTCTGGCGGCACCATGGGCTGCTGGCGTGCCAGGTCGGCCAGAATCAGCAGGCCACAACTTGAAAGGAAAACCGGGTCATTGGTGCTGAAGACCACCAGGAGGCCAGCGGTGGCAACCGATACCCAGCATTCCCCAGCACTTCCAGATCTGTTGAGACGCTGCCCCACAGCAAATGGCAACAATAAGACCGCCGAGACGCCCCCGAAGACACTTCCAAGCCCCCCAACCATCAAGAGGCTTCGGACATTCATTCGGCACCCTCCGTGGCGTCCAAGTGCTTGCACAGGGTACGTACCACTTGCAGTGAATCGCCCACACGCTTCGCAGGCCGATACCACACTTCTTTAAATCCACCATGCTTGGCGTCGACAAGACGCAGGGCCCCTGGAGCTTTCATCAACCTGTCTCGCAGCTGCTCTGGGCGTGTCGAAGTGAACACAACATTCTGACCGTCTCGAACCACGGCTGAGACATTGAGCTGAGCGGCAGACACCCGTATCAATGCCAAGTCAAAAAGCAATTTGGTCCTGCGAGGCAGTTTTCCGTAGGCCGAGGACAAATCATTGCGAAGCTGGTGTAGAGCGTCCGGAGTATCGCTGCGCGCGATTCGACGGTACACATCAAGGCGGCGAGCGTCGACGGGAATCCAAGCCACGGGTATGCCTCCACGAACACCCAAATCAACAGATGTCGAAAGGTGATCGATGCTGATTTCCTGACGCAGCTCCGAGACGGCTTGCTCCAGCAGCTGGCAGTACATTTCGTATCCAACCGTCAGAATGTGACCACTCTGTTCTGGACCAAGAAGATTTCCGGCTCCGCGTATTTCAAGGTCACGCATGGCGATGCGAAAGCCGGCACCGAGCATGGAGTACCGTTCAAGAGTTCGCAGACGCTCAAGGGCCGTTGGATCCTCGACGCCATTTTCGGGAAGCATCAAGTAACAGAACGCCCTCTCTCGAGAGCGGCCCACCCGCCCTCTCAGTTGGTGGAGTTGGGCGAGACCAAAGCGGCTCGCATTTCGAACAATCATGGTGTTCGCTCGGGGGACGTCCAGTCCATTTTCAATGATGGTCGTGGAAACCAAAACGTCGCATTTCCCTTGCACGAAAGATCTCATCACATTGTCAAGCTCGCCTGCCGGCATTTGACCATGCCCAACAGAAACCGAGGCCTCGGGCACGAGAAGTGAAATCTCGTTGGCGACTTCTTGAATGTCTTGGACTCGGTTGTGCAAGATGTACACCTGCCCTCCGCGCTCCATTTCTCTTTGGATCGCCCGCCGAACCCGCGGCAACTGGCAGGGAATAACTTCGGTGACCACTGGCCGCCGCTCCACAGGCGGCGTCGTCAACGTGCTAATGTCGCGGAGCTCCATCATGGACATGTGAAGGGTTCGGGGAATGGGGGTTGCGGTAAGCACCAAGACATCAGCCAAAGCCCGCAGTTCGAGAAGCCTCTGCTTGTGCTCGACCCCAAACCTTTGCTCTTCGTCAATGATGACCAAGCCCAGATCCGAAAATGCCACGTCTTTGGACAACAACCGATGGGTCCCAACCAAGACATCAACTTCCCCCTTTGCGGTGGCCTTTAAAACCGATCGGGCTTCATCTCGTGATCGAAAACGACTGAGGCCTTCGATGCGAAACGGAAATCCTGCAAATCGCTCGCGAAAGGACCTCAAGTGCTGCTCCGCCAGCACCGTGGTTGGCACGAGAACCGCAACCTGACGGCCCGACTCAACCGCTTTGAAGGCCGCCCTCAAAGCCACCTCGGTTTTGCCAAAACCAACATCGCCGCAGACAAGTCGGTCCATTGGCCTGGGTTTGGACATGTCTCGCTTGACCGCCTCAATGGCAGAGAGTTGATCTTCTGTCTCCACGAATGGAAACCCTGCTTCAAACTGGTGCTGCCACTCGGTGTCGCCGGGAAATGAAATACCAGGGGTGCTTTCCCTAACAGCTTGGACTCGAATCAATTCGGCGGCCAGGTCACGAACGGCATCCTTGACCTTTCCTTTTTTCTTTTTCCATCGAGCCCCTCCATAGGAGGAAAGTTCAGGAGCCACCCTTCCACCAATGTATTTCTGCACCAACTCAGATTTCACGGCAGGCACCGCGAGTCGTGTCCCCCCGTAAAAGAGCAAAATCAAGAACTCTTCCTCATCATCCCCATCGCGACGCAGCTCAAGTCCAAGATATTGAGAGATGCCGTGCTCGCGATGCACCACATAGTCCCCCGGTTCCATTTCGACAAACGCATCAAGGGACCGGGCTGAGCCGAGGCCAAACGATCGGGGAGGGCGTTGCCATCGACCCAACAACTCGTGCCATGGCACATGGATCTGCTGGCGATCAAATTCGGAAAGAAATCCGCGCTCCAAACGCAGGGATGCAATTTTGATCTGCAAATCTGAATTGGCAGACACAACCCCGTCAATGACTCGCTGAACCCGAGTGATTTCTGCAGGGGCTTCGACATACACCGTCACATGAGCGGCAGGAAATTCACGGTGCAGAAATGACAGGGCATCCGATGGCTCGCTGGGGAGTTCAGGCAAAGCGGAGTTTGGCCATTGGAGCTGCCGCTCCGCCGTTCCTGGACTTCGGGAAATCTCGAGTTGCAACGTGCTTTGATTTAGGATGGCCTCCAACACACGGGGTGGACCATGGACACTTCGGACCGCCGAACGGTCAAAGGCGCTCCGCCCGCGTTCGACCAAATCAAGCGGCTCAAGCAAAATTGCCGTGGTCGGACCGGGAAGGAAATCAACCAGTTGCCCATGGGCGTCCCGCTTCAGAATCTCCTGAGGAGCAAGAAGCAACGATGTGGACTTCTTTCGCTCCGCCGACGCCATGGAGTCCAAATCAATACCGCGAATGCTTTCGAGTTCATCACCAAAGAAATCCAAACGTACCGGGGGTTCGCCACTGGCTGGAAAGAGATCGACAACGTCACCACGAAGGGCGAAATCACCAGGCTCGGACACGATGGCGGTGCGGTGGTAGCCAGCCTCCGCCAGCCTTTGAACCAATTCTCCGGGGACGCAATCTTGACCTTCCTTCAACGGCACCAGCCATTGCCGGGCCTCGTCAACGCTCATGCAGCCCTGCATCAAAGCCGACATGCTTGCCGCAACAAGCATGGGAGCGCCTTCTCCAGCACAACGTACGGTGTCAAGCCGGCTGGTTAGAGCAGAAGCATTGGGAAGCACATCCGGGCTGATGGGGTCAAGGGGGGCAAAATGGAAAGCATGAGCTTGGAGCGAACGCCATATGGCGATGGCCTCCTCGGCTTCGTCGTGGTGCGCCGTCAACAGCAAAATGGTGGACTTGGAAGAGCGATGCAAGGATTCGGCCAGCAGCGCGGCCGTGGTGACGCCGCACCCTCCCGTCAAACCCACGATCCCCGAATTGGGAAGTCTCAGGCTTGCGTCAAACTGATCAAGAGGATTGGTTCGGGCTTCTGAATCCGTCACGCACCTTCACCACGCTTGGGAAGTTGAACTGATCCGATCGGCTTGCTGAACTTGGAACGGAGCTTCGACCAATGGGCCAGCACGGGACGAGCCCCGCCTTCAGCATCGACCATGCCGCCGCGTTCGACCAAGGACCTGGGGTGGTCGTACAAGTCGGACCAAATCACGGACTGAACGTACCGACGGGACAAACACAGTTGGGCGGTGAGGGATGCGTACTTCGCTTGTGCGAGACCGTCCTTCCCGCTGCCGCGACCGATGGTGACCACCACCGGCTTGTCAATGGACAACAGACGATCGAGAAGACAAGCATTGTCAAAGAGTGTTCGAACGGATTCGCCCTGATGGCGGCCGCCGGCGAGCATGCGAACGCCAATGGCATCACATTCAACTCCGTTTTGCCCGAGTCTTTTGACAAAGTCAAAGGGATCAAGGCCATATGTGGCGGCATGCTCGCCCCAGGGCTCGCGAACTTCGATCATGATCTTGGCGTCGCGCCGATATTGACGCACCAAAAGACGAAGCATTCGTGCCAAGTCCACCGACTCTTCGGGAGACAAGAGTGGGGCCCGGGATGCATTCAATCCGGATGCGATGTTCCAAAAAGGGCAGAAGCGGCCGAATCGGGCCACAACTTGTTCAGCAAAGTCGTACACCCGATCCCGAAAAGACTTGGAGTCCATGGGGACATGCTCAGGTATGACGCCGGGACGCATCGCAAGCAATGGACCGACCATGAAGGGCCGACCTTGTTCCGAAGCCCAGAGAATTTTTCCTTCAATCGAACTGAAATCAAACGTCCCTGCTTTGGGTTCACAAACAGCCCAATCGATGGGAATGGTCAACATGCCAAACTGCTCGTTGAGAAGCTTTCTCAAACCAGGCGAATCAACGGTTCCGTCGTAACGGACGCCAAATGTTGATGGCGAGGCCGGATGGCTGCCGAACCGCCGGTGGAGAAGGATCTGGGCGTGGGCCAAGGTCAGCTGATCACACGCGTCAACAGACTTTCTTAAACCGTCTCGACCCAAGCGGATGCTCTCGGCGGGATCGGACGCAACCAGAGACTCCACCAAATCTTGTCGGGCTGCTTCAAATTCAACATGGGCTGGATGATCGAGGGACAAATCAAACATTTGCCACTCCTCGCTTTTGTGGAAAAAACGACGAATTCGATCTCGTGCCAACTCTTGCACCAACGGGTAAGGCGCTGTGCGTTCCGGCAGCAGGCATGTCGTCAGCGGCAGTCGCCGGCCGATGTCGTACTCCACTTCTGTAGCGACGGTATGGGGAACCTTCTTTCGGAGGTCAAGAATGTCACCAGAGATCCGCGAATCTGCTTCCAAAGCACGGCCTTGATGATCCAGCAGTCGGGCAGACGACAGGGAAACGGCTGGGTCATGGCTCGTGTCGAACTTCGGCACGTGGAGAGTGTCGCCTCCCCTGCGTCAGAGAGCAAGCGGGCGTATCATCAGAGTCGAAATGACCAGCAACAACACCCAAACCGCCATCAAATCGACTGACCTCCCCTACCCCGGACGCCGCCAAGGAAAAGTCAGGGATGTGTACCCCATTCCCGCCGTCGACGGACAAGCTCCACGACTGTTGATTGTGGCCAGCGACCGGGTCAGTGCGTTCGACGTCGTGTTGCCGGATCCCATGCCGGGCAAAGGCGTCCTTCTCACAAAAATTTCGACCGGATTCTTTGATTTCGTCCGAGATCTCAATCTGGTTCCTGATCATTTGCTTTCAACGAATCCTGCTGACCTGCCTGGATTGTCCGAAGAGGAACGGTCTTCTCTCGAGGGACGCATTATGATTGGACGCGCGGCCAAAGTCGTTCCCATTGAGTGTGTGGTTCGAGGCCACATTGCCGGAAGCGGATGGAAGGAATACCAAAAATCGGGAACCGTCTGTGGCATCCCGTTGCCTGAAGGCCTCCAGTTGTCTGACCGCCTTCCCGAGCCGCTGTTCACTCCCTCAACAAAAGCGGACGAAGGTCACGATGAAAATATTTCCTTTGAAACCGCCTGCGACTTGGTCGGCAAAGAGCTTATGACCAAGCTGCGTGACCTCTCCCTGGAGATCTACACCAAGGCCGCCGCATACGCTGCAGAACGCGGCATCATTCTCGCCGACACCAAATTCGAATTTGGCCATGCTCTCGATCTCGAAGGGAATCCAACCGACGAGTTAATCATTATCGACGAAGTCCTGACTCCAGACTCTTCGCGATTCTGGCCGGCCGATGACTTCGAGCCTGGTCGAGAGCAAGCTTCGTTCGACAAACAGATTGTTCGAAATTGGCTTCAATCAGAAGTAGACGAAGGACGGTGGGACAAGACTGCCCCCGGGCCAATCCTGCCCGACGAAGTAATTCAAAAGACCCTGGCCCGATATCGGGAAGCAGCCGACCTGCTGTTCTGAATCGCCACAACTCAAACGAACATCGAATCCAGATGATCTTGATGTCCCTTACGTCTTTGGCTGTTCCAAACAGGCAAGGAGCCAAGTTTCGTCCACCACTTGGATTCCCAAGTTCTGAGCCTTCTCCAATTTGCTGCCAGCCTTCTCACCGGCCAACACATGGGTCGTCTTGGCGGAAACACTGCCGGTCACAGCAGCGCCCAGTTCACGAAGGTGTGCCTCCGCTTCCTTACGACCCAGAGTAGGAAGGGTTCCAGTAACGACCACGACACAGTCGACCAAGGGTTGAGATCTGGAGACTTCTGCGCGAATTGACCGAAGCTGGACGCCAACAGAAGAGAGATCCAACAGGACCGACTCCCCTCCCTGCTGGTGAAGCCATCGCCAGAGCAACTGGGCTGTGATTTCACCGAAGTCTGGAAGTGCTTCAAATTCTGCAGCAGTTGCGGTGAGCAGCTGATGGTGGTCGTCAAAATGCTCCGCCAAAGTCCGAGCCGCAACGACGCCTACCTGAGGAATACCCAAGCCAGAGAGCACACGGGCCAAGCCTTGTCCACGCGCCCGATGGATGGCCTCAACCAATGCGGACGCTGACTTCTCCCGTACTTTTTCCAGTTTCAGCAGGCTCTTCTCATCGAGTCTCCACAGGTCGGCGAAAGTTTTGACCAGTCCAGCGTCAACCAACTGCGAAACCAACTTTTCCCCCAGCCCACTGATGTCCATTTGGTCGCGACCGGCAAACCAAGATAATTTTTCACGAATTTGAGCTGGGCATGAGGTGTTGATGCAATAAATCTTTGGTCCGACTCGAACCAAAGAATGGCCACACGATGGGCAAATCTCTGGTGCGACGATCGGTCGCTCTTGGCCTGATCTTTCAGCAAGAACCGGCTTCACCACCTGGGGAATGATTTCGCCAGCTTTTTCAACCAAAACGATGTCACCAATCCTGATGTCCTTCCGTTCAATTTCTTCAATGTTGTGCAAACTCGCGTGCTGAACGGTGGTGCCAGCCAAGCACACTGGCTCCATGATGGCCCGTGGGGTAAGCGTGCCCCCTTTGCCCACCTGCCATTCGACATCGAGCAACTTGGTGGGGGCTTGTTCGGCCGCGAATTTCCACGCAATCGCCCAACGTGGCGATCTTGAGGTGACACCCAAGTGATCCTGCGTGGCAAAATCATCAACACGGAGAACAACCCCATCCGTCGGATATCCAAGGCTGTGGCGGAGTTGATCAAACCGATCAATCTCGTTGATGGCATCTGCAGCACTCTGGACAAGGACGGATGGACCATTGACTGGAATGCCAAGCGCTTCCAATCGAGAGCGGGCTTGTGTCCAAGACGAACCAAGACCACCAGAGACTTCACCAAGTCCATGGGCCACGAAACGAAGTTGTCGTTCCGCCGCCACGGTCGGATCCAAGCTTTTCAGGGTGCCGGCGGTGGCATTTCTGGCATTGGCAAAAAGCGGCAAACCCGAAGATTCTCGATTTTCATTCAGACGAGAAAAGGACGCGTCATCCATAAAGATCTCACCGCGAACCTCAAGGATTTCGGGGGCGGATGACAAGACCAAGGGTACGTTTCGAATGGTGCGAACCTGTTGAACGATATCGTCGCCACGTGTCCCATCTCCCCGGGTCAATGCCAAGACCAAGCTGCCTTGCTCCCAACGCAAGCTCACCGCGACCCCATCGACCTTGGGTTCAAGAGCAACATGAAGATTCGGAACATTTTCATCCGCAAAGAGGGAACCAGGTTCAAGTTCAGTCGACGAGTCACTGACCATGCCCTTCAAGATTCGATCGAACCATTCCTTGAGGTCATCATGCTTGTAGGTGTTGTCCAACGAGAGCATCGGCCGTGCATGGAGCTGGGAAGCAAATCCGTCAAGTGGGGCTCCGCCGACTCGAACGGTTGGACTGTTGGGGTCAAAAAGTTCAGGGTGTTGACGTTCCAGATCGACCAGTTCTGCCAACAAACGGTCGTAGGCGGCATCTCCCAGAACCGGGTTGGCTTCAACGTAATATGCGTGATCGGCCTCGCGAATTTTGGTCCTGAGTTCTGTAATTTTCGCTTCAACGTCCACGGGGAAATCGTACCCGGCTCCTGAGTTTGACATGTTTGAACTCACCGATTCTTGGGCATTTGGCCGATGTCAAATGATGCGAACGGCAATACCGCGACTTCAACGTTGCAGCATCTTGACATCGATGATGTTTATGTTTGGACACTGCCCGCATGTCGATGCGGCATCCGAGCTGGACCACCGCCTCAAGCGGGTTGTGCAAAATTCACCGATTCCTTTGACTGACGTCACTTGGTGCATCGTGGATTCTGGTGGAGCTCCTATATCTGAGCACAATTCCACTCAGGCCATGAAACCTGCCAGCACCATGAAACTGCTGACCACCGCTGCAGCTTTTGAGCATCTCCCGGCCCTGTATCAAACAAAGATCTGGGCACTGAAGTCCGAAAAAGGAACCGTGCTGCGTTGGGTTGGGACCGGAGATCCAATGATGGGCGACCCCGGCCCGCTTAGCGACAACCGTGTTCCAAGCACTCTCTTGTCTCAATTGTCAGCCGAAATAAGACGCGCGGGAGTTTCAGACGTCGTGCGTCTGGAATATGACGAGAGATATTTCCAAGGCCCCCGGTTTCACCCCAGCTGGCCCCAAGACCAATTCTCCAAACCATACCGATGCGAATCATCCGCCCTCAATTTCGCCGGGAACTTGGTACGTCTTGAATTGCAGCCGAAGTCAAGCAGGCCAAAGTTGGATCTATTTCCTTCCGAAGCAGGCCAAATTATTGCGTTGCGAGAACAGTTCCGGGACCTCCAATCAACCTCACAAAAAGATGCAGTTGGTTTTGACCGTTACCCAGGGCGAAATGAGTTTCGCGCTTTTGGCGTATGTCGCAATCACCACATGTTGGAATCTCCAGTTCACGACCCTGCACGCTGGGCCGCGGAACTGCTAGCGACCTCGCTAAGAATGGATGGCATCTCTGTTTTGCAGGTCCAACCAGTGCAGCACATTGATGGCCCCCCTCAAGGAAAGCCCATTGCCAGCGCAACCATCAACACACCGCTTTTTCGCGTGATCAGCCATTGCAACACTGAGAGTCGGAACCTCTATGCCGAATGCCTTCTCAAATCACTGGATCGCCGTCTCGGCGGTGATGGCACATGGCTGGCGTCTGGCTCTGACAACAAAACCGCCGGCGAGCGACTCTATGAGTCTCTGTCGCGCCTTTTTCCTGGCACCATGGCTCCCGGAGATGTCATAGATGACGGCTCAGGGCTTTCCCATACGAATCGCCTCACGGCACGCACTCTTGCCCAAATACTCGCTCAAGCATCATCCCGCGATTGGTACGAGCAATGGCTCGAAACGTTTGCGAAAGGCAGGGAATCAGGGACATTGGCCAATCGATTTCGCTCCAAAGCGTTCGACAACTGCTTGATACGCGGCAAGTCAGGGTACATCCGTGGAGCGTCCACCCTGGCCGGGCGTCTTGATCAAGAGTCTGGCCAGAGCCTGAATTTCGCCATCATGGTCAAAAATGTCAAATCAAGTGCCGAGGCAAAGCGCCTTCATGAGTCAATTTTAGCTGAGGTGGTTCGAGAACTCTCTCAAAGTGTTCCACTTGGCCAGAACAATCATGGCTTGTTGCCGACTGGTCAGTCGCACGTGAAAGCCCAGCCAGACAAAGCCGCCCTGCCAAACCAAAGAAATGGGGCGTTGAAATTCAAACAGAGCCCCGAGGGGGATGCGTTCAATCACGACGCAAGTTATTCAACCATTCTTGCCAACGGAACCGGCATCATCCTCATTCTGCTTGGCATTCGCTTCTGCTGATTTCTGAAGCAAGGCCAGGACCGCCAAAAGATCATCTTGGTTGTTTACCAGCAAAGCGCCATCCCTAAGCAACCGATTGGAACCCGCCCACTCTGGAGAACAAGCAGATCCTGGCAATGCCATGACTGTCTTCCCGTGAAACTCGGCTGCGATTTTGGCCGTCACCAAGCTGCCGGAAGCCTCGCCGGCCTGAACCACAAGAACCGCATCTGAAAATCCAGAAATCAGTCGATTCCGCTGAGGAAACCGCCAGGGACGAGGTGGCGCGTGATCCTCGTATTCACTGAGCAGGCAACCATCCTGCTCAGCGATTCTTCGGAACAAATCTGCATGCTCCGGAGGATACAACTGAGAAAGCCCACTGCCCAATACCGCAACAGTTGTGCCTCGACGACACAAGCATTCATGATGGGCCGCTCCATCGACCCCTCTGGCACCACCACTGACAACCCCCCATCCGGACGAAACGGCAGCTTCAACCACCCAAGGCAGCGAAGACAACGCATCTCTGGTGGGCCGGCGTGAGCCCACAACCGCCAGAAGAGGGACACGAGGAAAGACACCACGCAGTCGAACACGAAGTGGCATATCCGGCAAACGTGCTAAATGGCGAGGAAGATAGAAAGTCCGATTCAAGGACGCCAGTGTGGCACCAGAAGAAGAAGGTGATCAGGGTGTCGGAAAACTTCATCGAGCACCCCGGGCGATCAGGGATCGAGCCAAAGCGGGTTCAATCTTCGAACTCGTACTCCTCATCGTCGTCGTCACCAAAGGCGGAGTCATCCTCGTCCTCTTCATCGTCTTCGGCAGAAGCGTCATCGTCTGAATCTAAATCATCATCGTCCGAATCTTCGTCGTCTTCTTCATCGTCGTCAAAGAAGAAGCCGTCATCCTCGTCCTCGTCCTGATCGTCGTCATCGTCGTCGAAGTAGAAAAGATCCCCCTCGTCTTCATCGTCGATGGCGGCGGAGGCTTGGGAAAAATGAGGGGAGTCCGCTGGCGTAGGCATCCACTCGGCTTCGTGGGATTGTGTAGAAGTATCAGGGGCCAGAATGGAGGTGGCGGGCATCTGAGGCTCTCCGGAAGATGGGCGATTCTTGGGAAGGGTATCGTCCAAGTTGGGGGAAAACGCATGAATTTTTTTATCAACTCCACCAGAAAGAACACTGGCAAAGATCAGAGTCAATCCAAAGGCAGCCACCGGGCCGCGGTGGGTGGGATGAATCACATACTGGTTGGATTGCTCCCCTGTGGCGAATTCAATGGGCCCTGGGGATTCAGGCAAGTCAAGCAGTGGACGGGTAAATCTCACGCCAAATCCAGTGCCTGGTGGAGCAACATCCAGAACAACAGAACGGAGGTCCTCAAGGCGATCAGTGGTCAGGGGCTGGCTGGTCCGAAGAGATTCCAAATCGTGGACTCGGCTTGCCACCCGTTCATGGGCCAGATTAGCACATTCAAGCCGATAGAGCGATTCCGCCCGGAGGTTCCGGGCTTCGTCCAGAGGCTGGTGGTCCCCTGAGGCAATGGCAACCGCAAGACATGATGCCCCGGCCAATGCCAACAAAGTCATCACAGAATGACGCACGTCGGGAAATCGGCCCACGTGTCTGATGAACTTGAGCGGAAATAGTTGATTGCTGGAGGAAACCACCGGCAATCGCTCCCCCTTGTCTCTCCGGAAATCGGACGAATTCACATTGGGGCGCTAAGAACCGAGGCCACTTGGGCCCCACTCCATCAGATACAAACCAACCCCAAATCGTGGAATTCGCTTGTTGAGCATGGCTTGAGCAGCATCACATCGATCCTGTCTTCAGGAACCGAAGCAGAATTTTCCTCGAAACCAGGATGGCACTGCCGGCAAATGTCATCTGAAACCCCTCCTCCGAAGCTTCCGATTCTTGGCCCAGAGGGCAATGGAAGGAGACTGGCGCCGGTACGATTTTTTCATGTTGCCCTTGTTACTCGCCGCCGTTGAGGTCATCTCATTCAATATTCGATTCGACAATCCCTCCGATGGCCAAAATTCGTGGCCCATTCGCAATTCAGTCGTTCAGAAATACCTGCTGCAAAGCAAGGTTGATTTCATTGGTCTGCAGGAGGTCTTGCCTTCGCAACTTGTCGACCTCCAACTGCGACTGACAGATTACAGCTCGATATCACGGACCCGTGAAGCAGATGAGCAGAGCGGTGAAAGCACCCCTCTCTTTTTTCATCGCGAACGATGGAAGATCGACAAGACGCACTGCGGCACCATATGGCTGTCCACTCAACCCACCAAACCTGGTTCTAAAAGCTGGGACAGCAGCCTTCCTCGAATTTGCACATGGGGAAGGTTCGAGCGAATTGGGGCTGGCGAGCCTCAGACTGTCTGGGTGATGAACACGCATTTTGACCATCGAGGTTCAACCGCACGTTTAAAATCCGCAAGGATGATCCGTCAAAAAATAGAGCAACGCCCTAAAGAAATGATTCATGAGCCCGTCATTGTTTTGGGAGATCTCAACACCTCACCCGGAAGTTCTCCAATCATCGCGCTCGGGATGGCTGATGCGTTGCGAGAATCATCCAGTGGAACCTGGAATGGATGGGACTCCAACAATCGAACTGGCCCAAGGATTGATTTCATCTTGTCGCGTGAGTTGGATGCGATCACAGGAAAAGTCGACTTTCTGACCACGAAGGAGGGACGCCCTGCCAGCGATCATTGGCCAATTCGCGCCGTCCTTCGCACGCCGCGGCGGCCGTATTAGCCATGTCTGAAACCCATGCTGAAGTCGTGGTGGTAGGAGCCGGAGCTGCCGGACTCTTTGCAGCCATTCATGCAGCCCGCCGAGGCCGGGACGTTTTGCTTCTTGATGGTGCCAAAAAAGTCGGAGCCAAAATTTTGGTTGCTGGTGGCGGACGATGCAATGTGACACATCACGCGGTCCACGAGCGCGATTACCACGCCAGTTCAAGGCCGGTGGTCAGGAATGTTCTTCGAAGCTTCACTGTCCAGGACACAATTGACTTCTTTGAACGTGAAGGCGTGTTCTTGAAGCGAGAGGACACTGGGAAACTTTTTCCGACGACCGATCGTGCCCGAACTGTTCTGGACGCCTTATTGCACGCGGCTGAACACTCTGGCGTGCGCCTCGAGCATCCTCGACGTGTCTTGGGCAGCAAACAAACAGAAATGGGGTTCGAACTTCAAACAAGTACGACTCCCGTTCAGGCGCGTCGAATGATCTTGGCGACCGGGGGGCGAGCCCTGCCCAAGAGTGGTTCTGATGGCCTTGGATACAGTATTGCTGAGTCCTTTGGTCACACCACAACCGATCGCATCTTCCCTGCCTTGGTACCACTCGTGCTTCCTGGAGGGCATGCCTTCCGCGATATCGCTGGTATCGCTCTACCCGCCATCTTGACCGTTGTGGCAAGTACTGGAAAGCATCTTGCCGACACCCAGGGCGACCTCCTCTTGACTCACTTTGGCATCTCCGGACCAGCCGCACTTGACATCAGTCACGCATGGCGTGATGCCTTTGAGGACGATCATGAGGTGCGAATTCTTGCCAACCTCTTGCCCAAACAGACCATCGAAGAAACCGATGCATCCATTCGAAGCGCGGGTGGGCGAACCATTCAAGCATGGTTAAAAGAGCATTTTCCCGCTCGGCTGGCTGGAGCTCTTTTGGATTTGTCAGGCACCCCCAGCCAGACGATCTGTACCCATTTGACCAAGTCTCAGCGCCATGCGATTCGATCGTGCATTCATGAGGCGGCACTACGACTTGAGGGCGATCGCGGATGGCACCATGCAGAAGTCACCATGGGGGGCGTGCCGCTTTCAGAAGTCAAATGGCAAACGATGGAATCAAGAGTGAAGGATGGGCTCTTTCTCTGCGGGGAAATTCTCGATGTGGATGGCCGAATCGGCGGATTCAACTTCCAATGGGCATGGGCCAGTGGCTATTTGGCGGGGAATTCAGCTTAAGGCTGCGTGTCGACTTCGATTTGCAACTCGGCGTATTTCAAGAATCCCGGCACAAAGGGACTGTTGTACCCCATGTACATCGGTTCGCCTATGGGCTGAAGATGGTCTCGCTCCTGCAGATACTTCTGCAGCAGCGCTAAGCCATTGGCGTATGTTCTTTTGCGGTACCCACCACGCAAACCTGTGGACACCACAGTGGCCGATGGACGGTCTTGGACCTCAGTGTCTCCAGCCGTTCCGACCGAACCAACCTCAAGATTCTCATACAAGAATCCCATGCTCTCCATTTGGCCTCCGGACGAACGCGTCATGGTGACTGGCGCGGTCATTGGGATATCGCGAGCTTGAATGTGCCGAAACAATGTGCCAAACAAGCGACCTTCGCCGCCAGGACTTTTGGAAGATTCGGCCACGGCCACGCGGAAGGCAGGACGGTCCTTCAACTCGACCTTCCCCACCGGAGTGATCTCAGGCCAACCGACTGGTCGCTGAGCTTCCGACATGAAGAGCGTCCCATTCTCAACCCGAACGCAGGCGGCGGGTGAAAGTATGCATGCCGACAAAGCGGTCAGAACCAGCTTTTTCTTGAATTTCATGACCGACAGTATGCATGGAACATCCAGCAGGCCTCTTTATCTTTCCTGAACAGAAGAGATGCCCATTGAAACTCACCCCTATAAATTAACCATTAGTCTCCTGGAGCCGATTTATGAGATTCATCATGTTTCCCGTTTTGCTGATCTTCAGCTCAGTCGCCCACGCGGATCTTTCTCCCAAGTTGGAGCGGTACTTGATCCAGCGGCAAGCGGAGTTCGATCAAATCGACACGTCCAGAAGGTCCGTTCTCGAACCACTGGCCAAAGCACTGGCCAAACAGCTGCAGGGCGACCAAGGTACCGCTGATGTCACTTTCGTGTGCACCCACAACAGCCGCCGAAGCCACATGTCGCAGCTTTGGATGAAAGCCGCGGCCGAAAGCCTGCGGCTTCCTCTGACCACGTGGTCCGGCGGCACCGAGTCCACCGCCATGAATCCACGAGCGGTGGCGTCACTGCGACGGGCGGGCTTTGAAATCATCCAGACCACCAAAAACAGCAATCCGATTTACCACGTTTCCATGGGAACGGACACGCCAACCCAGACCTGCTTCTCCAAGCCATGGTCCAGTGCGCCCAACCCAACCAACGATTTCTTGGCCGTGATGGTGTGCAACGATGCCGACCAGAAGTGCCCTACGGTTCCGGGCGCGACCGATCGCTTCGCAATTCCTTTTGTGGATCCAAAGGTCTCCGATGGTACGGAAGCTGAATCGGCAACTTACGACGGAAGGAGCGCGCAGATCGCGCGGGAATTCCTCTGGGTGGCCCACAGGACCAAAGAGCTTCTGGGCCGCTGAGGAGAACCCTCAGTCAAACCGACCGAGATTCATCACGTGGTCCCAAGCGGCCACAAAATCACGCACGAACAAGTCGGCCCCATCGTCTGAAGCGTACACCTCGCTGATGGCCCGCAGTTGAGAATTGGACCCAAACACCAGGTCCACCGCCGAACCGGTCCAGCGCATCGTGTTGGATCGGTCCCGGGCTTCGTAGAAGTGTTCGCAGCGAGGCGACACCGACCATTGCATCTCTGGATCAAGAACATTGACAAAGAAGTCATTGGTCAACGTGCCGACGTGATCGGTCAAGACACCCAAGGATGCCTCGTGCGCCGTCGCGCCCAAGACGCGCATTCCGCCAACCAACGCCGTCATCTGTGGCGCGGTCAAGCCAAGAAGATGGGCCTTGTCCACCAATCGAGCTTCGGTGCGATCGGCCGCCTCCATGGCCGCATAGTTGCGGAACCCATCGGCATGCGGTTCCAAGGGGGCGAAGGAATCTGCATCCGTTTGCGCGGCCGAGGCGTCATTTCGACCGGGACGGAACGGCACCACAACCGAATGTCCCGCGGCGGAGGCCGCGGCTTCGATCGCGGCGTTGCCGGCCAACACGATCAGGTCGGCGAGGGAAATCTGAACGCCATCGCTGCGACTGGCGTTGAATGCCGTTCTGATGCCTTCCAAGGTGTCCAGAGCAATCGCCAACGCCTCGGGCTCATTGGCCGCCCACGACCGTTGCGGCTCCAGACGAACCCGAGCGCCATTGGCGCCTCCGCGGTGGTCCGTCACGCGATACGAAGAAGCAGAAGCCCAAGCGGTCAGCACCAAACGCCCAACCGACAATCCGCTGGACAAGACGCTGCCCTTGAGTTCAGCAATCGCCGCATCATCAACCAGATCATGATCGCAGGGCGGGACGACATCCTGCCAGAGTTGCGTTTGGGTCGGCACGTGCGATCCGACATAACGAGACACCGGACCCATGTCTCGGTGGGTCAATTTGAACCAGGCCTTGGCGAAGGCATCGGCGAAAGCATCGGGATTCTCATGGAAGTGCTTTGAGATTGGCGCGTAAATGGGGTCCTCCCGCAAGGCGATGTCGGTCGTCAACATCATCGGGCGATTCGAAGTGTCAGAACTATGTGCGTCGGGGACCACCGCACCAGCGTCATCAACAGGCTCCCATTGCACCGCGCCCGCGGGACTCTTGGTGAGTTTCCATTCATGCCCGAAAAGCGTGTCGAAGTAGCCGTTGTCCCACTGGGTGGGGTTCGGCGTCCAGGCCCCTTCAAGACCACTGGTGATGGTGTCGCCGCCCCGGCCCGAACCGAATGAATTGCTCCATCCGAGGCCCATCTGCTCGATGTTGGCACCTTCTGGCTCACGACCAATGTGTTGATCAGGATCGGCCGCGCCGTGGGCTTTGCCAAAGGTGTGCCCCCCAGCAACCAAGGCCACGGTCTCTTCGTCGTTCATGGCCATGCGGCCAAACGTCTCACGGATATCCCGGGCCGAGGCCAATGGGTCGGGATTGCCATTGGGGCCTTCCGGATTGACATAAATCAAGCCCATTTGGACCGCGCCCAAAGGGTTGGCAAGCTCACGATCACCGCTGTATCGCTCATCACCGAGCCACTCGGTCTCGGGGCCCCAATCAACGTCTTCTTCGGGAGCGAAAAGATCTTCACGTCCTCCCGCGAAACCGTAAGTCTTGAATCCCATGGATTCCAAGGCACAGTTTCCGGCAAAGATCATCAAGTCCGCCCAGGACAAGGCTCGACCATACTTCTTTTTGATTGGCCACAACAAACGGCGGGCCTTGTCCAAATTTGTGTTGTCCGGCCAACTGTTCAGTGGAGCAAAGCGGAGCATCCCCGCTGCTGAACCACCGCGACCGTCGTGGATGCGATACGTGCCCGCACTGTGCCAGGCCATGCGGATAAAAAAGGGACCGTAGTGCCCCCAGTCCGCAGGCCACCAGTCTTGAGAGGTGGTCATCAAGTCCACAACCTCAGACTGAAGAACATCAAGGTCCACAGCAGCGAAGGCCACGGCGTAATCAAAATCATCAGGCAGAGGGCTGGCGATCGGCTGATGCTGATGCAGGATGTCCAAACGAATCTGTTCTGGCCACCAGCTTTGACTCGAACGGGCTTCGCTGGTGGCGTGGGTTGAGGGGTTCAAAAATGGGCAACGGCTTGCGGTCTCGGTCATGAACTCATGTCTCCAAGATGGGCATGGTATCGATCCGAGATCCAAATATAAGATGGCCCACATGGCTTAAAACAAAGCATTTGATGCATGAAGCCTTCCACCACGAGGAAATAATCCCCCCGCACGGTGGTGAAATAAAGAATGTGACCTGATTTATCCGTTCTCGACCGGATACGAAGACTGAAATCCAACCATGGTCGCTTGAACACCACGCATGGGGGCTCGCTCAGCGATGTAGTCGTTGATGGTGCCCAAAACGTCTGGGTCAATGTCGTCGCACATGCCCGCGTCGATCAGGATGTGATCGCCTTCACCGAAGGAATCAAGCGTATTCAGGAGACGGGCTTTGTTCAGAAAGCTGACTTCTGAGCCCAACTTGATCCGGTGCACTGTGGCTCCTTCGGTTTCTTCGATCTGAACACGAACCCCACCCCGAACATTTCTGCGCAGGACGAAAAAGAAGCTTGTCCCAAGACCAATGATGACCCCAACCAGCAAATCGGTGTACACAATCGCCAAGATCGTGATCACGAACGGAACAAATTGGGAAATGCCTTGCTGCCACAAAGCACGAAAGACCTGGGGGCTTGCCAATTTGAAACCGGTCACAATCAAGATGGCCGCGAGAGACGAAAGGGGAATGCGATTGAGGAGCTCGGGGAGAAGGGCCACACTGCCCAGAAGCAAGACGCCGTGGGTGATCGCGGAAAGCCGGGTCGTGGCCCCGGACTGTGCATTCACCGAGCTCCGCACAATGACCGATGTCATTGGAAGACCGCCAATCATGCCAGAGAGGGTGTTGCCAACCCCTTGAGCAACCAACTCACGGTTTGGGGGCGAATGACGCTTTTGTGGGTCCAAACGATCGGTGGCGTCGAGATTCAACAATGTCTCAAGGGAGGCCACAATCGCAATGGTGATCGCAGCCAGCCAAATGGCGGGGTCGGCAATGCGAGCAAACTCAGGCATGACCAAAACGTCAGACCAGGTTGCGCCGTCCACACCTACCACGGGGACGCCCACCAAATGGGTGCTCGTAATGGCCAAGGCGGATCCATTGGCGGCGAGAATCTCATTGGTGGCCACGCCCAGAAGGACCGCCGCAAGTGGCGCTGGAAAGAGCGACTTGGCGAGTGGGGTTTTGGGCCAGATCAACAACAAAGCAAAACAAATCAAGCCAACAAGGGCCGCGCCGGGCAACACGGATTCCAACGCGGTCTCGATGGCGGTGAAAGTGGTGTCTCCATCGGGCTGCTCGAACGCCATGTCACCCACTGGGTCGGTGTCGTGGCCAACAAGGTGCGGCAGTTGTTTCAGGATGAGCAACACCCCAATGGCGGCCAACAATCCGCGGATGACACTGTTGGGAAAGAAATTGGCCAACGCACCGCCTCGCAGCGCGCCAAAGGCGACTTGCAAAACGCCAGCCAAAACGACCGCCAACAGGAACGGCTGGAAGCCACCAAGACCTTCAATTTGAGCGAGCACAATGGCGGCCAGACCTGCGGCCGGACCTGACACGCTGACATGGGAGCCGCTGATGAGGCCGACCACGATGCCGCCCACGATGCCGGTCACCAAACCGGACATGAGAGGAGCGCCAGAAGCCAAAGCAATGCCAAGGCAAAGAGGGATGGCGACCAGGAAAACGACGACTCCGCCGATCAGATCTCGACCGACGGACTGGAATGGACGTGTTTGCGATTCAGACATGGGAATTTTGTGCAGAATATTATGCCTTTGGGGCGGCCGTGTTCGGCGGCCGGTAGAGATTCCATGCTGAAGAATGACAAAAAATCAAAAATCCGTGGGCTTTTCAGATGACCAGGAGGGGCAATGAGGAGCACACCAACTCACCACCTGAACGGTGCAACAGAACAAATCCAACTGGTCGTTGAGCACAACAACTTAACCGTGACGATTACTTCTTCCGGTCACTCACGTACCAACTGGAACTTGGTGGCTTTTGATCAAGAATGACTTCGTAACTTGAATTGCCTTCTACGTAGGTTTTTACCCAAGCCAAGACCCATGCACCAATGTCGCCCTGCCGCCTGCTGGGCCGGTTGATCACAAGATGGTCCCCGTTCTTTATTTCGTAATAGGACTTGATGGTGGATTTTGGCGTTTGCTCAAAATGAGGCCGAGCGTTTCTTTCGGCTGATGCAATGCGATCATTTTCACCAGCAAGAATCATAATTGGCACATTGTGTTTGAAAGCATGGCCTGGCTGCCAGGGGAGCATGGCCACCACCCCGCGAAGATTCGAATCCTTCACCGCCGCGTGTTGGGCGCCTCCCCCGCCCATAGACCAGCCAGCAACACCAACACGGTCGATCGCCAGTTTGCCCAAGAGCGGCGATCCTGCGCGAGTGTTTTCGATGCGGACAGTCTCGAGAGCATCGAGGAGAGCTCGACCTCGCGCGGGGGGGGAATCTGACAGGCTGTTGGTGCCCAACGTGATGGCCACCACGCCATGAGAGGCCATGAATTTCCCCCAAGGCGCCATCGAGCGCTCTGATCCTCGAAATCCTGGGCAGAAAGCCATGATGGAAAATTTGTGATCAGGGGTTGGCGTGTCGGCTCCAGATACCGGGTAGTAAATGGTGGCGCCGTCATAGTCCGGACCATTTCTTAAACCATCGGATTCCGTGAGTGAACGCACATCCCACGGACCTTGAGCCCTTGCAGCTGCGAGGAGGTCTTCGGGAGAAATTGAAGATGATGTACTTGTCGCCGCCCCCGGTGCTGCCGGCGGATTGACCAGACAGCCTGTGCAAGCGAGGATCGAAGAGCAGACGAGAAGATCCAATCGAAAGCACAATCGGGGGCAGGCCATACGTATTCCTCTCGCTCGTGATGGACAAACAAAGGCATCCAAGAACACATCAGGAAACAATGTACAAACTGATGGTGGTTTTGAGATCAATTGACAGCGCAATGACAGCGATGGAAGCCGATCTTGCCACCATCAAAAAAATGCCGAATGACTCTTTGGAATGGCGAGCAAGCTGAAATCCCGCAATTCCACCGAAGAGAAGCGTCAATACAAACCAAGTCAGTGGCCAAAAACATCAGCCGGCCTGGACATATTCGAGGATTGGGTTGGCATTCGAACAAAGCACTTGTAAGGCCTTGGCAGCGAAAAAAAAGCCCTCTTCAGCAGTGGAGAGGGCCAATTCAAAAAATAGCGGGGACAGGATTCGAACCTGCGACCTCCGGGTTATGAGCCCGACGAGCTACCTGGCTGCTCTACCCCGCATCAGGTAAGACAACAAGTATAGCAAGTCCAGAAGTCTGGTCAATCCAAGGTAGGTTCACGCACATGCGCATCGCGGTTGTTGATACCGAAACCAGTGGCACGGGCCCCGAGGACCGCATGATCGAGTTTGGCTTGGTCATGGTGGAGCGGACCCGGCAACACGCCAACATCATGTGGGGTCACAGCGCGCTGCATGAGGAGGGGCCACCTTCTACCCCAGATGCCTTTGGCGTGCATGGAATTTCAGAGGAACTGCGTCAAGGCAAAACAGTCCCCCGCGCTTTGATTGATCAACTGAAAGATGTCGAATTGGTGGTGGCCCACAATGCCTCGTTCGATCGGGCCATGCTCCGCCGGACCGCCGCGTGGACCAATGCCCTGCCTTGGCGTTGCTCGGTGCGACAGATCAAATGGCGCAGAGAAAATATCAGCTTTGTCGCGCTGTCCAGCTTGCTTGATCGATACAAGATCCATCGCAACCGTGAACATCGCGCTCTGGACGACGCACTGGGCCTGGCCAAACTCATGCTTCACCGCGACCGCACTGGGAACATGTTTCTTGACCAACTGGTGGCGACCGGCGAGCTGAAGCAAGATGCCTAAAATGCCTCCGGAGTCCCAGCCATGCGAATCGTCTCTTGGAACGTCAACAGCCTGAAGCCCCGCCACGATCGTTTCTTCCGATTTCTGGACCGGTGGCAACCCGATGTGGTCTGCCTTCAAGAAACAAAGTCCCTCGTCGAAGATCTCCCCAAAGAAGCCATTGAGTCAGCGGGCTGGCATCTGGCCGCGGTAGGCCAAAAGACATACAACGGGGTGGCCCTGGTCAGCAAGGCCCCAATCGAAGTGATTTCGGAAGGCCTCGACAACTTTGAAGACCCGCAAGCAAGGTTCATTCTCGGAGATACCGGGGGAATCCGCATCGCCAGCGCCTACATCCCCAACGGCAAAGAAGTCGGCAGCGACAAGCATGAATACAAGCTGAAGTGGCTCGCCGCCATGCGAAACCACCTGGATCGACTCGAAGATCCCCAGTCCGATCTGGCGATTCTTGGGGACTGGAACTGCGCGCCTCGTGACACTGACGCCAAGAACATCGACAAGTGGCGAGAAAGCGTCCTGTGCCACGACTCGGTCCGTGAAGCGATCCAGCACGTTCGGGACTTTGGCCTCATTGACCCCCACGAATCCATTGAGGCCGAAGGCGGCGTGTTCACGTGGTGGGACTATCGAAATTTAGGCTTCCCCAAAAATGACGGTCTGCGTATCGATCACGCCCTGCTCTCCGAGAGCCTGAACCGCCGAGTGACCCAGGTTCAGGTGGACCGCGATGAGCGAAAAGCGCATGCAGAGCTCGACATCGGAAAACCCTCCGACCACGCCCCTTTGATTGTGGATCTCGAGGACTAACGCGCTCGCAGCAGCAGAATCACCCCCGCCACCACCAACACCAAGCCCACCAAGCGTTGGTCCGAGATCGACCGCTGCGGAAACCCCATGAGGCCAAACTGGTCCAAGATCGACGAACTCGTCAACTGCCCCAACAAGAAGCACGACAGCAACAACACCGCCCCAAGGACCGGGGCGTTGAAGAGCATGGTGAAGACAATGATTGCGCCGCACAGTCCTCCCCAAAGGCTCCACACTGGGGCGACCCGCAGCAGATTGACCCCGGGGACTGGAGCCCCCGCAAAGACGCAAATCAGCGCCACCACCACGAAGCCAAGCAGCATGTTCCAAGTGGCCGCCGTCAATGGTGCTGCGGCATGGCGGCTTAGTTCAGCGTTCATGCCCGATTGCACCGGCTGCAACATCCCCGCCAAAAAAACCCAGAGAGCATGAAGCCAAATCACGACACACCTCGCTCGTACTGCAGGGGCTGGGCCGATCCTGGATCTGCGAATTGACCTTCGTGGTACGCACGGAAACCCCGCACCCACGTGGAGCACACCATGCCCCTCAAAGCAGAACCATGCCAAGGAGACCAATTGCACTTGGTCACTTGGGAGCCGTCTTGCACTTCTGACAATGCTTCTGTGTCGACAATGCTGAAGTCGGCATCAAGACCAACCTTCAAGCTCCCCTTGCCTTTCAAATCCCAAATTTTTGCTGGGTTGGCCGCACCCCAAGCCGCGATTTGTTCAAAAGTGCATCGACCCTCCGAAGCAGCATTGATCATTAAGGGCAACAACCACTCGATGGAGGGAAGACCCGATGGACTTCGAGGGTATGGCTCGTCTTTTTCTTCCAGGGTGTGAGGGGCGTGATCGGTCGCCAACACCTCGATGGTGCCATCTTGCAAGGCCGCCCAGACCGCCTCTTTGTCTTCTGGGCTTTTCAGGGCCGGGTTCATCTGCACCCGAGAACCCAGTCGGTCGTAGTCGGTGGTGTCGAAGAACAAATGGTGGGGGCAAGCCTCGGCGGTCACCCATTCCGGGCGATCACGAAGCACATCACATTCGGCAGCGCTGGAGACGTGCAGCAGATGAAATCGGTGCTTGTGCCTTCGGGCCAAATCAATGGTCCGGGCCGCACTCTTGGCGGCCGCTTCCGCGTTCCTGATTTTGGAGTGGTCGGAAATGACGAGCCCACCATCGAGGGCGGCCGCGTTGGCTCGAACCAACGTCTCGTCTTCGCAGTGGGCTGCAATGGGCAGGCGGGTTTGGGCGAAGATTTCTTCCAGCAATTCTTGTTCATCAACCAACAGGTCACCCGTTGAAGAACCAATGAAAATTTTGATACCGCACGCTCGTGTTTCTTCACGGAGCCACGCGGTGTTCTGCCCGGTCGCTCCCCCGAAGAACCCATAGTCCACCACACAAGACCGCTTCGCGCGGGCCAGCTTGGCGGAGAGGGCGTCCGCGGAGGTGGTGGTGGGCGAGGTGTTGGGCATCTCCATGAATGCCGTCACGCCCCCTTTCGCGGCCGCCATGGATCCGGTGCGAAGGTCCTCCTTGTGCGTGAGACCGGGCTCACGAAAATGAACCTGATCGTCGATCAACCCAGGGAAGACGTGCATGCCCGTGGCATCGATGACGTCATCTGTATGGGCTGAGGCTGGCGGGTCAAAATCGAGGAACGCGCCGTTTTCAATCAGAATGTTCTGTTGGGTCACGCCATCTGGGCGAACACAGTGGCCACCACGAATCAAGAGTCTGGACATATCTGTCGATGCTACGCGAATCAGTACAATTGCCGTCCCGTGCGACCCATCCCTGTGCTGAACCCCAAGGAAATTGACCAATGCCGCGCTGCGGCCGAAGTTGTGGTCAAAGTGCACCAAATGGTGGTGGAACGCCTTCGCCCGGGCATCACTCCCACCCAACTGGACCGCTGGGTTGGCGAAACCTTGTGGGAGCACAACGCCAAGAGTTGCTTCTTGGGCTACCGCGTCCAGCGGCTTCCCCCCTTCCCGGGTCAAGCGTGCATCAGCCGCAACGAATGTGTTGTGCACGGTCATCCTTCAAACGATGAGTTGCCGTTCGCCCAAGGCGACCTGATCAAGGTCGATGTCGGCGCGCTCAAAGATGGCTTCATTGGTGACGCCGCGTGGACCTATCACCTTGGCCCTCCGGATCCGACGGATCGAGCGCTCATGGATGCCGGGATCGCAAGCCTTCGCACAGGGATCGCCGCCATCAAGCCAGGCGGAGAGTTGTTGGATTGGGCGGTGGCCGTGCAAGACTTGGTCGAAGGCCAACTCGGTCTGCATTTGGTCCGTGGCTTTGGCGGCCACGGCCTCGGACGTCAATTGCATGAAGCCCCGTTCATCGCCAACGTCAGACCGAGCTACCCCGGCGAATGGACCGAATGCCGTGTGCGGTGGAAGCCCGGCATGCTGGTCGCGTTGGAGCCCATGATTGCCACCGGCACCGGAGAAACCAGCCAAGAGCACCGCGCTTGGCCCATCAACATTGCGGACGGCTCACGGTCGGTTCATCACGAACATGATGTCTTGATCACGGAAACCGGCACGGAAATTTTGACCGAAGCGCTCGAAAGCCTGCCCGACGAGTTGCCGGTGTGATTCAAATTCAACTCGTCTTCATGGATGCAAGTGCATCCGTGGAATCTGCACCTGCATGGGCTGGCCGTATCGGTCTTCGGCCATGTAATGCCCCTCCATGGTGCCCCATGCGGTTGGAAGGGCACAAAAAGATTCGTACTCGAATGACTCACCCGGATCAAGACGAGGCTGGCACCCCACCACTCCTTCGTCATCAATTGTGTTCATGTCACCATCCGCGTCCACGATTTCCCAGTGGCGAACCAGAATGCGGATCGGGCCATCAGATTGGTTCTCAATACGAATGCTGTAGATGAAGATCCAACGACCCTGCTTGGGATCGCTGTGCTCGGGGGCAAAGCGAGGCGTCGCTTCCACCAGAACGTTGTGGGAACCTTCTAACTCCATCGATTCAAAGTGTATCCGGAGCAAATTGGTTGGTATGTTTGCCATCGATGATCCTCACGATTCTTCTCGCTGCCGATGTTCTCAGCCAAAAAGTTCCGGGCACCATTCACACCTTTGACATGATCCCGGTCGAAGCCGCGCCCGAGCAAGGCGTTCCGAACGCCTTCTTTGTGGGCAGGACCGAGGTCAGCTGGGATCTGCTTGATGCGTACCGATTCGAACTGGATCGAAAGGCGGAGTCAGAATCATCCGTAGCCGAGTCGAGTGACATCATCGCCCGGCCCAGCAAACCGTACATCGCCATGGACCGCTCCTTTGGCCACAACGGATACCCCGCCATCAGTGTGCAATACCGGCACGCCCGCTGTTTTGCCCGCTGGCTCTCGCTCAAGACCAGCCGCCAGTACCGGCTTCCAACGGAATCAGAATGGAAACTGTTGGCCCGTCGCTCGAAGATCACGCAAGACAATATTTTGGAACATGCGTGGCTCGATGAAAATGCCGACTGGGTCACCCATCCTCTGGGGGAAAAAAAGCCCGACGCGCTTGGCTTGGTCGACTTGTTCGGCAACGCCTCCGAATGGGTGACTGGACTCAAGGGTGAGCACCTCACGTATGGTGGCTGTTACGAAACCCTGGTCCAAGACGCGTTTCCCCCCAAGGCGGTTCCCGAGGACATGGACAATTGGAACGCCAGCGACCCTCAGGATCCCCAAAGCATTTGGTGGCTTGCCGATGGCGGATTCGTTGGCCTTCGGCTGGTCCTCGAACGCGACGCCGAAGGCAAACCAGCCAAGGCCCGAGCAAAAGGCATCGAACACGAGCCCAAACCCGATGAATCTCCAGAAGACGCCAAGCCGGACCCCGCACGTTTGAAAGAAAAAGGACTTTCCGGATGACCCACTCCCGTCGACACTTTCTAAGCACTGGGGCGGCCGCAGCCCTGGCGCCATATGCATTCGCCAGCCACTCCGAAGAAGTCATCCGGGTTGGCGTCATTGGATGCGGTGGTCGAGGTACCGGAGCAATCTGGAATTGCCTTTCGTCATCCCCAATGGTTCGCATCGTTGCCTTGGGGGATGTGTTCACCGAACGTGTTCAATCGGCAGCAGCGAAGCTGGTCAATGAGCCACGATCTTTTGTGACCCCAGAGACCACCTTCTCAGGATTCGACGCCTTTCAAAAAGTCTTGTCCGCTGATATCGACATGGTGATTTTGGCAACACCGCCGCATTTTCGTCCCGAACACTTTGCCGCGGCAGTGGCCGCCGACAAGCACGTCTTCATGGAAAAACCCGTAGCAGTCGATGCTCCCGGAGTACGCACAGTCCTTGCCGCGGCATCCGAAGCGAAGAGCAAAAAGCTCTCGGTCGTGTCGGGCACCCAACGCCGCCACCAGCAGCCTTATCTGGAAGCCATGAAGCAGGTCCAAGATGGACGAATTGGAGAAATACGGAGCGCGAGTTGCTGGTGGAATCAGGGCTTCCTTTGGCGAGTGGATCGCACGGACACCATGACGGACACCGAATGGCAGATGCGCAACTGGCTGTATTTCACTTGGCTCTCTGGAGACCACATCGTCGAACAACACATTCACAACATCGATGTGTGCAATTGGGCCATTGGTGGAACGCCAAAATCAGCCACCGGCATGGGAGGCCGCGAGGTACGAACCGGCCCCGAATGGGGCAACATCTTTGATCACTTTGCCATCGATTTTGAATACGACAACGACGTTCGAGTGACCAGTTGGTGCCGACAGATTGACGGTTGCACCGGAAAGGTCGCCGAAGAAATCGTGGGCACCCGGGGCGTCCTTCGAACCGACGGAGGACGGTCCATCATTACTGGAGAGTCTCCGTGGCGTACCAAAGGCGGACGAAACCCCTATGAACAAGAGCACGTCGACTTGATCGCCTCAATCAGCGGAAGCGGGCCGTATCTGAATGAAGGGAAGCGGGTCGCAGAGAGCACCATGACGGCCATCATGGGACGCGATTCAGCCTATTCAGGCAAAAAGTTGACGTGGTCGGAAGCGATCAACAGTGAAGTCCGCCACGGGCCAGATCATTACGCCTTCGGACCGCTTTCAGTTCGTCCCGTTTCGGTTCCAGGCTCGTAATCGACGGGATTCCCGCGCTCAGCGATCCCCCGCAGCAACGAGGATGGCAGCGAAGGAGCACCCCGTTCTCGACGCCAAACATTGTGTCCCAGCAAGTGTTCGAGGGCCGACGTGGGATCAAGATTGGGAAATCCAGAGGCGAAGTACAGCCTGTGACCAAGGTCCTCTTCGGCAGCCCGTTCAAGCACCACATCCAACAACCGAGGTTTTCCCAAAGCACCCGCCAAGTTTGTGGTCAACAAAGGCGAACGGTGCATGAGACGAAGAAGATGTTCGTAGGCGTGGAGCATGCCACCAAAATGGAAATGAAGCCGGGGAAAGTACCGGAGCAACTCATCGAAAGCTTCAGGATTTGAAACTTCGAGACGGCCCCGATCTGGGAGCGGATCAGGTTGTACCACGTACACGCAAAGGACCGAGCCCGCGTCTGTGACTTGCTCCAGAAGTTCAAGCAATCGGCTGTGGGTCGGGTGGTACCCGCCCCCCGCCGGCGCGATGGCCACGGCGCGAACTTTTGCGTTGATGACCGTCTCAATGTCAGCTTCGAGACCGCGGGCCAGAGGATCGAGCATGGGAACCGCTTGGTCTTCCCCCGAACATGCGGCAAGCACCGCGTGGGGCGTCTGACGCAGGCCTGAGCGGACAGACTGCAACGACACCAAGGCGCGACCATGAACACAGGAGCGGTTGGCTCCGCCATAGGTGGCGGGCGGACGATCGTGGGTCCACCATGTCAAAGCATCAAAGGGCACGCGTGCATGCTAGCGGAGCGAGGCCTAAGATCGAGGCATGAGCGAGCAGGCTTGGGACCAGAAAGACCTTGAACGGAACCCTCACGCGGCCGAAGACAAACCGAGCCGGGTTCGCCGGATGTTTGAGGCAATTGCCCCAGCGTACGACCTCAACAACAGATTGCATTCCTTTTGGCGTGACCAAACTTGGCGAAAAAAAGCCGTCCGTCTTGCCGAGATTGAACCCGAAGACGATGTACTGGATGTCGCCTGTGGAACTGGGGATTTGACCGAAGCTCTGGCTAAGGCTGGCCCCAAATCGATTGTGGGCTTGGACTACACCCCAGGCATGCTGGAGATCGCCAAAGAAAAACTAGGGAAGCGTCGAGACGGCCTTGAAATTTCCTACGTGGAGGGCGATGCCACACGCCTGGAATGCGATGACGAAAGCAAAGATGTCATCACCATCGCTTTTGGCATTCGAAATGTCGGAGAGCCAGACCGAGCCTTTGCTGAATTTTTCCGCGTCCTTCGCCCCAAGGGACGGCTTGTGGTGCTTGAATTCTCGGAGCCAACGTTCGCCCCAGCCCGTTGGGGATCACGGATCTGGACCCACCACATCATGCCCCGAACCGCCACTTTGATTTCGGGGGATTCCAGTGGAGCCTACCGCTACCTCCCAAGGAGCGTGGATACCTTTCTTGACGCACAAAGTTTGGCCGACGCAATAACCCGTGCCGGATTCACTGGTGTGCAAACCAAGTCACTCGATTTTGGGATATGTGCCTTGCACCTCGGCATCAAGGCCTGAATCACAATCTGATCCTGTTGAAATCCACAGGGCAAAACGAACACCGTCCGCGGCTTGGCCAGCGGACGGTGTGGGTGGACGTACTTAACGCAATGAATGTTGCAGGGGATTCGTCAGGCCGAGATGCCGGTCACACGAACCTGCAAATAAGGCTGGCGATGACCCTTATTTCGGCGGTAGCCCTTCCGACGCTTGAACTTGATGCTGGTGACTTTGTCAGCCTTGAACTGTTCCAAGACTTCAGCCTTCACCGAAGCACCCTCGACGTAGGGGAGACCAATGGTTGGCTCTCCTTCGCCGGACGAGATCAGGAGCACGCGATCGAAGACGATCTCGCTCCCCGCTTCTGCTCCATCACGGAGGTCAATTTCGAACTCGTCGCCTTCGGCAACGCGAATTTGGGTTCCACTGTCTTCGACGATGGCGTACATATCTGCTCCAGGCTTGGCTCAAAATGAGCCGAGCCGAAAATTCTAGCCGCTCACCGCGTCTGACGCAACATTTTGGCCACCAGAGGCGGGCTTGAGGAAGCCACGGGCCCAAGCCGTCCCCAGGGCAAAGCCTGCCACCCCAGCACCCGCCCAATCCATGGGCAAGATGGCCAAAAGGCCTGGACCGGCTCCGAGACGCCACGCATCGCCATCAATCAAGGCTGGAGCAACAAGAACACGACCCAGCACACCAACCGGCACAAGAACAAGCATCAGGCGAAAAGGAGAAACATGAGGGGCCGCCAAGCGACCCACAAAGCCGGCGGCCAGACCGCCGAGTGCTGCGCCACCGGCCGCCTGCCCAGGGTCGTTGGAAACCGTCGCCAAGTGGGCAACAGGCAGGGCCACGAGCATGGCCAGCCACCCCACCGCAAGGCGATCCGAAACGCCCTCATCAGGTGGCTCAGGCCGGCACGCCGGGCCGGTCACTTTGGTCAGAAAAGAAGAAACACCGAATATTGCGGCAGAGAGGACAAGACCATCCCAAAAGACCCCTTGAGCCGTAGGCACGAAGAGCCGGTCAATCGTGGGCGCGAGATGACGACCAGCGGCCCAAAGCACAATCCCGAATGCAAAAAGTCCCCCGCCACCATCACCGAATCGAAACGCAACGACTGCGGCTCCCGTCGCCAGAACAACGGCCAAAAGCATGGTCCCGCCTGTCACAACATCCGAGAACACCAAGGGGCCGAGGGGCGGGGTGCCCTGAGGGCCCGCGCCCACCACAAAAGCGGCAAGAATCATGCCAAAAACCATGGACAAGGTTCGAATAGAGCTGCGCCAGGTGTCGTCCATCTTTTCCGTCCTTTGTTGAACCGTTATCGTCCAATCACGATGTCAGCCATGAAACCACTGGTCTTGACATCTGGATCGCTGGCCATGGCCGATGCTCTGGATGTCATCCGAAATCACCGCCCCGTCACCCTTGGCCCAGACGCCCTCAATGCCATGACCAAGGCACAGGCCTCTGTGGAAGATTTGACCAACCAAGCCGAGCCGACCTACGGCGTGAACACAGGATTTGGATCACTCTCCCGCCACCGGATTGACAAAGAAGATCTTCAACAACTTCAAACGAACTTGATCAGATCGCACGCGGCTGGGGTGGGCGAACCACTCCCCAACCCGGTGGTGCGCGGCATGATGCTCCTCTTGGCCGCAAGTTTGGCACGCGGACACTCTGGGATTCGACCGGTCGTGGTCACCACACTCTTGGAGATGCTGAACCACAATGTTCAGCCAATCATCCCCTCCCGCGGCTCAGTTGGGGCCTCGGGCGATTTGGCACCTTTGGCACATCTCGCATTGGTGTTGATCGGCGAGGGTGAAGTCGATGACCAAGGCAACATGTGCACCGGCAAAGACGCCCTCAAACGGATTGGCTTGGCCCCACTCACTCTTGCGACGAAAGAGGGCTTGGCCTTGATCAACGGGACGCATCTCATGGCAGCGCATGGCATCATCTTGATCGAAGAAGCCAACACGATGTTGGCCAACGCCACTGACATAGCCGCCTTGTCTATTGACGCGTGCCTTGGCACCAATGCGTATTTGAACGCGGAGCTCAACAACATCCGCAACCATCCCGGGCCGGTCCGAGTGGCCACTCGAATGAGGCAACACTTGGAGGGATCTGAAATCTTGGCCTCCCACTCGAATGATGATCCCAGAGTCCAAGATCCGTATTCGCTTCGGGCAGCCCCAATGGTGCTGGGCTCTTGCCTCGATCAGCTTGAAAGCATCGAGAAAGTGTTTGCTCGTGAACTCGGCGCGGTCACCGACAACCCCATTGTGCTTCGGGATGGACGCGCTATTTCGGGGGCAAACTTTCATGGCATGCCGCTGGCGCTTGCTTTGGACCAACTCAAACTCTGCGTTGCGGCCGTCGCCGGAATAAGTGAACGGCGGACCTATTGGCTGCTTTCAGGCCGCGATGATCAATCCGGAATCCCGGCCTATCTCGCTCGGGAAGCTGGGCTTGAATCAGGTCTCATGATTGCCCAATACACCGCCGCGGCACTGGTAAACGAGATCCGAGTGGCCTGCGCTCCGGCCTCATGCCACAACATTTCGACAAGTGCAGGCATTGAGGACTTCAATTCATTTGGTCCCACCGCTGCATTTGGGGCCCAGCACGCCCTCGATTTGGCTGCTCGAGTTCTGGCCGTGGAACTCCTGTGTTCGGCAGAGGCAGTAGAACTTCGCCGCCCGCTTTGTTCAGGGAAGGGCAACGAAACTCTTCTTGGTTGGGTACGTCAATTGATCAGTTCTCGATACACCGACCGACCTGTGGGATCAGATATAGAAGCTTTGGCCAGCGCCCTCCGGACCAAGAACCCGACTAGGATCGAACCATGACCAAAACCCGCACCATTCGAGCCCCCCGTGGCACCGAACGCTCCTGCAAATCTTGGGCTGCTGAGGGCGCTTTACGCATGTTGATGAACAACCTCGACCCTGAGGTCGCCGAGATTCCAGAGCAACTTGTGGTGTACGGCGGACGCGGGCAAGCGGCGCGATCTTGGAAGGCATTTGACGCAATCGTTCGCGAACTTCAAAATCTTGAGCCTGACCAAACCCTCCTTGTGCAATCTGGCAAACCTGTAGGCGTTATCCAAACCCATGAGGACGCGCCTCGAGTCATGATTGCCAACTCAAACTTGGTGCCTCACTGGGCCACCCAGTCGCATTTTGACGACTTGGCCGACCGTGGCTTGATGATGTACGGGCAAATGACCGCCGGGTCTTGGATCTACATCGGAACCCAAGGCATCTTGCAAGGCACTTTCGAAACCTTCGCCGAGTGCGCTCGGCAGCACTTTGGGGGCACGCTCAAAGGCACATTAAATGTCACCGCCGGATGCGGTGGAATGGGCGGCGCTCAACCGTTGGCGATCACCCTCAATGACGGAACCGCCCTGATTGCCGATTGCTGTCAAGAGCGCTTGGACAAACGCATGCACGACCGGTACCTCGACGAAATCGTCGAAGGGCTGGACGCAGCCATCGACCGCGCACTCGAAGCCAAAGTTCAGGAAGAAGCGGTAAGCATTGGCTGGTGCGGCACCGCGGTGGCTCTGCTGGAACGCCTTGAAGCTCGGGGAATTGTGCCCGAAACCTTGACCGACCAAACAAGTGCGCATGATCCTCTTTGGGGGTACTACCCTGAGGGAATGGGCCGGGCCGATGCGGATGAGCTTCGCGACCGCGATCCTGAGCAATACGTCAAACTCAGCACCCACGCCATGCGGCGACACGTGGAACTCATGTTGTCCATGCAACGATCAGGATCCAAGGTCTTTGACTACGGCAACAACCTTCGCCAACGCGCGCTCGATGCTGGCTGTGGCGACGCGTTTGCCTTTCCGGGATTCGTTCCTGCCTACATCCGCCCTCAATTCTGCCGGGGGCGTGGCCCCTTTCGCTGGGCCGCGTTGTCGGGCGACCCCAACGACATCAAAATCACGGACCAGGCGTTGCTGGAGCTCTTCCCCGAGGACGAGTCTCTTCGCCGGTGGCTGAAAGCGGCCGAAGAACGGGTTGCCTTCCAAGGACTCCCTTCTCGAATTTGTTGGCTCGGTCTCGGCGAGCGAGACAAGGCAGGAAGAGTGTTCAATCAATTGGTGGCCGAAGGCAAAGTCTCCGCCCCCATCGTCATCGGCCGCGATCATCTTGACTGTGGCTCTGTGGCTTCCCCCAACCGAGAAACCGAAGCCATGCTCGACGGCACCGATGCCGTCTCAGATTGGCCTCTGCTGAACTTTGCCACCAACATTGCTTCTGGCGCGTCTTGGGTCTCCTTCCATCATGGCGGTGGTGTTGGCATTGGCTTCAGCCAGCATGCTGGACAAGTCATTGTTGCCGACGGAACAGAAGCTGCAGATCGCAGACTTGCTCGAGTGCTGACCAACGACCCCATGATGGGCGTCTTTCGCCACGCTGATGCTGGATACGAAGAAGCAATCGACTGCGCCGACGAACAAGGCGTACGTCTCCCCATGCATCCCGACGCCCTTTAAGATGAACGTCCAGTGAACGGACATGCCATACTCATCGACAACGCCCGGGTGCTCACCCTAGAGGGCCCCCCAGGGCCTCGCTCTGGGCCATGGCACGACGAGCTCGGGATCATCGAAGAGGGATGGGTATTTGCCCGAAATGGCACCATTGAAGCTGTGGGCAAAGGCCAAGCCCCACAAATGGAAATGCACGAGGGAGAATCTTTTCTGGCGGTCGACGCTTCGGGCTTGGTGCTGATGCCCACCTGGACCGACTGCCACACCCACGCGTGCTGGACCGGAAGTGCGAACCGAATCCAAGAATGGTCAGAACTTCGCAGCGGACGGTCTTATTTGGAGATTCTGGAAGCCGGCGGGGGCATCATGTCCACCGTTCGCTCGGTCCGAGACGCCAGCATGACCGAACTCAGCGACGCTTTCCTCCACCGACTGACCGCCATGATTTCTTTGGGCACGGGGACCATCGAAGTCAAGACGGGCTACGGATTGGAACTGGAAGCGGAACTCAAAATGATGCGCTCGCTCCACCGTACCGCAACGGAAATCAGCAGCAAATTTTTTCCCATGCGTATGCAAGGCACTTTTCTGGGAGCACATGCCATTGACCGGGAACACCCAAACTATGTCGAGCACTGCATTCAGAAGATGTTGCCCAAAATATTGGAAGAATTTCCCTGCGTCCCCGTAGACGCGTATTGCGAGGAAGGGGCTTGGTCTCCGGATGACACCGAAAGGCTGCTCCGCACGGCGAAAGATCAAGGCTGCCCCATCCGTGTGCATGCCGATCAATTCAACGATCTTGGCATGACCGCCCGAGCTGTGGCATTGGGCGCGCGAAGCGTGGACCACCTCGAAGCGTCGCGGCCTGAAACCCTGGACGTGCTGGCAAACTCGCCCACCGTCGGGGTCATGCTCCCGATTTGTGGGCTGCACATCGACGACCGGTACGCCGATGGGCGTGGCATTGTGGACCGCGGAGGCTCCGTTGCGGTGGCCACCAATTGCAATCCCGGAAGCGCCCCCAGCCCTTCAATGCCGCTGGCCGTGGCATTGGCGGTTCGTAAAAATGGCTTGACGCCCAATGAAGCCATCGTCGCCGGCACTTGGAATGCCGCGTGCGTGCTCGGCACCCAGAGTGATGAGGCAACCGCCATGATTGCCCCAGGCCAACCCGCTGATTTCCAGCTGCTGGACGGGGAGCAAGAAGGATGCGTAAGTTGGGAACTGGGCAGCGCAGGCCCTCGACTTGTTGTCATTGGCGGCAAGGTGGCTCACCAACGGGCAGTGGCCATGCAACACATTGAAAACCCATTCGACGACAACTCGGAAGACACCTCTGGCGGCGAGTCGTAAAAAAATCAGGCAAGTTGCGATGTGGGGTCGTCGCCGCATCCCTTGACAATTGCCCAAGCATCGTGGGCATGGATGGACTCCTCATTCACCGCCTTGATCTTGAACCGGCCAACCCCTGGAATGGCCCGGAGACCAGTGGCAACCTCGCGGACCAAGTCTTCAACAAAACGAGGGCGTTCGTATGCGGTCTCGGTAAACGCCTTTTCGTCCGGACGTTTGAGCAAGGGGAACACGGTGCAAGACGCGGAAGACTCAGCGACCTCAACGAGTTCGGACAGGGAAACCGGACCGGTCACTCCAATCCGAACCCGAGCCCGCTGGTTGTGGGCGCCATACGTACTGATTTCTCGACTGCAGGGACAAAGGCTGGTGGCAAGCACACCAACTTCAGTCACAAGTTTGGTTTGAATCTTTCTCTCAACTCTCCGCGCACGAAGTTTCCAAGCAAAGTCAAATGGCACTGGAAGGTCAATCTCGGTCACTGGGCTGGATCGCCTGAGGAGAAATCTCCCCTTGATCCGAACTCGACCATCTTCCGCTTCCAAACGGTCCAGCAGGTCAGCTGAAAAATCTTCGAGGGTCTCACGAGAAACCGGCAGCGCGTCATCGGCACTGAATCGTGAGGCCAATTCAACGAATCGACTCATATGGGTGCCCCGAACCCCTTGGGCCAAACCGACGGCAAGATCCCAAGTGCCCAAGGTGGTTTGCAGACGACCGTCTCCGGCATCAAGTTGCAGGGGCAGTTCCAAACCACGGATACCGACTGCAGCAATCGCAGTGGCCCTCTGGTCTGGTGTGGCTTGGATGTCTGGAAGATTGATCTCAGTGGTTGTTGTGGCCATAGGGGAATCCGTAAGGTTGGACGATGTACCCAATATTAGGCATCAAATCGACGGCCCATGAGGGCCAACCGGCCGTTTCCGTCGATTTCGACCTCAAGACCCTCCGCGGGATCAAGGCCCAAACGCTGGGCCAAGACCGAAGGTGGATCCACGCTTCGATGAACACCTCGCATGAGCCCTCGACCCGGCAGGCGGGCCACACGGACCAAAATGTGCTTTCCGGTTCGAGCGGCGGCCAACGGAGCTGCAAGCTTGACCGCACCCGGCCCCAGGCCAATCCAGGCGTGATCACGGGCGGCAACCAGCACCGAGGCCACCTGCGGTGAAGTCGGGGGATGAGCAACAGCCTCAAAATTCGCTTCCTCGGCCGCGGCAAGGACCCGTGCCAAGGTTTCAACCGCGGCGATGGGGTGCGCGCCAACCGCCGACTCGCCACTCAGCATCACCGCATCCATTCCGGCAGCTACACCATGCGCGGCGTCAGAAACCTCGGCGCGGGTCGGCACGGCATGCTCGTGCATGGATTCGAACACTTGGGTGGCGAGAACCACTGGCTTTCCGACCCGCCGAGCAGACTGCACGATCCGGTGCTGGGCTGCTGGAACTTCAGGAAGATCAAGTTCCGCCCCAAGATCTCCTCGAGCAATCATCAAAGCATCCGCAGCGGACGCAATTTCATCGAGGCGATCCATCGCGCGGGCGGTTTCAATTTTGGCAATGAGCCTGGTTTCCGGAGGCACTTCCGCACGAACCTTCTGCACGTCCGCAGCCGAACACACAAACGAAATCGCCACCCAATGGGGTTTGATTTCTCGAGCGAGTGCACAGCCAAGCGCATCAGCTTCAGTGAAACTAGGCAAAGACAGGTCGGCGCCAGGAAGACTGACCCCTTGACGGCCACGCACTTCACCAGAGCGACGGACCTCCAGAACCGCACGATCAGTCTCCACCTCAAGCACGTGGCAGCGCACCCGACCATCCACCATGGCGACCACGTTGCCCACACACAACCCGGAAAAAATCTCCTTGGGCAAGGGAAGTTCATCTCCCTGGGCAAGAGATTCTGGGCGAAGCACCACCTGATCGTGACGGACCAGAGAACGCACGCCCTCAAATGGTCCCAATCGAATCTTGGGGCCGGGGAGATCAAGCAGCAAAGCGGCCCCAGCAGACAATGCACGAAGACTTCCCTCACGGTGCCATGAGGCATCACCATGCGAGAGGTTCACACGAATGCAGTCGGCTCCAGCCTCGACGAGTTCACGAGAAAGTTCAGCACTGGCCGGACCAATGGTGGCCAAGATGCGAGTCAGTCTGCTCAAGGGCCGACCACCTTTTGGTACTGATTCAGGAAAAAAGCAGATGCCCGGGCTTGCAAGGCAAGGGTCCCCGTCGATTCGACGTCCCACCAGTCCATCGATTGAAACCCGTCGCGAAGCCAGCCTGCCTTCACGGCGGGCAGGACGGTGGAATCGTTGAGATCGGCCACAGTGCCATTGGGCATGGGCACCGATGGCAACGCATCAAATCGTTCAAGCATCAAACGCAACTCCGGGTCTTGAACATCCCCGGCCATCACCACCGCGTCTGAGGAGGGGTAGGACGGATGCTCAACAATGGCGTTCCAAGCTTCACGCAGTTCGTCACGATGGTCCATGGCCATGGCAACAAACAACGGGACGATGAACGCGCGGGCCGCGCGGTTTGGATGCACCGCTGCTTTTGCGTCAGAAAAGGGGTCAACTCGATCCAGCATTCGGTCGCCAAGGTGTTCGTACACTTCGGTTCGAATCGGCAGACGACGCAATGCAAATCGTTGAGGCCCATCAGGATCGCTGGGAGGCAGTTGCCAAAGAGACTGGGCTTCGACCGTTAAGCAAAATCGAATAAACCGTTTGGCCAATTCAGGGTTTGGTGCGCCTCGAAGCAATGAGATTGGGTCGGCATCCACGACGGTCTGCCCCGTGGCATCTCGGTACCGAATACGACCTGTGATACCAGCGGCTTCCAAAGCAGCGACCTGTGCGCGACCGTAGAAATCAATACAAGGACCGATGGCGGCTTCCCCAGCCCCAACATCGCCAGGAACTCGAGTGGAGGATCCACTGACCGAACGGGCATTTGCCGACGCCCTGCGGATGAGGGCCCAGCCCTCCTGCCACCCAAGGTGCTCGAGGATGGACTGCAACGCTGTGGTTACTGAGCCGCTCATGGCTGGATTGACAAAAGCCACGCGGCCTCGAAGTTGGGGATGGGCCAACATGGACCAGTTGGTTGGTTGGGGGAGCTTTCGCTGAGCAAATTCATCCTCATTCCAGATCAACCCGAAGCTGGACAGCGCCGTACCAATCCAAAAAGATTCTTCGTCGTACAGACGTCCATCGGCAATGGTGTCGGTGGGGAACCAAGCCGAAAGTTCCTCCTGCGTAAAACCGTGGGGCACAGAAATGGTGGACTCAGGATCATCGGCCTCGGTGGGCTTGGCCAAGACACCATGCTCATAAGACCCACCGCCGAACACCAAATCGATGTCACCCCCGAATGGAATGCCGGCCCCCGCTGCCGCCTTCCATTGGCTTTGCAACAACTTGCGAATTTCGCTGGTCCCTCCCGGGGTACTCCAAGCCACATGGGCATCCGTGCCGAACTCACGCTGGTGCCACTGGCTGAATCGCAAGCCAAGCTCAAAACGAATTTGTTCGTTGTGAGGTGTCATCACCACCACACCTGGGCCGAGTTGGGATATCGGGCTGGATCGCAAAAATGCAGGCACCAGCAACAAGACGGCAGCGCCAACAAGAAGAATCGTGCCGAACCTCTTCATGAGGATGCCACTTCCCGCAAAGATTCAATCAGCTCTTGAGCGGCCTCAACTGGATCTTTGGCATAGATAATGCTGCGGCTGGCATTCACCAAGACACCCATGCCATCGACAAACGCCTCGGCCACATCAGAAGCGCTGCCCCCTTGTGCCCCGACGCCGGGCATCAAAAACCATTGCTTGGGCATTCGCGCACGAAATTCGGCAATCTCTGCCGCATGGGTCGCGCCCACAACGGCCCCCAACCGGCTCCATTGGGATCCCGTGTCAAGGAATGCCTCGCCCAATTCCCGAACCATGTCCGCGACCGCATGGGCCACGGTTCTCCCGTCTTCAAGGGGAAGCGTCTGCAAGGCCGTCCCACCCGGATTGCTTGTCCGAACCAAGGCGAACGCAGCGCCCTGCTCGAGGAACGGTTGCATGCCATCACCTCCGAGATACGGGCTGATCGTGACCCAGTCGGCCGGAGCGTTCGGTCGAGAGAAGGCGGAGGCGGCGTAATGTTCGCTGGAGACTCCAATGTCTCCCCGTTTCGCATCAAGAACGACAATCAACCCAGCTTGGCTGGCATGCAAGGCCAATTGGTCCCGCACCGCGATGCCATCTGGGCCAAATCGCTCGTAACAGGCCGACTGGATTTTGACGGCCGGAACCAGATGGGCCAATTGGTCCACGATCCGCAAGCCAAAGTCCCGGATGACCTGAAGATCGTCTCCTGCAGGGAGGCGATTGCGAACAGGATCAATCCCGACACAAAGTGGGGCACCGGTGCGGCGCACCGCACGTTCAAGCGAGGCTGGTTCTGACATGGACGGATAGATGCTACCCCAGCGCGGTAAGATATGAGGCAATGGTGCCTCGTCATTTGGAGCTGGAACGCAATCGTGGTCTTCGCATCGAATGGAGCGATGGGCGGACTTCTTATCTCCCCGTGGCTCTTTTGCGAAAGATGAGCCCCTCCGCCGAGACCAAAAAGCTCCGTGAAGAAATGGCAAGCAACCCATTGGCCGTGCTTCCAAACTCTGGAGGGGGAGAACTTCGGGCGGAAGATGCCGAACTTGTGGGAAACTACGCCCTAAGAATTCGCTTTTCGGATGGCCATGACACCGGGATTTACACCTGGGACTACCTGCTTCATTTGGTCGAGCCAACCGCTCAGGAACCATCATGAGCACTCCGCGAGTGCTTCTGGTCGAAGACGCCACATTCCACAATGTCGCCCCCCTCGCCATCGAACACATCAAAGTCGCTTTCGAGGCTGAAGGGTGCCAAACCGACTTGGTTCAAGAATCCAAAGCGATGGATTTTCAACCGTCATTCTTTGACTTGCCCGCCCGAAGAAATCTCAAGCGACTGATCGATTTGCCGTCGGACATCGTCATTGCGGCCGGGCCCCGTGCCCACATCCTTCTGAAGCAAGCAAGACGAGATTTTCGTTCATGGTCTCCCAAATCTGAAGTGGAGCCCGGAATTCCAATACCTCTCCTCCCGACCCCCGGGGCCGCCCAGCATCCTCCCCAAGCCTTGGGGATCTGCAGTTCTGACACGACCACGCAAAGAGCCGCGCAGTTGGTGGCCGAAGAGTTGGATTTGCTGCTCGTAGACCTCACGGACCAAAAGTGCCAAGCCGACATCACACTTCATTCGACCCATGAAAGTCGTTCGCATCTGCACGCCTTGGATCTGATCCTGAGCGACCGACCCGCCGATGACCTGCCCGCCCTCCGTGCCGCCTTGTGCGGCGTCGCAATCATCGGCCCTGGAGTATGCAACGACGAGCCGTTCGACCATGGGGCCATCGATGATTGGCGGACGAAGAGTCGTCAGCTGCTGGAAAACCACACACTGCGGCTGTCCCACGCTCAAGCATGGTCTGCCTTGCTGACCGAACGACACAACCCCCAGACAATTGCCCAACGTCTGCTTGGAGGTCTGCCCCTCCTCCAACCTAAGATGAACTGATGCCAGTGCCGCGTATTGCCATCAGTCTTGGCGACCCCTTTGGGATAGGTCCAGAGGTGGTGGTCGCCGCGTTGGCCGATCCAACATTGCGCGGGGCGGCCCAGTGGATCATTCATGGCAGCAGCCAGCCGATGCTGGAAGCCGCAGAAAATCGAGGCATTGAACCCTGGTGGTACCGCGTTGACTTTGATGGGGAACGGCAAGAGCACGGCTTTTCCCATCCCGCCGTGCTTATTGATGAACCCCTCCCAAACGGTGTCACCGGGCAGCCGGGTCCCAGCGAAGCAGGGGGGCATCTCAGCAAGCAGTGGGTCGAACGAGCAGTCGCAGACACCCTGCGACCCAGCAACCATGCTCGGCACGCCGACGCCATGGTGACCGCTCCGATCGCCAAATCGAGTTGGCGTCTGGCCGGATACCAATGGCCCGGACACACAGAATTGTTGGCCCATCGGTGCCAAGCAAAGCCACATGCCATGGGCTTTGTGGCCGGAAGACTGAAAATCGTTTTGGCCACCTGCCACCAACCCTTGGAAACCGTTTGCGAAACGCTCTCCATTGGTCGAGTGCATGATTGCATTGGGCTTGGGGTTCAGTTTGCCCGTCAATTTGGGCTCTCAGCACCACGAATTGCAGTGTGTGGCATCAATCCCCATGCTGGGGAAGGCGGCGTGCTCGGAGATGAAGAAGAACGCATCATCCAACCAGCGATCGAGCTGGCTCAAGGCCAATATGGCAACGACGGCGGCACCCAAATCACTGGCCCTTGGCCTGGAGACACGGTTTGGAAGAGTGCTCTTGCTGGCAGGCATGATGTGGTCGTAGCGATGTATCACGATCAAGGATTGATCCCCGCAAAACTTGTTGCCCCCGAGGGCGCGGTCAACCTCACCCTCGGGCTTCCCGTGGTTCGAACCAGTCCCGACCACGGGACTGCATTTGATATCGCTGGGCTTGGCAAGGCCGATGATTCAAGCATGAAGAGGGCCATCGAACTGGCCCTTGATCTCATTCCTGTTGGAACCTCACCATGAAATTACTCGTGCTGTCCACTTCGATGTCTCCAAGCAGTCGATCCAGAATCCTTGCACGAGCAGCGTTTGATCGTCTTCCTGACGTTCATGAGTCAAGTTGGATGGATTTGCAAACCGAAGGACTCCCTTTATGCGACGGCGGACCAGCCGCGGATGAGCGTGTGGATCGACTTCGCAGAGCGGTTATGGGAACCGATGGGGTCCTCATCACTTTTGGGATTTACAACTATCTCGCACCAGCGGCAACCAAAAATGCCGTGGAATGGTCAGGCAGAGCCGCGTTTGAAGGCAAAGTGGTGGCCTTCGCTGCCGTAGGGGGCGGGCCAGGATCCCTCCCCTGTGTCGCGAGCTTGACCACGCCAATGCTTCTCGATTTTGGCGCTGTGGTTTGCCCAAATTTTGTTTACACGACGGGAGCCAGCTTCGTCGATGATGCACTCGTCGACTCGGACGTCCAAGAACGGCTCGACAATTTCATATCGGCTTGGACCACCCTGACCCGACGCGTGCGTGCTGGAGATCATCATGCCTGATACCGCCACCATGGAAGCCATCGTCAGTCTTTGCAAAAGACGCGGCTTCATCTTTCCTGCCAGTGAAATTTACGGCGGCCTGAATGGATTCTGGGATTACGGCCCTCTGGGGACAGCCCTGAAGAACAATGTGCGCGACGCGTGGTGGCACGACATGGTCGAATGCCCACCGGACGGCCCCGATGGACATCCGGTATCGATCGTTGGTCTCGATTCTTCAATCATTCAGAACCCTCGCGTGTGGGAGGCATCTGGCCACGTTGGGGGCTTCAACGATCCCATGGTGGACTGCCGGGAATCCAAAGCCCGCTACCGAGCAGACCACCTTGGCTTCCTAAGTCAAAAGGGACAATCCACCGGCCAAATTTTCGCCTTCGTCAGCGGAGACGAAAGCTCTCTGGGCAAGGCACGAAAAAGGTTGGAGAAGTACATCAAAGCCGAGCTCGGCGACGAAGATCTTGAAGTCTGCAGTATCGACTCCCTGTCACCATCGCAACTCGCCATCGCCGTTGGACCCGATGCCAAAGAAGCGGGAACCTTGACCGAGCCACGTCAATTCAACCTGATGTTCAAGACCTACGTCGGTGCACTTCAAGACGAGGACGCGGCGGCCTATCTCCGACCCGAAACAGCACAAGGCATCTTCCTCAATTTTAAAAATGTGTGTGACACCTCAAGGGTACGGGTGCCATTTGGTATTGCCCAGATTGGCAAAGCATTCCGAAACGAAGTCACGCCGCGAAACTTCATTTTCCGTTCTCGCGAGTTTGAACAAATGGAGCTCGAATTTTTCTGCCATGGCGACGACGCACCGAAGTGGTATGAATTTTGGTGTGAGACCCGAAAGAACTGGTGGGGCACGATTGGGGTGAAAAGCGACAACCTGTTGCTCAGATCCCATGATGCTGATGAATTGGCCCACTATGCCAAGGATGGATGTGGAACCTTCGATGTTGAATACCGGTTCCCCTTCACTGCTCCGGGTTACGGGGAACTGGAGGGCGTGGCCCACCGATCAAACTTTGACCTTTCACAGCATGCTCAACACGCTGGAGCGAAGCTGGAATACTTCGACCAAGAGCGAAACGAAAGGTATCTGCCCCACGTTATTGAGCCCTCGGCAGGACTTTCCCGAGGCGTGCTTGCTGTCCTTTGCGAGGCTTACACCGAAGATTCTGATCGACCCTCCGGCGTCTTCATGAAGTTTCATCCTCGGGTGGCTCCAATCAAAGCAGGCATCTTCCCCTTGGTGAACAAGGACGGTCTTCCGGATATTGCATCCGCAATCCACCGTGACCTGCGTGGCAAATACCGAATGGAATACGACCCAAAACAGTCCATCGGCAAGCGGTACGCTCGAATGGATGAAGCCGGCACCCCGTTCTGCTTCACAGTAGACGCCGGCACTTTAGAAACAGGGAACGTCACGGTGCGTCACCGCGACACCCTCGCCCAAGAGACGGTCAATAAGGATCAGATCGGAAACTTCTTGGAGGATCAACTCGGATGAGAACTTTCCTGGCCGCTTGCACATTGGCTGCTCTCTCGGGGTGCGCCAATCCATTTCTAGAAAACTACAGCGGAGCTCGATTTTCACCGACTGCACAAGCCGTGGTTTTGATGGAGGCCCCCAAAAGCCAAACACCGATTGGCCGAAGTGGTTTTATTGCGACGCAAGTGGTCGGAGATAACGAAGCGATCGCTGCAGCCAAAGAGATTGGCGCTACCGCTGTGGTTTGGTCCAAAAACTACCTGAACTCAACAACCAATCTCACCACCCGCGTGCAGCCCGTCACTTCCAACACGACCACCACCATCGTGGGTGATGTCAACGCACAAGTCACAACCACTCAAACCGATTACCAATACATACCTGAATCCAGAACCAACCACTGGTGGAAGTACGAAGCAGCTTTTTACCGCATGCCCAACTGAGCAGCGACCGCCTATCGCAGTCCATATTCCTTCAGCTTGCGATACAGCGTTCTTTCGCCCAAACCAAGCAACTTGGCTGTTTGCTCCCGATTTCCCTTGGTCAGGGCGAGGGTCTGTCGTATCGCCTCTTTTTCGAGCCGGGCCAGTCCAACACCAGCCAATGAACCAGGCTGCAGATCGCCGCCGTCGTCGTCGATGTCAGCCGTCTGAATCTCTTCGGGAAGGCTTTGCAGTCCAAGATCCCCTTCGGCCATGACCACCATTCGCTGCACAGCATTGGCCAGCTCACGCACGTTGCCTGGCCAGTCCCATGCCACCAGGCGAAGCATGGTCGCATCTTCGACCCGAGGAACTCCGCGGCCAATCTCGGAAGCCCACTTCCTCACAAAATGGCGGACCAGCAGAGGTATGTCTTCACGACGCTGACGCAACGCTGGGATATGAATTTCAGTACCGCGGATTCGATAGTACAAATCCTCTCGGAAATGACCGTCTTGGATATCCTGCTTCAGATCACGGTTGGTTGCGCTGACAAATCGAACGTCGGTTTCCCGAGAGTCGTTCGCACCCAAACGAACAATTTCGCCTGACTCGAGAACACGGAGCAACCGGGATTGCATCCCCATGGGCATGTCACCAATTTCATCGAGAAACAAGGTGCCCTTGTCCGCATATTCAAAGACCCCTTCACGATCACGTTCGGCTCCGGTGTACGCACCACGTACGTGGCCAAACAATTCATCCTCCAACAGACTTTCGGACTGGCCAGCGGCGTTGAAAGTGACGTACCGATGGGGGGACCGTGAGGACATCAAATGAATGGCCGCGGCGACCAGCTCTTTTCCAGTTCCAGATTCACCAGTAATCAAGACTGGGAGGTTTGATGCGGCCACACGTCGAATTGACCCAACCACTTCACGGATCCCTTGGGACTGCCCGACAATGCCGTGAAAGTCATCCACCGCATCAAGATCATCCTTCAACCCTTGATTTTGTTGTCGCAACTGGGACGTCTCAGCGGCCCGCTGCACCAAGTTGCGAAAAACATCCAGATCGAGAGGCTTTTCAATGAAGTCGTACGCGCCCCCTTGCAGGGCTGCCTTCGCTGTCGCCACCTCACCGTGAGCGGTCACCATGATGGTGGTGGCGTCGGGCTGATGCTCTTGGGCCAAGCGGAGAACATCCAGTCCGGCTGTTTCGGACTCCATCACCAAATCAGTCACCACCACATCGAAGGCGCCGTGACGAAGTTCATCCACGGCATCCGCCGCAGAGTGAACCATGGTGCAAATATGGCCGGGTCGTCGTAACGCATCAACCATGGTTTCGGCGTGCTCAACGTCATCGTCTACCAAAAGGACCTGTGCTGGCTCCATGAGCAAATTCTACGTTTTTGCCAGGAGACACCCCCGATTCTCCTGAAATCTGCTTTTTTCGGACGAAGCGGGGGTTTTCTACGGCAGAGTTGCCTTGGACACCAAGTTGGACCAAACTGTTTGCATGTCCCTGACCACCCTTATCGTTTCGGCCGCGTTGTCTCAGGGCAGCGATTCCGTCGAATGGTTCTTTTTCGACTTGGAAACCAACGGCGAAACTGCAGAATTTTTCAGCACCACCTCCATCCGTCCCAATGGCGAGACCTACAGCTATTTCTGGACACTGATCTCGTTTGAAATCCAGCTCACAAACGAGGAGACGGGGTTCGTTTTTCCTTGGGAAGATATTTCTGGTGATCTGCCGGTCGAATATTTCGGCGGAGATGGCACCGTGGCGGGCCCCGCCCCGTGCACCATCCTGGAACTCAATCCAACCTACCCCGAACCACCGGAAGAGCCTGAAATCACCGGAACCGTTGGCCTCGAAATCATGCCAAATGGACTGGGACGCTTTTACGCACAAGATCTCACCTTTGGAGGCTATCTCGGATACGCCTTGACCGGACTTCGGGTGTCTCTGGTGGCCAACATCACCGCCAGTGGTGAGGCAGAACAAAACCCGTATGACCTGAATGGCGACGGGGTCGTTGGCTTCGTGGATTTGACACAATTGCTCTCCGCTTGGGGACAACCATGCAACAGTTGCCCTGAAGACTTTGATGGCAATGGCTCTGTTGGCTTCACCGACCTGACCGCTCTGCTGTCGAACTGGGAGTGATTTCCTTGCCAAAGCAGTGCGTTCTTCTCTCCCCATGGAGAGTTGCTGTCTTTTGGCTCACAAAGGATAGGATTCGGTTCGCATGAGCAAAAATGCAATCTCAACCGGACCAGACCTGCCGGATCACCCCGGCGAATCAACGGAGGATGATCCCCGGCTGCTGGCCAACCGTGATTTGTCTTGGCTCAGGTTCTTCTCGCGAGTTCGCCTGCAAAGCTCTGATACCCGCCACCCCCTGCTTGACCGGGTTCGATTCGCTGGAATTGCCACCGCGATCCTCGATGAATTTTTCATGAAGCGAATCGCGCTCATGCTCGAGCGGCTCGAAGAAGGGCGTGTCACCGCATCCTTGGACGGCCTGTCCGTTCGAGAGGTTCTTGAAAGATCCACCGAACTGATCAGTCGAGAACAAGCTGAGCTTGATCGCATCTGGTTTACAGATCTCCTACCCAGTCTTATGGCCCACGGCGTGGAGATCCTTGAGTATGGGGAACTTCCTCCTACAGATCGGCTTCGAGTCGACCAGTGGTTCGAACGTGAAGTGGAGCCGTTGCTCACCCCGCTTGCCGTAGACGAGGGGCACCCCTTTCCGTTCATCAGCAATCTGTCCACCAGCTTGGGGGTCCTTCTTGGGGTTCCGGGGGAGAACACCAAGCAGTTCGCTCGAATCAAACTTCCTGATGGTCTCCCACGCATGGTTCCGGTCCCACACTCGGGCCGAGTTGGGGTCACACAGGACCCCAAGCGCATTCGATTTGTTCCGCTTTGGCAATTGGTCGAAGCCAACATTGGGGCGCTCTTCCCGGGAATGGAAATTTTGGACAGCGCACTGTTCCGTCTCACCCGCGGGGCGGGTTTGGAAACCGGTGAGGATGACGACGACGAACCTGATTTGATGTCAACCGTTGAGACCGAGCTTGCCCGAAGAAGGTTTGCTGGCGCAGTACGACTTGAGATGGAGCCAGAGTCCAGTCTGGAGCTTCGATCTTTGCTGCTTGACGAACTTGGACTGCCCGAGAATGCAGTCATGGTGCGAACAAGTCCTTTTGAACCCGCCGCCTACCACCAATTGGCAGACTTGGCCAGGCCTGACCTCCAACGCAAGAAGTGGCACCCCACCGTTCCGCATCGCTTGAGAGACAACAACGACATCTTCTCGGTTATCCGAGCCGGCGATCTTTTTGTGCATCACCCCTACGAAAGCTTTCACGATTCCGTTGAGCGATTCGTCAACGACGCTGCCCACGATGACAAAGTTGTCGCCATCAAACAAACGCTGTACCGGACCACCAGCGACTCACCTTTTATCGAGAGTTTGATCCACGCTGCGGAAGCTGGGAAGCAAGTGGCGTGTTTGGTGGAACTCCGCGCCAGATTCGACGAACGCAACAATGTGGGATTGGCTCGGGTTCTCGAGAAGCATGGTGTGCATGTGGCTTATGGGGTTGTTGGGCTGAAGACACACTGCAAACTTTCCTTGGTCATTCGACGTGAAGGCGATGGTCTCCGCAGGTACGCCCATGTCGGCACTGGCAACTACCATCCGGGTACGGCCCAGCTCTACACCGATTGCGGCATTTTGTCATGCGATCCTCATCTCACCGAAGACGTCGCTGATGTTTTCAACGTTCTGACCGGACGATCACGCAAGAAGAAATTCAATGACATCTTGCTGGCTCCGCAGACCATGAAGACGACTTTTCTTCGTCTCATTAACGAAGAAGCAGAACATGCAACTGTCGGGAAACCAGCCCGAATCTGGGCCAAGATGAACCAATTGGAAGACCCAGAGATCATCCAAGCCCTCTATCGGGCCTCTCGAGCCGGAGTCCAAATTCAACTGATTGTTCGAGGGTTCTGCCTGTTGCGACCTGGCATCTCTGGACTCAGCGACAACATCAAAGTCGTCAGTGTGATTGGCCGGTTCTTGGAACACTCCAGAATCTTCCACTTCGCTGGAGGGGAATCGGACCCCTCCCAAGGAAGGTGGTATTTGGGTAGTGCAGATTGGATGCGGCGGAATCTCGAGAACAGAGTGGAGGTGGTGGCACCCATCCGAGACAAGAGTTGCATCAATCGGATGCGGGAGATCATGGAGGTTGGCTTTTCCGACGCTCGCAACGCTCACCTGATTCTCCCCGATGGAAATTCTGAACCAATCTCATCCATCCCAACTCCGATTGACAAGGAAGCAGTCAACAAAGGCACCTTTGGCACCCTCTGCGACCGCGCTCGACAGGTTCTGGTTGGCAGCACGCAAACTGAGCAATCGCCCTGGCCGCCCCGCCGGGTGCAACCTCCAGGAGCGAATCGAGCTCAAACCCAAATCCGAAAAAAATGGGACCAGGCAACTGAACGCGCGACTCGGATCATGCTCGCCCAACCCTGGCTTGATCAACGTGAGTTGGCTCTGGCCACCGGACAGAACGCTCGGGGCATCACCAACCTGCAACAGAAGGCCAAACATGCAGGATGGATTCGTGTACACCGCATCGGCCGAAGTGTGGTTTGGGAAGCACGCCCCCCCGCTGCAAAGGAACTCACTGCCCGCGCTACGGCTGTTTCTGGCCGCGGCTCGTTTGAAAAGAGATGGCTCCGAATCCGCTTGGTCGCTTGGTTGGAAGCGGGCAACGCGGAGGTCCGTCAAAGCGAAAAAATTTCAGGACCCATCGAAGCCGTAGTCCCTGATGGGAGTCTGTGCCGCTGGCTGATTTTGCCCAGCACCAAGACAATTTCTTCGTTGTCGAAGTTGGATGCCGAAAGTGACGGCAACTCCATTGTCGTTCTGCGCACCCGCGGTGAGGCCAAACGAACTCAGACTCGAAGTGGAATCCAATCGCTCAGCATTGATGAACTCATCAAAGGGACACCCCCCACGCTGATTGGTGGGCACCCTGTTTAAAGATCATCCCTCAGTGTCCCGCCCTTGGAGTCGGGCTTTCAGTTGCATCGTTTTCCCATCTCGGACGACCGTAATGGCGACCACATCACCGGGATCGTGCTCTCGCAGCAGCTCCATCCACCCACGAACGTTCTCGACGGTATTTTCATTCCATCCCACCAAGAGGTCACCGGCTTGAACCCCCGCTTCTTCAGCGGAGCCGCCTTCGGTAACACCACCGACCAAGATGCCCGTTAAATCGTCATCGTAGGAATCAGGACGAATACCAAAACGGACTCGAATCGAAGATCGGCTTGGGGTGTCGTTGTTGGCGCTGCGGCGACTGCCACGTTCGGACCTGGGAACCCATGAGGTTCGATCCGGGAGCAGTGCCGCCGATTGGATGATGTCTGCAAAAAGACGTGTCATCTGCATTCCTGCGACAAAGTTGATCTTGTCCGAAGTGTCGTCCGGGGTGTGATAATCATCATGGAAGTTCTCGGTGATTCCGAACAGAGCAGGGATCTCACGGCTCAGGAATGAAGTGTGATCGCTGGCGCCAGGAGAACGCGAAGGAAGCGTGACCTCAAGGGGACAGTTTTCAACCGACGCTTCAACGATCCCTCGCAGCCCGACTCCAGTATCCGCTCCGGCAACTTGAACCTTGCCATCGATGGCACGTCCAATCATGTCGAAATTGGTCATCAGACTGACATCTGACAAAGGCCAAATAGGGTCGTCAACAAAAGCACGGGAGCCATTCAAACCTGACTCCTCCGCGCTAAAGCCAACAAAGAGGATGCTTCGTGCGGGCTGGTCTTCGGGCAGGTCTTCGTAGGCCTTGGCCATCGACTTGGCAATCATGAGAATGCCCGCCGATCCGGAGGCATTGTCGTCGGCACCGGGGTGCAACTGGCCGGCCCCACGACGAGAACCAAAATCTCCTTTTCCCAAATGATCAAGGTGCCCACCAACCACAATGGCTTGTTCGGCGAGTTCACCACGCCCGGGGAGCAAACCCACCACGTTCTCTCCCCATTGCTGCTGCTCTTCGATTGTGCCTTCCAAGGTAATCATTCCGTTGGTCAGCTCGATGGGGCCTGAACCTTGGTCGGCCAGGGTTCGGAATTCAGCGGCAGTGCGGCCGTCGGAATCCAATGCTCTAAGCAATCGATCTCCAGCATCAATAGAACACATGTAGACCGGAAATCGTGAAGTCAGACGCTGGGTGGCTGCGATCATCGATCCCGCCCGATCATCGCTGCAATTTGGAGGGTTGAGGATCACAATGGCAGCAGGATTGCGAGAACCGACCGCGGCAATTTTGTTGGCGAAAGAAGCATCTCGTGACCAACGGCGGTTGGACCATTGGCTCTCTCCGTTTTCGTCCATAGGCTCAAATCGAAAGAACACTGCCACTTTCCCAGCCAGATCCGTGTCTTCCGAAAAGTTGGTGTAATCGCGACCTTCCACCTCCAAGCCGTAACCGACAAAAACGGCCTGGCCGGCGAACCCATCTGTTCCGGAACCCATACCGGTCAGCATAAAGTCGGTTTCTCCACGAAATTCGTCCAGTTCGCCGTTCACAACCGTGGCCATAGCTTGCCCCGATCGGATGAAATCGGTGCCCAAGGAAAATGGATGTCGATACCCGCCGGGATGTCCGGTGCGTGGCTCGACGGCAGGTTGCAGGCCGACCGCACGAAGGTGGTGTTCGAAATAGTCCTTGGCACGTTCCATACCTGGGGTGCCCGGAAGTCGGCCATCCATCCACTGCGAAGACAAGACCACTATGTGCTCATGGAACTCTCGGGTTTCATCGTCGACAGTGGCGAGGGCATCACGGATGGCACCGTCCTGCGCAAAGAGAGAAAAAGCGATCACGGACAATAAAGACATCAAAAACTCCATCTCAAGGAAGCAATCTTCCAAGGCTGAACGTACGAGCATAGCCTGTAGCAGTGCTGACTTACGTCCTAAGCCTGTACTTTGCCCTGCATCCGCAGGATGGACCACATGCCGAGGTTGATCTGACCGTCGAAGACCGTCAAATCGCCTTTGTGGTCACGGCCAACTTGGCATGGCTGGACGAATTGATGGAGATTCCTCGCGAACTTCCCGACGATCTTCACCCTTCTGAAACAGATGTGGCCGTGGAGGCGGTCCAGGAATTTCTCTTCTCAGAAGCGACCGTTGTCGTTGACGGAGCACGGGCCACCAACTGGACCAGCACATCACCGATTGCCAATCATCCCGACCCCGCTCTGCTGCCCTTGTTTCCAAACGCAGGCATGCGTGGACTGCGGAAATGGCGCTTTGAGTTCCGCACCAAGCTCGGGCAACCCGCAAACCAAGTCACGCTCCGTTGGTTTCGATTCGCACCCGATCGCATCACTGATCCTTTTGATCCACCACCTCTGCCTGTCACGGGGGAAATCCAAGCCCAAGGTCTGGTGGACCCCTTCATGCTTACCCCAGCCGAGCCTGCATACACATGGTCCAGGGTGTCAGGCGGCCTCGGAGATCGTCTGGAAACCTACCCGGCACCAACCGCCGTACTCAAAAAGACTTCGATCGCCCTTCAGGTTGGCTTGGGCACATCCGTTGTGGCCAGCCTGTTGCTGTGTCGATGGTCAACACGACGATGGCCATCGGCGGCAGGTTTCAGCTTGTCTTTTGGGCTCGCGTTGATCCTGCTCCAGACACCACAGAGAGAAATCCCTGCTGAAGAGTTGGCAAACGCGGCCAGGGCGTTGCATTTGAATATGTACCGGGCGTTTGATTACACCGACAGGGATACGGTCTACGACAGTTTGGCCCTGTCTGTCAGTGGAGAGCTTTTGGATTCGGTATACGAAGAAATTTTTGCATCCTTGGTGATGCGTGACGAAGGTGGAGCGGTGGCAAGAGTGACCAGCATTACCCACCATGGTGTCGAACCTCAAACGCCTACCTACCTCACGCAAGAGGGAATCCCACGTTGGAGTTCCATGGTTCAATTGCAATGGACGGTACGCGGACGCGTGACGCACTGGGGCCATTCCCATCAGCGAGCCGACCGATGGTCGGCCACGTTTCTTCTGCAGGACACCCCCGACGGCTGGCGGTTTACCGAAGGTGTCTTTGAAGAACGCATCCCTGAGGATCTGGAGATCCCCGATGTCCTCTGAACCCATTATTTTTCTGGAAGAGGTCTTGGTGAAACGGGGCAATTTCTGTCTCGAGATTCCCAAACTGCAAATTTTCACCGGAGAACGGGTTGGCATTGTCGCGCCAAGTGGCCAAGGGAAAAGCACCCTCCTCATGCTGTTGGCCGGGTTGATCGCTCCCACCAAAGGTCGTGTTTGTGTGTGTGGCGTTGACCCTGTCTCGCAACCGCCACAATGGCGAGCCCAGCAGTTGGCTTGGATGGGTGCAGAATTGGAACTGGCCACCGATTTGCGGGTTCACGAACAAGTGACCTTGGCTGCCCATCTCATGAAACATCCGATTCCCTCTCAAGACATCACAGATGAGGTGTTGAACCGCCTGGGGCTCGCAGGTTTTCAAAATCGGACAATGGCTTCGCTCTCCACTGGGCAGCAGCAGCGGGTGGCCCTTGCCAGAGTGCTTCTTCACCCCGCCCCCCTTCGCTTGACCGATGAGCCGACGGCTTCATTGGACAAAGGCTGGTCCAACGTGTGCAGCGACTTGCTGCTTGGGGAGTCCGATGCGGTCACTGTTTGCTTCGCCAGCCACGACCCCACGCTCATCGGTCGCGCAGACAGGATCATTTCCCCCGAAGGATCCCCGCCGTGAGAGTTGCATGGATCCTGGCAAAATCCCGGTGGCGTGAACGTCCAAGCACACTGCTGTTGCTTTCACTTGCAATCGCTTTGGCCGCCGCGGTGCCCACCGGTACCAACCAAGCAGTACAACGTGAAGTCCAAAAACTTCGACAACAAACGCAGGGCATTCCACTCGTCGCCGGGGCTGGCAGTGCCGGTCAAACCGACTTGGTGCTGGCCGCCCTTGACTTCGATCCTCGAAGTATTCCCACCGCAACTTGGGGCTTGGTAGAAGCGGCTAGACAAGACGTCCCAGATGGTGTCCTGCCAATGCACCTTGGGCACCAAGCCTCCGGAGTGACGTTGATCGGCACAGAGTCAGACGTTGTTTCCACTCTGGGCTTGACATTGGCATCCGGTCGCTGGTGCATTCGACCCGGGGAGATTGTGGCGGGAGCCAACACAAGTCTGGATCGCTTTTCCCTTGGAAATATTGTTGAATCGGAGGCTCCCCAGAAGTTTGCTTTGCAAGCACCTCCCACCCAACGCCTCCGGGTTGTGGGTCGCTGCGCCCCCACCGGTTCTCCTGCAGATCAAGTGGCTTGGACAAATTTGACAACCACATGGGTTTTGGATGGTCTCTACCACGCCCATCAATCCGATTCAGGACAACCCAACAACGCAACCGCAGACCGACAGATTTTGGCCCCAAACACCCCATTGATACGGAATCTCTACGATCAAGACGGCTCGGGACTGCACGCTCACATTTCCAAAAGCGAGCTCCCAATTCATTTGCTCAGAATCACGCCACAGGATCAACGATCGCTCACCATGGTCCGAACGAACCTCAAGCTGGCTTATGGAGCCATGACCGCGGTCCCCGAAAAAGTTGCGGACGAGCTTGCAGAATCATTCGCCGCTCGAGCCAAACTGATTCAACTTGCCGTGGTGGTGCCAGGTCTGGGCGTCAGCTTGTTGGCTTTGCTCGTGGTTTGGCTCGACTGGCAAAGACGACGGGCGGAACATGCCGGACTTCGGAGACTTGGTGCCAGTCAATGGATGCTGGTGGGATCATTTGCTTTGGAATTGATGGGCACGCTGATCATCAGCATTCTGTTGACGACCGCCTTGACGTTTGGCTTGGCGATCTTCGCCGCCCGCTGGGTCATGTGAGAGTTGTCCACAGGAGATACACACCTCCTTTGAACCCTCGGAAAATGTAAACCACTGATGACATTGGATTTCGACAAGTCCTCCAAGGAAGGCCGCATTTGGACCACCATTTGGGCCAAATCGAAGCAAAGACGAGCATTACATTGCCTTTTCGGAACCCAAGGGGGTTCCTTCCGGTGTCACTTTGAGGGTGGAAACATGCTGTTTGGAACACGATGGGCTGCGGCCTTTGCTTTGGCGGCTTCGCCAGCACTTTGGGCCGATTTCATATCCGCAGAAGTCAGCGATCTTGGTGGAATTCACCCAGATGGCATCCGGGTGTACCAAGTCATCGTCAATTTTGACGACAGCCAAGACGCTGTGCTGGCTGTCGGCGGAAACGAAATCACTGGCACCGACTTGATCCTCAGAACAAATGCCCCGCTTGCCCAAAACCACCCGTTAGGGATTTGGACAGACATCCCGGATGCACGGGCCGGGGTGGGCGACAGTTGGTTCGGAATTGGTGGACAAGCCGACACGAAATTTGATCCCGAACTGGGTTCACCTGGCGACGAAGTTGTCAAAGGCTGCGGCGCTTCGTGCACTGGAAACTCCGGCTACTTTGACAGCGATCCCAGCACTCCAGCCAATGGAGGCAGTGTCATCTTGGCCCAAGTGGCCACGCCTGGCGATTTCGAGTTCACGGCCACCGTGTACTACCAAAAGCCAGATGGCATCAATGGCACGGTGGATATTTTTGTGTCAACGGTTGAAGCCGATGGGGAATACCTCCCAATCGAGGACAACGACTGCGACAAAGACGGAATTTTGGACTGCGAAGCCGTTGCCTCAGGCATCGACACGGATGTTGACTTTGATGGGCTGCCGGACTCATGTGAAGACGACTGCGACGACGACGGCGTGACCGATCCAGTGCAAATTGACAACGGAGAAGAAGATTGCAATCAAAACGGAATTCCCGATTCCTGCGAAATCAGCGATGGTTCCGAGGAGGATTGCAACCAAAATGGACGCCCGGATTCCTGCGATTTTGCCGATGGCATTCTGCAAGATGACTTCACTTGGATCCCGGGAAACCCCTACCCGGATATGGGATCAAATGGCGTGCCCGACGAGTGCGAATCCGACTGTGATGCCAATGGCGTTTTGGATCTCGACCAAATTGCCAGCTCACCCGAAGCAGATGCCAATGGGAACGGCATCTTGGACGTGTGCGAAACCGACTGCAACATGAACGGCGTCGCCGACGATGTTGAAGTCGCCAATGGCACCGCGCCAGACTTCAACAACAACGGTATCCCCGACGAATGCGATACGGACTGCGACGGCGATTTGTACCCAGACTGGTTCGAAATCAAATTCGGAACCGCTTCTGACTGCGACAGCAATGGCGTGCCTGACAACTGTCAAATCTTTGCGGATCCATCTCTCGATCAGAATGGCAACACCTTCCTCGACTCCTGCGAAGTCGACTGCAACGACAACGGCACCTTTGATTACTGGGACATCTTCGAAGGCATCAGTGCCGACTGCGATGGCAATGACGTCCCGGATGAATGCGACATCGAAAATGGTGACCAACAAGACTGCCAAACCGACGGTATTCCGGACAGCTGCCAGTTGGCCGATGGCACTTCAAGCGACTGTGACGCCAACGCGACACCCGACGAGTGTGATCCTGATCTCGACGAAGATACGATCCCTGACGCCTGTGACAGTGACATCGACGGTGACGGCTGCCCCAACTCAACGGACGCCTGCCCGCTTGATCCCAACGAATGCTTCGATGCAGATATGGACGGCATCTGCGACAACGCCGACCCCGATGATGACAACGATGACATCCCAGATGAATGCGACATCGACAGCACTGGAGGCGCAGACTGCAACGACAATGGCGTCGATGACAACTGCGAGCCCGACTGCAACGGGAACGGGATCGCAGACGAATGCGACATCAGTACCGGAAATGGTCCCGTGGAAGTTGTCTTTGCCATCGACACCACCCGCTCCATGACTGAGGATGACATTCCATTCCTCCAAGCCAACCTCGATGAGCTCATCTCCGCGATCGATGAACCCGAAGACCGATCCGGCGTCCTGAACTTCAACGACGGCTACGTCAAGGTAGAAGCCGAACTGTCGGGCTCAACCGAAGACACCGCCCTTGCCCTGATGGGCCTCGATGGGCCATTTGGACTTCCCGGGTTCCGAGAGGCCTCGGATATTGCGGTACGTCATGCTTGCGGAGGCAACGCACCCTGCGTGGAGGGCCATGTTGGCGAATTTGGTGATGCACGCCGCATTGTCGTGCTCTTCACCGACAACCTACCCGGTGGCTGCAACGGTCAAAAACCAGTCCCCGTTGCTTTGGAGCAAATGGTGAATGCGGCCCAAACCGCGGACGCGTCCATCATTGCCGTGCGTGGTTCGCTCTATGAGGGTGAAGACGACCCGTCAGAGTTCTTGGCCACTTTGGCGGAACAGACCGGGGGTATCTTCATCGATCGTGGTGACGCTGATGTTGGACTCGATATTGCGGCGGCGATCATGCAGCTTCGCCCCGAAGGGTCCATCGACTGCAACAACAACGGTATTCCAGATGAATGTGACATCGAAGATCCAGCACTCGATTGCAATGACAACAACGTGATAGACAGCTGCGAAATTGAGGAAGGCATTTCTCCTGATTGCAACGAAAACGGCATCCCAGATGTGTGTGACATTGCCTCTGGATTCTCAACCGATTGCAATGGCAACTTGATCCCCGATTCGTGCGACATCACCATCGGTGACTCGAAAGACTGCAACGTCAATTTCATTCCAGACGAATGCGATGTTGCATTCGGTATCTCCGATGACTGCAACGGGAATGGGATCCCTGACGAATGTGACGCCACCGACCCAATCATGGACTGCGACGAGAACGGCGTTCCCGATTCCTGTGAACTTGGCAACCCCGTGACCGAATTTAATTCCGCCATCCGCGCCCTACCGATGGGCGGCGAAACCAGCATGGTGGTGCTGGGTGGCTTGAGCGTCAGCGGCCAGGACGCAGTGATTTCTATTGAAACCGTGGCTGACCTCAATTCAGAGGCGGAATACATCGACTTCGAATTTGATGGATACGCCATCCGCTTCGAAGGTGGAAACCCAGGTTGCGGCCTGAACCTTGACTCTTTTGTGGTTCCGCAAACGATCTGGAACGACATCGCCTCCGATGGCACAGCTGTGGTCATGGTCATGCCTTCGGAGCCTGTTGACGCTTGTCCTGGGAGCTTCAGGATCTTCGGTACCGTCTCTGGCAACGAGAGGGACTGCAACGGCAACGGCATTCTTGATATCTGCGAAATCAATTCTGACGACGCGATCGACTGCAATGCCAATGGCATTCCCGACGAATGCGACTTGGAAAGCGGCCTTTCGGAAGACTGCGACAGCAACGAAGTCCCCGACGAATGTGAATCCGATTGCGACGGAGACGGAATCATTGACGCGTGCGACACCGACGACGACGGAGATGGCATTTCCGACGAATGCGACGCTGATTCATGTGGCATGAACCAAGAAGATTGCAACAACAATGGCATCTTTGACGGGTGCGATCCCGACTGCGACCAGGACGGCATTCCCGACGCCTGCGATCCTGATGTTGACGGCGATGGTATTTCCAACGAATGCGACGCCGATTCATGCGGCATGAACATGGAAGACTGCGACGGCAACGGTGTCTTCGATGGCTGTGATCCCGATTGCGACCAGGACGGAGTGCCCGACGCCTGCGATCTTGACGACGACGGAGATGGCATTTCCGACGAATGCGACGCCGATTCATGCGGCATGACCCAAGAAGACTGCGACAACAATGGCATCTTCGATGGCTGTGAACCGGATTGCGACCAAGATGGCACCACCGACGCCTGCGATGCGGATGACGACAACGATGGCATCCCAGACGAATGCGATGCTGACTCTTGTGGCATGGTCATGGAAGACTGTGACGGAGACGGCGTTACCGATGCTTGCGACGAGGATGATGACGGGGACAACATCCACGATGACTGCGACGCCGATTCCTGCGGCTACAAAGGCGTGGACTGCAATGGCAACGGCGTTGAAGACGCCTGCGAACTTGATCCCTTCTCCGACTGCGATGGCAATGGAGAACTTGACACCTGTCAGGTCGCGTTTGACCCCACCCAAGACTGCCAAGGCAATGGCATTCCTGACGTGTGCGACCTGGAATCCGGCTTCTCCACCGACTGCAACGAGAACGGCATTCCAGACTCCTGCGATCTGGCCGACATGACCAGCCCAGATTGCAACGGGAATGCCATTCCAGACGAATGCGACATCACGGAGGGCATCGAAGAGGACTGTGACACCAATGGCGTCCCCGACGTCTGCGAGTCCGATCAAGACGGTGACGGCACCATCGATGCCTGTGACAACGATGTGGATGGCGATGGAATTGAAAATGACTGCGATCCGGAATACACGGGAGCAACCGATTGCGATGGCAACGGCGTGATCGACGCTTGCGACCTTGATGAAGGGCGGTACGAAGATTGCAACGCCAACGGTGTACCAGACTTATGTGACATTAACGATGGCACTTCGGTCGACCTCGACCTCGATGGCATCCCCGACGAATGCGATTGCGTTGGTGATGCCAACGGCGATCTTTTTGTGAGCATCGCCGACATTTTGTTCGTGCTGAGCCAATACGGTCCGTGCTCTGGATGCCTTGGCGACCTGAATGAGGACAATGAGGTAGGATTCTCAGACCTAACATTGGTCTTGGCCAACTGGGGCAACGACTGTCGCCCCTAACAAAAAGCTGCAACATGCAGCACGGCCGCCTTCTTCGGACGTGATCCTCATGAGATGGCCGCCTCCTTTTTTGCCCCCCCACGCCGCCCCGATGCCTTGCGCTCGGGGTGGCATTTTTTACGGCCTTACCCCTTAAGATTGTCCTTCCTGTGGAGTACGAATCATGGAATGTGGCATTGTCGGCCTGCCCAACGTAGGCAAAAGCACTCTCTTCAACGCGCTCACTGCTGCTGGTATCGAGGCCGCGAACTATCCGTTTTGCACCATCGAACCAAACGTCGGCATTGTTGAAGTACCCGATACACGGCTGACGCGTATTGAAGCCAAGATTCCCACCCAAAAGGTCATCCCCGCCGCCGTCCGATTGGTTGACATTGCCGGGATCGTCAAAGGGGCAAGTGAAGGCGAGGGACTCGGAAACAAATTTCTGTCCCACATTCGGGAGGTCGACGCCATCTTGCATGTGGTCCGATGCTTTGAAGATGCTGACATCACCCATGTGGACGGAAGCGTGGACCCAGTCCGCGATGCCGATGTCATTGAAACCGAACTCATCTTGGCGGACCTTTCGGTTTGTGAAAATGGGGTCGACAAAGCTCGACGCCAAGCAAGAACCGGAGACAAAGAATGGGCCGCCCGATTGGAACTTTTGCAGCGCTGCCAAAGGCATTTGGAATCAGCCCATCCCATTCGAGGCATGGAACTCTCTGCAGACGAAGAACGCACCCTTCGCGGTTATGGCTTCATCACAGCCAAACGGGTCATCTTCATCGCCAACGTTGATGAGTCTGGCCTTGCCGAAGATTCGCCTTCCGCCGCGGCCCTTCGAAATCACGCCGCCAACACCGGCGCTGGGATGGTCAAAGTTTGCGCGAAAATTGAAAGCGAACTCGCGGAGCTCGACGACGAGACCAAGACACAGATGCTTGCTGATCTTGGCATGGATGAACCTGCTCTTCACAAGGTCACGCGAGCGGCCTACGCCCTGCTGGGCCTCCAGAGTTACTTCACCGCCGGGGAGAAAGAAATCAGGGCATGGACCATTCCGATTGGAGCCACCGCTCCCCAAGCCGCCGGCGTCATCCACACCGACTTCGAACGCGGATTTATCCGTGCCGAATGCTTCAGCCTGGAGGATCTGGAACTCCACAACCACGAAAAAGGCATCCGGGAAGCTGGCAAGCTCCGAAGCGAAGGCAAGACGTATGTGGTTGCCGACGGCGACATCATCCACTTCCTCTTCAATGTCTGAAGATCCCCACGCCAGACATCCGATGCAAACACAGTGAGCATGTTCAACCACATTGCCGGCGGCGTGCTTATGGGCTTGGCCAACTTGATCCCAGGTATTTCCGGCGGCACCATGTTGCTCGCGGCGGGCGTATACCGGTCACTGATTGAGGCAGTAGGGCAATTGTGCCGGTTCAAGATCACCAAACAAAGCGTGGCACCGGTCGTGTGGGTTGCCGTTCCCGCGGCCTTGACCATCGTGGTTCTTGCAGGAACGGTCAGCGATTTGGTCCTCAACCACCGGTCTCTCGCGTACGCAACCTTCATTGGGCTCACCCTTGGGGGCGTTCCCGTTCTCCGTCGTCAGTTGCCCGAGTGGACCCTGGGAGCAAAGCTCGGCATGATCTGCGGAATCATCGCCATGGCCAGTTTGGCCATGTTGGAGAGCATGGGAGGCTTTGCCACCACCAGTGGTTGGATCATGGCGACGTTGGCTGGCGCTCTCGGCGGCGCTTCCATGATCTTGCCTGGTCTTTCGGGAGGCTTTGTTCTGCTGCTTTTGGGGCAGTACGTGGTGATCCTCAGCGCAATTGATGGGTTCAAAGATGGCATCAAACTGGGAAGCGTCGAAGCAGTGATGATTCCGTTGCAAACCCTGATGCCTTTTGGGATGGGCTTCGCTGTCGGGGTTGCCGCAACGACGCTCGTCATGCGCTCGCTCTTGAAAAATCACGAATCCGCGACCACCGGCGTCCTGCTCGGCCTGCTTCTGGGCGCGGTGCTTGGCCTCTGGCCGTTTCGGGTCGGGGTTCAGCCAAAGGTCGGCGATGTGATCCGAGGGCAAATCATCTCCAGCATCGAGCAACGCGACCAAGTGAAGCCCCAGTACTGGCGCACCGAAGCGTTCAGCCCAGATCTTCAGGACGTCCTCTTGGCAGGCATGGCGGCCGCCCTCGGGTTTGGAACGGCATTGGCCATCGGCCGTCTGGATCAGCCTCAAACGCCGTCCAAGCACGATTCTTAAACCTACCCAGAACCAAAAGAGAGTCTCGCCCGTACCATTTGCACTACGGAGGCTTTCCCATGAATCAATTCGTTGCAAGTGTTTTGCTCCTCACCACCATGGCGTCAGGACAGTTTTGGGGAAACGATGGGTTTCCTGAGGTCATGAATTGGGATCGCTTCCGCACCCTCACCGAACAACTCGGACTGAGCCAGGCCCAAGTCAACGGCCTTCTTCCAGCCCACGACACCTACGTCAAAGCTTTCCGTGAAATCATCGAAGATGACTTCGCAGACTTTGTTGAGAACGATGACGACGATGGAAAATACCAGTGGTCGAGTGCTGATCCAGAACTCGCGGCCTCTTTCCGAACTCGACGCTCCAAGTACAGGAACCTGTGCGATGAGCTTGAAGAAGCCGAAGATGAACTCTTCAGTCTGGCCTATTCCTACCTCACCGAAAGCCAACGCATGCAACTGGAGGATGTGCGAGGACGTCGAGAAAGAGAACGTCTTCGCGCCCAGACCTGGCCTGGGTTCGAATGGAATTTCGGCGGCGCGATGAGTATTGAAGCCCAGGATCTCCTTCTTTTCTCCGACATCGAGATCACCGAGGCAATGAACACCGCCGCGGCCCAACACGGCAAGACCCAGAGCAGCGCCATCCGAACCTATCGAAAAGAACGTCTTGATGCCATTGAAGCCCGATTGGAACGGGAACAGGCCAAGCCCAACTTTGATGAAATTGTGGATCCGGCAATCACCAGACGTCTTGGGCAGATCAAAAGAGAATTGGGCGGAAAAGGAGAGGGCAAAGGCGGTGGAGGCAAATCAGCCCGTCCAGATCTCACCGATGCTGACATTGAGGATTTGAAGGCCGAGTTCGAGATGCTTCAGGAAGAATTTGAAGCCCAGATGGAAGCCGCAGACGCATCAATATTTGAAATCGCTGGCGATTTTGGCAAAGGGGAAGACGGCCGAAGGAAAGCCGATCAAACCATTGCAAGATCGCTTCAATCGTTCGTGCAGAGCGTCCTTTCAGACCTTGGCATCAACGACGGATATCGCTTCCGACTTCGTGTCCTTCGGCAAATGTATCCAGGAGTCAACCAGCCATCTGCTGATCCACTTTTTGCTCGTCGAATCAACGACGCTGAAGAGACAGGCAACCGCGATCTCGCCGCCGAATTGACCGAGCAACGTCTGGCCTTTCGGGAGGGTATGAACAACATCTGGGACCGACTCATCCAAGCGCTGGACGACGGTGAAGACTTCGACATGCAGGACATGATGAAGCTGTCTGGTTTCGAGGGGGAAAAGGGAAGCAAAGGGGGCAAAGGTGGCAAGGGTGGCAAGAACGCCAGCAAAGCCCCAAAGAAATCTCCTCGGGATCAAGCCTTTGCCGACGCCCGAGCCTTTGACCGAAAATTCACCGACGAACTCCTTCCAGAAGGAGGAGCTGAAGGCCGAGCCGAGATGGTCATTGACCGCAGTGGCGGTGCGGGCAACATTTTGATCAGTGTGTCGGGGGCCGATGGACCGGAGTCGATCCAGTTCACCGACGGAGCCATGATGATCGTTGAAAATGGACAAGAGTACGAAGTGCCCATGGATGGCCCTATGGCGATCGGTATGGATATTGCCGGGGAGATGTTCGGAAGCCGAGGCGTGCTGCTTCCTTTGGACACCCTCAGCATCCGCGAGCTGGCCGGCGTCTCTGAAGATGACCAAGGCCTCTTGGACGCCATCATCGATGATTACAGGCTGTCATGCGCCGACAACCTGCCCGAGCGAGAAATCATCGAATTCACTGAAGACGATCCCGCCTCGATGATGAACATGATGGCCGACAGCGAGAACCGGCGTCGCGAACGCAACCAAGCCATTCGGTCGGCCGACGAACTCCTGTTCAGCACGTTGTCGGCCCTGTTCCCGGAACGGGCTTCCGCCATTGCCACATTTGACATCACGAGGCAAAGATCCTGGCTGCTGGCACGCATCGGCTCCGGTGGAATGGAGGGCATTGCCATGATGTTCATGGGAGGCGGGACCGACGAAGGATGGAAAGTCGATCTCCGAGAGTTGGTCACCGGCAACAGTTGGACCCCCGAAGATCCAGCGGCGTTCCAGAATGCTCTCGAAGCCTGGGAGCAAGTCATTTTGGAACCGCTCGAAGAACTGGCCGAACACCGCGAATCCGGCATGAGCATGACCGACATGATCGGAATGAGCATGGGCGATGGTGAGAAGAACGACGATATTGATCCCATGAAAATGATGAAAGACATGATGGGTCGCCAGCAAAAGCGAACCGAGCTCATCGACGCGGCCAACGAGGTTACCGATGACGCTGCGAGCTCACTGTCTCTTTTGCTTCCGCTGGACGAGTCCGATGCCTTTGATTTGTTTTACGGCCTCGCATCCGTCCCATCCATTGGCCGCGACCCCGACCTCTTGGATCCCGCTTTTGAAAAAGCCCTCACGCTTGACTCCCTTCGAATGGAGCAAAGAGAGGCCCTCGCCGGTCTCGCCGCCGACTATCGCGCATCTCTTCGTGAAGTCAATCAGCAAATGCTTGGCATGCACCGCCGAATGCCCAACATCGACATGGGCAGCATGTTTGGGGCCATGATGCCATTTGGAGACAAAGGCGAAGAAGGCGATGGCAAAAGAATGCAGGAACAATTTGAACTGCAACAGAATTTGCAAAAGCAAATCGATCGTTTGCGGGCAGAACGAAAAGACCTTCACCAGAAGACCCGAGAACAACTCAAGGGGTTCCTCGATCCAACCCAAATCACCCGGGGGGGCCTGCAGCGTCTCCTTGAGCCCCAGCGACTCCCCCCAGAAATCCAGCAAATGCTTGGGGGCGGGATGATGATGGGTGGTCCAGGCTTCTAAGCACCTGCCAGCCCGATCAGATGCTCTTTCGGCAGCCCTCGGATGAGCTCTGCACCACTCGGTGAATGAACTTCACCCCAGCAGCACCAGCTTCAACTCCGGGATACGCATACTTTTCGGGGTTGTGCTCGCCAGCGCGGACAGCTTGGACCACGCCGCGATACACGTTGGCAAAAGCCTCAATGAAAGCCTCGGGGTGGCCTGCAGGAATCCGGGTGACGTCCGCCGCCGCAGGTGACAAATAGTCGGCGCCGCGGTGCAGTATCTGATCCGGTCCGTCCAGACTCTTCAGCGTGAGATGGTTGGGGTTTTCTTGACCCCAGTACAACGAGCCGCGATCACCGTGGACCCGCAACGCCAAACCGTTGAGGTCGCCGATGCAGATTTGGCTCGCGGTCAAGGTGCCCCGAACATCCCCACTCATGCGGAACATGACTTGGGTGTCATCATCGATGGCTCGCCCCAAGAAAGAGTGACACTCGGCCACAACAGACTCGATTTCGAGACCGGTGACGAAGCTCACCAGGTTCTCCGCGTGCGATCCGATGTCACCCACGGCCCCGCCCACCCCAGCTTTGCTGGGATCGGTTCGCCAAGAAGCCTGCTGCTGACCACTGTCCTCAAGGCGTGTCGCCAACCAACCTTGGTGGTATTCGACAAACACCCGGCGGACTTGACCAATCTCTCCATTGGCAATTCGGGCACGTGCTTCACGAACCATGGGATATCCGGTGTAGTTGTAGGTCACCGCGAACACCACCCCAGATTCCTCACGGGCCGCCACCAGTTCCGCGGCTTCCGCTTCGGTCAAACAAAGCGGCTTGTCGCACACCACATTGATCCCAGCTTCCACAAAAGCCAGGGCAATCGGGGCATGCAAAAAGTTGGGGGTCACGATGGTGACGAAATCAATTCGCTCATCTTCTGGCCTTTTCTTCTCGTCCTCCAACAGTTCCATCCAAGTGCGGTGGGCTCGGTCTTCGGCGATGCCCAATTCCAAGGCCGAAGCGACCGCAATTTCGGGGTCGGCGTGCATGGCACCGGCCATAAGTTCGATGTCACCGTCCAAACGCTGGGCCAAGCGGTGGACCGCCCCAATAAACGCCCCTTGGCCGCCCCCGACCATGGCCGCACGGAGACGTCGCCCTGAGGATTGTGCTCGTGACTCAACCATGCTGGTTCTCCTTCGCAAACGCGTCGTCAAAGATGACTCCCGAAGCTGGGAACTGGGTGGCTCGAACCACTTCACAGGACTCTTTTGCCCCGAATTCCCGGTCCATTGCGGTGTCTTCCCACTCGACACTCAGGGGGCCTTCGTAGCCGATGTTGTTCAAGGCACGGATGATGGCATCGAAATCAACATCACCTCGACCAACTGATCGGAACTCCCATCCTCGACGAGGATCACCAAACGGAACATGGGAACCCAAAATACCCTTCATGCCGTCACCAGTATTCAGCGTGACGTCCTTCATGTGAACGTGGAAGATTCGGTCTCCGAACCGCTCGATGAATTTCACCGGGTCAATCCCCTGCCACAGCAAATGGGAAGGGTCAAAGTTAAATCCAAACGCCTCGTGTTGACCAATTGCGGACAAGGCGGATTCCGTGGAGTAATAGTCGTAGGCAATCTCACCTGGGTGCACTTCCAAAGCGAACTTGACCCCTTCAGATTGAAAAACATCAAGAATGGGTCCCCATCGATTTGCAAAGTCATCAAACCCAGCTTTCACCATCGCAGGTGACGTCGGCGGAAAGAAGTACCAATCCCCCCAGATGGAAGACCCTGTAAAGCCGTTCACCACGGGCACGCCCAGCTTGGCGGCGGCCTTCGCGGTTTGGATCATTTCGGCCGCAGCTCGTCCTCGAACACCCTCAGGTTCACCATCACCCCAGACAGAGGCGGGCAGAATGGACTGGTGGCGTTCATCAATGCGGTCGCACACAGCTTGTCCCACCAAGTGGTTGGAGATGGACCAACACTTGAGTCCCGACTTGGCCAAAAGCTCATGTCGACCCTCGGCATAGCCATCTTCAGAAAGAGCCCGATCCACTTCGAAATGGTCCCCCCAACATGCCAATTCGAGACCGTCGTACCCAAAGCCAGCCGCTTTCTTCGCCAATTCCTCGAGCGGCAGATCCGCCCACTGTCCAGTAAAGAGCGTTACAGGTCGTCCCATGTCAAGTGCCTCCATTTCGGAGGTGCAATGTAGCCCGATCTGCCGATGATGGACATAGGATCACACCTCATGAATCGTCTGGACACCAATCTGCCACGATCCGACGTGATCGATCGAGATTTTCTTGAACACCGAGCCAAACTCATCGATATCGCGGCTTTTTTGGACCGCTGCGAACGGGCCGACGGGACAGATGATTTCCGACTGAGGGCATTGCGAACCGCGATTCCTTTGCTCATTGATGGTCAACCCGAGCGGGCCCGGCGGATACTGGAATCGTTCAGCGATCCCACCAGCGAGCCGATTCCAGAAGCCCCCGGCAAAGGGGCCTCAGGTGCTTGGGAAGGGTCCTCCTGATGCGTTACATCGACCCCCATGCCCATATGGTGAGTCGCACGACCGACGACTACGAGAAAATGGCTCTGGCTGGGTGCCGAGCGTTGACCGAACCAGCGTTTTGGGCCGGCTACGACCGATGTTCAGCCGAAGGGTTTCGAGATTATTTCAATCAACTCACGTCGATAGAACCGGCACGAGCCCGCACCTATGGCATCCACCATTTCACGTGGCTGTGTATCAATCCAAAAGAAGCGGAAGATGTTGGCTTTGCCCGAGAAGTGATGCAAGTGATTCCAGAATTCTTGGCCAAAGGCAATGTTCTGGGTATTGGAGAAATCGGTCTGAACAAGAACTCCAAAAATGAACTCCGGGTTCTGGAAGAACATCTTGAAATTGCCGCCCAACATCAGTCTCTGGTCCTCGTGCACACTCCACACCTTGAAGACAAACAAAAAGGAACCCGATTGATCATGGAAGCGGTGCGAAACCAGCCAAGCATCGACCCGGGGCGGGTGTTGATCGATCATGTTGAAGAACACACGGTGAAGGAAGTTCTGGACGGTGGGTTTTGGGGTGGCATGACGCTTTACCCAGACACCAAATGCACCGCCAAACGAGCGGCCGATATTCTTGAAACCTGCGGAACCGAACGGCTCTGGATGAACTCTGCCTGCGACTGGGGGGTCTCCAATCCTCTTTCCGTTCCTACGGCAGCCTTGGAGCTTCGAGCCCGAGGACACCACCCCGAGGCAATCGATCATGTGATCTTCAAGAACCCAATGGCATTCCTGAAGCAGGCCCCGGCGTTTGCCAAACGTGCCGAAGCCATCGATGTCGGACACCCCCCGGAATGACTCCAAAAGAACTGGACAACCTCCTTCGCCCCATCCCAGATTGGCCCAACCCCGGAGTCACCTTCCGGGACATTGGCCCGCTTCTTGATGATCCAAAAGCCTTGATGGCTGCGGTTGAGGCCATGGTGGATCCCTGGCGTGACACACCCATCGATGTGGTGGCCGGTGCCGAGTCGAGAGGGTTCATCTTTGGCACCGCGATTGCGTTGGCCCTCGGTGTCGGTTTTGCGCCGTTGCGCAAGCCTGGCAAGTTGCCTCCCCCGGTCAGCCGAGTTTCGTACACCTTGGAGTACGGAAAGGACCAGTTGGAAGCTGCGGCCAACGCATTCACTCAGAGAAAGGTGCTGTTGGTTGATGACGTGCTGGCCACCGGAGGCACCCTCCGAGCAGCCGCAGAGCTGGTGGCTCAACAGCAAGGATTGGTGGTAGGTGCCAGCATTTTGCTCGAGATTCCTGTCCTTCAAGGGCGTGAACTGCTCGCCCCCATGCGTATCGAAAGTGTCCTCTGTTAAACGAAGGACGGCCCGACCGAATTGCTTCGGCCGGGCCCTCGCGGGGTTGGCTGTATTGCATACAAATCGTGTAACTGTGTACCGACCCCACGTCCTTCGAGGACACGAAAAGGCTCCCCCCCAGGTGCCTTTTCAATGCCCTGAGAGATTCAACTCCACGCCAAACTCTTGGAGCAGTTGCTCTACTTCTCTCCAACCATCTTCCTCAGGCTGGTCATCCAAAGGCAATGTGATGGCAGCTGATTCCATCCCCATCACACGAATGGTGCTGTTGGCCGCACCAGAACCAACATGCCGTCGAATCAATCCAAGGACCGCTTCGTCGCTTGAGTTTCGGGTTTCACCATCCCTGGTGACCGAACAGCTGGGATGTGCTTTCGCATCAAGACGGAACGATCCAATGTTGGTGCCGATGGTGGCCGCGTCCCAGTGACGCGGTGCATCCCAACTGGTGAGCCGTGCGTCCTCCCAACGGGTCACGCAACGCTTGGTACCTGAGAATTTGACCTCGTTCTCATTCCAAACCTCCACGGTCATCATGGATACAGGCGGCAATCCATTTTTGTCCACCAAATCAAGATCCAACAGTTGCAAGGTCAAGGAGCCCCCGTCAAACGCGGGAAGACCAGCCCCACCCTCGGCGGGGAATTGACCAACCAAACGGGCTCCTGGAGCGCAATATTCTCGACCGTCCAACAACAGAACACCTGGTGTCCCGAGTCGGTCGCCGTGATCGGCAACCACCTCAGGAACCGCAAAGGCACACGCGGGTTGTTCCCAAGCCTCGCCGCTGCGGATGACCATGCCGGAACCAGAGAGGTGATTCCAACGGATCTCAAATCCATCGGCATCCACCGCCCAGGCGTAGAGGAAGCCTCGAACGGTTCGCTCACCCGGCTCACCTTGGGCCGGTGCCGGGAGAGGTCGGCCGGGCAAGTCACCAAGAGGTACCGGACCGTCGATCACGGCAAGACTTGGAAGATTTCCAGAACTGCTGAGACCATCCGAAGCACGCCACCAGAAGGGGCCGTTCGCTGGGATTTCGGCCCGCATCTCGACCCAGTTCCAACCTGGGTGCGCACGCTCCCCCGTGGATGGATCAAGCTCCAAGGGTTCGTCACCATTGACCAAGAAGAATCGGACCACGACGGGCTCATTCCAGTCGTTGGACAGTTGAACCAAGGAATCGGTGACCAAATTGCCATTCGTATCCCATCGCAGTTCAACATGCCCCAAGCTCAACAACGAACCTTTGCGTTCGCATCCGACTCGGCAATCCGCCTGACACACCACGGGATCGTCGCAGTCGGTGCCCGGACCACGGAACGTCCCGCCTTGGGCTTCACAGCACCCTTCAGCCAAGACCAAACATTCAGGTCCAGCTCCGGCCGGAAGGCAGCATGCCCCGATGGGTTCACAAGCATTGAGCAGACCGTCGCCGTTGCAATCAAGACTTGGGTCAATCAGGATTTCGCACACATCGGTTTGACCGTTGCTGTCGCAATCCTCTTGGCACTCATCGGGGATGTCATTGGCATCACAGTCGTCAGCACCACCAGCCAAGTCGCATTCGTCGGGAACCCCGTTCAGGTTGCAATCGGGGAGGCCCTCACATTCATCAGGAATGGTGTTTGAGTTGCAATCTGCACTGGTGCCGTTGTCAAGATCACACTGATCGAAGATGCCATTGTTGTTGCAGTCGTCTTGGCATTCGTCGGGAACCCCGTTCCCGTCACAGTCAGCGCTGTCTCCATTCAAGATGTCGCACTCATCAAAGACGCCATTTCCGTTGCAATCTGGAAGACCTTGGCAGTCGTCGGGAACACCATCGTTGTTGCAATCAAGTTCACATGCGTCTGGAACACCGTCGCTGTCGCAGTCGGGCTGACAATCGTCGGGAATGCCATTGCCATCACAGTCGTTGCTTTCAAGTTCACAACGGTCAGGAATCCCACTGCTGTTGCAGTCATCAAAGGGTTCGCAAGCGTCTGGCACGCCATTTCCGTCGCAATCTGAAAGCGACTGACAGTCATCCGGGATTCCGTCAGCGTTGCAATCGACTTCGCAATCATCAGGAATGCCGTCGGTGTCACAATCAGGTTCACAATCATCAGGAACGCCATCGCCATCACAATCAGGTTGACATTCGTCGGGAATGCCATTCGTGTCGCAGTCTCCACTGGTGCCTCCGGATATGTCACAACCATCGGGGACACCGTTGGCGTTGCAATCTTCAAACCCCGGGCACGCGTCAATCGAGCAATCACCACACACCAAGAACGATCCGCCAGCCGCAGCACATGATTCGGGCGTCGCGCCATCAAGACACAACGCCCCGGAGTCATCCGGGCAATCCAGGCAGCATCGGCCCGAGACTTGGCAATCTGCAACTTCGCAAGAGACGAAATCACCTTGGTAGACCCCCCCGGAACTCACACAGTCATCTTCCGTCGTTTCAAAGCATGTGCCGTCACAAGGGTCACAACACGCGCCCAAGACGCCGTAATTCAAACGAACGGCAAGATCAATTTCCGCCTTGTGCGGTGCAACTCGAAGCACGAAGTTTTTGCCTCCACCAGTCACTCGTCCGGTCGACGCGATTTCAAAAACCACCGGCCCGTCCGCGACCCATTCTCCGAATTTGTCGGAAGGGACAGAACCAGACATTTCATCAGAGAACAGGAATCGACCGCCAAAATCACATGTGGAAAGGGGCGGGAGGCAAGACTCTCCAGCCTCGCAACATGAGAACGGAGCATCCTCAACTTCGATGATGCAAAGAGGCAGCGGATCAAGACCAGGGGCGTTGTTGATACAGATGCTTTCATCGAATTCAATCACCGGGTTCACTTCCGTTCCGCCGTTGTTGGTGTACGTCGCGTATGCCACCGCACGGCCATCAAGAAGGATTTCAACCCCGAGAAGCGGTCGAAGACCGCCGCGGTCGTCAAAGGACTCAATGTTGAAATCGACGAAGCTGGACTGCGGCACGGTCTGCTGAGCGAACCGTGTTTCCACCAAGCAAGATTCACTTGGGCAGGCCGATCCCTCAAGCTGCCAGTTGCTGCCAGCGGCGATGCAGGCATCTCGGGTGAGGGATTCATCGCACGCACCAGTTTGAGGATCACAACACGCCCCCAAGCAGACAACATCAGAGCAGGAAGACTCAAAGCCCATGGCTCGTCCCCCGAGGTCCGCGCACTCTTCATAGGTCATGCGTTCAGTGCAGTCCCCACTGCCCAGGCAACAGGCACCAAGCACTTCGCAAACCACAGCGGCTTCGCATTCCGCACTGTCCCCTTGGTACCGACCACCAATTCCGAGACATTCGACTTCTTCAAGCCCATTTTGGCAGGTGAGATCTTGGAAGCAACATGCTCCAAACGGAACGCAGACAAATTCGTCGCAGAGCACTGCTTCAGTAAATTGACCGTCAAACATCTCGCATTGTTCTGCGTTCAGCTGGACACACTGGCCTGTTGAAAGGCAGCACGCGCCACCGAATCCGGCTGCCATGGGCAACCGACCGGCTTCTGAGCCTGCTTCTTGTGCCATGGCCGTGCCAACAGGCAAAGCAACCGAGGCCCACAAGGCCAACATCATCAAAATCCGATGCATTCCACACCCCCGAACACTCCCGGGTCCAACCACCCCCCATCCACACGATGCGGGCGCCCGAGTTCGAGGCTTATATTCTCGGACATAAGCAACTTGTCAACAGTTACTTATGAAGTTATCCACATATTTTTCGCCATCGGCCCACACCCCCTCCAGATCAACGAATCGTCGACCAAGCGGCCCCAAGTTGGTGCCAGGCGTGAAAAAGACGGGCCTTTCCGTACGGAAGAACGTATGGAAGAGGGTCAGCAGAGGATGAGGGGGGTGAAATCAGTCCGCGAGGATATCGCGGCCTTTGATGCCATCGATGGTCAGCACGTGGAAGCTGGTGGCCGCAAAGTCGTAGCCGTAATCGATGAGATATCCATCGGTGCCCAAGGGGGTATTTCGCTTCCACAGACCAACGCCGTCCTGGGCTTGAACTCGGCCATCAGCCCGCTCGGCCTTTCGAACTCCAACGGTTTCCACGTGGCTGTCGTAGAACAGGGTGGCCGGGTTCGATTCCCAGCAGTGGTTGAAGTAGAACGGTTCACAGGACTCGTAAAAAGAGCCAATGTCGTTCTGGATGTTGGTGTTGCATTCGGCACGGCGTGATTGAAGCCACTGGTGCTCGAGCATGTGGGTCTTCAGAGCGCTGTATTTGGCCTGATCCATCGCTGGCGAACGGAATCCCCCCGGCATATCCCATGGGCTGCCAGTGAAGTCTTCATCCATCACTTGGGCGGCGAACATGGCGGCCGGAGAGAGGCAGTAGCTGCTCCACGCGGGGATAAATCCCCATGGGTACGTGAAGTTGGCAATGCAGTATTCCTGCGGGTCGTCAAAACAATTGGTGCCGTCCTGCCCCCGGCTTGTGATGGCATCCACAACAATGGTGTCTTTGGGGGCGTAGAAAGTGGGGTCGTAGAACTTGTTTCCCACGTACACATTGAAGTTGCGAACATTTGGAATCCGGAATGAGCCCCAGTATTCAAATCCGTTGCTGGCCTGCATCACGAGAGGCTGAGCGCATCCGTGGATGGGCAGGGCTCCCGCTTCATGGGTCCAGATGTAGCTGCTGCTGGTGCCATCGGCATTGGTCGCGGTGCCGAAATTGATTCCCGGATGCAATCGACCATTCCGGGCGGCGGCGTAACCTTGGAAGCCAACGTCAGCGTTGTCCCCGTAACGGCCGATGTTGTCGTCGATCATGGTGAACTGTCGACCGTTCCACTCGGCGGCATAACTGGCGTGTGCGACACCAAGATTTTTCAGATTGGAAAGCGACTGGGTCAACTTGGCCTGATCACGGGCCTTCCCGATCGCTGGGAGCAAAATAGAAACCAACAAGGCAATGATGGCGATGACCACCAACAGTTCGACAATCGTGAAGGCTTTTCGTCGGGAGGTGTTGGTCATTTAAAGGCTCCTCCGGGCTGGACCCGAGTCAAAACAATACCCAGAAAGGGCCATTCGCGACACCGAATCGGCGATTCGTCCCCAATTTGATCTCGAATATTCGTAGATTGTTCCTGTGCTTTGCCTCCTTCTGCTGACGGCCACAGACCCTGGTTTGGAACTGTTCGAGCGAACCGTGCGGCCCATGCTGGTCGATCACTGCATCAGTTGCCACGGTGGCGACAAAATCCGAGGCGGTCTCGTCTTGTCAACCCCGGAGGGCATGGCAAAAGGAGGCGATGCTGGAACTGTTATTCATCCCGGTGACGCCTCGAGTTCAAGGCTCCTCGAAGCCCTTGAGTACCACAACCCCGACTTTCGGATGCCTCCTTCCGGCCGGCTCCCAGAATCCACCATCGCGGATGTCCGTCGTTGGATTGAACTCGGCGCTCCGGACCCACGTCCTCCAAGGTCAAGCGAAGCTGCCATTGAAGAATCCGCTCTTCAGCTGAAGGATCGCTTGCAGCATTGGGCGTATCGACCAATGGGGAACGAGGCCCCCCCGATCCATTCTGCTCAACACCCCATTGATCGATTTATTGGCGACAAGCTTGCGCGTGCCGGGGGCACCCCCTCACCCCCCGCCGAAGAAAGCCAACTCCTGCGGCGACTCCATCTGTCTTTGACTGGATTGCCCCCGACCCTTGAGCAACTCCGTGCTTTTGACGAATCCCATGCCAGCGAACGATTCAATCTGACGTTGGACAAGTTGCTGGATTCCCCTCACTATGGCGAACGGTGGGCCAGACACTGGATGGACGTGGCTCGGTATTCCGACTCCAATGGCCTCGATGAAAACACTGCCTTCGCCAACGCCTGGCGCTGGCGTGACTGGGTCATCCAAGCCTTGAACGACGATCTGCCGTATGACCAATTCGTCACGATGCAGTTGGCAGGAGATCTGCTTCCGCCCACGGACAACCGCGACTTGGCCCGCGACCGCATCATCGCCACTGGATTTTTGGGACTGGGCCCCAAAGTATTGGCGGAGCCGGACAAGGCCAAAATGCGGGCCGACATTGTCGACGAGCAACTCGACACCATCGGAAAGACTTTTCTGGGCCAGACCATTGGCTGTGCCCGTTGCCATGACCACAAATTTGATCCCATTCCCGCGAGGGATTACTACTCCATGGCAGGAATCATGCATTCCACACAAACCATGGCCACCTTCAACACCGTGGCCAGGGTTCTGGAGCGCCCAGCCGCGCATCCTGAGGTGATTGCAGAACGAAAAGCTTGGGAAAGCGATCTGGAGGCTGCGGAATCAGCCATCGGTCAAGTCCAAAAACAAGTTGATGCTGGCTTGCAAGACACTTGGCTGACCAAACTTCCGCAAGCCATCGAAGCGGTGGCCCAGATGCCAATTTCACGAATCGGCCGGGAGGCTGAGGCATTTGACCGCTCCAACCTCAACCAAGATTTTGACCATTGGGGACCTGGAATTGGTGTGATTCACACCACCCGCCCCAACGAACTTCAGTTCGTGGAGTGGGATGTTGAAGTCCCTGCATCTGGACGCTGGACACTCGCGTTGCGTTATGCGAGCGCAGAATCCAGGCCCCTAAAACTGATCATCAACGGTACCGAAACGTCCAATGATGCTTTGGCCGCGGCAACAGGATCTTTCTATCCCGACACCCAGCGCTGGGTCGATGTCTACACCGGAGATTGGCCTGCAGGTTCAGTCACCATTCGTTTGGAGCGGCCGGTCAGCTTTCCCCATATTGACCGCATGTCACTTCGACACACCACTCTCGAAGCACACACCACGGACCAATTTGTTGCCGTTGCCCAATCGCTCAATCTTCCCGTTGGCTTTGTGACACGTCTTCACGAACAGCTCGTCTTCACTCCAGAATGGACCCAAGACCCAAACGCCACGCAAATTGAAATCCGATCGATCTTGCAGAAAGACCGAACATCGTCTGACGGTGAAACAGATTCGAATCAAAAGACAGTCCGGAATCGGTGGCTCGATGATGGCCCATTCTCCCCCACCGACCTTGAACGGGCTGGGGCAAGCAAAGTGGATTTCGAAGCGTGGACTTTTGCCAAACAACACCTTGAGCAGATTCAGGCCATGGAAGTCCCCATCGCACCGGACACAATCTCAGTGCGAGACGAGCCCGAACCACGCTCGGTGAAATTACACGCCCGTGGAGACCACACCCAACGCATTGGTGAAGCCATTCCGCGAGGCTTCTTGCAAGTCAGCGACCATCTGGTGCCGGCGCCCCCCATCGAGTCGAATTCCGGACGGCTTGATCTGGCCTTGTGGATGTTGCATCCAGAACACCCTCTCACCGCACGGGTCATTGTCAACCGAGTGTGGCAAGGACACTTTGGGGTAGGGCTGGTCGATACACCCTCAGACTTTGGGACCCGGGGCGGGAAGCCCACCCACCCGGAACTGTTGGATTGGCTCGCGCGGTGGTTTATCCAAGACGGGTGGAGCCTGAAACGATTGCACCGTCTTATTTTGACCAGCGAGACGTGGCAACAATCGTCACAACACCGACCAGATATGGCCCAGCTGGATCCTGACAACACACTGCTGTGGCGAAGCCACAGAAGACGCTACGAAGCCGAAGCGATCCGAGATGCCATCTTGACGGTCTCGGACGGCATCGACCCCACCATGGGCGGAAGCCTGCTCGAGACCGACAACTTTGCTTACGTCAACAACGACCAATCTGCGAGCAACGAGAGCTATGAGGACCGGCGACGCGCCATATACCTCCCGGTCATCCGGAACGACATGTACGACTTGTATTCCATTTTTGACTATCCGGACGCGTCGGTCTCTTTTGGGAAGCGTCCAAGCACGGTGGTATCCTCGCAAGCCTTGTTCTTTTTGAATGCACCCCTGGTTCTTGAAGAAGCCGAACGTCTCGCGGGGGTATTGCACACATCACCCATCGAGGATGCCCTGACGGAACTCTGGAATCGGGCCTACGCCAGATCGCCTCGGGCCGAAGAACGCCAACGTGCGAGCCACCTTCTCAGAACCCTTGATGTGGACAATTCCGCACGTTCTGCATGGATGGGATTGATTCAATCCGTCTTTGCCAGCAGTGAATTCATTTACTTGGACTAAGGTGAAAGCATGACGTGGTGCGGAAATCACCAAATCGGCCCCATCTCACGACGCGAGGCGTTGCGAGAAACCTCAGCTGGCTTTGGCGCTTTGGCCTTGCACGGCCTCTTGGGCCAATGGGCGATGGCCGACCAGCGCCCACCCCTCACTGGTCAAGGGAGCAGCCCATTGTCTCCTCGACTGGCAGGGTTCACGCCCCGAGCAAAACGCGTGATCTTTTTGTTCATGCACGGCGGGCCCTCTCAGGTCGACACCTTTGACCACAAACCAGCACTCCGACGTGATCACGGCAAACCCTATCCCGGTCAAAAACCCCGTGTTCAGTTTGCGCAAACCGGCAACCTGATGGAAAGCCCGTATCGCTTCGCTCAACATGGTGAAAGTGGACAATGGGTCAGCGAAATCTTTCCCGAAGTGGCCAAGATGGTGGACGACCTGTGTTTGGTCAAAAGTCTGCACGGCTCCAACCCCGCCCACGGCGCCGCCCTGATGAAAATTCACACGGGTTCTGACACCTTTGTGCGACCATCGATGGGCTCATGGATTACGTATGGACTTGGAAGTGAAAACGAAAACCTTCCTGGCTTTGTCACCATCTGTCCCACCTTGGGACACGGCGGCGTGGTCAACTGGTCCAGCGCTTTCCTTCCCGCGGCCCATCACGGCGTCCCCATGGGCAACGCCGCCATTCCCGCCGCACGAGCCCAGTTTGCCCACATGACCGCAGGATTGCCCAAAGACCTGCAACGGGCCCAACTGGACTATCTGCAAGCGGTAGAACAAGAACGATTGGGCGCGGTCGGGCACGATCCTCAACTGGAAGGCCGGATCGAATCCTTCGAATTGGCCTTCCGAATGCAATCCGAAGCCCCGGATGTCACCGACATCAGTCAAGAATCCCAAGCGACGTTTGACCTGTACGGCGTGGGAGACGACCAAACCGACCACTTTGGACGTCAGTGCTTGATGGCCCGCAGATTTGCTGAAGCAGGTGTTCGCTTCATCCAGTGCACCCACTCATACAAATGGGACCAGCACGGCAACTTGGAACGCGACCACCGCAAGAATGCGAGTGAAGTGGACCGTCCCATTGCTGGCCTTTTGCGCGATCTCAAGCAGCGTGGCATGCTCGATGACACCTTGGTGCTGTGGGGAGGCGAATTTGGCCGAACGCCGGATGCGCAAGATGGCAACGGTCGCGACCACAACCCCCATGCCTTCACCATGTGGATGGCCGGGGGCGGTGTCAAACCTGGGTTCTCATTTGGCGCGACGGATGAGTGGGGCTATTACGCCCAGGACAACAAAGTCCATGTCCATGATCTGCACGCCACGATCTTGGCCTTGCTGGGACTGAACCACGAACGACTGACCTATCGACACGCTGGACGTGATTTCCGCCTGACCGATGTCGAAGGCCGAGTGGTTCGCGAGTTGTTTGGCTAGCCGCCGCTCTGGATTCAGCGATCTGAAGCCGAGAGTTTGACTGAACCAGTCACCGCAGCGTGGGCCTTTTGACCAGAGCGATCGGGCAAGAATGACCCCACAGCCACATCGCAGGGGAGCAAGAGCATGGTTTCTGGATCTGAACTGTGCCGCTCGGGTGGCGAAAAATCTTGGCTGTACCGGGCCACTTTTGAAAGGCGGACCTCCTCAAGCCGACCTTCAAATGGCGAAGTCATCGTGCCATCTGCAGCAACGTCCCCCCCGACGACCAATGGCAATGCGTTGGTCAATCGACTGCCGCTGGCGGCCGATCGGCCCACTTCTTTGCCGTTGACAAACAATCGCACAGCCTTCCCGTCATACACCCCGGCCAGGTGAGACCAGGAACGTGTTTTCAACCGGAACTTTTCTGGGGCCGCAGCCACGCGGTAGCCGCCTCCAACATGGATGTAAAATTCGGGTCGACCGTTGCTGGCGAAGATGCCGTACTCACTGCCTTCGGTTTTGGTCACCACGCCAACCCGATTGGAAAAGCGGTCCGGCCGCACCCAACATTCAAGCGTCATCGGCCCATCCGGAAGGGGAAGTGCTGAATTCGCCACTCGGGCGTGGGCCCCTTTCACCCCGGTCTTGAACACTTGGTCAGAGTCGGGTTCAGGAAGGTCACCCAAATCAATGTCCAAGGGGAAAGCATGGCGGGACTCTGGAATTTGAATGCCCACACCGGGTCCCATCCATTCCGAAGAAAGCACCAACTCTGGAGTGCCCCATCGAGAATCCACAGGGCCAGGAATTCGCCGGACCCGGAACGTCATTTCAGTAAGCGCGTTGCCAGAAGCTTGGGCGTGGCGATGGTTGGGTTCAAGTTCCCAACGATCATCTCCTTCAAGGGTGACGTGCCATCGCACCCCACGCTCGGGGTTGGGATTGGCGAGACGAACCAAGATTTCAGCATCCACGGACCCGTCCTCCTGAACCGGGAGTTCAGAGAGGAACTCCGGACGGACATCACGGAGCCGCTGGGCTTCGGACCGATTCTGATCGGTCATCATGCGAGGATCCATCGTTTCACCCACAGGGAACATCGCCATTTGAATTTGATCATCACGAACCGTGATCAAATTCCAGTGGTGCAGCCATCCGGCTTCCGGAACCGTGAAAGATTGCCCGCCGCCCACGGTCGCCAATGACAAATACTCGATGCCATCTTGGGGCCCAGCGTAGGTGGCTTGATGGATGTGGCCAGCAAAGACCGCACGCACGTTGCCGCCCGACACCAAGATCTTGTGGACTTGGTCCCAATCGTCACCGTAGGAACCCTTCCTCCACCGAGGATGATGAAGGAACACAAATTGATGCCGCATCGAAGCGCCCTCGGTCACCATCTGCGTGAGCCATGCTTTTTGCGCTGGGCTCATCACTTGACAATCAGGCTTGCTGAAATTCCGCTCTCCGGTTTCGGGATTCCCCTCGTCTGAATAAAGGACAATGAATCGACACCCTTTGTGGTCAAAGGCGTACCAAAGCGGGCCAAAATGTTGCTCGTACCGTTGCTCGTGTTCTTCCGCCGGACGATCTGGACCACGCCAGTAAATGTCATGGTTGCCGGCCACCGGGAACCATGGGCACAAGAGCCCATTCATGGTCTCTCGATACTCATGCATCTGTTCCAGCCACGGCTCGGTCGTGTTGTAGCCTTGGATCAAATCACCCACGGTCATGACGAGGTCCGGGCCCGCCAAGTTGGTGTCTCGTACCGCACGAGCCAGCACACGCTGGGCTTGGTCATGGCCGCTGCGTTCTTCGCTGGGGTCGGAGAGGAATCCTGTGTTGCCCCCAGTGCGATCGCCGTAGACCGCAAATGTAAAAGACTCACCTTCGGCAGGCAGAGCGAGGGCCCGACCATCGCGATTGGTATGGAATCGACTGGCGTCGAAGACCACTTGGTGATTCTGAGGGAGCAAAGCATCCCCGAGGGACCCCAACATCAGTACGGCGGCAATGAACATGCCATGTAGTATGCAGGAGTCGCTCTGAGTTTGGAAAATACGACGTAAAGGATGTGTTATTCGACACCGATGGACGTTTTTCCGACTGAAATGTGAAGAATCGCAGGCCCAGTGCCATCCCCGGTTTATGGTGGAAGCATGAAGCGATCCCTCTGCTGCTTGGTTGCATCGGCTCTCACTTCCGTGCTGTCGGCCAATGGCCTCGAGCTGGTCTCTGGAGGAGCGTACGCCCGGGTCTGGGCTCCGTTTGCCAGCTCAGTCCGCGTGGTGGGTGACTTCAACGGTTGGAACCTCAACGCCAACGTGCTGTCCTCCAGCGCCAACGGTTGGTGGGAGGGGGGGATCTCGGGTCCAGAAGCCGGAGACCAATACAAGTTCGTGGTGGTCAACAGCGGGGTCAATTGGCGGCCTGATCCTTGGGCCAAGGAGATGGTCAACAGTGTGGGCAACTCCATCCTGATGGATCCTTCCGATTTTGCTTGGACCGATCAATCGTTCCAAATAGACAACTGGAATGAACTGGTGATTTACGAGATGCATCTCGGCACCTTTCCTGGCGGCAGCCCCCCCAACACGTTTGATCAAGCCATCGCTCGTCTTGACCATTTGGTGGAGCTTGGCATCAATGCCGTGGAGCTGATGCCTGTCAACGAATTTGCAGGCGGCCTTTCGTGGGGCTACAACCCAGGACATGTTTTCGCGGTAGAAGAGTCCTACGGGGGCATGCGTGGGCTGCAGCGATTCGTGAATGCTTGCCACGAGCGTGGGATCGCGGTGTTGCTCGACGTGGTGTACAACCACCTGGGGCCATCTGATCTCGGCATCTGGAGGTTTGATGGATGGTCGCAAGGTGAATGGGGTGGCATTTACTTCTACAACGACGATCGTGGCGCGACCCCGTGGGGGGACACGCGTCCCGACTTTGGCCGCAACGAAGTTCGTGAGTATCTCGTCGAAAGCGCGATGTACTTTCTCAACGGCATGCACATCGATGGACTTCGGGTAGACGGCACCGCTTGGATCAGAAGAACCGGCGCTGATCTCGGCGGTGGAGATGTCCAAGACAACCCTGACGGCTGGAGCTGGCTTCAGTACCTCAACAACAGTGTTGACGGACAAAGCCCCGAAAAAATCATCGTGGCCGAAGATGGCTACAGCGAGTGGGGCATGACCCGACCAACCTCGCAAGGTGGTGCAGGTTTTGACAGCCAGTGGGACCCCAATTTCCATTGGCCCGTCCGCAACGCCATCGAAGCGGCGAACGACGACGACCGAAACATGTGGGCGGTGCACGACGCTGTCAACTTTGCCTACAACGGCGATCCCGTCCAACGGGTGCTGTTCACCGAAAACCATGACGAAGTGGCCAATGGCCGTTCACGGGTGCCTGAAACCATCTGGCCAGGAAATGCTGGCAGTTACTTCTCAAGGAAACGCTCAACGCTCGGTGGAGCTTTGGTTATGACTGCTCCAGGCGTACCCATGATTTTCCAAGGACAGGAATTCTTGGAGGATGAATATTTTCGCGACTCAATCGCCTTGGATTGGTCCAAGAAAGAAACGTTCCAAGGCGTGTTCGAGCTGCACCGAGATCTCATCGCCTTGCGACGCAACCTCAATGGAAACAGTCGTGGTTTGACTGGGCCAAACATCAACTTCTTCCATGTCAACAACAACGACAAACTGGTCGGTTTTCACCGCTTTCAGGACGGTGGGCCTGGAGACGATGTGCTCGTGGTGATGAATTTTCGCGACCAATCGTGGAGCAACTACCGCATCGGCTTCCCGCGCTCGGGAGAATGGAAAGTCATTTTCAATTCCGACAGCACCAACTACGGGGAGGACTACGGCAACCATCCCGGGTATGACATCACCACCGACGCCATCCCCTATGACGGTCTGGGACAATCGGCGGAGATCGGTATTGGGCCCTACACCTGTTTGATTTTTTCACAAGTTGGCAATCCTCCACCCCCTCCCCCCCCCCGCCTGGACCGCCCGAAGACTTGAACGGGGACGGCATGGTCGGTCTGTTTGACGTGTTGATTGTCCTCTCCAACTGGGGCACCGGTGATGTTGGAGATGTCAACGGAGACGGGGCCGTCGAGTTCAACGATCTCGTGGCCATCTTGGCCGCTTGGGGCTGAACCCGCACCACGAAGCATTCACTGCCTGACCGATTCCGTCACATGGCGTCGGGATCCGAGTACGATCAACAACCCGAATCCGAGGGGCTGGAGAAGCATCAATGCTGGACGCACAACATCAAAGCACAGGCTTCCATGAGAAGTTCGTCCACGAAGATGCGCTGCGATTTCAGCAGGCCACCCAAATGGCCCGAGCGGCTGGAGATCTTTTGGAACAAAAGCTTGGGCGCTCTGAACAAGAGGCCAATTCACTTGGCGAATTGCTGATTCGCGCCGACCTCATGTCGGCAGGTGACGCCGACCTTCATCAAGCCATAAAAGAGGCCGTCGAAGCCACCACTGTGAATCTGACCGATCCCGAGATCACTGGCATTATCGAACTGGCCCGAACCCAAACTGCGCCACCGTCTGCCTTCAACAACACCCACCAACAACCATGACGCCGAGTAGTAAACCCATGCATTACGCCTTCCTTTCTGTTCTGCTCCTGACCACCGTCGCGACGGCCGGCGATTGGGTGACTCTTTTTGATGGCAGCTCCCTGGACGGCTGGCGGGCCGCTGAAAACCCGAAAGCCTTCACAGTGGAAGACGAAACCCTGAGGGTCAACGGTGAACGCGGCCACCTTTTTTGGTCTGGGAAAGACGGCGTAGGTCGCAAGTGGGACGACTTTGAATTTGAAGCCATGGTGCGGACCCAGCCTGGCGCGAACAGTGGTGTCTTTTTCCACACCAAGTTCCAGAAATCTGGCTGGCCTGATGTTGGATACGAATGCCAAGTCAACGCGACCCACGGAGACAGCATCAAGACGTGTTCCTTGTATGGAATCGTGAACAACAACATGCCCCCCCATGTCGATGGCGACTGGGTCAAGTTACGCATCCGGGTGGCCGGACGGCATATCCAAACCAGCATCGACAACCAAGTCGTGGTGGATTGGTGGGAACCCAAAAACCGCAAGGGGAGAAAGCGACTCTCGGAAGGCACCTTTGCCATCCAAGCTCATGATCCCAACAGCGTGGTCGAATACAAATTCATCAAAGCCCGTCATCTTGACCCCAAAGACATGACTCGGGCTGAACGTCTTGATGCCCGACTCACCACCCAAGACGTCCCCGAGAGCGAATGGTGGAACCGAATGGACCACGGTCCGTTTGTTTCCTGTGCCACGGCCTACTCCATGGACTACGCCACCGCCAACAAGGGGCTGAACATGTTCCTCGAAGACGGATGGGTCGCGTCTTTCGACACCGGCCTGCTGCGGGTAGGCGCTGTGTGGCAAGGCGGCTTGGACTGGGAAGGGGTCTCCTACAACGGAAGCCATGGTGGCCATCCCGGAGCGGTTGGCACCCCCATGTACGGCAGCTTGGAAGGTCCAGGATGGAAAGTGAACGGCTCTTGGGAAGATCCCCGCCCCAGCAAGCCCTGGGGACCACTTCCTCCTGAGATGGCTCGGTGGGGCGGACTGATGCGAGTGGGTGACGAGTGCATCTTGAACTACACCGTGGGACAAACCCGAGTGCTCGAACACCACGGAGTCGAGCAATCCGAGGGCGGCGATGTGCTGGTGCGTACGCTGGAAATCTTTCCCGCTGCGGAACCCGAAAGCATGCAACTCCGTGTGGCCGACGCCACCCGAAGACAACGCATCAAGGTTCTTTCTGATGGACGAGGAGCACGGGTCGGTGACACGAGATTTGCCATCCGTGGCAGCACCAACTCCACCTTTGAAATTTCGGGGAAGTCCTTGGTGATGAACATCGACCCCACCGTCGACGGCCCTTCGGGTTCGATCATGATCGGCATCGCCGCCACCCGAGAGCAGATCAAACCCAGCGTCCTTGCATCTGCTCCCATCCCGAAGCGTCTGTTCACTCGGATGTTCGCGGGAAGCCAACCGGATCCTGCCCTGTTCCCGCCGATCTATCCCGAAGAGGTCATCGTCCAAGCCAAGGTTGCAGAAAACGGCAACGAGACTTTTGTCGTGGACGACATCCCGGTGCCCTTTGAGAACCCGTGGAATTCGTACATGCGCATTGGTGGATTCGACTTTGTCGATGACAACACCGCGGCCGTGTGCACGTGGAATGGCGATGTCTGGCTTGTCACAGGTCTCCTAGAAATGAAAGACATCCGGTGGAAGAGGTTCGCCTCTGGCCTTTTTGAGACCTTGGGCCTGGCGGTTCGTGACGGCCAAATTTTCGTGCACGGCAAAGACCAAATCACTCGCTTGATCGACTTCAACAATGACGGCGAAGCCGACCTGTACGACAACTTCTGCAATCTTGTCTACACCACGCCTTCGTTCCATGACTTTGCTTTTGATCTGCAAGTGGATGGCGAGGGCAACTTCTGGTTTGGAAAAGCTGGTCCCGTTCGTGATGGAGGACGTGGATTCGAAGACAGCCTGAACGAACATCACGGCACCGTGATCAAAGTGGACAAGAGCGGCAGAGATCTTGAAGTGTTCTCCACCGGACTTCGAGCCCCGAACGGCATCGGCATCTCCCCCGACGGAAAAATTGTCACCGCGGGTGACAACGAAGGTACGTGGTGCCCCCACTGCAAATTGCACTGGATGTCCCCCGGATCCTTCCAGGGTGTGGTGCCATTGGCCCACCAACCCGAAACGCCAACGGACTACAACAAGCCGCTGTGCTGGTTCCCCATGAGCGTCGACAACTCCTCCGGTGGGCAAACATGGGTGACCTCAAGCCAATGGCCTTGGACCGGTGAACTTCTTCACCTGTCATACGGCCAAAGTTCCATCTACCGCGTGATGAAAGAAGAAGTCAACGGGCAAGTCCAGGGCGGCGTCTTCCGAGTCCCCGTCCAGCTTGGCTCCTCGGCCATGCGCGGTCGCTTTCACCCCACCGATGGACAGCTCTGGGTGTGCGGCCTGAAAGGTTGGCAAACCAACGCCGCGCGTCTCACCGCGTTCCAACGGGTGCGTTGGACGGGCCGTACCCCCAAGAACCCAACCTCAATCACCGCGGTGAAAGATGGGGTCAAGATCTCCTTTTCCGTGAACCTCGATCGAGAACTGGCCGAGGACACCGGTTCATGGGCCGTCAATTGTTGGGACTACGTCTGGGGCCCCATGTATGGGTCACCAGAAGTCTCTGCCCTCAACCCCGATGTTGGACAAATTGAACTGGCCAAGAAAAAAGAAATCCAAGTTGAAGAGCACGACGAAATGGTTGTCGAGTCCGCCACGCTTCTTGAGGATGGAAAAACCGTGCACCTGAAGCTCAAGAACATGCAGCCAGTCATGCAAATGCACGTGCAATGCGACTTAGAAAGCACCGACGGGGACGTCATCATCACCGACATCTGGAACACCGTCCACGAGTTGGGTACAAATTAACCCCCAATGTTTTCCACCCTGCTCTTGGCCATCGGATTGAACTTCGGTTCCAACATTTCGGAACCCCAAGCTCCGTCGGGTGTCACGGTCTCCTTTTCGGATGGAGCCAGCCAGCGGGACATGCCAACCCGCCTGTTTGCCGCCAGAGTGGAAGCGGGAGAGTCACCGGCAATCGGGATCGCCCCCACTGGCTGGACGGGTGTGTTTTCTGGAACCCTCAACTTGCCAATCCGAACCCGAGCCGAACTGGCGCTTCGCGGCACCGGGTCAGCCGTGCTCTCGATCGACGGAGAAGCGGTCCTAGATGGTGCTTTGGAATCCACGTTGCAAACCAAACAGCTTCGCCTGAACAAGGGGAGCCGCTCCATCAATCTGAAGTGGACGCCCCCAAGCGAAGGCCCGGCTTGGATTCGGCTGCTCTGGGACGGGAGGGACTTCAGCCTGGAGCCCATTCCAACCCAACAGCTTTCGCCCGACACCGTCCACGACAACATCGAACTCGGCCTCGAGCTGATCGCAGAACACCGCTGTACCGCCTGTCATGCGTCCAAAGCGTCGACATTCGTCTCCGATCTTGACCGCCCCGCCGGCTCGCTGCGGGATGCCGGGCAACGTTTGCACGGGCGTTGGGTGCAAGAATGGTTGCTGAATCCGTCGGCCCACCGAGCCGACACCCCCATGCCCGCCCTGCTTTCTGGTCCCAACGCAGAGCAAGATGCGGCAGACCTCGCCGCATGGGTGGTCTCGATGGGTTCAGGGTCAATGAAAGCCATCGAAGGACGCGCGCAAGACGGCAAAGTCTTGGCTGCGAAACTGCAGTGCCTGAACTGCCACGTGCTCGAACCTGAGGAAGACTACGACGGCATCTCCCTGGCCGGGGTAAGCCAAAAGTACCAACCCGGCGCGTTGGCCGATTTCCTTCGTGCTCCCCATGCCAGATCACCATGGTCCAAGATGCCAGACTTCCGCTTGTCCGAGCAAGAAGCCGCGGATTTGGAAGCCTTCCTGCGAGAAGCAGTGCCCGGCCAAGGTGCAGGAGTCACTGGAAATGTGGTCCGGGGCGAAGCCCTGGCGGCCACCCTGCGCTGTGGCAATTGCCATCAATCCGATGCGCCGCCCGTTCCCAGTTTGCCCCTGCCCACCACGCCACAGATTGAAATGAACGGCTGCTTGGCGAACGTTGCCAACTCAAGTCCAGACTTCCGGCTGAGCCCTTCCGAGCAATCTGCGATCAATCAAACCTTTGAGGCGCTCGCGTCCACCACCGCACCGACCAACTTTGGCTTTGCCGCCCGTGCGGTCAACAGTCTGCGCTGTACGTCTTGCCACGCGCGAGACGGCCAAGCTTCCCTCGGCGAAGGTCGAGGCCTTGATGTGGATCCAGCCCTCCTCGCCGATCCCCACGCTCCCGAAGTGGACCAAACACTGCCCCATCTTGACGGCACGGGAGAAAAGTTGCGGACAGCACATTTGCTGAAGACCTTGGCCGGCAACCGCACCCAAGAGGTTCGGCCTTGGATGCACGCCAGAATGCCAGGATTTGGAGCGTGGGCGGAGCCGCTGACCACTTCACTGGTCGCTGAGCATGGCATGCCCCAAGAGGAGGCCTTCGCGGCAACTGAAGAAGCCGACGCCACAGTGGGCCGAATGCTGGTTGGCCTCGAGGGCTATGGATGCATCACGTGCCATGGGGTGGGCGACGAACCTCCAATGGCAGCCTTTGAAGCCGTGGGGGTGAACTTTGCCCTGTCTGCCGAACGCCTTCGTCCTGGGTGGTACCACCGCTGGATGGACGATCCCCTGCGAATCACGCCATCAACCCGAATGCCACGCTACGCCGACCCAGTCACGGGCAAAGCAGTCCGTCCCGACATCTTGGATGGGAACGCCACCGCGCAATTTGATGCCATTGCCGCGTGGCTGGCCAATGGCGCCCAGCCAGGTTTTGCCGACGAGTATGACTTTGATGAGGACGAGTACGACGAATACGACGACGAGTAATTTCACCCGACCACGGGCAGAGAAATCGAAGTGTCGAGATCTGCGGTAGGCACCGCGAACAAGTCGTACCCATCTGCTTCCACAACCGTGCAACGCACCAGTTCACCTGGGACCAATGGCTGCACGCTCTTCACCCGCACCACGGAATCAACTTCTGGGGCTTGAAAATACGCCCGGCCGAGTGCCAAGCCTTCATCGTCGGAACGGCCGTCAATCAGTACGTCAAATTGGACGGCTTGCTCGACGAGGTAATTCATGTTGTCAAAGCAAACTGCTTGCTGGGTCAACATCAATGCTTCTTCGCGTGCCGCTTTCACTTCATCAGGGACGTGCAATTTGGGGTCGGCATCCAGTGTTCCGGCAGGGGTTCCTGGTTCAGGGGAGAATTGGAACGCCCCCACCATGTCAAAACCGAAAGCGTCTACAAAGCCGCGGAGCTCCTCGAAATATGCATCGGTCTCGCCGGGGAAGCCAACAATAAACGTGGTTCGTATCGCCACTCCAGGAATGCGTTCTCGAAGCTTCTCCAGCAATTCCATCTGCTGTTCTCCGGTGGTTCGGCGACGCATCAGCTCTAAGACCGGAGTGGCCATGTGCTGCAGTGGAATATCGATGTACTTGACAATGTTCGGCAATCGCGCGATCGCGTCGATCATTTCGTCGGTGAAATCGGTCGGATAGGCGTACATCAAACGCCCCCAGCCTCCACCTGATTCACCAAGCACCCGGTCGATTGTTTCAAGAACCCCGACCAAACCGCGATCATCACCAATGTCTCGGCCCCAGCTGGTGGTGTCTTGGCCGATCAACCCCAGTTCGAAAGCCCCATCCGCCACGAGAGCGCGAGCCTCATGCTCAATGTGATCCAGCGGCTTGGAACGCATCTTGCCCCGGATGGAGGGAATGGTGCAAAAAGCGCAGCGTTGGTTGCATCCTTCGCTGATGCGAAGATAGGCCCGGTGACGCGGAGTCAACCGAACTCGAGTGTCGTCACCCTCCCAGTAGCCAATGCCTTGACCATCCTTGCCATGAACGGTCAAACCAATCGTGTCACGCCCTCGAGCCTCGGCGGCTTGCAGAGCGTTGCCGCTGATCCAATACGGAGGCGCGGCATCGCCATCGGGAAGTGACTCGCGATCCACCCCACCCACTGCATCCAGGACTCGATCACGATCAAAAACCCCAACCATGGCATCGATGCCCGGAACCCAATCCAAAATCTTGGCCCGATGCCGCTGCACCAAGCACCCTGCCACCACCACCCGCTTGGCTTCGCCACGGTCACGACGCGCGAGGGCTTCGCGAATCACCTGCAGCGATTCTTCTTTGGATGATTCCAAGAAACCGCAGGTGTTGACCACAATGGCGTCAGCAGGATCATCCGACGAGACAACCGTAAAGCCAGCCTCGCGAACCGTGCCCAGCATTTGTTCAGAGTCCACCAAGTTCTTGGGGCAACCCAAGCTGATAAATGCGACTCGTTGAATGTTGGCAGCGGTGGTAGACGACACGAGATTCCTCAAAGAATGGGAAAGGGATACTAGACCTGCATCGGCTGAACACCACCTGCGGGATGCATGCATGTTGATCGATTCTCAGGCTTGTGCAAGGGACTTTGAGGATCTTGCATGCTCCGATCCCTCACGCATGGAACCAAGACGGGCAAAAAGTGCCTTCTTGGGCGATTTCTTGTGTCAAAAGCCCATCAAGAAGAATGATGTTGTGCAGCTTCGTGGACCCAGTTTGGGAACGTCAGTGGCCGACCCCCCACAGAAGCCTTTCGGGTGTCGGTGAACTTGGCAAAAGCCCCCTGGGGTTCCCACTGGATTTCTGACCAAGGAATCGAAAATGGTTCGCCAAGCAACCAGCGAAAGGGACGGTTCAACGTGGCGTGCACCCCATAGCAATCTGTGGCCAAACGGACGCAGCGGTTGAACCCCGCCAAAGACTGCATGGTCTGCACTTGGGCATCCTCTTGCAAAGCTTCAAAAGGCCAATGGCTTGACCAACCTCGCCACAGCACCCCAACCAGTGGGACAATGATGGCCACGGGCAGCACCAGTATCCCCAGCGCCATCACCAGGGATGCGCCCTGCTTCAGCATGATGGTGGTCAGCAACGGACCTTCCAAACCAAGAACCAGAGCCAACAGGGCCATCTCGCCCGAACCTGCCGTATCGAAATCGATGGGATGGCGATCCTGCTTCATGGTGCTCCCGAATATACCCAGCCCTCAAAAGACAAGACCCTCCCGAAAGGGGGAGGGTCTTCAAATGCCCGTTACTGGACTCGAACCAGTGACCTCACGGGTGTGATCCGTGCGCTCTAGCCAGCTGAGCTAAACGGGCCAATCGATCAATATATCCGGCAAAGCGAAGAGGGGAACTCCGCTGCATTCAGTTCAACGGAGAATTTTGCTCGTTGTCGTGGAGATCCTCTTCGACCTGCCGCAGTTCCTCTTTGGCATCTTCGTATTCACGCTTGCCTTCGGAAAGCCCCTTCTTGAATTCAAAAATGCTCTTGCCAAGGCTCTTGCCGACTTCAGGGAGGCGGCGACCAAAAATGAGCAAGCCGATACCCAAAATGATGGTCCATTCGAACGGACCGGGCATGCCAAAAGCGAGTTGAAGGGGGGTGAAGGTGGACATGTCGATACCTCTCGGACGATCTAGTGTACGCAGAACGCATCCGTCTGTTGTCAGGAGTCTCAAACCAATGCGTCATACCGTTCTCATCGCGCTTTCCGCCTTGATCTTCTCGGGCTGCCAATCGGCCGAAAAGGCCCCAGAAGAAGATCTCTTGGGCAAATACGAGCGGCCCCTGCCAGCGGGGGCTCCAGCCCTCCGAAAAGTCCCCACCAGCCAATGGCCCAAGGTGGATACGAATTTTCGCCGCAACCCCACCGACTTGGTCAAAGCAGGCAAACGTTCACTTGCCTGGTTTGACAAAAAAAGCACCACCAACCACTTCCCCATCGAAGGGATTTCCCACGCCCATGCCAAAGCTTCCGTGGAGCGGCTGCTGCAACTTCTTCGTACCTCAAGAAGCGGCGAAGCGTTCACTCGCGCGTTGCGACGAGACTTCGACTGCTACATGAGTATTGGCTGCGACGACGAGGGGACCGTCTTGTTCACGGGGTACTGCTCTTTGGAACTGGATGCCCGCCGCCAACCTTCAGGGGCATTCCGATACCCGGTCTACGCTCGGCCGGATGCGCTCAAGACCAACCGCATCACCGGCGAAGTGCTGGGTTGGCAATTGGAGGGACAAGACTTGGTGCCCGCGCCTGATCGAGCCGCGCTGGAAAATGGCTTGCTCCGCGGCACCGAACTGTTCTACTTCGATTCTCCTCTTGAAGCCTTTTTGGTGCATGTCAACGGCTCGGCAAGACTCAGACTGGGAGACGGCGCCATCACGTACTTGGGCTTTGGAGGCACCAACGGACGAGAGTACACATCCCTCGGACGAACCATAAAAGCACAAGGCTTGGTTCGTGGGCCAGTCACCATCGAGGCCATTCGCAAGGCGTATCGCCGAAACCCTGCCGCGGTGACTCGAGCGATGCGCCAAAACGAACGATTTGTCTTTTTCCGCGAGACCGATGCCGAAGGTTGGCCCTCAGGCTCTCTGGGATTCCAGGTGGAACCCAAACGATCTCTGGCGACCGACAAAAGCATTTTCCCTCGTGGTGGGTTCGTATTCGTCGAGACGTTGGTAAACGGCGAACCCTTTGCCCAGTGGATGCTGGACCAAGACACCGGCGGCGCCATTCGAGCCCCCGGCCGCGCCGATTTGTACCTCGGGGCAGGAAATCGAGCCACCGCCCTTGCGGGTGAACAAGCCGAAGAAGGCCAGTTGTATTACTTCTTCCTGAAGGATGCCCCTCGTTGACCGCCATCAGCACCCAAGCTCTTGAAAAGAGCTACCGGGGCGGCATCCACGCGTTGCGCGGGGTTGACCTGCACGTCGAGCGAGGCGAAATCTTTGGCCTCATTGGCCCCAATGGAGCGGGGAAAAGCACGCTGGTCAAGGTGTTGTTGACCATCGTGCGGCGAACGGCAGGATCCGCCAGTTTGCTCGGCCAACCCGTTGGGCACCGACCAACCTTGGCGAAGATTGGATTCCTTCCCGAACACCATCGCATGCCCCGATATCTCACCGGACGGCAAGCGGTGCTCTACTACGCACGGCTGCTTGGCATGACCAAACGGGAACGAGAACGCCGCGCGGATGAAATGATTGAGATCGTTGGCATGGCTCAGGCCGCCCACCGAAAACTGGGCACCTACTCCAAGGGCATGCAGCAGCGCATAGGGTTGGCCCAGGCTTTCGTAAACGAACCCGAACTGGTGGTGCTTGATGAACCCACCGACGGCGTCGACCCGGTGGGCCGAGTCGAAATCCGAGAAGTCCTGCTTCGCATGCGTGAACGTGGCACGGCCATTTTTCTGAACTCACATCTTCTGTCCGAGTTGGAGACCGTTTGCGACCGGGTGGCCATCATGCTTGAAGGAACAATTCGCCGGCAGGGCACCCCTGCCGAGCTGGCGGGAAAGACCAAGTGGCGTCTGACCTACCAAGGCGACCCGGTCGGCCCCCACACCTCCAACGATTTGAGCTTTGAGGCCGAGGACGAAGAGGCCCAGCGGCAACTCGATCTTGCTCGCCAACAAGGCCGAGTAATCACGCACTTCGCACGAGAAGCCGTATCACTGGAAGAGTTGTTTATGGCCGAAGTCCGAGACCAAAAAGGAGACCAGCCGTGAGCCTCTTGATCGCAATGCTGATCGACACCTGGCGTGAGCTCACGAGTCGTTTTCTTTTTTGGATCGTGCTGGCCATCTCCGCCTTCATTGTTCTTTTGTTGACCAGTGTGGGCTTTGACGAAACAGGAATCAGTTTGTGGTGGGGTCTTTCCCACTCCGAGCATGATTTGCTTCGCCGCGGCACACGGAATCTCGACGTGGTCTACCGGGCTTTTTTCTCTGACGTCCTGGTTGGATTTTGGCTGACGTATGCGGCCACCTTCCTGGGACTGATCAGCACCGCTTCGGTGTTTCCTGATTTCCTTTCGGGCGGCGGGGTCGACATGCTGCTGGCCAAACCCCGGCGAAGGGCGAGCATTTTCATGGCCAAGTTCGTGGCCAGTTTGCTTTTCGCGGCTGTCCCTGTGACCTTGGTTTGTTTGGGCGTGCTTCTTTCCATGCGGATGGCCCTTGGGGTGTGGGAATTTGAAATCCTCTCCGCCTTGCCTTACGTGCTTCTGTTCTACAGCAGCCTCTTCGCGGTTTGTGTTCTGGTGGGGACCATCACCCGCTCGGCATTGGCCAGTTTGCTGCTCACCGTGGTGATCTGGGGGCTGTTCTTGGCCGCCAGCGCGGTCGAAAGCACCGCGGGCTTCGCCTACGACCAGATCCAAGAAGACATTGAACGGGTGCAGAACGGCGATGATGTGCCCAAGAACAAACGAAGGCGCCGTGGGCCTCCCCGGGCCGTGCAGGTCGAGATGGAAGAAGACGACTTCGACCAAGCCTCCCTCGAAGAGTCGGCGTTTGACCGGGCCGCCCGTTTGGAGTCGCTCGAAGAATTTGCGGCGAACGCCGCCCTCACCGAACGCATCGCCAGTGCAATTCGCTGGCCTTTGCCCAAGGGGGTGGAGATCATCGATCTGATGCGTGAACGCATTACTCCGGAGGATGACCCCAACTTCTTCATTGCCTTTGGCATGACGATGAGCGGTCAACCCATCGAGCTGGCCGAGACGGTGGGTTCTCTGGCGGATCAAGTGACCGACAACATCTTGTCGGCCAGAAAAGTTCGCCGAAGCAATCGCTACGTCATTGGGACCACGGTCTTGTTCCAAGCCATCACCCTTGGCTTGGCCATCGGTTGGTTCACCCGACGGGACTATTGACGGCCGAGTTCCGCGGCTCGATCTCTCGCGGCCGTCAGAGCTTCTCGTACCAACGCGTCCAGCGCCCGATCAAACACATCCAGCCCCGCGGCGGTGGTGCCTCCGGGCGTCGTCACCCGTTCCCGCAAGGTGGACGGCGTGATTTCGCTCCGCATCATTTGCCCGGCCCCCGCGGCGGTTGATCGAACCAGAGTGGCCGCATCCACTGGCGGCAAATCAAGATCGACCGCGGCTTTTTCCAAAGCTTCGACAAAGCGAAAGAACCAAGCCGGACCAGATCCTGAGACCGCGGTTACCGCGTCCAACAAAGACTCATCGACCTCGACCACGCCCCCAAGCTCGCGGAACATCCTCGCGACGTATTCAACGTCTTCTGGGGTGGAGCCTGGCCCCGCCGCAATGCCGGTGACTCCTTGCCGAAGCAAACATGGTGTGTTGGGCATGGTGCGGACCACCCGGCACCCCCCACCAAACACACGATGGAGCGTTGACGCGGACACACCGGCCATGACGCTCACCACCCGCTCTTGGGTGGAACCAAGGCCAGAGGCGACCTCAGCCACCAGCCAAGGCTTGACCGCCAGGACCGTGGTCTTGGCGCCGGCAATCGTTTTCAAGTCCTCGGAGACTTGGCATCCCCGTTTGGCAAACTCGGCCCGTCTTTCGGGGGCCAGATCCACCACACCAACCTCAGCGGCGGGAACCAATCCAGCGTCCAAGACGCCAGAAAGGACCGCGCTTCCCATGTTTCCCACACCAACCATGGCCAATTCCAAAGGAGCACCTCCGTTGGGTTAGAATATCGTTCAGGAACCCCTTGTCGTGACCACCGCCGCCGGATACCGATTCTCCCTGCCCTTCGACGAACCCGTCGAACAGCTTGAAGACCAAATTGCTGCCCTTCGGGCCTTGCCCGATGCCGATCGGATGGGGGAAGAGCTGACCCAACTCGAAACCGGACGCGACGCGATGCTGCGAAAGATCTACAGCAGCCTCTCGGCGTGGGACACGGTTCGAGTGTCACGTCACCCTTCGCGTCCCCAAACTCGGGACTACATCAAGATGATCTGCCGCGACTTTCGCGAGCTGCATGGGGATCGCCAGTTTGGTGATGACCCGGCCATCGTGTGCGGTTTTGGGCGAATTGGCCAACGCAAGGTCATGATCGTTGGGCATCAAAAAGGCAGCACCACCCAAGAGAAAATTCGCTGTCATTTTGGCTGCGCCCACCCCGAGGGCTATCGCAAAGCACTGCACAAGATGCAGTTGGCGGAAAAATTTCGGCTGCCCATTGTTTGCCTGGTCGACACTCCGGGGGCTTACCCTGGCATGAAAGCCGAAGAACGCGGGCAGGCGGAAGCCATCGCCTTCAATCTTCGGGAAATGAGCCGCCTCGAGACCCCCATTGTCTCTTGCGTCATCGGCGAAGGAGGCTCCGGTGGAGCTTTGGGGATTGCGGTCGCCGACCGGGTGGCCATGCTCGAGTACAGCTGGTACTCCGTGATTTCGCCCGAGGGCTGCGCGGCCATCCTGTGGAAAGTCGCCAACGACGAAACAAACCGCTCGGCCGCCGACGCCCTTCATCTCACCGCGGCCCAAAACCTCAAGAACGGCTTGATCGACGACGTGGTTCCCGAGCCCCTCGGCGGCGCCCACCGGGCTCCAGATCGGGCAGGCGAAGCTTTGGCCGCGTGGATTGACCGATCGCTGGGTGAATTGGAGGATGTCCCCCCGGTCACGCTCCGGCGGCACCGCTACGACAAATTTCGGGCCATGGGCCGGGTGGGAACGGTCCAGGACGACCCAGAATCGGCGTGATTCCCCACAATTCGCTACACTTTGACCTTACGACGCTCCCCATTGCCGTCGGAGATCTCGCCTTTGGCCAAACGATCCACCACCAAGAAGACCACCAAAAAGGCTCCAGCCAAGAAGGTGACCAAAAAGGCCGCCAAGAAAGCTCCAGCCAAGAAGGTGACCAAAAAGGCCGCCAAGAAAGCTCCAGCCAAGAAGGTGACCAAAAAGGCTGCCAAGAAAGCTCCAGCCAAGAAGGTGACCAAAAAGGCCGCCAAGAAAGCTCCAGCCAAGAAGGTGACCAAAAAGGCCGCCAAGAAGGTGACCAAAAAGGCCGCCAAGAAAGCTTCAGCCAAGAAAGCGACCAAAAAACAGACCAAAGCTGGCGACGACACCTTGCGTCCCACCGGCGGGGCCGCACTCGCCGCCGCCGCCCGGGGTCGACAAGTCGTCCTGCGCACGGTTGCGGAAGTGGCCGCCCAACGCTCCCGTGAAAATGAAGAAGGGAACGATGGGTACATCATCGTGAACGGACGCCGAGTTCGCGTGGTGCAAGCCAAGAAATTGCCGGTCAAGAAGGCACGCCGTTCACGCGCGGTGGCCACACCAGCCCCCGAAGCCAACCGCCTCAAGAAGACCCCGCTGAAAGCCGCTGAACTTCGGGAATACCAAGCCATTCTGTTGCAGGCCCGAGCCCAGCTCGCAGGCTCTATTGAGGCGAAGGAAGCTTCGGCCCTTGGCGACAGCGACACGTCCAAACTGCCTTTGCACATGGCGGACGTTGGTTCGGACGCCTACGCCCAAGACCTCGACCTCAACTTGGCCGAAGGGATGCAATCCCGTCTGGCCGAGATTGATTCGGCACTGATGCGTATCAAGGAAAAGTCGTACGGCATCTGCGAGCACACCGGCAAAGCCATTCCCAAAAAGCGACTCAACGCCAAGCCGTGGGCCCGGTACACCATCGAAGCCGCCAACGTCCTTGGGCTTTGAACCCAGCTTTGGCTTTGCCCCCCAAGTCGAGATCACTCCGCCTGGTCGAGGTTCACTCCGACCCGCTGCAGCGCGATATCGAGGGGTATCAACTCCGAAGCGAGGTCTTCCGGCAACGGATCCAGTGTCACCGCTTCGTCCAAGACGAACGGGCCCACCGCAGTTCGAGTGATGGTCAAACAATGGCCCCCGGTGCCCAGCTTTTCGCCGATTTCACGAGCGAGTGACCGAACATAAAAGCCCTTCTCACAGTGAATCTCGAGTTCCACCACCGGCCAAGATCCGCCGACTCGGTGGATGCGATGCACCTGCACGGGGCGAGCTTCCATTTCGGGAGGTCGCCCCGCTCGGGCTTCGGCGTAGGCCCGTTTGCCGTTCACGCGAATCGCACTGAACACGGGCGGCGTTTGCATGATGGTGCCTTGGTACGTGGCCAAGAGCGCGTTGATCTCAGCATCGGTCGGAGGCGTGGACACTTCCACCGGCTCGGGGTCGGCCTGGGTGTCGTCCGTGGCGGTGAACGCCCGCAAATCGATTTGAGTCCGATAGCGTTTGTCCGTCCCCATGAAGTGGGGAATGGATTTGGTTGCCGCTTTCCCGCAGGCCAACACCAAAACACCATCGGCCAGAGGGTCAAGGGTGCCCGCATGCCCGGTTTTGATGCCATCCAGTGCGCGACGGACAATTGAAACCGCCCGCATGGAGCTGGGGCCCACGGGCTTGTTCAGCACCAGGATTCCGGGGGATGGTTGGCCTGCATCCGGCATACGTGTAGACTACGACGCTTCAATGGACAGGTGTCCGAGCGGCTGAAGGAGCAGCATTGGAAATGCTGTATACGAGTAATCGTATCGGGGGTTCGAATCCCCCCCTGTCCGCTCAACGGGTGATGGAAACATTGCCCACGTCCGCCTCTGGTGGACGACAATTTGATTGACGGGCTGTAGCGCAGTTTGGTTAGCGCGCTTGACTGGGGGTCAAGAGGTCGGAGGTTCGAATCCTCTCAGCCCGATTGGTGATTCTTTGCCCCGTGCAGCTGATACGTTGAGTTGATGTCCAAGACGCAAGCGAATGTACTCATGGCACTGATGGTTGTCCTGATCGGAGGCCTGGCCTACACGATCTTGCTGCTCAAGCAACCCACCGTCATCGCCAACGAAATCGTGTGGGCCCCAAATTCAACCGACACGAAGTACCACCGCTTGTTCTTCTCCGACGGCACCGTCATGCGACGCGAGAAGTACCAAGATTACGACTGGACGCCTTGGCGAGAAGATGAGGATTACCCGAAGCCGCCCAAAGGACGTTGATCAGCTACGTTGAAGCGGTAGTCATCCGGTACACCAGCGAGCCGCCAACCACCAAAAGCGTCGCGAGCCAACGCAACTCGGCCTGACTGGGGTGCTGCTTGGAGGTTCGACTGAGGAACCCAAGTCGGATGCCGCATCCGATCATCAGGTACGGCACTGCTGAGAGAAGCGTCTCATCCACGTCGAGAGACTACGTTGTTTTGCCTTTACGGAAGAACTTTGCCACTTGGGCACCCCCTGATCACCCGCAATTCCAGCCCAGATCGAGGAGAATGGCGACATGATCCCACGTTGGCTTGCTTCCGTATGTTTCCATGGCCTTGCCATTGTGCTCGGGTTGGCCTTCTGCCGCATCGGGCTGCTCCACTGGACCAACCCCGAGCCATTCGAAGCAATTGTGCCGGCATACCTTGGCGCTCCATCCTTTTGGAACCTGCTGAGTGGCAGCCTCGAGATGCTCTTTGGCGTCGGCCTTGTGATCCCTCGCACCAGAAAACGGGCCGCCATGTTGCTCTGCTTTCTGGTGATGGCCATGTCGCTGGCCAACCTCAACATGTGGATCAACGACCTGCCTTTCAACGGCACCAGACTCTCCACCCAAGGGCATGTGATCCGGTGGTGTGTTCAGATTGTGTTGCTCCTCACGCTGGCGTGGATGGCGCAATTTCATCCTTTCCGGCGAAAGCACGAGCCGAAAAATTGACCTACTTTGTTGACTCATGCAACCCGGACATCCATGTCCAAAATGAAGGAGTTTTCACGTGATTCGAACTGCAGCTGTTCTCTTGATCGCCACTCTCTTTGTCCCGCAAGTCCAAGCCCAGGATGTAAGCGTCAGCACGAGCATGGACGACGAAAAGTCAAAGCGCATTGGCACTTTTCTTGACGCGTACGTCGCGGGCAAATTTGAAGCGTCCGAAGACATCTTCCAAGAAGGCGTTCGATTCCTCTGGGCCGATTTCAGCGACCCATATGGCATCGAAGAGTGGAACGAAGCCGTCGCGGGCCACCATGCCGCTTTCGAAAATATTGAAATGCTCAACCGAGTGGTCACCACCAGCGATTACGAGGAGTATGGCATCTGGACATATGTTTGGACCATCTGGAGCGGTAAGAACCGAGCCACCGGCGAAGATTTCACACTTCCCCTGCACATTATGTACCAGTGGGAAGGCGACCAAGTCGCCCGCGAATTCGCCTACTTCGATCTGGAACGGTTCCGCACCACGGTCGAAACCACGTTGGCCAAGATC
>SHAP01000004.1 GCA_004213555.1 Phycisphaeraceae bacterium | reverse complement strand
TCGGCCCATCAGGCCGCCCTTTTTTCGGGCGATTCGTCCGTTATCGCTTCGATTTGACTGTGAAAATGGCCGATTTGGTGTCATGATGTACTGTTGCTCTGCATTGGAGAAATCATGTTCAGCATGAATTGGATCCGTTTTGCTTTTTGTTCGCTTGCTTTAGCCGCTCCCGCCACAGTCTCCGCCAACGAGAGTGTGGCCCGTCGGTGGAATGAGTTGCTTCTCGAGTCCATTCGCAATGATTTTGCCCGGCCAACCGTGCACGCCCGGAATCTTTTTCATACCTCAGCCGCCATGTGGGATGCTTGGAGCTGCTTCGAAGATGGTCCGGCCCCTTGGCTCTTTAATGAGTCAGTCATTCCCACCGGAAATATTGAAGCTTCGCGAGAGACCGCAATCTCCCACGCGGTCTTTGGCTTGCTGACCCATCGCTTTGCCCAGTCTCCTGGGGCCGACACGATGTTGCCGGCTTACGAGAACTTGATGTTTTCGTTGGGTCTTGATCCAACCAACGACACGTTGCTTGGCAACAGCCCCGCTGCCATCGGCAACCGAATCGCCGAGGCATACATCCAATTCGGGTTGGCCGACAGCTCCAACGAAGTCAACGACTATGAAAACTTGGAGTACGAGCCCATCAATCCTGCGTTGTATCCAGATGAACCGGGCAACCCAGATTTGGTGTTCCCCAACCGCTGGCAACCTTTGGGCTTTGAAGAATTTGTCGACCAGTCGGGCAACGTGATTGAAGGTGGTATTCCTCCATTTCTCTCACCCGAATGGGGTGCGGTGGTGCCTTTCTCGCTTCAACCCGATCAACGTACCGTTTACGAACGCGATGGTGTGGACTGGCCCGTTTATCTCGATCCTGGTGCCCCCCCACTCTTGGGCGGTGACCGTGAACTTGAGTACCTTGAGGGTTTCGAGCAAGTATTGATTTGGTCCTCTCATTTGGATCACACCGACCAAGTGGATTGGGACATCAGTCCCAACAGCATCGGGAACGCCACGCTTCCCACCGACCCTGCTGATTTCATTGACTTTTACGACGTCCTGAATGGTGGGGACGACAGCCAGGGGTACAGCGTGAATCCGGTGACCGGCGAAGCATTCCCAGTTCAAATGGTGCCGCGCGGCGACTATGGGCGGGTGCTGGCTGAATTCTGGGCCGATGGACCCGATTCAGAAACCCCTCCCGGGCACTGGTTCACCTTGCTCAACGATGTGATGGATCACCCTTCGTTTGTGAGAAAGATGGGTGGGCAGGGGCCAGTCCTCGACGAACTGGAGTTTGATGTCAAAGCCTACTTTGCTCTGGGTGGCTGCATGCACGACGTGGCAATCACCGCTTGGGGCGTCAAGGGGTACTACGACTATGTCAGACCGGTGTCTGTGGTCCGATGGATGGCCCAGAACGGTCAACGCACTGATCCGTCGCTCCCCAGTTACGATCCGCGAGGTTTGCAATTAATTCCAAGGTATATCGAGTTGATCTCCTTGGACACTGTTCAGCCTGGGGAGCGACATGAACATTTGGCCGGCCCTTCAAATGAAAATATTGGCAAGATGGCTGCATTTGCTTGGCGCGGTCCAGATTTCATCAATGACCCAACCAGCGATACAGCAGGTTGCGATTGGATTTTGGCCCAGAACTGGTGGCCGTACCAACGACCATCATTTGTGACCCCAAACTTTGCGGGTTACGTCTCGGGCCACTCCACGTACAGCCGTGCCGCGGCTGAACTGTTGACGTTGTTGACCGGAAGTCCGTACTTCCCAGGTGGGGTGGGAGAGTATGTCGCGCCTCGGAACAACTTCTTGGTCTTCGAAAGAGGACCTTCAACCGACGTCACACTGCAGTGGGTCAGTTACCGCGACGCGAGCGACCAGTGTTCGCTAAGCCGTATTTGGGGCGGCATTCACCCCATTGCGGATGATCTCCCTGGTCGACTGATGGGCTTGGTGATTGGACCTCAGGCGTATGATCTCGCCAAGCAACACTTTGATGGATTCGAGGGGTGTCTCGGAGATCTCAACGGTGATAACGAAGTCAACTTCTCGGATTTGCAGGTGGTGCTCTCTGCTTGGGGTTTGTCAGATGGCGGCGACCTCAACGATGACGGAGAAACCGGCTTCTCTGACTTGCAGATTGTGCTCTCCTCTTGGGACAACGACTGCTGATTAAGGCCCAGCGTGCCTCTCTTCCCAGACGCGCACCGCTTCTGGCACTCGTGGATAAATGGGTCGAAGTTCGTCAAGCGGAGTTCGAGAAGGGTCTTTTGCCAGGCGTTGGAGCAATGCGTGGGCACTGGTCCGCAATGGGATGATTTCGCAAACGCTTTGAAACCTTTCTGGAAGATTCTCATCCGCCACCACTCGGGCTGGATTGTGTTTTGCGAAAAAGGCATCGAGGTCCTCGTCCTGCGGCGAGACCAAGGTGGTCCAGAGGCCATCTTGCCAACGCACGGTGCCGATCCATGCCCGCTGGTTCTTGACGGCCAACACAATGCTGGTGTCGGGGTCGCCGTTCTCGAGCGATGCCTCTGCCACCGCCAAATGGGCAGGCAACGCCAAAACTTGTGATCCCAATCGCCCCAGCATGGCCGCGGTCGCAATGGCGGTGCGTACGCCAGTGAACCCCCCGGGGCCCGCGTTCACAACCACATCGTTGAGGAAGGATGGCTCGCCGCCGATCTCTTCTGTGGCTTCTTGGATCATGGGCCACAGATCATCGTGTTCTTGCCGTCCCCCCATGCTTACCGATCGGACGGCCACTTTTCCTTCAAGAGATGCGGCGATGGTGGCCTCGCGCTGGGAAAATTCAAGCGCGAGCTTCATGGGTCCTGCTCGGCGGGATGTCGAAGAATTCGAATGCGCTCAATGGTGGTGGGTGTGGCGTGGGTGATGTTGAACGTTCGTCCAGCGTCGCAGGTGTAGGACTCACGGGCATCGGGAACTCGACCCAGTGTGGTCAACAAATAACCGGCCACTGTTTCGTAGTCGTCGTCTTCTGGAATATCGAGTTCGAAGCGATCATTGAGTTCGTCCACGTGGACCCAACCTTCAACTTCAAGAAAGTTCTCGTACACCTCGATGCCATCAGATTCAGGAGTCTCCAGTTCACCAACCAACTCAGACAACACGTCTTCGGCGGAGGCAATTCCCGCCGTCCCGCCGTATTCATCAACCACCACGGCGAAGCGAATGCCTTGGTCTCGAAAGGCTGCGAGCAAATCGGCAACCGGCATGGTCTCGGGAACAATGAGGGGTTGACGCAGAAGCGATTCCAGATTGAATGGTTTGCTCTGGGGCCCCAGATAGGGGAGCAAATCTCGGACATAAAGCACGCCAACAATGTCATCCAGACTCTCGCGGTACACCGGCACTCGGGAGTGCTGGACCTCATGGAGTGATTCGGTCAATGCTGCCAGGTCATCGGTCAGCATGATGCCGTCGATTTCGATCCGGGGGGTCATGATTTCATGGACCTCAGCAGAGCCAAATTCCACCGCATTCTCAACCAGCGAAGCCCCACGTTCGTCCAGCCCCCCGCGGCGTTGTGAATCTTCAATGTGCCGACGGAACTCCGCTTCTTCTTCATCTTCACCGGTGCGCAGGTTCGCGCCGGTCAGCCGACGAGCCGCCTCATCCAGAATTCGAATCAGGGGGCGAAGTGCGACCAATCCGGCATCGGCGATGGCAACCGCGCGCAGGCCTGAAGCAGCTGTTGCTTCGGGCGAATGGCGGGCAAAAGACTCCGCCACGACCACCGCCACGATGCCCAAGAGCATGGAAAGAATCCCTCGGGTCAGATCAAGGTTGCTGGCCAGCAACAAAACGCCCGCCAACAAGCCCATGGTGGCCAAGGCCCGGGCGGCCAATCGGGCTCGTTCTCGCGCATCCAGAAGTTGTTCAAGGCGTTGGGGATTCACCGACGTCCTCGCTTCGATTCCAGAGCGACTGGCTTCCGCCAACGCCGAGGCGACGGCGCTCAGCCAAAGACCCAAGACGATGAGGCCGACTCCAAAGAAGTCATAAAGACTCATTCTGAAGCCTCCCGCTTGTAGGTGGCTTCAACCCCTATCAAGGCAAGAATTCGGTCTTCCTCGCCATGCATTTGTTCCGCCGCTTCAGGGTCAAGGTCATCGAATCCACATCCGTGCAGAATGCCATGAAGGATGTACAGCAGAAGCTCTTGCCGAACCGAATGGCCCCGTTGGGATGCTTCGCGGGCCGCCACGTCAAGGCCAATCGCCAAATCGGCTTCGATGGGTGCACCGCGGGGCGAATGAAACCAGCTCAGCACATCGGTCGGCCCCGGAATCCCTTTCCACCGGCGGTGCAGCCCAGACATCCCAGCGTCATCGAGCAGTCGGATGTTGACTTGCTCCACTTCACAGGGAAGGTGCTCCAGAAGTTGGCCAAGATGGTTGGAAAGCCATTGTTGGTCCGCAGGAACAAACCCGGCTGGAGTCTGCAGGAGGAACGGTTCAGGAGGTTCGTCGCCGGTCGAGACCGGCTCGGTCTGGCTTCCTTCGGAAGCGCTGGAATCGGCGTGCATCAGGCAGTCGTCCAAGGGGTCAACAAACGCTGGTGCCACCGCTGGGCCCAATCTGCATTCGTCGCACAAGAAAAGGATACCCCCAATTGAGGCCAAGGCAACACTTCAGGAAGGTTCCGAGCGCCGCGCCGAGCGCCACGTTCTTCGAGCGGCCTCGTTGGACTGCTGATCGACGTTCTCGCCGGGATCTTCCCCCGCCAGATGGCTCGCATGCATGTCCTCCAGAAGCTTGCGACACCAACCACACCCCGTACCAGCACCATCGCATTCAGAGAGTTGGCTGGCCACGACTGGGTTTTGCTTCCGCAAAAACGCCGCCAACTTGGCTCTTGAGACCCGATAGCAGAAGCAAACCGTTGGATCCTCGTGGGAAGTCTGATCTTCAGTCATGCTCCCACACTAGCGGACCCACGGCGTCCGGCATGCGGTATCCTCTGTTCTTACGCATGCGAACCGCAGTCATCAGTGATATCCATGGCAACCTCGAAGCGTTGCAAGTGGCGCTCGCCAGCATCGACCAGCGCGGGGTGGATCGCATTGTCTGTTTGGGGGATGTCCTCGGTTATGGACCGAACCCGGTGGAGTGTGTGGATTTGGTGGCCGAACGCTGCGAGTGGTGCTTGCTTGGGAACCACGATTTGGCCGCGTTGTACGAACCCACCAATTTCAATGAAGTGGCGGAACGCGCGGCCTACTGGACCCGAAAGCAACTGGAAGCGGTTGCAGATGCTGACCAACGCCGTGCCCGCTGGGAGTTGCTGGGGAGGCTTCGTGTTCGCGTGCAAGAAGGAGACTTCTTGGCGGTTCATGGCACGCCCCGAAAGCCAATCAACGAATATTTGTTCCCCGAGGACGTTCAATCTGGGACCAGAAAGTTTGAACAAATCTTCGCTCGGGTGCCTCGGTACGGCATGCAGGGGCACACGCATGTCCCAGGAGTGTTCACCGCTGAGCCAGAGTTCTATTCCCCCGAGGAGCTTGGTGAAGGGCCGTGGACGCTTCCAACCGATGAGCAATTGATTTTCAATCCTGGATCGGTCGGTCAGCCCCGTGATGGCGACCCACGTGCGTCGTATGCCATCTTGGAAATCAGCGAAGGTGAAGACAAAACCACACTCGAATTCATTCGAGAGCCCTACGACATCGAAGCTGTAGCGGCCAAGATTATTGCGGAACCCGAACTCGCCGATTGGCTGGGCGAACGCTTGCGCGAAGGACGTTGACGTTGGAACAATCCACCCGGAGAAAGCTTGTAACGGCGGCAGTGCTTGCTGTGGCCACCAGTTTGTTGGCGCTTTTTATTGCTGGAGGACAAAAAGCCCCAACCGGTCCCACGCCGATTGAGGCTGTTTCTGAAGCCCAACCCAGTTCGGTTGAGCCGTCAGTCCAAGAGTCTGTGGAGCCTTCCTCTCCGACGGCTCCAACCAACACCCTCGAGGCAGCCACCGCGGTCTCGGTTGAATCCTTGGTCAAACCCGCGTATCGACCAGGCGTCAACGCGCAGTCGGCCTTTCAGATTGGGTCGCTGGAGGATTCAGGCACCGCCCGTGTGACCCTCGATGCCGGCGGCGGCGGGGTCGTGGAGATACGACTTTCCGATGAATACGAGAAGGCAAGTGATCTCAGAGCGGCCGAAGCAGGTGAAGACCTCCCTGAGGAGGCCCATTATTTGTTGGCCGAGGCCATTCGGTATCCCTTGCCTTCAACCGAGATTCTTCTCCCGCAATTGTCGGTCTTTGAACTGCAGCTGAACGGATCTCCCGTGCCGTTGTGGGGTGAAATTCCTGCTTGGTCATCCTCCCGTGACGAACAAGGCGTGGTGACCGCCGTGGCCACGATTGAAGCTGGTCCGAAGGATGCGCGAGTCCCAGTCCTTCGCATCACCCGCTCTTTCTACCCGCTGGATGGTTACCACTTTGATGTGGAAACCGACATCGAGAATTTGAGTGACCAGACGCTGGAGGTTGTCCTCAACACAGTTGCCCCAAGTCAACTTCGGGTGGATGCCGCTCGGTACATGGATCGCCGGACCTTGCGAGCCGGCGTGTTGGATGCTGGCGCTCGGGTGGTTCGTCCGTCGGCGATTGATAAATCGCGCGAAAGTCTGGCGGGGGGCGAGGCTGCTGATTTTTGGATGCCCAACCAAGGTTCAAACATCGCTTGGCTGGCCGCCACAAACCGGTATTTCGCTCTGGCCATGATGCCCGCCGAAACCGCAACCCGTCCGAGTTTGGAAGATCAAGTCCGCCGCATTCGGGTGACACCGATTGCAACCAACAATGGTGGAGAAGACGAACAGCAAATTCTCGTGACCGCTCGCACTTCAGCCACCCGTCTCGAGGCGGGCCAAAATCGAATCACCTCATTCCGTATTTGGGCCGGACCGCAAGACCGATCACAATTGCTTGAGGCCAGCACGGTTCAGGGGCTTCAGTTGGACAGGCTTGTGGTGTATTCCATGGGGGGATTTTGCACCTTCTGCACCTTCCAGTGGTTGGCCAGTTTGCTGCTTTCGTACCTCGGAGCTCTGCACGGCATTGTGGGCGATTGGGCGGTGGCGATTGTCTTCTTGGTGGTGACGGTTCGTCTGCTGCTGCACCCAATCGTGCGCCGATCGCAAATTAACATGCAACGGTTCAGCCGACGCATGGCCAAGGTCAAGCCGGAGATGGACGCCTTGCAAAAGCGCTATGCCGGAGATGCAAAGCGCTTGCAGCAGGAGCAAGCACGCCTCTTCCGTGAGAAGGGGGTCAACCCTTTGCACATGTTGGGCTGTTTGCCCATGTTCCTGCAGACTCCTGTTTGGATCGCCTTGTATGCCGGTTTGTATTTGGCCGTGGAGATGCGGCACGAACCCGCGTTCTTTGGGATGTTCCAATCGATGACGGGTGATGCTTGGGGCTTCTTGGCTGATCTTTCCGACCAAGATCACATGTTCGCCACCTTCAGCGAACCAGTGCAGGTGCTGCTGTTCCGTCTGACGGGTATCAATGGGCTTCCATTGATGATGGGCCTGATCTTTTATCTGCAGCAGAAATACATGACGCCTCCCGCCACGGGCACCCAGACCCCCGAACAAGAGCAGATGCAGAAGATCATGCGCTGGATGCTGGTGATCACCTTCCCACTGTTCTTGTATGGCGCTCCATCGGGACTCACGTTGTACATCGTGACTTCCAGCACCATCGGTATTTTGGAAAGCCGGTGGATTCGCAAGAAGGTGGACACCATGGACCTCGATTCAGATCCCCCGCCCAAGCCCGCCGGCCCACGCGGAGGCGGCAATGCGGGAGGATCCGGAGATCAAAGTCGTGCCTATTCCCGAGCCATGTCTCGCTACGAGCGCCGCCGTGATACTCGGAAAAAGCAGGATGGTCGCGAGACAAAGCGTCCCCCCCGCCGCTGATTGTGGATCTTGATTCAACCATTCTTGCGGTGGCAACGCCGCCCGGTCAGTCTGCACGCGGCATGATTCGTATTGCCGGACCCGATGCCGTAGGTCTGGTCAATGGCATTCTTAGGGCTCCACCGCCTGGGGCGACAGGGGTGTATCCGGTTCGCACAGTCCCCCAGTTGTTGAGTTTGCCAGCGCTGGCCATTCTTTTCTCTGCAGATCGGGGCCCCATTGGGCAGCCGGTGGTTGAACTTTGGTTGCCTGGAAACCCAGAACTGTTGCATCGGGTCTTGAGCCAACTGCTTGAAAGGGGCTCCGAGTACGGAGCGCGGCTGGCATCTCCGGGCGAATTTACCGCTCGGTCTTGGATGCTTGGACGAATGGATTTGACCCAAGCCGAAGGCGTAGGTCTCTTGGTATCTGCCGAGCACACTGCCGCCGTGCGTGCAGCGCATCGTCTTTTGGCCGGAGGACCAGGCAAGCGAATCAAAGAGTTGCGTGAGCAGATCTTGGATTTGCTGGCAGCGCTGGAAGCCGGCATCGATTTTTCTGATCAGGAAGATGTCCGATTTCTTCCGACCGAAGAAGTTCATTCCACGCTTTGTGGCATCTTGAAGTCTTTGAAATTGCTTCGTGAACGTGGTGTTCCTCTGGAGCGGTTCCAAGGCCCACCTCGCATCATGGTTGTGGGTCCACCCAATGCCGGGAAGAGCACCTTGTGCAACGCGCTGCTCTCTGGAGAGCGATTCTTAACCGCATCGATTGAGGGAACCACCCGCGATCTGGTCTCCACGCCATGGGCTTTGGATGCTCCGGGCGGCACTTTGGATGTGGTGCTTGCTGACAGCCCCGGCGTCTTTGACGAGAAGCATGGGATTGACCTTGGGTCGGCTCGCCTGTCCGAGCAAGCTTCTCAACAGCACGAAAAGGCGTTGTCCTCGGCCAATGTGATCCTTTCATGCCAGGTTTGTGGAGGACAGTCCGTGGCATGGACGGGAGACCCGAGAGTCATCCAAGTCCGCACCAAAAAGGACCAAGCCGATCAAGAATCACCTCAGAATTGTTCTGGTGTTGAGGTTTCGGCGCGCACGGGATTTGGCATCGATCACCTGAAAGCGCAGATTTTGGACAAACTGATGGGCTTTGAGGAACACCATTCCGATGGGGTGGCGTTGCGAGAATCGCATTGGGCCACGATCGATCAAGCCATACGGTCTTTGCAAGACGCCCACGAACTCGCACAACCAGAAAGTTGTCCCGACGAGTTGGTGTGTGAAGCTTTGCTGTTGTCCCGTCGTGCTCTTGACGAAGTGTTGGGCAACCGTGATCCCGAAGCTGTTTTTGACCGCGTGTTTTCTTCGTTCTGTATCGGAAAATAGACACACACATTTTTGCCCCCCTTGCGGAATCTTGTAGCTCACAAGACCCTGTACCAATGAATTCTGAATCTTCTCCACCCCCAGGGACCCCCACCCACACTTGGCGCACCCGTGTCGCGTACCACGAGTGTGATCCCATGGGTGTGGTTCATCACGCGGTGCACGTCCAGTGGCTCGGAAATGCTCGTTCGGATTGGTGCCGATCGCTGGGATTGCCGTACCACAAACTTGAAGATCAAGGATGGTGGCTTGCGGTTCGAGGATGCTCGGTGATTTACGAAGCGCCCGCCCGTCACGATGAGTGTGTTGAAGTGAACCTGTGGCTTACCAGTCGAACATCAACGAGGATGCGACACGCCTATGTCCTGCAGGTGGGTGATCGGGTGATCGCCCGTGCCCGCACCGAACTTGTTTGTTTGAATCGAAATTGGCGGCCCTGCCCGATCCCCCCCGCTTTGCTGGACTTGATTCCGTAATGTGGCCGCGTTTCAACGTGAAAGAACTTTGACCGAACTGATGGACCGCTTCGCGTTCCTTCGGATCACGTTCAAACCCTCTGCACGCACCCATCGGTCGATATGAAATTTAAAACCATGATCGGGAACCACGAGTTGGACCAGACGTCCTCGGACTCGAATCTCCTTGATGGTGTCGAGGGGAATCCGCTCGGGCAGGTGGCTTGCCAGGATCTGATGGATTTCATCTTGACCCTCGCTGGCTTTTTCAAAGCGTTGCACCATGTGTTGCAAGACCCCACCAATTGTGGATCCGAGTGGACGCTGTCGCCGGTCTCGTATGGCAGAAGCGGCCTGCAGCCGATGGTGGGAGCTGTTTGTGTTCACAGTGTCCGAACTGTACGACGCCTTACGTTGAGTTGGGTACTGTTCGCGGTGTGACTGACATCCATATTGATGGCTTGGTGAAAACCTTTGGCTCGACCCGTGCTGTGGACGGCATTTCCCTGACCGTAGGTTCGGGCGAGATGTTTTTTCTGGTTGGCCCCTCAGGATGTGGCAAGACCACCCTGTTGCGGATGCTGGCTGGATTCAGTGCGCCAGACTCAGGTCGGATTCGCTTTGGATCTGAGGACGTGACAGCGCTGCCGCCAAACCAGCGTGACATCGGCATGGTGTTTCAGGGGTATGCCCTATGGCCGCACATGACCGTTGCGGAGAACATCAATTTTGGGCTGAAAATGCGAAATGTCCCCAAAGAAGAGGCCGAGAAGCGGGTGGCGGAAGTCATTGAAATGACTGGACTTGAAGGTATGAGTGACCGGAGGCCCAACGCTCTTTCGGGGGGTCAGCAGCAACGTGTCGCATTGGCCAGAGCTTTGGTGATCCGGCCCAACCTTTTGCTGCTGGACGAGCCGCTGAGCAACCTTGACGCCAAACTGCGTATTGAGATGCGTCGCGAAATCCGGCGCATCTGCAAGCAGAGCGGCACCACAGCGATTTACGTCACGCACGACCAGGATGAAGCGCTGAGCATGTCTGACCGCATGGCGGTGTTGAACGCCGGCCAGGTGCAGCAATGCGACACCCCCGTCATCAGTTATCGGAAGCCCGCCTCGAGATTTGTGGCCGAGTTTCTTGGAGAAGCCAATCTTGTGTTGGCCGAGTTGGTCGACATGGATAACCAATTTGCCCGGGTCCGACTGGCTGCGGATCGCCCAATGTTCCACGTGGAACATGCGCTTCCCACAAGCCAAGGCCGACCTGGAGCAGCCGTGCCATTGATGGTTCGACCAGCCGACCTCATTCCAGTACCGTTGGATTTGGATTCGAGCCCGGTTGACGATGCTGATCTGATTCCACTGGGGCAGGCTCGGGTCGTGGACGCCCAATTCTTCGGGGCGGTGACGAGCTTGGCGGTGGAAGGGGACTTCCCCTTGGAGGGGACTCTTCGGATCCAGACCTCGGCCCAAGTGGATTTCAATGAGGGCGATCGTGTGGCCCTGTACGGCTCGCAGTCCGCCATGTGGGTGCTGCCCCAAGATGCTTCGGGCTGACCGCACCCAGAAGCGCATGATTTCCGGGACCCCAATCGTCTGATCCAGTGTTCCACGTGGAACGTCGAGAATCCCGCCTGACGCGGGGCAGCGATCCTGAGGGTCCGGAGCCATCCGCAGATCCTGTTCAATCAAGGTACAGTGGGCCAAAAGGCGCCAGGATGGCGACGTGCATGGCAGGAGGTTCAACCGTGGCAAAATCAAACGAATCCAAGAAAAGGCTCGGTCGAGGTCTGGACAGCCTGATGGGCATGGCCCGCCCAGCCCCACTTGCCCAGGTTGCCGTTGAGCCAGATTCGAAGACCGCTGGCCAGCCCAAACAGGATGGGGGGGACCCACCAGCTGGTTCGAAATACTCGCCCCCACCGGCCAAGCGCCAAGATTCTGTAGATTTGCAAATGGTTGGAGTGAATCGACTTACGCCGAATCCAAAACAGCCACGAACCCGATTTGAACCCAAGGCTCTGAAGTCCTTGGGAGCTTCGCTGAAGCGGTCTGGCATGATGCAGCCCATCGTTGCCACTCCACACGGTGAGGGGTTTGAAATCGTTGCTGGGGAACGCCGTTGGCGAGCAGCCCAAGAGGCAGGCATCGACGAGGTTCCAGTTTTGGTTCGCGCCTTGGGCCCCCAGGAAATCGCGGAACTCGCGTTGATCGAGAACATTCAACGCGAAGAGTTGAACCCTTTGGAGCGTGCCCAAGGGTTCGCAACCCTTGCCGAATCTTTCGGAATGACCCACGAGCAAATTGCGGAGGTCGTGGGGCTCAATCGGTCAACGATTTCCAACCATCTTCGATTGTTGGATTTGGATGGGCCCATCCAAATGCTGCTCCGGCACGGGCAGTTGGACATGGGGCATGGCCGAGCCCTGTTGGGGGAACCCAACACCATTCGTCGTCGGCAGCTTGCGGAAAAATCCGCCCGGGAAGGGTGGTCGGTCCGCAGGCTGGAGTCAGCGGTTCATGCAGGGGACGGCACAAATCAACCTTCTCAGGGTTCACCAGAATCATCTTCAGGCTCACGAACCACGCTTGCGGCCCAAGATTTGGCCTCCAAACTCACGGAGCACTTGGGGTCCCGAGCCACCATTCGGATGAGGAAATCTGGTGAGAGTGGTACCCTGTCTTTGGATTTCAGCAGCTTGGATCGCCTGGATGACCTTTGCCAGAAGCTGGGCTACAGCAAGAAGATGTGAGGCATAAAAGTCAAGAAATCCTAAAAAACATACTTCGCGCAAAGCAAAAGTGTTCTTAACTTAGATGTGTTCTCGGACGTCCGGGAATGCCAACGGGGGGATCCGTTGGGTGTATGTGTGGTCCGACCCTGTCGGTGCCCGTGGATGATTTGCGACCTGTCCTTGGGTGGATGGGATCGCTGGGAGGATGGCTATGCCAGGCTCGCGATCGCAACAGGACCAGAAGCCCACGGCCACAATCGAGGTTGGCCATGACTTGTCTCGTGCATCGCTGGGGGAGCTCCAGCAGGAGTTGCAAGTGCGGATCAAGGATCTTCAATCCCGTCGCGAGGCACTTGTCCGTGAATTGCAGGAAGTGGATGAGCAATTGCTGGCGCACACGGGTGGCCCCGGGGGAGAGGAAGCCCACCGGGCCATGCAATCAGGCTATCGCCGGGTCCAGCAGCGCATCCAAAACGAACAATGCCTCGCGGAAGCGCTCGTTGAAGTGCTGTCTGATGAAATTCTTTCTGTGACCGCAGCCGCGGCTGCCGTGCAGGCCCACGGGTACCAAACCACAAGTCCGAACTTCCGCACCATTGTGAACCAGACATTGATTGCCCATCCAGATCGCTTTGAGCGGGTCCGGCGAGGGCATTACACAGCAACGGGAAGCCCAGACTGACTCCTCTGGGCATCTCGCGGGGTTGTGTCGGATGTGGGGATCCGACGCACGGATGGCAAAGGGGCGGATCATCCGCCCCTTTTTTGTGGCTGTGTGGGTCCCGCCGTTAAACCTCGGCGACCGTGAACAGCCCCAGGCAAAAAACCCCTAAAATCATCGAAAACTATATGAAATATGCTTAAATTTCATGAAATTTATAAATTGAGGGTTGATCGGGTTCAAGCCGCCTTGCCGTGGGTATTCTCGTGCATTTCTGGCCGAAGCGCAAAAGCCGCGGCCAGTGGATCGCCTGCAGCACGCTTGGTCAAGTCCATGGGGCTGGAACACCGATTGCATGACATACCGGCGGATTCGGCGACTCTGGACGTGCTTCAGATTGCCCCCCTTCGAGGCGTTTGTTTGATGCTCGCGTCAGATTCGCCATTGCTTTGTCTTGGTTGGGAAATTGGTGACACAACATGTCAGGTGCAAGTGCGGGAATTGGGTTGATCAGCGGGTATGACTTCAACGCGCTCGTTTCAGCCCAACTGGCGTTCCGGAACAGCACCCTGTTGCGACTCCAAGGCCGCTCGGCAGAATTTTCAGCCGAGCAGGCGGCCTTCTCAGACATTGGTCTTCAGTTGGAAAGCATTCGAGCGGCCGCATCCGGATTGACGTCCTCGCTGTTCGCTGCCAAACAAGTCTCCACTTCCAACTCCAATCTCCTGTCGGCCACGGCAAACAGTGCTGCTTCGACCGGCTCCTGGGACCTGTTGGTGTCCCGTTTGGTTTCCACATCTCAGGTGCTCTCGGGCGGTGTGGCAACACAAGACCAGACCGCGCTTGGCCTGACCCAATTGTCTTTTGAATTGGGAGAGGGTCGCTTGCGTGACGACGTTGAATTGTCCCAACTCAATGGAGGCTTTGGGATTGAGCGTGGCTCGATCTTGGTGACCAATCGCAACGGCACTGAGTCGGAAGTGGATCTGACTCAAGCGGCCACAATTGGTGAAGTTGTTGATGCCATCAATGCCGCAGGTCTTGGTGTTGAGGCGAGCCTGCAGGCCGGAAGTTTGAATCTGGTGGATACTTCCGGGGGCACGGGAACATTTTCTGTTCGAGGATTCAATGGTGCCAACACCGCCGAAGATTTGGGAATCTCAACATCAATTAACGGCGACTCGATCGAGGGCGAACTGATTTGGTCGCTTGCGGGGAACACTGAGTTGGGGGTGTTGCGTGACGGCTTGGGCATTCGAATTCAGGATGGGGGGTTGCCCGACCTCACCATCGAGTTGTCAGATGGATCGCCACCGATCACGGTTGATTTGGGTCCCGTGGGGGACACGCCAGCGGCCACCACTTTGGCCCAGGTCCAAGCAAGGATCAGTGAGGCCACCTCTGGTGCGGTCGAACTCCGGTTGAATTGGGAAGAGGTTCCCGGGGGCATCAGCGCGTCAACGGGATTTGGCGTCATGCTTCAATCAACCGACTCGTCGTTGGCGTTCGAGGTGACGGGTGACGCAGCGGAAGATCTTGGCCTTTCTGGCAGTTCAGATGGTGAATACTTGGTTGGCGAACGTGTCCTGGGGGGCTTGGATGGGGTGCTCATCTCTTCTTTGAGCGGTGATCCATCAGCGTTGTTCTCGGGCTCCTTTTCAGTCACCGATGGCTTTGGGAATTCGACCACAGCCCCAATCGTTGCGCCCGCCGAAGTTGTCGGTTCGGTTGGCGCGTTGATGGCCGTGATCAATCAACAGCTGAACAGCCAATTTGTTTCAGCGCGGGTTGAACTCAACGCTCAAGGAAATGGTTTGCAATTGGTCGACACTTCGGGTTTCAACAACATTGAAGTCAGTGGTGAATTGGCAGACAACTTGGGATGGACCGCTCCAAATCGCAACACCAATGGAGTGGTCAACGGCTTCAACTTGCAACGGGCATGGGTCGGCGCGGCGACCAAACTGTCGACTTTGTCTCAGGGACAAGGTATTGGAGCCGGAACCTTTCAAATCACCGATGGCCTTGGTGGTACTGCGGTGGTGAATTTGGATGGATCCGAGCAAACGATTCAAGACCTATTGGATGAAATCAACTCGAAGGGCCTGGCTTTGGAGGCCAGGGTCAACGCCACGGGTGATGGCATCGAGTTGGTTGAACAACTGCCCAATGGAGCGTCATCCTTTCGAACCATTCAGGTCGATGCTTTGTCTGGATCGGCAGCCAGTGATTTGGGATTGGTTGGTTCGGCGGTTGAAATTGGAGCAGCTCTCGAAGGACGTTGGGAATACGTTCTTGATTTGGATCCCGCAGACACGCTGGACGTCTTGGTCCAAAAGATAGATGCCAGTGGTGCTCCGGTTCAAGCTGGCTTGGTGAATGTTGGTGGCTTGTCACCTTGGCGCTTGTCGCTGACCAGTGATGTGGCCGGCGCTGGTGGAGATTTGGTCATGGATCTGCTGAGTGATGGTTCTGCACCACAATTCCAGCTCGATCCGATTCAACGCGGCCAAGACGCCAAAATTTTGTTTGGTGCCGGTTCCATGGGCGGTGGATTTTTGGTCACCAGTGGATCAAACACCCTGTCTGGGGTGATTGAAGGCGTCACCATTGATTTGCTGGCAGCATCAGACGAACAAACAACGTTGACCATTGAGCGCGATGACAGTTCGTTGTCAGAGGGTCTTCAAGCCTTGGTCGATGCCTACAACGGTTTGCGTGACAAAGCAGATCAATACGATTCGTATGACAGTGAATCCCTTAAAAAGGGCACGTTGTACGGCAATGCCAACTTGCGGAGCTTTGTTACGGAGTTGACACGAATTGTGACCCGCGACGTCGATGGCTTGTCCGGCCCCTATCGATCCCTTCAAGATCTGGGTGTATCAATCGATGGAGAGGGACGGCTTTCTTTCGAAGCCGAAGCGTTTACCGAAGCACTGGCCGTGGACCGGCAAGGCGTCGAGGCACTTTTGTCTGCCACATTGGACGAAGAGAATGGCGAGTTGGATGGTGAATCGGAAGACATTGAGGGGCTCGGGCCTCGGCTGGATTCGTTGCTGGAGAATTGGCTTTCTCCCGAAGGTCGATTACAGACCATTCAAGATGGCATCATCGATCGTTTGCAACGCAACGACGATTCGATTGCCGCGCTGCAAACTCGAATTCAGGCCGAGCGAGAACGTTTGCTGCGTGAGTTCTACGTCATGGAGCAAACTTTGGCACGTCTGCAAAGCCAGTCAAACGCCTTGGCCGGACTGGTGGTGTTGCCACAGAGTTCACCTGGATAATTACATCCGCAAACGATGGGCAACTGGGTTTCGTGAAGGTTCACGCTGGGACTGGTTTCAGACCGATGGAAGAATGTGAACAAATCAGCAGCGCAACAACATTGGCTTCGGGAACGTGTGATGAACGCATCACCCATCGATCTTCGACTCATGTTGTTGGATGGTCTTCTTCGACGGATCGACGAAGCCGGCGTAGCGATCCATGATTCTCAAACCGCGCTGGCGCTGGAAGCTTTTGCCAAGGCCCGGGCCATTGCCGAAGAGCTGGAATCTGGTATCAGCGAAGACGGCGGCGTGGAGATCGCTCGCCAAATGCGCAATCTCTATGCCTATCTCCACCGACTTCTGGTCGAGGCTCGTGTTGAGCGATGCCATGCCAAACTTGATGAAGCGCGGCGTTTGGTTGAATTTGAGCACGAAACCTGGAGCATGCTCAACCAGAGGCTTGCAGACGGGGATGAACCCAATGACGGCAACTTCAGCCGCATTGCTTAATCGAGACAACTGGGGCGATTGAACCAGACCTCTTTGGGGTCTTTACTGGTCGTGTCCGCTCGAGTCTGGGAGTTTGTGTCCGGCATCTCGAAGTGTCTTTTCGCGTGAAGCGAGTTCCAAGTCGTGGTCAACCATCATGCCGGCCAGGTCTTCCACACTGGTTGCGGGTTCCCAACCAAGTTGATTCTTTGCTTTGGTGGGGTCACCAAGGAGTTGCTCCACTTCGGCAGGCCGAAAGTACCGGGGGTCAATTTCGACAAAGTCGGTGTAGTCCAAGCCAACATGTTCAAAGGCCAACTCACAAAAGCGGCGAACCGGGATCATGGTTCCTGTGGCCACCACATAGTCGTCGGGTTGGTCTTGCTGCAACATGCGCCACATGGCCTCGACATAATCTCCCGCAAATCCCCAGTCCCTCTGTGCGTCGAGGTTGCCAAGGAACAATTTGTCTTGCAGGCCCAGTTTGATGCGCCCAACGGCCCGGGTGATTTTTCGTGTGACAAATGTTTCACCCCGTCGTGGCGACTCGTGGTTGAACAAGATGCCACATGAGGCATGCATGTCGTAGGACTCGCGGTAGTTGACGGTGATCCAGTGGCCAAACACCTTGGCGCATCCGTACGGAGAGCGTGGGTAGAAGGGCGTGGTTTCGCGTTGGGGGACTTCTTGAACCAAGCCAAACATCTCAGACGAGGACGCTTGGTAGAAGCGGATCTGCTCGCCACTTTCGTCTTGGTGCACCCGGATGGCTTCCAGAAGTTTGACGGGACCCATGGCCACGGTGTCCACGGTGTACACCGGCATATCAAACGACACTCGGACGTGAGACTGGGCGCCGAGGTTGTACACCTCGTTGGGCTTGATTCGGGTCAAAAGGTTTTGAAGGTTGCCAGCGTCGGTCAGATCTCCATAGTGGAGGTGCAACTTCTGCCCTTTGTGGTGGGGGTCTTGGTACACATGATCGATGCGACCGGTGTTGAAGCTAGAAGCCCGTCGGATAAGGCCGTGCACCTCATACCCCTTGCTCAACAGAAGCTCGGCAAGGTAAGAACCATCTTGTCCGGTGATACCTGTGATGAATGCAATGCGATCGCTCATTTTGGGGTCTTTCTGGGTGAACAGGGAGGATTCCTAGCATCTCCCATCGACCAGATTTGGTCCAGACTTGGCACGGAAGTTCTCCAAATTTCTTTGGTCAGCAAAGATCGATTTCTTGGGTTCCGAGCGAACCAAGCCCGCTGGGATGCCGATACAGAGACGATGCCTTTCGATTTGAAGAACAAACGAGTTGTGGTCACTGGGGGGGCCGGTTTCATGGGTCGCTTTGTTTGCGAAAAAGTAGCCCAACGTGGTGCGGCAGAAGTGATTGTGCCACGAAGAGTGGACTTTGATCTGACCACAGAATCCGCTGTAGAACGGCTTTACGCGACCGCCAAGCCTGATGTGGTCATTCATTTGGCCGCTGAAGTTGGTGGGATCGGGGCAAATCGGGACAATCCAGGCCGTTATTTCTACGCCAACATGGCCATGGCTTTGCACCTCATTGAGCACGCACGACGGGTTGGCCTGCCCAAGTTCGTTCAGGTCGGCACAATTTGCGCTTACCCCAAACACACGCCGGTTCCCTTCAAAGAATCAGATCTTTGGGACGGGTATCCAGAAGAAACCAATGCACCGTATGGGGTGGCCAAAAAGGCGGCCATGGTGATGCTCGATGCGTATCAAAGGCAATATGGACTTTCTGGGGCTTATCTGCTTCCGGTCAATTTGTACGGCCCTTGGGACAACTTCGATCTTCACACCAGCCACGTGATTCCTGCATTGATCCGGAAATGTGTGGAAGCCCGGGATTCGGGACAAGACCACATTGAGTGTTGGGGCACCGGATCCGCGTCACGAGAGTTCCTTTACGTGGAAGACGCGGCCGAGGGCGTGGTCCGGGCCACCGAAGTTCTCGATGAGCCCGTTCCGGTGAACCTTGGCACCAACATGGAGATCACCATCAAGGACCTGGTCGAACTCATCGTCAAACTGACAGGCTTTCAAGGTGAGATCCGCTGGGACAGCACCAAGCCAGACGGACAACCCCGACGATGCTTGGATGTTTCGCGGGCGGCGGAGCGACTGGATTGGAAAGCACATGTCGGGTTTGAGGATGGGTTGAAGCGCACCATTGCTTGGTACGAAGAGCATCGGGACGCCGTGGTCTCCGGTGGCGGTCGAGCGTAAGGAGCGGGCGTTGCGCGTTTTGATGATCAACCAGGTTTTCCACCCAGATGTCGCGGCGACGGCGCAACATGCGCACGATTTGAGCCGTTCCCTGGTGGCTTCAGGACACGAAGTGTCGATCATCGCTTCTCGGGCGTTGTATGGACAAAAGGGGGCCGCACTTCCAGCGTATGAAGAGATTGACGGGATCAAGGTCCACCGTGTCGGCCGCAGTTTCTTCGGCAAGTCATCCATCGTGGCTCGGATTTTTGATTTTGGCTATTTCTATCTGGCGGCAGCTGGAAAAGTGCTCATGCTTCGGCGGCACGACGTCTCGGTTTGTTTCACCACTCCGCCGTTTATTGCGTTGCTTGGGTGGTGTTTGCGATTGCTGAAAGGGACCAAGATGGTCTACTGGGTAATGGATCTTTACCCAGATCTCCCGGTCGCCTGTGGGGTGATGCGAGAAGGCACTTTCAGCACCAGATTTTTTGAGGCCATCAACCGATTCTGTTTGCGCAAGGCCGACGCAGTGGTCGCCTTGGGTCGGTGCATGCGTGACCGAATTTTGGCCAAAGGCATTGATAAAGATCAGGTTCAAATTATTGGGGTCTGGACAGATTCCGAGGAAGTGAAGCCGATACCTCGCGAAGAGAATCAATATCGAAAAGAGTGGGGAATTGAAAACCGTTTTCTGGTTATGTATTCCGGAAATTTTGGGCTCGGACATGATGTGGATACTTTCTTGCAGGCAGCGCAACGACTTCAAGGTGACGATCGAATTCGATTTGCATTCGTAGGTGGGGGCAAGAAGAAATCGGTCGTTGAAGATTTTGTCAACGAAAACCAACTCATCAATTCAGTACTTGCGCCGTACCAGCCCAGAGAAAATCTGGATGAGCTCTTGAGTGCCGCGGACTGCCATCTCGTGAGTCTGCTGGTTGGTGTTGAAGGCATCATGGTCCCATGCAAACTCTTTGGGATTTTGGCCGCGGCTCGTCCAGCGTTGTTCGTTGGTTCCGAGCGAAGTGAAATCGCCAAAGTCATTCAAGACGATGCCTGCGGCTCCACCGTTGAAGAAGGTGATGTTGACACACTGGTACGCGTCATCTTGGCGTACGCAGATGATTCAGATCTTGCCCGCCAACAAGGCGATGCGGGACGAAATGCTTTGATCGAGAAGCATGCAACCGTCCACCGCTGTGCGGCCTGGGAAAAACTCTTGAAATCAGTGGTGGGCCAGCCTGAACCGGAGGCAATGGGCGCATGATCAAGTACGTCTTTATTCAGAACGACCCGTTTCTTTTGCCCAAGGTGCTTGACAAGTACCTCCGGGAGTTTTCGGACACCACCGCGGGAGTGAACATCCAGTCCGTGGCTCAAGGCAAACGAACGGTACTTCAAACCGCTTGGGATCTTTACCAGTTGTACGGCTTCAATTACTTCCAGTGGAAGGTGCGTCGATACATCATCAAGAAGATGCTTGCCAAGGTCCACAATGACATTCTTGGTTCGACCAAGCAGTGTCATAGCGTTGCCGCCGTTGCGAGAAAGTACGGTGTCGAGGTGACCCAGTCCGTTGATGTCAACAGCGATGAATTTCTGGCTCACCTTCGTGACAAGGGAGTCGAGTTTATCGTTTCGATTTCCGGAACCCAGATGTACCGAAAAAAGCTGCGTGACCAAACTGCGGCTGGAATCGTGAATTGCCACGGGGCTTTGTTGCCCAAGTACCGAGGCTTGATGCCGAGCTTTTGGACTTTGGCAAATGACGAAAAAGAAGGCGGGGTGTCGGTCCATTTTGTCGACAAAAAACTCGACAACGGCCCCATCGTGGTCCAAAAGCGATATCGCATTCATCCCCATGACACGCTTGAAGACGTGATGGCCCGTTCAAAAGATTTGGCGGCTGAGGCCATTATCGAATGTGTCCGTTTGGTTGAAGCTGGCAACCCCCCTTTGTTGGAGAATCCCGAAGACTGCTCCACCCACTTTTCAATGCCTGGTCCCGAGGATGTGCGGCGGTTTCGACGCGCGGGCCATCAATTCCGTTAACCATGAACACTCCCTCCGCTCCACTCACGCATGCTCTTTCCTTCGATATTGAGGATTGGTTTCACATGGTTGAAATTGAGGCGGTTGAGGATCCGAATTTGTGGCCAGAACTCCCATCACTGGTTGAGCGTCGAACCGAGGAAATCTTGACCATCTGTCAACGTGCCAACGTTAGGGGAACCTTTTTCGTGCTTGGTTGGGTCGCCGAGAGGTACCCGGCCATGGTGAAGCAGATTGCCGATGCGGGCCACGAATTGGCCACCCACTCTTACTGGCACCGCAAGGTCTACAGCTTGACTCCCGAGGAGTTCCTCAAGGACATGCGCCGGTCCATTGAAGTGATCGAATCTTCATCCGGATCGCGGGTTCGCGGATTTCGAGCACCCTCTTTTTCCATCACCCCAGGCACTGAGTGGGCGTTTGATGTTCTTCATGAACTTGGTTTGGACTACGACGCCAGTTTGTTTCCGGCAGCGCGGGGCCACGGTGGATATGGATGCCCGGTCCAACCCCACGTCTTTGGCGAGGCCCCGAGTGGACGTCCTTTGCCCGAGCTTCCCATGAGCATCATGTCGGTCGGGCCCAAGCGGGTGTGCTTCTCTGGTGGCGGCTATCTTCGGCTCTTCCCAGGTTGGCTTATTCGCCGTGGGGTGGACCAACTGGCGAGCCAAGGTATTCCAACCGTGGTGTACTTGCATCCTCGAGACTTTGCCCCTGATTGTCCAAGAGTTCCTATGCCTCTTCAGCGCAGGTTCAAGTGTTACGTCGGGGCAAAATCGACGGCGTCGAAACTCAACATGCTGCTGGATCGGTACCAGTGGGGGACCTGTTCAGAAGTCCTTCAGCATTCAGGTTTGTTGGAGGCGGCATGAACAATCGTCACGTTCATCCAAAGCGAGGCACCGACCGAACAGGTCACAGCAAGAGCAGCTTTTCGTTGGGCCAGCGGTGTGGCCGGATGATTTGGCAAATTTGCTCGCCTTTGGTGACATGGTCACCGCGTCCTTGCCATGGTTGGCGTCGTTTCGTCCTGCGTTGTTTTGGCGCTTGCCTCCACCCCACATCGCGTGTGTATCCCGGGGTTCGTATTTGGCATCCCGCCCACCTGATCATGCACGAGCGTTCGTGTTTGGCCGAACGGGTTGATGTGTACAACCTTGCCAACGTTGTCATTGAGGCGGGGGCAACCGTGAGTCAAGGAGCTTGGCTGTGCACCGCCACCCACGATTTTGACGATCCGGCCCATCCATTGGTCACATCACCCATTCGAATCGGTGAAGAGGCATGGGTGGCGGGTGAAGTTTTTGTGGGTCCGGGGGTTCAAGTGGGCGCCCGGTCGGTCGCGTTGGCTCGCGCGGTGTTGGTGAAAGACATTCAGGATGACGAGGTTGTTGGTGGCAATCCTGCTCAGGTTCTTCGGAAGAGAGGCCATTCATGAATGGCAATATTGATGTTCTGATCATTGCTCACAACGAAGCTCTGAACTTGGGCCACTGCCTTGAGAGTTTGCAAGGTTGGGTTCGAAAGATTCATGTGATCGATTCTGGATCCACCGATGGAACGCAAGAGCTCGCCCAATCCATGGGCGCTGAAGTTGTGCATCATGATTGGGAGGGATATGCCCGCCAGAGGAATTGGGCACTGCAACATTTAGATTTCTCGGCTCCCTGGACTTTGGTGCTCGACGCTGATGAGTCCATCACTCCCAAGCTTCGTGAAGAATTGACTTCAATTGCTGAGCAATCTTCGGAGAACGTCACGGAAAATGGGTACTACATCAACCGGTTGACATGGTTCATTGGCAAGCCAATTCGACACTGCGGGTATTTCCCGTCCTATCACCTTCGTTTTTTCAAATCGGGCCTTGGCCGCTACGAAGAGCGTGAAGTGCACGAACATGTGGAGTTGAATGGACCCATCGGTCGGATTGATACCCCAATGTTGCATGATGACCGACGAGGCTTGGAGCACTACGTGGCCAAGCACAACCGGTACTCGACTCTCGAAGCTCGAGCGCTCGCTCGTGAATTGGCTGAGCCCGTCAAAGAATCAAGTGCGCTGGAGCCCGCCGCCCGCCGACGGAGATGGGCAAAGCGAAACATCTTGCCGAGGGTTCCTTCCCCAGGATTGCTCCGCTTTTTGTACATGTATGTCTTTCGTATGGGCTTCCTTGATGGCAGCGCCGGATTTCACTTCTGCCGATTCATTGGTTCGTATGACGACTTCGTCGCCATGAAGTTGCGAGCAATTCGCGCGGGTCAGGATCCAGCTCCTTCATGGGGGGGCAGAGGTGGGTGGAAGAGCGGACAGTTGGTTGGCGACTCTGACCGTGGGGGCGACGCTCCAATTCCTCCCGCACCCACTCCTGAGACACCGGTGGTAGCGCCCTCCAGTCCCGAGTCCTCATCGCCAACCCGGCAGATGCAGCCAGAGAGCAGTCCTTGGACGTTCCGTGAAAAGCTTGGCCGGGCGGCTTGGATGATCTTTGGTCGTCCATTGTTCCGCGCAACATTTCACAATTGGTACGGCATTCGCCGTTGGATTCTGCGGCGGTTTGGGGCCAAGGTTGCGCCCGGGGTTTCCATTCGGCCCAGCGCCCACATTGAAGTCCCTTGGATGATTGATCTTCGTGAAGGTGTCACCATTGGTGATTACGCCATTTTGTACAGCTTGGGACCAGTCACCATTGGTGAAAGATCGATCATCAGTCAGTACGCGCACTTGTGTGCCGGAACGCATGACTACGCGGACCACACATTTAAATTGATTCGCACTCCGATTCATATTGATCAGGATGTGTGGATTGGGGCCGACGCCTTTGTTGGTCCGGGGGTAGAAGTTGGACCGCTGGCAGTGCTGGGAGCGCGATCAAGTGCGTACAAAAATCTCGCGGCCGGACGTATTCATGTGGGCAACCCAGCCCGTGATTTGAAAGAACGGACACTGAAGTGAGCGAGAGCCTGCCACTGAAGTTTGGATTTCAGGTGCAGGTGGCCAATGCGCTTTGGCGACTGGTCTGGATTTTGTTTTTCCGATTTTCCCCTCCGTTCGCCGTGGGTTGGCGGCGGTTGCTGCTGCGATCTTTTGGCGCGAAAGTTGGGTCCAGGGTTCGAGTCCATGCCACAACACGAATTCGTCGGCCATGGAATTTGATTCTCGGCGAGGAGGTTCGGATTGAGCCTCAGGTCATTTTGAATGCCAACGGTGGAATCACAATTGGTTCGGGCACATTGATTTCTCAGTATGCCCACTTGTGCGCGGCCAACCACGACTACCGTGATCCAGACATGCGTTATTTGGCCAGCCCGATTGTCGTCGGTCAAGATTGTTGGATTGCAACCGATGCCTTTGTCGGTCCCGACTGCCGAATTGGCAACGGATCGATGCTGGCGGCCCGCTCGACGGCCTTTGGCAAACTTCCGGGCGGTATGCTTTTGATTGGGGAGCCTGCCACTCCGGTCCGACCCCGGCCGGCCGCCAGCCATACTTCTGGAAGTTCTCGATGTTGAAGTTGCACAATTCGTTGAGCCGAACGGCCGGGCCAGTCGGGCCACGAGAACCGTCTGGCCCCATCACCTTTTACACGTGTGGACCAACGGTCTACGACGTGGCTCACATTGGCAACTTTCGATCTTTTTTGAACGCGGATCTTCTCCGGCGCACTCTTGAGTTCTTTGGCCATGAAGTCATTCATGTCATGAACATGACGGACGTTGGGCATATGACGGAAGACAGTTCGGCCGATGGAGGCGGGCAGGACAAGATGGAAGTTGCGGCGGTGCGGCTCAAAGAGGCCAAAAAATCAGGGGCTCTTCCCGAAGGGGTCGAAGTCGACGCGAGCGATCCGTACGCCATCGCAGACTATTTTGCAGGACGATTCTTGGACGATGCCAGAGCGTTGGGCCTTCGTGTGGTGTTCGATGCTGAGGAGTTCCCAGAGAGGATGCCGCGTCCGACAGGGTACATCCCGCAGATGATTGCTTTCATTGAGCGGCTGATTGACAAAAATCATGCTTACGTCGCTGAGGATGGCGTGGTGTATTTCGACACGCAGTCGTTTCCCGACTACGGCCAGCTGTCCGGGAACACCTTGGACACCATTCGTTCCGGTGAAGGAGGTCGCGTCGACAGCCAGACCCAACAAGTGAAGAAGCACCCTGCCGATTTCATGCTTTGGAAGCCAGACTGTCAGCATTTGATGCGGTGGGACAGTCCTTGGGGCGAGGGGTATCCGGGTTGGCATATTGAGTGCAGCACCATGGCCATCGAACTGCTTGGTGAAGAAATCGATATTCACTCGGGAGGAGAAGACAACATCTTTCCCCACCACGAGTGTGAGATTGCCCAGTCACGCTGCTTTACCGGTCGCGAGCGCTTCGCCCGCCATTGGTTCCATACGCGATTCTTGATGATTGAAGGCGCCAAGATGTCCAAGAGCGCCGGCACGTGTTACGTGCTGGAGGATCTTCTGACGCGTGGTGCCACCCCAGCGGCCGTTCGTTTGGAGCTGCTCCGCACCCATTACCGCAGCAACGCCAACTTCACCTTCCAAGGCTTGAAAGATGCTCAACGCATGATTGAGCGTTGGAAACGAATGGAAACATGGTTGATCAATCACGCGTCCCTGAAGCGCCCTGGGCCCGGCCCGGTCGAGTTGGCCCTTGAGGCATTCTCAGAAGCCATAGGCCATGATCTCAACGTGGCGGGTGCGATCGCCGCGCTGAATGGTGCCTTGCCCGGTATCCCGTTCGAAGCTGAGGCCACAGCCTCGGTTGAAAACGTGGAAGGTTCTGGAACTTGGGGGGATGACCTCACAGCGCTCCGCCAAATGAATGCCGTGCTCGGCGTCCTTGATCTTGAATGCGAACCCGCGCGTACGGTGGGTGGCATGGATGAAGACGCCATCGAGGCCAAACTTGTCGCCCGGGCTGAGGCGAAGGCAAGTCGTGATTTTGCGGCTGCCGATGCCATTCGTGATGAACTGATTGCGGCCGGAATCGTGATCAAAGATGGTCCCGATGGAACCACGTGGACCAGGAGTGTTGGCTGAGTTGGCATTGCCAGTCTTGGGACTGACTGGAGCCATCGCCGCTGGGAAATCTGCAGCGGGCGACCTTTTGGGTTCCATGGGATGCCTGGTCAGCCGCTCGGACCAGCATGCTCACGAGGTGCTGCGTGACCCTGAGGTGGTGAAAAGTCTCGTGGACTGGTGGGGCGCAGGCGTCTTGGACTCCGAAGGGGATATCGCGCGACCAGCCGTCGCCGAACGTGTGTTTGCCAGCCAAGTTGAACGGGAGCGCTTGGAGGCGCTGGTCCATCCGCGAATCCACCTGCTCCGAGAGGCCTGCTTTGCCCAGGCCACCCCGGCCACCAAGGCCTTGGTGATTGAAGCGCCCTTGCTGTTCGAGGCGAAAATGGATGAGCATTGTGCTCAGACCATCTTTATTGATGCGGCGAGAGCTGTACGGTTGGCCCGCGTGGCCGAGCGTGGATGGGACAACGCCGAGCTGGATCGGCGGGAGTCTGCCCAGTGGCCACTTGACGTGAAGCGAGAGAAAGCAGATCATGTCCTGAGGAATGAGGATTCTCTTGATGGGTTGCGTTTGCAGCTTGAGACCATCCTCCTTCACCTGACTGCATCCGAATAACGGTGTCCTCGATTTCGAGGCTCCTGCCACGAGATGTCATTTCTGTCCGTTTCTCTCGCCACTGTCAACAAAGTGGCTCCAGGACCCTGATTCATGTCAACTGAAGCGCCAAAGTCCGGCCAACGCCGTCGTCGTCGTCGTAAGAAGTCCAGTGGTGATCGCGCCGCCGCCGCCGCTGTCGCCACGGTGGAAATACTGCCTGGGATGATTCCCGACGAAGACACCTTGGCGGAGGGCATTGAAAACCTTGAAGCTGCGTTGAAAAAGAAGAAGCAGCCAGAGCGTCCAGTGCTTGCGACCCTGCAGGCACTCAAGAGCAAGGATCTGATCGAACAGGCAAAGGCGCTCAGCATTGATGGCGCCAACACAATGCCTCGAGCGAAATTGGTTTTTGAACTGATGCGGGCCGCGGCCGGAAGCGATCGCTTTGCCAAAGTCAGTGGTGTTTTGGACATCATGCCGGATGGCCACGGCTTCTTGCGCACCATTGCGTACTCGTTCTTGCCGTCTGCTGATGATGTTCATGTTTCGGCGGCCTTCATCGAAGAATTGGAACTTCGACGGGGGCAAGAAATCGAAGGATGGGCGCTCGCACCAGCGGAAGACCAGCAAGGCTGGTTTAGTTTGCTGCAAGTCGAACAAGTCAACGGTGCGGAGGCTGAAACAGCGGTGGAGCTTCCCGTTTTTGAAAATTTGGTTCCCTTGCACCCCGATCGCCGGATTGTGCTTGAAACCCAGCCTGATGTTCTTGAGACCCGAGTGGTGGACTTGGTTGCGCCCATGGGGTTTGGACAGCGTGCTCTGATCGTGGCCCCGCCTCGGACTGGCAAGACGGTCTTGTTGCAAAAGATGACGGCCGCCATCTGTGAGAATCACGACGACGTGGACATCATGGTCATGCTGATTGACGAGCGTCCTGAAGAAGTCACCGATTTCCGTCGCAACACACCCGACCGGGTCGAAGTTGTGGCCAGCACTTTTGATGAAGACGCCAAGCGCCACATTCAAGTTGCCGAGTTGGTTATGGAAACGGCACGTCGCCGTGTCGAATGCGGTCGACACGTGGTGGTGCTTCTTGACTCCATCACCCGGCTTGCTCGCGGCTACAACAACGCTGGTGCAGGTTCTGGGAAAATCGGAACCGGTGGTGTCGACAGTGGCGCTTTGATTCGGCCGAAGAAATTCTTTGGTTCGGCCCGAAACACAGAGGATGGCGGATCCCTCACCATCATTGGTACCGCTCTTGTCGAAACAGGATCCAAAGCGGACGAAGTTATCTTTGAAGAGTTCAAAGGCACCGGCAACAGTGAGCTGCACTTGACCAGGAAGTTGGTCGAAAAGCGGGTTTGGCCGGCAATCGACATTCCTGCGTCAGGCACTCGACGTGAAGAATTGCTTCTTGATCCTCGAGAAATGGAACTGGTCGGGAAGCTGCGTAAAGTCGTAAGTGATCTTTCAGTGATCGAAGCAATGGAACTCTTGCGAAGCCGCTTGGCAAAGAGCAACTCCAACGCTGAATTCCTTGTCGGAATGGGCGTCGGTTAAGTGCCCTTTGTTCAAGCTCTTTGAGGCCCACGGTATGCTCAAACCCATGGAACCTTGCATGTCTTTCTTCGTTCGCCGTGTGTCCAACCGCGCTTTCACCATTGTCGAGTTGCTGACGGTGATGGCGGTCATTGCCATCCTCTCCGCGATTCTGTTGCCCGTTCTGGGGGGGGTGATTCGGAGCGGTGAGCAAGCTGAGAGTTTGAACCGCATGCGACAAATCGGGCAGTGGATGCAGCTGTACGCCCAGGATTCAAACGACGTGGTGTTGCCATCACGATTTGACTACCGCGGACAACGTTTTGCTGGCAAAGCAGCTTCGCTTCCCAACAGCCGGTTTACGCAGTTCGATGTCGAGCCATCCGCTGGCCGAGGCACTTGGGCCGACATTCTTTGGGTTCGAAATTGCCAGGCGGAAGCGGATTACGTGACCTCACGCCACGATCCTGTCGACCCTTCGGACCCACAACTGTTTCGGGTTCGGGCCCCAGATTCCATGGTGTGGAACGATCCTTCTGAAGCACAAAACGAGGGCTTTGGCACGTTACCGGACTGGGATGAGAACCCCCTGCGTTCCAAATCAAAGGATGTCAAGACCAGCCCGAATTCTGTGGGCCGAGCCGCGCCGGTTCCATACGGGCCCGGGGCGGGGATCCAAGATGTTGGGGCACCGGGATACTTTGCGGCCAACGATTGGTTCCGCTGGCTTCCAGATCCGGATTTGGATGGCGAACCTTGGGCGATCGCAGGGGCCATTGCCGCGGAATCCCACCAAGAATGGCAACGTTATTGGACCTTCAGTCAATTGGGCAACACCTCCAAGAGCATGTACCTCGTCGATTCGTGGCGGGGAGAGGTTATTGCGGACTCCTCATTGGCTTTTGACATGCTGTCCAACAACTTTTTCGCGGGCCAAGTCGATTTCCGCTACGAGCCAACCTGTCTCATGCTCTTTCTCGACGGCCACGCGGAAACCATTGCTCCTTTTGACAATATTGCGGAACTGGAGGGGGTTCGCGGTCAGGCCAACCCACCCGCCAACCCAAACAACTGGGATTTGGGGCGGGGACTCTGGATCCGCCGCCTGGTTGAGGGGTATTGATTTTCTCTGGATGTTGCCAACGTCGCCTGACTTGGTACAATGACTCATCGCCCTCACCTCGGTGGGGGCGGTTGTCACTGATGGGCCTTCGGTCCAACATCGCCGCCGTAGCTCAGTGGTAGAGCGCTCCCTTGGTAAGGGCGAGGTCGTGGGTTCAAATCCCATCGGTGGCTTGTCATCGGGTTCGCAGGATGCGTCCCCCCACTCGAACGGATTCGTGAACGGGATTGCGGCTTTGGTGGCCGTTCCCGGTTCGAGATCTTCAAACCGGGTCCGAGTTGGACCCCTCACGATGGAGTCATCCCGGAATGGCTAAGGAAGAATTCAAGCGGGGTAAGCCGCACGTCAACATCGGAACCATTGGTCACATTGACCACGGTAAGACCACTCTCACTGCTGCGATTTGCTGCCGACAGGCGCATCGCTTCCCAGAAGAATCAGACGCTCGTGCGTTCGATCAAATCGACAACGCGCCGGAAGAGAAAGCTCGTGGTATCACCATCGCAACTTCTCACCAAGAGTACGTGACTGAAAACCGTCACTATGCTCACGTCGACTGCCCTGGTCACGCCGACTACGTCAAGAACATGATCACCGGTGCCGCCCAGATGGACGGCGGCATTTTGGTGGTGGCTGCGACCGACGGTCCCATGCCTCAAACCCGTGAGCACATCCTGCTTGCCAAGCAAGTTCAGGTGCCAGCCCTCGTGGTGTTCCTCAACAAGTGCGACATGGTCGACGACGAGGAACTCTTGGAGCTCGTCGAAATGGAAGTTCGTGAACTGCTTTCCAGCTACGACTTCCCCGGCGATGATCTGCCCATGATTCGTGGTGCGGCCCGTCCAGCATTGGACGACCCAACCAACGACGACAACAACAAGTGCATCGACGAATTGATGGCTGCATGTGACGAGTACATCCCCGAGCCCCCACGGGAGACCGACAAAGACTTCCTCATGCCTGTGGAAGATGTCTTCTCCATCAAGGGTCGAGGCACCGTGGTGACCGGCCGTATTGAGCAGGGCATCGTCAAAGTTGGTGACGAAATCGAAATCATCGGTCTCGGCGACGACAAGAAGACCACTGTGACTGGTGTTGAAATGTTCCAGAAGATTCTCGATGAGGGTCGTGCTGGTGACAACGTTGGCGCTTTGCTTCGCGGTGTTGAAAAGGATGACGTCCAACGCGGCCAAGTTCTTTGCAAGCCAGGCACCATCAAGCCTCACACCAAGTTCAAGGCTGAGGTCTATGTGTTGACCAAAGAAGAAGGTGGTCGTCACACTCCATTCTTCTCCGGCTATGCCCCTCAGTTCTACTTCCGCACCACCGACGTGACCGGAAAGTTGGACCTCATCGGTGCCGAAATGTGCATGCCTGGTGACAACGTCCAGATGTCCATTGACCTGGGCGACAAGCCCATTGCAATGGAAGCTGGTTTGACCTTCGCTATCCGTGAAGGCGGTCGAACCGTTGGTTCAGGCCGGATCACCGAGATCGTCGAGTGATCACGAATTGACCTTTTGCTGGGGGTCGGCGTCAGCCGATCCCCAGTCTTTCATTCTGCAAGACTGGAGTTGGACCTTGGCCAAAAAGATGGACCGTGAATATGTGTGGCTGCAGTGCACCGAAACTGGTGACCTCAACTACCGCACGCAAATCCGTGTCAAGGGCGGCATTGACGAGAAGGTCAAGGAAGGCTTCAAGAAGTTCTGTCCTCGGCTTCGCAAGCACACCCTTCACAAGATCAAGCGGAAATAAACATTGGGGGCACTTGGGAGTGCCCTGTTCTGACAACCGCCGCCCAGGTGGCGTACATACGCCAGTAGCTCAGTTGGCAGAGCAACGGATTCCAAATCCGTAGGTCGAGTGTTCGAGTCACTCCTGGCGTGCTCTCCAGACCGGAGTTGAGCCTATGCAAATCTACAAAGCCGAAGAAGGATTCTGGACCCGCGTGATGAGCGCCATTGCCTACGGGCTGGTGGTTGCCATGGGTGCAGTGTGGCTGTTTGGCGCATTGGCTTCCGGTCCTCGTATCGAAGGTGTGGAGCAGGTCTGGGTTCAGGCTGCCGGCAGCCTTCTGTTTTTGATCCCGCTCTCCCTCGTTGGTGCTCGTTACCTTGCCTTTCATCAGAAGTTTGTCGATTTCTTAATCGCAACCGAGGTGGAAATGCGAAAGGTGAACTGGTCCACCCGACGTGAAATCTTCGGTGCGACCCGAGTCGTGATTGGCCTGACCCTTTTGGTGGCCGCCATCACCTTCGTGGTCGACAAGGGGTTCCAATTCTTGTTCCAGCAAGTTGGTGTGCTCGAGAAGATCGCCTGATTTCTGGCTGAAAGATTCCCCATGACTGAAGAAGCAGACGCCGTCACTCCAGAAGAAGATCGTCCATTCGATCCCGCCGCCGATTTGCCGGCCTATCGCGAGGGCATGGACTGGTTTGTGCTTCGCGTGGCCTCCAACAAAGAAAATTCTGTTCGAGAAGCCCTGCATCGGAAGGTCCAGATCGAAGAGAAAGAATCTTGGGTTGGCCGCATTATGGTGCCCACCGAGAAAAGCCAAACCCTGCAAAATGGCAAGCGTCGGGTGGTCGAGACCAAGCTCTATCCCGGCTACGTCTTCGTAGAAATGAAATTGGAAGACGACGGTCGCATCCAGCAGGATGTCTTCTTCCTGATCAAGGAGACCACTGGCGTAGGCGATTTCGTTGGCACTGCCGGTCGGCCCACCCCCATGACGCCCGATGAAGTTGAAAAGATGCTTTTCGATTCACGGGTCCCCGACAGCGAAGCCGAGGTCAAACTCGAATTCGAAAAGGGAGACAACGTCACCATCAACGAAGGTCCATTTGCCAGTTATGAAGGCACCGTCGATGAAGTGCTGCCCGAGCGTGGCATTGTTCGCGTGTTGGTCACCATCTTTGGTCGCCAGGCTCCAGTGGAGCTGGAGTACTGGCAAATTGCCAAAGTTGAGTCCTGAACCACCCAAATTGAATCTCCGGTCTGTTGCGCTCTCCTAGAGTCGCATCACATGTTCTCCGCGATCCTGTTGTGTGTCCCACCGGTGATTCCGTTTGTTTCGGAATCCCCTGTCGTGGACGGACTCCGGACGGATGCAGCGTGGGCTGAAGCTTTGGTGCTTGATGATCTTCGAGTCATCGAGCCCAATGTCGGGGCCGAACCCACCGATCCCATTGAGGTCCGCTTGGTGAAAGACCAAAAGGCGTTGTGGGTCCTTTTTCGGTGTTGGGACAGTGCGCCTGAAACCATCCGTGCCGTGCAGCGAGGACGCGATCCTGATTTTTCCGGAGACGATTGTGTTTACATTGCGGTTGATCCCGTAGGCAGCCGTCGCGAAGGTCGAGTTTTCTCGGTGGGGGCCGGCGGGGGTATGGGGGATTCCCTGCTCAGTGCCAACGGTCGGCAGAGATCTGCTTGGGACACCCCATGGGAAGCAGCGGTCCAGATTGACAAGGAAGGATGGACCGCTGAAATAAGATTGCCTTGGGAAGGGCTGCAACTTCAACCTGGGGTTGATGTGTGGCATTTCAATTTTGCCCGGCAGCACCGGCGTCCGCGTGAACTCGTGCGCTGGCGGGTGATCGAGCAAGGCCGATCTTGGACTGCTTTTGAGGATGACGCGGGTTTGGGTGGATTTGCTGATGTCAAAGTCCCAACGCAGTGGACGTTCCGTCCCTACGGCGTGGTCCGCCATCAAGACAACAAGGGAGATCCCAAGAGCACCACTGGTGACGCGGGATTTGATTTGTCCTTCGATCCAAGGCCAGGTCTCCGGCTGACGATCACGGCCAACACCGACTTCGCCGAAACCGAAGTGGATGATCGACAGGTGAACTTGGGACGCTTTCCGTTGTTCTTTCCCGAGCGTCGAGATTTCTTTCTCGATGATTCCGATCTGTATGACTTTGGAGGGATCAACCGTGATCCATTGCCGTTCTACAGCCGGCGGATCGGATTGGACACGAGCGGCAATCGGCAAGATGTGGATCTTGGGGTGAAAGCCACGGGCCGGCTTGGTCGATATCGCTTGGGCTTTTTGAACACCAAGATGGGGGACACAGGTGATGTTGAGGGTGAAAACCTGGGCGTCCTTCGACTGCGCACCGATGTTCTTCGTGAATCCACGGCCGGGATCATCATGACTTGGGGCGATCCGGCCGGTGGCCGAGCCACCACCGCTGGTGCGGATTTCAACTGGCGCCGAAGCGACCTTGAAGATGGAGGTACCGCAACCGGGAATGCTTGGGCTCAATTCACAGACAATGAAGACAGTTCTGGCGGCGCCTTTGGTGGCAAGCTGTCGTACTTCAGTGACAAGTTTTCAATACGAGGCGGTGTCGCCAGACTGCTCGAAGGTTACGACCCCAAACTGGGTTTTGTTCGTGTGCCTGAAGCCGACGAGTGGTTTTATGGTATTTCCAGAGCATGGCGTCCCTCCAATCCCTTGATCCGACGTGTTGAAGTTGGGATGTCCGGCTCGATTTACGATGAGATCCGCCCCAACGCCAGATTTGACCGCATGACGTTTGAGCCTCTCGAAATTCAATCGGAGCGTGGCGATCGCATCAGTGTCAAATTGGAGCGATACCAGGAGCAACTGGCCGATGCTTTCAGCCCGATCGAAGGTGTTTCGGTTGAAGCCGGTGATTACGACTATTGGCGAGGCAGCGTGTCGTGGTCAACGCCCAACCAAGAAGCTCTTTCCGGCAGCATCAACTTGGGTGGTGGCGAGTATTACGACGGCGAGCGGTTGCAATATTCAGGAAGCTTGGATTGGCGGATACAAACCGGACTCGCGGCCGCGGTGGCCATGGAATGGAACAAGTTGACGTACAGCGGGCAGAATGAACTCGTCCGGGTGATCAGAGCGCGAGTGGACGTCAGTCCAAGCGAGGATGTGACCTTCAACATTCGCATGCAATATGACAACGCTTCGAACTTGCTGGGCTTCTCTGGTCGACTGCGGTGGGTGTTGGGGCCAGACCGTGATTTCTTTGTTGCAATTGATGAAGGCCTTCTTCGGGATGAGGAAGATTCCTTCCGGCCGGAGCGTCGAGCAATGGCGGCCAAATTGGGATGGTCCATTCGATTTTGACTGGGTGCCATGGATGCCAAAAGAAGTTGTCCACACATTGGCAAAATCCAGCGCTCCCCACGCAGCTGGGACATGCAACATTTACAATCTGCAATCATTTTTGCCCCCGGAAGGGCTCGGGCCGGCGCTCTGCGCCGCCCGGGCCTCTTTTTTATGGGGTCCAGAACCCAGTTAGGCTGTGAGCATGGATTTTGCCGCACTTTTGACCACCGAAGGCCTTCTGGCTTTGTTGACTCTTACCGCCATGGAGACGGTGTTGGGGATCGACAACGTTGTTTTCATTTCGGTCCTTTGTGACCGCCTGCCGGAGGCCCGGCGTGCCGCCGCGCGTCGGCTTGGATTGATCGCCGCGATGGCCATGCGTGTGGTCCTCTTGTTCACCATTGGTTGGTTGACGGGTTTGACCGAGCCACTGTTTGCTCTGGATCTTGCCGTGGTGCATTTTGAGCCCTCGGTACGCGACCTCATCATGTTGGTTGGTGGTTTGGTCTTGATGGCGAAGGCCGTCATGGAAATGCATGAGCTGGTGGAGGGCGATCATCACGATGACCACTCGTCCCAAGGCAAAACCGCCAGCTTCGGAGCCGTGCTCCTCCAAGTGATGCTGATGGACTTGGTGTTCAGTTTGGACAGCGTGATCACCGCCGTCGGCATGGCCGACGCGCTCTCGGTCATGGTGGTGGCGGTGTTGATTTCAGTGGGCATCATGCTCGCGCTGGCGGAAGGAATATCGACATTTGTGTCCAAGAACCCCACCGTGAAGACGCTGGCCTTGGCATTTTTGCTTCTGATTGGGGTCATGCTGACGGCGGAAGGCGTCCACTTCCACATTGAAAAGGGATACATCTACTTCGCAATGGGCTTCTCGATTTTTGTGGAGTTGATCAATCGGCAAGTTCGGAAGCGGGGGCGTCAAATCAATCCTTGGCGTCGTCCTGGTCCGCCTCCGATGTGACAGTATTTTTGTGCGAACATTGTCGACAAGGGCAACGTAACACTCTGCGAAAAATTATCCTTTTGATTTGGGACTCGACAATGTTTGGTGGTGGAGGAAAGTATGGCCACGCTGATTGAGGCAAAGGATCTTCGGAAGCGGTTCGGCACCATTCATGCGGTGGATGGAGTCAGCCTCAACGTGTCTGCCGGGGAAGTGCTCGGATTCCTCGGTCCCAACGGCGCGGGAAAAAGCACGACGATGCGCATGCTGACAGGCTTTCTGGAGGCTGATTCTGGTTCAGTGCAATTGGCCGGCATCGCGTTGGATGTGGATCCTCTCGAGGCTCGCCGCCGAATGGGCTACCTGCCCGAAGGAGCGCCGGCCTATCCGGATATGAAGGTGCGAGACTTTCTGATGTTTATCGCGCAAGCTCGGGGGTTCTTGGGGGCAGAAGCACGTCGCCGCGTGGACGAGGCGGTCGACAGAATTCATTTGCAACAGGTTCTTGGCCAGAGCATTGAGACCCTGTCCAAAGGTTTCAAGCGTCGGGTCGGATTGGCCCAAGCCATTTTGCACGACCCACCGGTTCTGATTTTGGATGAACCAACCGACGGTCTCGACCCCAATCAAAAGCACGAGGTTCGAAATTTGATTTCGGAAATGGGGGCCAGCCAAGGCAAAGCCATTGTGCTGTCCACGCATATTCTGGAAGAAGTCGAAGCGGTTTGCACCCGGGCTGTCATCATCAACAAGGGGAAGGTGGTGGTGGATGAAGCACCACAGACCCTGATCTCAAGGGCACCAGAAGGGTCGGGTGGTTCCGCCATGGATGTGGTTTTCCGCTCGGTGACCAGTGGTGACTTGGAGGAGGCAGGTCAGTGAGAAGGATCAGCATTGTGTTCCGACGGGAATTCTCCGGCTACTTCGCGACACCTTTGGCCGCGATTTTTCTGGTGGTGTTCTTGTTTTTGGCCAGCATGTTCGCCTTCAACATTGGCGGTTTTTTCGATCGCGGGCAGGCTGACCTCCGGCCATTCTTTCAGTTCCACCCTTGGCTGTATCTCTTTCTGGTGCCAGCCATCTCCATGAGACTGTGGGCCGAAGAGCGACGGACGGGGACCATCGAGTTGATCGCCACCTTGCCTTTGACAATGCAGGATTTGGTGCTGGGCAAATTTTTTGCCGCTTGGGCCTTCTCCGGTCTCGCACTCCTGCTCACGGTGCCCATGTGGTGGACCGTCTCATTTCTTGGTGAGCCGGATCATGGTGTCATTGTGTGCTCCTACCTTGCGTCTTGGCTGACCGCGGGCGCTTTCTTGGCGATTGGCAGCGCCATCAGCAGCCTGACCAAGAATCAAGTGGTGGCGTTCGTCCTTTGTGCGGCGACCTGCTTCTTGTTGTTGCTCTCCGGGTTTTCAGTGGTTCTTGACTTCTTCCGAAGTTGGGCCCCCAACATGGTTGTTGAAGGTCTTTCGGCGATCGGAGTCTTGACGCACTTTGACTCCATGGTGCGGGGGGTGATTGACCTTCGCGATGTGCTGTACTTCGCAAGCGTGATTGTGGCGTTCTTGGTGATCAACACGGCTGTGATCGATTGGCGAAAGGCGGCCTGAATTGAACAACAAATCCGCCCAAACCGCGATCTTTGGATCCACACTGCTGCTGGTTGCTGTGTTCGCGTTAAACATTTTGATTTCAACCGGCCTGCCCGGACTTCGCTTGGACCTGACCCAAGACAAGCTGTACTCACTCTCAGATGGGGTGAGTCCACTCTTGCGAGCACTCGATGAGCCGGTACGACTGGACTTCTATTACTCCAAGAAGAGTGCCGAAAATCTTCCGAACTTCCGCACGTATGGCCAGCGCGTCCAAGAGTTCCTTGAGGAGATGGTTCAAGCCTCCAACGGCAAGCTCTCTCTGAGAGTGCTCGATCCCGAGCCATTTTCTGAGGCGGAGGATTTGGCCCGAGCCGCGCAGCTTTCCCGAATCCAGATTGATGGCGCAGGTCGAGAACTGACCCTTGGTCTGGTGGCGGTCAACAGCGTCGACGAACAAAGCGTCATTCCGTATTTGGATCCAACGCAAGAACGGTTCTTGGAATACGAAGTGATGCGCTCGGTCATTTCTATTGGCCGATTGGGGCGGCCCACCGTTGGTTTGGTGACTTCGCTCGAAATGGCGCCAAGTCTCGACCAACAAACAATGCAGATGAAGCCAGGTTGGCAAATCTTGTCTCAGGTCGAGCAACTCTTCGATGTGGTGCCCATTGCCGAGTCGGACACCGCATTGCCCGATGGTCTGGACTTGCTTTGGATCGTGCATCCCAGATCCATCTCCGCTGAGTTGGCCGTGGCAATCGACGCGTACGTGCTTCAAGAGAAGCCATTGCTGTTGTGTTTGGATCCTTGGTGTGAAGCGGATGCTCAAGCCGCCGAGCCCGCATTTGGAATGCAGGGGCCACAACCCACTTCAAGCCAATTTGACACCTTCTTGGGTGCGTGGGGTCTGAATTGGACTCGAGGCTATTTCGTGGCCGATCGTGACCTTGCGCTTCGGGTCCAAGCGACGACGAGCCGCGGCGTGGAGGTCATGGACTTCATCGCGTGGTGGAATGCTCAAAGTGAGAACCTCAACGGGGACGACCCCATCACCAAGGGCCTGACCACTCTGAATCTCGCGACGACGGGGGCCTTCTCCATTGAGGAAGATGCACCAACACGTCTGATTCCGGTGGTCCGCTCCAGTGAAAACAGTCAAAGGATGTTGACGGCTCAATTGGGTTTTCAGATTGATCCCGGCACGTTGATTCAGAACTTTGAATCCAGTGGGGAATACCAGACGGTGGCCGCCCGATTCACCGGGCCCATCAAGAGTGCATACCCGCCGGTCAAAACCGAAGCTGCTGTTGATCCCGCTCTGGAAGAGCTATTGGACAGTGCACCAGAGGTGCCAACTGGAGTGGCCAACATTCTGGTGTTGGGGGATGTTGACTTTCTGTCCGACAACAACTGGATCCGCGAAGAGCGTTTGGGATCGATCAGTTTGGGGTACCGAACCTTTGCTGACAACGGTTCCTTCATGCTGAATGCCATGGAGACCATGGCGGGCGATCCTGTGCTCGCGGGGCTGCGAGGCCGTGGTGAGTACACCCGGCCCTTCGACCGGGTGGAGGCGCTTCGTCAAGCGGCTGAAAGCGAGTACTTGGCGGAGCAGGAGCGACTTGAGACAGAAATCCAAGAGACCGAGCGCCGTCTTGGTCAACTGCAGCAGGCTCAAGCAGGGAGCCAAGCCACATTGCTGCTTTCTCCCGAGCAGGAGGCCGAAGTGGACCAATTGCAAGACAAGATCATCGCGGCTCGGAAGCAACTTCGATTGGTGCAGCTCAACCTCCGTAGAAATATCGAACAACTCGGCACCAATCTGATGTTGTTCAACACCATCGTTTGGCCATTGGTCGTTGCGTCAGTGTCCGGATTGATTTTCTTGATGCGGAGAAAGGTGTTGTGAGCGAGAAAAAGAGCCTTATGCCATTGGCCGCAATCACCACGGTCTTGCTTCTGGCGGTGATCACTCGGCCCAACCCTGAAGAGTCATCAAAGGATGGCCTTGGAACACCGATGGTTCCAACCCTCAAGGCAAACGCTGAAGCCATTGACGCCATCACAATTCGGCAGGGGGGCGTGACCACATTGATTCGACGCGTCGCCAGTCAGTGGCAATGCGCATCCGCCGCCGACTACCCCGTCGATCGAGAACGCATTCGACAACTGTTGGTGCAACTGGACCAGCTTGAGCGTTGGGAAGCCAAGACCCAAGACCCGGCACGTCATGCCGCCATCGATTTGGACGTGTCAACCGAAGGTGCCCGCGCCATCGAGATCGAACTCTCTGCCGAGTCTGATCTTGTGGGCCATGTCATCTTGGGGAAGCAGCAGTGGTCCCCGAAAAGCACGTTTGCCCGATTGGCAACCGAAGATCAAACTTTCAAGTGCAAGGGCCATGTTGAAGTGGAGGTGGATCCAATTGGTTGGTTGGAAACGAATTTTTGCACGCTGGATCGATCTGGAATTGCTGAGATGAACTTCGGACCGATGCGGCTTGTTCGTGCAAATACCTCACCCGAATCCACCAACGACTCATGGGATCTTGCTGCAGACACCTTGGATTTGGTCCCCGACAAGGCTGTGCAATTGGCCCGAGCAGAACTTCCTGGGTGGCCGACCCGTCTTGATTTTGACGATGTCATCGCGCGCGACCAGCACCAATGGTCAAACGACACTGTTGTTCTGACCTATGTCGCTCGAGAGGGCCAACTGACCGTTTCCATTGACTTGGGGGAGGAAGAGGGATCTGGCGCATGGTGCGGATTGGATTTTGTGCCGTCGCAAGGGCAGAACCCTCAGCCCAAATGGAGCCGTTGGCTGCGGTGGGTGTACCGACTTCCGGCTTTTCGGGTCACACCGATCCGTCAAATCCAAAGCGTTCTGCAATCCCCCACCAAGAATCCAGTTGATGTTTCAACCTCAGGCCCCTCACCTTAAGTCGCCAACTTCAAGGTATCGAGGGAAGCCTTTCCTTGCGGAGGTGGTAGAGTCAAGTTCTGGGCTCGTGGCGGAATTGGCAGACGCAGCGGACTTAAAATCCGCGGCTCAAATTGAGCGTTGAGGGTTCGAGTCCCTCCGAGCCTATTGAACGTCCGACATCCCGGCGTCGTCGGTCTTCGTCAAAAATGGAAGAGCCCCGCCGCACACGCGACGGGGCCCGGATCGGGTTGGTGAGCCGAGTGTCCAACCCGGTCCACCAGAAGTGGCGAGGTGGCGAGCAGTGACCCGCCACAAAGTTTTGATTTTTAAAATGGGGCCGGCGATTCGAATTTCAGCCATTCATCGGTATTCGGTCGCCAAAAAGCCAACTCTTCGGCGTGCAAGCACAGCCGAGGGGCCGTGGACTCTGACCCATAGAGGGTGTCACCAAGGATGGGCGTGCCCAAACCGCCCTCTTCTGGTGGGGAGGCCAGATGCACTCGAATTTGATGGGTCCGGCCGGTTTCGGGCCGAAGTTCCAAACGCGCTGTTCGTCCTTGCTGTCGCAAAGGCTCATCGATGGGCCGTTCGTGGATGCGCCAGAGCGTGCGAGATGGCCGACCCGAATCGTGACAAATCTTCTGGCGTGGCCAATGGGTGGGTTCGGGATCCTTGACCAAGGGCGCCTCGATCGCACCTTGATTTCCGGCCGGCGAATGTTCCACCAGGGCGATGTACCGCTTGCCTACGAGACGCTTTTGGAACTGCTTTGACAGATTGGATTGGGTGGAAGCATTCAGCGCAAAGACCATCAGTCCGCTTGTCTCGACATCCAACCGGTGGACACTCATGGGTCCCTCAGCTCTGGGAATGTGTTGTCGCAAACGAAGCTCAGCCGAATCGTGGGTATTTTCCGGACGCCCTGGGGCCGATCGCATGCCCCAAGGTTTGTGGATGACAACAAAGTCATCTTCTTGGTGCAGGATTGTGAGCTCTTCGTGGGGAGAAAAGAGGCGTCCCATGACTCTGAGCGTACACTTGGCTGGTGATTTTCGATCTTTTGTTTGTGTTGTCTTTTGTCTGGGCCGATCCACCTTTGGCCAGTGGGGGTGATTCACCTCCACCTGCGTTGATCGCCAATCCTCCAATCACGTTGGTGCAACGATCTGAAAACGGTCGTCTGCTCCGCTGGTCAGAGTCTTCACATGTTGCGGTGCAGAAGCTCAATCTTTCCCCGGCGGTTCGGCAAAAGGTTCAGGACCTGATTCTGATTCGGGACCGAGAATTTGATCTTTACGTTGACGACCACTTGGACCGGCTGAAAGAAATGGTTTTGAAATCAAGCCAGGGTGGTGAAATTTCTCTGGGAGAAGTTATTGATGGCTGGGGCGTGGTGGCCAAGCGAAGTTCATTGGTCTACGAATTGAAAGATCTGATCACTCCGGAACAAACGAAGGTTGCTTTGGACGCCGTTCGGGAATATCGAGAGGCATTGGAAAAAGAAATTTTGGCCGATGCTGGGGTCGAACTCCCTGCACGCGCACTCAAAATCCGGGCCACCGTGGCGACACGATCAGTTCGACTCCGTGAGTCTCTCTTGCGACGTCTCCCCAACATCCCTGCTTTTGCGAAAGCGCTTCAGCAATTGGATCTCACTCAAGCCCAGCAGCAACGCATGATGCAGCAACTGATGCCAGTCCTCACCGCACAGAATGAGCGCGACGCAATACGTGAACGTGAAGCTGTTATGGCTTGCGTCGGACTGCTGCGCGAAGAGCAAGTCTTTGAGGCCATCCGAATCAATCCATTGCCCAAGTCTGGTCCGTCCGAGTCCAAGTCTCCTGGGTCGAGTACGAGGCGCGTCCCATGATTTCTTTGCTTCTTCTGTCCATCTTGCAAGATTCTGTTTTTGTTGAGGATCCGGTCGCAGCAGGACAAGATCTTTTCAATCGTGTTGAGCGGGATCTTGGGAAGGCGTTGGGAAAATTTGAATCACACGAAACCCTTCCCGAGAAAAGCCCTTGGTGGGATGTCATTGGGGTCAAAGAGACCAAAATTTCAAACGATGAAGCCATCGAAGATCTGCTCCGCGCGGTGACGATGGTTCTTGCAGGCGAAGGCGCTGGCGACCTTCGGGCGGAGGCCAAGGCCATTCAAAAAGCCATCCGTGATGCCAATTTCGATCAAGACGAAATGCGTCGCAAACGCGATACGGCTCCCGCCGAAGATTCGCTTGGGAAAGCAGAAGACTTGATTGTCACCAGCCGCGAAGAATTCGATGAGATGATTTTAGAAAGTCAGGCCAAGCAAGAGGACCTTCGATTGGCCTTGCTTGAAGTCGAAAGGCAATTCATTGAAGCGCTTTCCCGCACTGGTCTAAAAATTGAAGATCAAGCTGCACGTTCGCTGTTGGGGACGCTGGCGGGCGAGCGCTTCAGCGACTTGGCCATCACCATTGCCAATGTTCGGCTGGTCACCGAACAGTTGCACCGTCTGGCAGATGAGAGCGGGGAGGCCCCCGAGCTGACTCGGAAGTACTACGGTCTTTATGTGTTGTTGGTCCGATTGGTTGACGTCGCCCAAGACGATTACGTTCGGTGGGTTCGCGAAGTGGCCATTCCACGCCTTGACACCATTTTGAAAGACGCAGAGTTTCAGCGGCAAGAGGCTTTGTCAGGGAAAGCCGCAGACCCAGACCGTGCCGAAGCTTTCCAGAGGAACGTCGATCAATTGGAATTGACCCAGACCGCCGCAGTTCGCTACATCGAGTATCTCAAGATTCAAGCCGAAGGTGTTGAGCGTGGGAACGTGGAGGTTGAGAAGGATCTTCGCTTGGCCGCGAACACGTGGCGCACGGTTGACCTTTCTTTGGAGACGGCCGATTTGATTCGACGTGGCTCCGAAGCGTTCGGGGCCCTGATGACCCTCGAGCTCCCGCCACTCCGGGGTTTTGAAGGATCCGAACTGCGTGCACGATTCCAAAGCCTCGAGCGCCGAATGGCTGAGCCTCTTCAGTAAACCAGCATCAAGCTTGGTCAGTCCTTGGCGTTCACAGGCGTCACGGTTCCATCCAGTTCAATGCGCCAGGCCAGGTCATCATCGGTTCGAGGCTTGCCGTCGAAACCAACCGAGGTCACATACGCCAGTGGCGATTCCGATGTTTCGGTCCAGGCTTCGCCAGACAGTTCAACGGTGAAAGGCTGTCCGAAGGCATCCAGTGCGTCGATGATTGCTGCTTGATTGAGCAACGTCGCCGCGGCCTCGTTGGGGGCGGCACCTTCTTCGGGCACCCATCCATCGAGCAGGGTTTGGGCAATGGTTTGGACACCAGGCAAGCTGTCTCTTCGGCCGCGCTCATCGCGGTCGGCTTGCATTGGGTTTCGCTGGTCGTAGGGCACCGTGATGGTGACCAAGCCCGAGTTGATCTCTCGGGGAAATACATCATTTGCCCGATCAGAATCCGCCAAGTCTCGAGTGGGATCAAAACGAATCTGCTGAATGGGGGCGGGACTGGCAAGGACCTTGGTCACGACCGGCTCGTTGTTGGCCCAGATTTCAACTGGGAGCGGTACCAGTTCCGTGGTGCCATCGGTGTATGTCAGCTGCAAGGGGACGGGCATGGGGATGCCCCCAACATTGCGGAGTGTGATCTCGTGAAATATCCAGTCTTGCGAAAAGATGGCCCGCTGATTTTCTTCCATCCGCTCAAGCATCCGGGCCCATGCGCGTTCGTCCTCCGGGGTGACCATGAATCGATCTCGTCCTTCATAGAAATCGACAATCATCGGATGTTGGTCCACACGTCGGGGGACGTTCAGCTCGTCGTTGCGTCTCTGGGCTGCTGATTTTCCACGTTCAGAATCAAGACGTCGCGCCTCTGCCATTTCATCGCCAACTGCGTTGGCGAGATCGAATCGACGAACATTTTCGATGGCGATGTCAACGTGGTCTGTGGTCATGAACCATCCCCGCCAAAACCAATCCAAGTCGACGCCAGAAGCGTCTTCCAAGCTTCGGAACAGGTCAGCAGGTTCGGGTCGGCGGAACGCCCAGCGGTGGCAGTATTCTCGAAAAGCAAAATCAAAGAGTTCGCGGCCGAGTACAGATTCCCGGAGCACATTCAGTGCCGCACATGGCTTGGCGTAGGCGTTGTTCCCAAACTGACGGATCGACTCCGAATTGGTCATGATCGGCACTTGCTTCTCACTGGTCATGAAAGGCACGATGTTTTCCGGATCCCCACGCCGCGGCGGATAGGTCTTTGACCATTCGGCTTCTGCAATGGATTGCACAAAGGTATTCAGACCTTCATCCATCCATGTCCATTGCCGCTCGTCCGAGTTGATGATCATGGGGAACCAGTTGTGGCCGACCTCGTGAATGACCACACCGATCAGTCGGTATTTGGTGCGTTCGGGATAGGTGTCGTCCTCCTCGGGCCGCGGACCATTGAAGGTGATCATTGGATATTCCATCCCACCTACGGGACCATTGACGCTCAATGAGGTTGGGTATGGGTATGGGTAGTACCGGGAATAAATTTCGATGGTGTGGGCAATCGCCTGCGTTGACCATCGGCTCCAGATGGGTTCACCTTCTTCGGGGAAATAACTTTGGCACATCACGGTCCGTGTGGTCCCTGGCACGATGACGCCCCAAGAATCCATCAAAAAGGCGGGGCTGCTGGCCCAAGCGACATCGCGGACGTTTTCTGCGAGATACACCCAGGTTCGTTCTTCTTGCGGATTCGCAGAGCGATTCTTCGCTGCTTCCTCTTCGGTGACCACCATGATGGGCTCCGTTGAAGTCCTTGAAGCGTCCAATCGTTGTTGTTGTTGATCGGTCAGAACTTCTTCAGGATTTTGCAGTACCCCTGATGCGGCCACCACATGATTCTCGGGGACGGTGATGTGCAACTCATAGTTGCCAAACTCCAAAGTAAATTCACCTCGGCCCAAAAATTCTTTGTGTTGCCAGCCACGCGTGTCGGTGTAAGCGCACATTCGAGGAAACCATTGGGCCAATTCATACAAACCTGTCCCGTCATCGAGAATTTCGTACCCACTGCGAGACCGGACAGCATCTGGGGTGATTCGGTGAGACCATTTCACTTCAAATTGAAAGACCTCACCGTTGGTCAGTGGCTGGGGCAGATCGATACGCATCATGGATCCCACGATGGTGAATGCCAATTCTTGCCCTTGGCTGTCTTGTACGTGATGGATCGTCGTGCCTCCGGGATGGGCCAATCTCTCGGCAAAGCTCTCGAGCCACCCAATGGACTGGGGCTGATCCAAGTCTGGACCCCGCCGTGAGAGGTTCGCTCGCGAATCTGGTGCGTGTCGATTTTGATCCAACTGCATCCAGAGGTATCGCAGGGCGTCTGGACTTTGATTGTGGTACGTGATTTTTTCGATCCCATCCACGCCGTGTACTTCAGGATCAAGCCTCACGTGAATGATGTGATCGGCTCGGTTTTGCCAGTACAGATGTCCCGGGGCACCACTCGCGGTTCGGTAGGTGTTTGCGGTGGGCAGGTCGTACTCCAGCTGTCGGAACAGGTCGGGCTCACCAAACTTTTCCGGCCGGAGATAGGGCCCGTCTGGCATGGGGGGCAGCGATCCTAAGTCGTGTTGATCATGGAGTGCGATGAAGCTGAGAAGCAGGGTTCCAATCATGGTGTACAGAGTAGGAATGAAACAGCCCGCGGCCCGGAAATCCGAGCCGCGGTTGAGGAGGAACATGCTGTTTGGGGATTTAGGATCCAGAGAAGATCATCAAGAGGTCACGAAAATCCACTTTGGCGTCTCGATTTTTGTCGGCCCTCAACCGATTGCTTCCGGTGGCTGAAGATTGACCGTATTCGCTGAGCCACTCCAAAAGGGTTTGGAAGCTGTACTCCCCAGATCCAGAGGCCCCGTTCGAAAAGTCATTCCCTTTCTTGGATTTGGCTTTCCCGTTCGAGAAGTCGCTGCCTTTGGCGGTATCAGCCGGGCGTTCAACATAGATTGCGGCGTTCGAAAAATCGTTGCCCTTGGAGACTCCTGAAGCACTGTTCGAATGACTGTTGCCGCGATCGGCAAAGGCCAGAGACGAGCAAGTCAGAGCGATAAGAAGCTGCGTTTTCATGACAAATATTCCTTATGGATGTGGGTGTATTGGGCGTTGATCGCCCCTTCACCAAACGTGGCGGAAGGAATCCCAGCAACCCGCCAAAGAACTCAGAAAAAATCGGTAGGCTTTCGTCTATGGCAAGATTCGTCCTCGAGGGTTCCACCGATCCATTCCTCCGCGTTGACCTCACCCAAGGGGACATGATTCATGCAGAATCAGGGGCCATGGCCAGCATGACTTCGACCCTTGAACTCAAAGGCAAAGCCCGAGGCGGAATGCTGAACGGATTGATGCGGAAAGCCCTGTCTGGTGAGTCATTCTTTATGCAAGAAATTTCTGCCGAGCAGGGACCCGGTACCGTTCGGTTGGCACCATCGGTTCCAGGCGAGGTCCGTGTGATTGACATGTCCAATGAATGTTGGTTTGTGGGCGACGGGGGCTTTTTGGCCTGTGACGATGAAATCACCTTGAAGACCTCACGGCAAAAATTAAGTGGTGCTTTGTTGGGCGGGACCGGCGGCCTGTTCATTTTGAAAGCCACCGGTACTGGTTCTTTGGCGGTTTCAGCTTTCGGTGCCATCACTGAGGTGGAATTGAATGGTCAAGATGAGCTGATTGTGGACAATGGACACGTGGTGGCTTGGCAAGAGACCTTGAACTACACCCCTTCAATATCAACCAAAAATTCTGGCGGAATTCTGTCCAAAATTGGAGGATCGATGAAGAGCGGTGAAGGGGTGGTAATGCGATTCAGCGGTCAGGGACGCGTGTTGGTGTCTTCCCGAAGCCGTCCAAGCTTTGTTTCTTGGCTTGTTCCTCAGCTTCCCAGCAGAAAATAGGGAATTTCTCCCGATTGAACTGACGTACATTGGGGGGCATGTCAGCTCTGCTTTCATTGCTTCTTGTTGCAGATCCATTTCCAAACTGGGAATCGGCCCCAGTTCATTCGGTTGCTCTGACAGATGCTGGTGAAGTGCTTGTCTGCAATGTGGCCCAGGCGACTTTGGAAATTTTTTCGGCTACCACACCACCGGTGTGGTTGGATGCCGTTTCCGTCGGACTTGACCCTGTTTCCGTTCGGGTACGACCCGGCAGCCGTGAAGCCTGGGTGGTCAACCATGTGTCTGATTCGGTGTCGGTGATCGACCTTGATCGTCGGGTCACCACTGCGGTTTTGCCAGTACTCGATGAACCAGGTGATGTCGTCTTTGCGGGAAGCCCCGAGCGGGCCTATGTCTCATGTTCGACCGATGAGTGTTTGCTGGTGTTTGACCCAAGCAATCTTGATACGGCTCCGGGCCGAATCGATCTTCGGGGTGAAGAACCCAAAGCATTGGCGGTGGATCCCAGCGGGCAATTTGTGTACGCCGCGTTCTTGTGTTCGGGCAACCGCACCACGGTTCTCGCAGGCGGGGGGGATTTCAACGGAAGTACACCTCCCAATGTTGTCTCCGATGCCGCGACACCGTACGGGGGACAAAATCCTCCACCCAATGCGGGCAACGGCTTCATGCCTTCCCGCCCCGCGGGTCAACCGACCCCTCCCCGAGTGGGGTTGATTGTCCGAGGGCTTTCCGACGGGCGCTGGGTCGATGACAACGGCACCGATTGGTCTGACTTTGTGAGTGGCCCTCAATCATGGCGGAGTGGCCGGCCCGCCGGCTGGAATCTTCTGGATCACGATCTTGCTGTGGTAGACACCTTCAACAACAACGAGGTTTCTTATGTCGGGGGCGCGTTGTCGGTGGTTACCGGAGTGGCGGTGCATCCAAACAGCGGGGACCCGGTGGCCATTGGCATTGAGTCTTTCAACGAAATTCGATTTGAGCCGGTGCTCGAAGGCGTCTTCGCCGAGGTTCGTTTGGCGCGATGGGGATCGGAAGAGACGGTTGTGAATCTGAACCCCCACACTGAGGGTGTTCACACCCTTCCTCCGGCCGAACGGGCCAAGTCGGTCGGCGACCCCCGCGCGATTGCGTTCTCATCAACCGGTGAGGAGGCTTGGATCGCATCAAAGGGTTCCAACAACGTCTTGGTGGTGGATGCCTTGGGCCAACGAATTGGGGATCCCATACCGGTTGGCTTTGGGTCCACTGGCTTGGCGTTGAACGACGACGTGGCCTTCGTTCACAATCATTTTGAAGGCACGCTGGCCGTGGTGGATCGAGCCGAGCGTGAGGTGTCGGCCGTTGTTTCACTTTTTGACCCCGTTCCTGATGAAGTCCAACAAGGTCGTGCGCACATGTACGACACCCATCTCCACTCGGCCCGAGGTGAGGTCTCATGTGCGACATGCCACATTGATTCTCGAATGGATCGTTTGGCGTGGGATCTTGGCAACCCAGGCGGATCCATGCAGCCCATCGACGTGAACTGCAACATGGGGGTGGAGCAGTTCGGTCCGGACTGTCCAGATTTTCATCCCATGAAGGGTCCGATGACCACCCAGACCATGCAGGATCTGATCGGGAAAGAACCGTTGCACTGGCGAGGTGATCGGTTGTCCATCGAAGCCTTTGATGGTGCATTCCATGAGCTTCTTGGCGGGGACGAGCCTTTGAATCCCATCGACATGGGTGAGATGCGAACTTTCTTGGCCACCGTTCGATTCCCACCCAACCCCTACCGAAACGCCGACAACACGCTGCCCACAGATTTGGAAATCCCATTTCCGGGGACCGGCCGCTACGCACCAGCGGGCTCCGCCATGCCCAATGGCAATGCGCTTCGCGGCCTTGAAATTTACACCTCAGAAATCACTGATGATCCATTCAGTTGTGTGACATGCCACGCCCTGCCCACGGGCATGGGGCCTGACCGGGTGCTTCGGATCTCGCCTCCCGGGGTTGATCCTATTCCTCTGGGGCCCAATCAAGAGCGTCACCATGCGGTGGTGAGTGTGGACGGATCCACCCAGAGACACTTCAAGGTTCCCCAGTTGCGGAACATGTACAAGAAGACCGGATTTGATCTGGAATCACTGGAGAACACTTCTGGGTTTGGGTACCTCCATGACGGCTCCATAGATACTTTGGTGCGGTTCTTTGCCGAACCGTTGTTTGATCTTGGTACCGCGCAAAAACTTTCGGATGTGCTGGCCATGATGTTTGCTTTTTCGGGATCGGATTTCCCTGGGTGGAACGCTGACAATCCATTCGACAACGTGGTGGATCCCGGATTGGACACCCATGCGGGTGTGGGTCGTCAGGTGGCATGGTCAGGCGCGGCCTCATCAGAAGCATTGGCCAAGCTCAGTGCGTTGTCATCGGCGGCCGCCGACTCGGAACGGGTTGAGCTGATGGCCACGATTGAAATCAATGGCCGAGCCCGCGGTGGGGTGCTTTCGGGCGAAACCATTTTGCTTGATGGCGCGGGCCAAACCATGACCATTTCTGAGTTGTTGAATCGACCGGAGGGCACCACGGCGGTGGTCACCATGGCCCCGGCCGGGCATGCGATTCGATTGGTGATGGACCGCGATGGCGACGGCGTCCTGAACCACGACGAGTGGCTGGCGGGCAGCGATCCTCGTGATCCGACCAGTGTGCCGGTGCCCTGTCCAGCCGACTTGGATGGTGACGGCGATGTGGGCTTTGCCGATGTCGTCAGGGTGCTTTCCAGCTGGGGCGTCTGCGATGCCTGCCCAGAAGATTTGACGGGAGAAGGGACGGTCGACTTTGCTGATCTTCTCGAGGTCCTGTCCAGCTTCGGACCTTGCTGACACATTTCGTCAGAGTCTGGTTCTTTTTTTGAACAACTCGATCGACGGTTGACCCGGGTGGTCGTATAACGACCATTCATGCCGTGCCAATTGATGCCCATCGAAGTGCACCCGATCTTGAAGGGATTGGCTGAACATCTTCTGGCTGAGGCGGAAGTTGTCCAGCAGGAAGTCAACCTCGAGTCCATGTTGGTCGTCCTGCCCACCAAGCGTGCGCGACGTTTGTTTGAGCACTTTTTGCTGGATGCCGCCGAGCAGCGAGGGGTAATGGTGGTACCACCAGAAATCAGTACTCCGGGAAGGATGATCGACCAATTTGTTCGACCGACCGGACTCCCAGCCTCGCCGGTAGCCCTCGAGTTGGTCGACCGGCAAGTTTGGATGGATCTCGATCCATCCCAGAGAGAAATTGTCGAAGGTCCCAATGCCACTGAAACCGGACGGGATGCCCTGATTCGACGAATGGCCCAATTGCATGCAGACGCATGTGAAGCGATGGTGGATTTTGAAAACATCCTGGACATGATTCCCGAGGGGGTGGCCGGCGGCGAAGAGCGGCGCCGCTGGGAAGTGCTCTTGTGTTGGCAAAGAGCGCGGGCCGAGAGGATGGAAGCACTCGGGTTGCAATGCCCGCAATGCCAGCGGGTGCAGTCGGTTGTTCAGCGTGACGTCTCTCAGGGTTGGTACAGCCGGGTTGTGTTGGTGGATGGGGAATCATCCCCTTTGCGCACGGCCTTTCTTGAGGCATTGGATCAACTTGGTTTGCGCATCGATCGTGTGGTCCCCGCCGGGGCACTTCCTGAAGCAGTTGAACCATTCCGAGGACCGGATCCAGAAGGGTGGTCTGCACCCCACATCCAGTTGTCCGATGCCAGTATTCATGTTGCAGATGGGCCACAAGACGTTGGGGCCCTGGTTGCGGGAATCGTCAAACAGTCTGAGGTCGAAAGAACAAGTGATTTGACACTTGTTTGCCCAGATGCTGATCTGGAAGCCAGTTTGCAATCCATTCTTCCCGAACTTGGAGTCCCCGCCCGGGTTTCGAATGCGGGTTTGCAACTGGATGGTGCGCTGGGTCGACTCTTGCACGCCACTTTGGCTCTTCTTGGAGGAGGTTGGTCGGAAGTTGAAGATGCTCTGCGAATTCCTGGGTTTGCCAGCGCTGTTCAAGCTGAAGAGCGTGTCCTTGAGGACGTTGACAGAAGTCGCCGTTTGTGTGTCGGCATTCATCTTGAGGATGACAAAATGGGCGGTAGAGCGGACACACCGAAATCAGTGAGGGAACTCTGCGTACGGGTCGAGAAGATTCTTCAACCACTGCGTCGTTCTGTCGGGCTTGCCGCTGCGGATGCAATTGTCGATATTTCTTGCCACTTTTTGGATCAAGGCCTCCCAGAGCGATCCCGCGGAGAGAGCAGGGAAGTTGCAGCTTCAATTCAGAAATTCCTTGAAGAGTTTCGCAGCGCGCCAGGCGACCTGATCCAGGCCGTTCCGGCTGGCGACCTGCTGAAGATGATGCTTCGATCGCTCAGCAGTGAAACATTGACCCCCAACCCTGAAGACACTTCGGTTGAGATTGTTGGTTGGATGGAATCTGCTTTCGATCCGGCTCCGCTTCGAATTGTGGTTGGTATGAACGAGACCATGATTCCACAACTGCCATCCCCTGAGCCGTTGCTTCCAGATTCACTCCGACAGCAGTGTGGTCTTTCATGCCAGAGAACCCGAACCGCGCGGGATGCGTGGTTGATGTGGTTGCTCGAGTCGTCTCGGTGTACGGGAAATCTGGTGCACTACGTCGTGGCTCGGGAGTCCTCCCAAGGCGACCGTTTGTTGCCGAGTCGACTGTTGCTCCCCGACCTGCCAGAAACAGTGGATCGCCTGCCGAGGCTGCTGTGCGACGACCTTGATCAAAGCATGCGGGTTGAGGAGCTGGGCGAACAACCAAATGCAGATGCTCCAGCGGTCGACTTTCCCATGGTCCCCGCTGTACTCCCCAAGGTTGATCGCGTTTCCGTGACTGAGTTTAGCGCATGGTTGGATTCACCACTTCGGTTTGTTTTGAAAAAGCTCCGTCTGGACCAAACCATCACACCGTGGCGGGCCGAGCTTGATGCGATGGGGTTTGGAAATTTGATCCACGGAGCATTGGAACGTTGGGGTCGTGAAGAAATCACCAATGGGCCTACAGAGTCTGCCAGCTCGATTTACGCCGGGATGAAGTCACATCTCATGGCGTACGTGGACGACATGTTCGGAAAGAAGCGTCCTCCAGCACTCCAGCTGCAAGTTGAGATTGCTCAAGCCCGCTTGAAAGCGTTCTCTGTTCACCAAGAGAACCTGGTCGCTGCCGGTTGGCACATCGAACATGTTGAGTTGCACTTTACGGATCGGAAATCCAATCACCCCAGCGCACCTCCAACAATTGACCCTTTGATCCGTGAGGTAACGCCCGAGATTGTTGTGACGGGACAGATTGATCGTGTGGATCGACATCTCGATGGACGGCGGTACGCATATGACTACAAAACTGGAAATGATGGATCAAAGACGGCCGAAAAGGCTCACCGGACTGTGTTGAAAGACGGGGAGATACGCTGGCACGACCTCCAGCTTCCGCTGTATCGACAGAGGCTCCTGGAAGATGGGACCGGCGAGGTTGACGTTGGATACATCCTGCTTCCTCAACACCTGAAAAAAACCAGAGTGGACCCCCTAGTTTGGGACCTTTCCGATTTTGACCTGGCCAACAAATGCGTCGATGAGATCTTGCGTCGTCTTTCTGCGTTGGTCACGAGTCCGCTCACAGATGCGGAGTTGGAAGATCAGGGTGCCTACGACGATGATCGCTTTGGGGTGCTCTGGGGGAACGGGCTTCGAAGCGTGGATGCTGAGGACGAGGAGTTGGAGTGATGGATTTTCAACCTCAACAACCTGACCCGCCTACCCAGAAAATGATTATTGCCAACGCCGGCAGTGGGAAGACATGGTCGCTTTCCTCGGAATTTGCACGTTGGTGTTTGGGCAATCTTGCCCGTACCGGCCGGGTCGACTCAGACCGCATACTTGCATTGACGTTTACTCGAAAAGCCGCCCGAGAGATTCTTGAATCGATCGTCGAGCGTTTGGTAACGGCAAGAAAGAATCCAGACTCAGCAGAATTCAAGGCGCTCGGTTCCCCGAGTCAAGAGCATTTGGACTGTGTCATAAAAGACCTGGCCCGGAACATCTCGCGGCTTCAGGTCACGACCATTGATGGATTTGTGAATCGGCTGGTCCGAGCCTATGGCAGTGATGTCGGTTTTCCAGAGGGTTGGCGCGTTGGTGAACCTGGAGAAGTTGCGGAAGCACGTTTGGAAGCACTCGGGCGAGTGCTTGAGCACACCGATCCGGAGTTGATCAAGAAATTGGTTCAGGATGGAATGCCCAAATCAAGCGTACTGACCCAACTCGAAAGCGTGCTGTTGGGAAATCCAGATAAAAATGACAGCAGCATCTTGAGTGAGTACCGGATGGTTGAACTGGGCAGGGGGCCAGAAGCTTGGGTTGCCGGCGGAACATATTCAACCATCGAAGCTGATCCTTTGGAGGAGCATGACTTTTCCAAACTGGTAACACGTCTTGAAAATTTAAGTGTTCCGCTGAAGAGCGATCAGAAGACTGAAGATACAGGCTGGAAAAAAGCCAAGTCCAAATCCATAGATCTTTTTTCCGGAGGAGATTGGACAACATTTTTGACCCAAACGTTGGTCCAGAATCTGACAGATCCTTCTCTCCCCGCCTCAGATCGAAAGTTTTCTCGAAAGATTGCACCACCTGCTTGGGTGGAAGCGCTGACTGCGGCCAAGGATCACGCGTTGGCCACCATTGAATTTGAACAGCGTGAGCGACTCTTGTTGATTGCTTCTTTCTTGAAAAACCTAGACGAGGCGTGTTGGGAAGTACAGGAAGAGAGGGGTGTCTACACCTTCTCTGACCTTGTGCACCGACTCGTCACCCTCCAAGAGGCACACGACCAGTCTTGGGACTGGTTGCAGTACCGACTCGATTGTCAGATCCATGATCTCGCTCTTGACGAATTTCAAGACACCTCGCTGGTCCAATATCGCCTCCTCTTTCGGTTTATGTCTGAAGTCTTGAACAGCTCCACTGAGGATCATCGGAATTTCTTTTTGGTTGGTGATCCCAAGCAGTCCATTTACGGATGGCGAGGCGGTGCCCCAGAGTTGATCCATGAGGTGGCTCATGCTTTCCCGCAGCTGAATCGGGAGTCGTTGGCCAAAAGTTACCGCTCCGCACCGGTCCTCATGGATTTCGTCAACCGCACATTCAGCGTGCTCCAGACTCATGCTGAGGCCATTGACACTGAACCTGTGGTTGCCCACCTGCCAGCACCGTTTTCAACCACCCCTTGGCCGAATGAAGCAAAGGCTGCGGTTGTTCCAAGAGCGTCAAATCGGTGGTTGGCGGGATGGGAGCAGGATCACGAATCCGCCCATTCCGAGAAGCCGGGTTTGGTGACGGTCGCCCTTGCGAACGAAGTTACCGGTGACCGTCGGATCGATCAGGCCCAATGTGTTGTGGATCGTATTTTGGATCGACGTGCACGGCGACCTGATGTCGAGATTGGGGTGTTGGCCAGTACCAATGCAGAATTGGCTGAAGTGTTTTTGTTGTGCAAGGAGCATGGTCTTGCCGCAAGCATGGAAGGTCGATCTTCACTTCTCGATGCGTTGTGTGTGCAGCAGATTCTGGCCCTCTTTCGACTTGCTGACTTTTCCGGAGACAGCTTCGCCCATTACCTCATCACCCGAGGGACATTCCTGCATGCGATACGGGCCGTACTCCCTGGTCTTCCAATTGACCTTCCTGAGCAGCTGTCGACGCAGGAACGATCCACGGTGAGGCGGTCAATCGCCTCTGCGGTCCGCACGCTTTTGGTGCAACGTGGAGCCGACGGGTTCATTATCGATCTTCGAGAAGCAATTTTAAAGAATGCCATCGAGCTTTCAGCGGTGGAGCGTTCTCGGCTGCGGGACTTGGTGCAAATGGCGCGAACGTTCAAGGACTTGGCTCTGCCACGTCCGTTGAAATTTGTCGATGCCGTGTCTCGCCAGAAACTCTCCAAAGCATCATCAGCTCGGATTCGGCTGATGACCATTCATGGGGCCAAAGGTTTGGGATTTGAAGAAGTGATTTTGATGGGTGCGGATCAACTGCCTTTGCAAGAGGCAGACCGTATGGCCAACTTTGTTGGCTACACCCCAAATGTTGCCGATGGGCCACAAGCCGTGGTTCCAGGAGTCAAAAAAGACATTCGTCGACAGTGGTTCCCTGCGATCCATGTGGCGGCCGCAGAGAACAGAGTGCGAGATTGCATCGACTGCATGTCGGAAGCCTATGTCGCTCTGACACGTGCCGTCTCTGCGGTTCATTGTGTGTTTGGTGCTTGTGGCCCCACTCCGCCAACAAAAAAGAACAAGCTTGGCGGTTTGCTCTCTCGTGCTTACGAGTCCTTGGGGGACGTGTGGGCTGAGGGCGAAGTTTCGCACGGAGTCGTTTGGGCTCTTGGTGATCAAGGTGAGTGCACCATTCATACGTCGGAGTCGCCAGAGAACCGAGCCACCAGTTTGACCAAAATCTCAAGTCAAAAATTTCGCACCAAAGTCCCTTCCCAAACGGCCCCAAGTTTGTCTCGAACACCACGACGTGGGATTTTTAGCGCGGCGTCGGCGAGTCAACAAGATGAATCTTCCGATTGGTCAGCGCTTCTTCAATCTCGACCCGTCGAAATTTTAGCTCGAGGCACGGTGCTCCATGAACGGTTCCGTCAGGTCGAATGGGCCGATGCTGCCGATCCAACCGCCGAGCAACTTCACCAGGCTCGGCGGACCGTCGAACGTGACCTTGGTCGCACCATTACCGACGCGACATGGACCGAAGCCAATACAGCGTTCTCGGCCGCCATGAAACTCACCCAGATTCGGGACACTTTTCTTCCAACCGCGCACGGTGCCGCCAAGGAAGATCTTGACGTCCGCAATGAGTTCCCAGTCCTCACCCGCGATGAACAGGGCCGCGTCGTACGAGGTCGGCTGGACCGCCTGGTGTTGCGCCGTGAAGGCGACGATGTGGTCGAGGCGTGGGTGATCGACCACAAGAGTGGAGCCATCGGTTTGGACGACTCCGCGTTCCAGACCAGAGTCGCTCATTACACGCCTCAACTCCATGCTTACGCCAAGGTGGTTGAGGCACGGTGGGGTTTGCCCCATTCAAAAGTGCATTGCCTCTTGCTTTTCTTTGAGCGAGGCGAAGTCGTCAAACTTCCAAGGTCTGCCGAAAGTTCGTAAAAATAGGAAAATCACGGAATACATGAGGCCGCCCATTCGTATTGCATTGGGTCAATGAATGGAGTGATACACGTGCTGCAACGCCTCGACAGTTGGATGTTGACGGTCCTTGGGCTTGCCCTCGTAGGATGCGGCTCCACCAACACGGTGCTTGACGCCACTCATCTTTACACGCGTGGTGAGAATCAAAGTGCCCTTGACGTTCTTTCTGAAGCCAAATCCAATTCGAAGAATCAGCAGTGGGCCACGCTGCAGGAAGTCACGGTGGCTCTGGATGCAAGCCAGTTTGAGCGTGCCGCCCGTGCGGTCTCGTGGGTCGAAGCACGCGATGAGTTGATCGATGAAAGAGCCCTGATTTCAGGGACGGAAGTCAAAGAGGATTTGGGCTCCGCGTTGATTGACGAGCGGCTGCGAGAATGGACCCCAAGTTTGGGCGAGCGCGTGATGTACGAATACTTGGCCCTCATGATTGATCTCCTCCGGGGTGACGCAGACCAAGCTCGGGTCTCCAGTATTCGAATCGCCCGCTCCCAAACGCTCCTTGAGGAGCGCCGGAACATGCCTTCGACCCAGAAACTTCGCAGCAAACGGAAGAACGCCAAACAGGTGGCTGGTCAGATTGATAGAGAGGCTTCGTACCAGCGGGCCATTGAGGTGTACGCAGGCGCTGCGGAAGACGCTCGGTGTGCGGCGGGCTCTTTGTTGGCCGGCTGGGCCCGCCTTCAACTTGGTGATGCCGCCGCTCGCGAACTGCTGGAAGAAGCGGCCGCTCTCGCTCCAGAGCACGATGCGGCACGGCGGTTGTTGGACATGGACTCCGAGGCACTTTCACAAACCGCTTTGGTGTTTCAAGAAGATGGATTGTGTCCCACGTTGCGTCCTTTTCGGTTCAACATTCACACTTGGCAGACCGGAGTGGCTCGAGTGGCCTTGCCCATTCCTGTACTCCGAACGTCTCAGGCACTTGGCGCTGTGGGCAGCGGTTCCGGTGATCTCCTGCAGGTCGTGAGCGACGTGGACGCGCTGTATTTGGCTGAGGAGCTTGATCGGGCTCCAGCCCGTTTGCTCCGAACCGCAACCAGACTGCTGTCACAAGAAGTTGCCACTCGGAGCGTGATGCGTGAAATAGACGATCAAGGTTCACTGGCCCGGGGCATGACCCGACTGAGCGCTTCGTTGCTCCGGACGGTTTTGGTGGACGCCGACGTGCGATCGTGGGACACACGACCCTCGGTGATTCGGGCTGGTTTGATCATGAAATCACCTGAGGGCAGCATCCAGCTCAACCTTCCGGAGGGTCTTCGCACATTGGAGCTCCCTCCTGGCCCAAATTTTGTGAGAATTCGCACTCGTGCTGGAATACCCACCGTGATCCAAACGTCCCCATATGGGCTCTTCGGGGCCCAGACCGAGCCAATCAACCCAGTCCCAAAAGGAACCGACCCATGAATCTCAAAATGCATCCTGTCTTGTTGGCCAGCTGTCTTGTTTTGCTGAGCGCCTGCTCGACGACCCGCACCGGAGATCGGTTGGTTTCCATGAACGAAGCCAAGACTTTGCAGGCTGACGAGTGGACCTCTTTTGCCAACCAACTTCGGGACTCTATGTCACCTTCGGTCAATCGATTGGTCGGTCAGAACAACGACCAACCCCTCATCTTGACGTTGGGCAATTTTGTGAACAAGACACCGCGGCGTGAGTTCAGCGATGCACGAGATGTGATGTACAACGAAATTCGAAAGTCTTTGGTGAACACTGGGATGGTTCGTGTTTCGATGTTGGGTGCCGGGGGCAGCAGTGACGTCGACACCGTCTTGGCTCAAATCAAAGAGGACACGAGAAGCGACCCAGAGTTCTCAAGCGACAGCAACGTGGATGCCCTGGGGCAGGCGAAGAAGCCCGAGTGGGTTTTGTTTGGCGAGATTGTTTCCATCGAATCTCGAGAAGGTCGACGGACGCAATACGACTACGCGGTCAACCTGCGGCTTCTCAGTGTTCGGGACGGGGCAAGTGTTTGGGAAGATCAAATCGTCTTCAGCAAGCAGTTCGAAAAAGGACTTTTTGGCGGGTAACTTTGACCTGCCATTGGCTCGACCGCCGCGTCCCACAGACGCGGCGGTTTTTTTATGATTTCGGCCATGCTTGCATTGGCGTTGTCGTTCTTGATGTCTTCCCCGCCCAACGTCGTCATCATCTTTTGCGATGATCTGGGCTACGGCGACCTTTCGTGCCAAGGCGAACAGCGTTGGCGTACCCCTCATCTCGACACCATGGCCGCCGAGGGGGTTCGATTCACCGACTTTTGCGTATCCCAACCTGTGTGCTCCGCTTCTCGAGCCTCCTTGCTGACCGGATGCTACGCCAATCGACTTTCCATTCATGGTGCCTTGGGGCCCCACGCGAAGCATGGTCTTTCTAGCGCAGAAACCACACTCGCTGAAATATGCAAGTCTCAGGGGTATGCCACCGCCATTCACGGAAAGTGGCATTTGGGGCACCTTCCTCCCTTTTTGCCCACGCGTCACGGTTTCGATGAGTTCTCTGGCATTCCCTACTCGAACGACATGTGGCCAACCCACCCTGAGGCCAAAAAGGGCACCTACCCACCGCTCCCTTTTTTTGAAAACGAGGAAGTGGTGCGTGTCCAGCCCGACCAAAAGTTGTTCACCACTGGATTCACCAATCGAATCATTTCGTTCATTCGTAAAAGCCATGCGGTAAACACGCCTTTTTTCGCGTATCTGGCGCACCCAATGCCCCACGTCCCTCTGTTTGTTTCCGAAGCCGGAGATGGTCAAAGCGGCGACGGCATTTTGGGGGATGTAATTGTTGAAATTGATCGCGGTGTGGGCCAAATTTTGGAAACGTTGAAAGAGCTCGGCATCGACGAAAAAACATTGGTGGTGTTCACCAGCGACAATGGGCCCTGGCTTTCATATGGAGATCACGCCGGCACCACGGCTGGTCTTCGGGAAGGGAAAGGCACCACTTTTGAAGGTGGCATTCGAGTGCCGTGTATTGCGCGGTGGCCTGGCACCATTCCCGCCGGCCGGGTCAGCGGCGTGCACTGGATGACCATCGACGTGTTGCCCACCATCGCGGCCCTGATCGATGCCCCACTGCCAGATCAGACCATCGATGGTCGTGATGCCATTTCGGTTTTGCTTGACGAAGAGAACGCGTCTCCTCCTCGACCCACTTCAGCGTTTTACTACCACACAGGACAGCTCGAAGCCGTTCGAAAAGGGCGATGGAAGCTCCACTTGCCGCATACCTACCGCACTATGCAGGGTCAGCCTCAAGGGGGCGGCGGAAAGCCTGGTCGGTATCGCTGGGATGCCAAGATTCAAGAAGCGTTGTTCGATCTGGAATCCGATCCTTATGAGCAGCATGACGTCGCGAGTATCCACCCCGATGTGGTGTATGAACTTCGAAAGGTCGCCGAACAGTGGCGAATGCGCCTCGGAGATGCGCTTACAGACCGGACTGGATCAGAGGTTCGCCCCGCCGGCCAGATCGATCCGCCTGCCAACTGAGGAAGCCAACCCAAAGCCAAATCGCTGCCACGATCGTCCACGCCGTTCTTGGTTCTGCAGGCAGTTGGTCCGCCGCCCAGTACCCGCTGGTGGTGGAGAGATTCTGCATGGCCATCAGGGCGGTGAAGCATGACGCTCCCAGCACGGGTGGTGCGACACGCATGGCGAGGGTGAAGCTTCCGACGGTCGCTGTTCCCGCGGCTGCAGATTGCACCACCAGCGTGAGGCTGACAACGTCTCTGTTGTGGAACAAGTCCGGACTCAGGGAAAAAATCAACATTGTGCTCGCATGCAGCGTTGCCGCCAGCACACCGATTTTTCCGGGCCCGTATCGACTGACCAAAAAGCCACCACCCACGGCACCCACCAAGCCAGCGGTGACACCTGGTCCACCATTCAGGACGGCCCAACTGGTGGCGGTCCATCCATATTGTTCAATGAACAAAGTGTTGGCAAGGGGGGTCAAGAGGGCGCTGGGGAGGCCAATCGTCAAGCACAACGCGAGTGTCCACCAGAACGAACGTTTGCTCAGCAATCCGCCGAGGGCACTGGTCCAGTGTGCTCTTGTGGATTGAGCCAATGGATCGTGGGTGGGTTCACGCAGAAGCAGCGGGAATGCTCCAATCGCTGCCACCACGCCCGCTTGGACAAGTGTGCCGATCGACCAGCCAAAGTGTTGAATGAGCAGGGCCAATCCCGCCCCTCCAAGGGCCGTGCCTCCATATTTTGCGCCGTACATGATGCCGTTGGCCCGACCACGTTCACGGTCTGGCATCACGTCAACCGCCAACGCGTCGGTGGCCACATCTTGCAACGCGGCAAACACGTTGTGGGCCAACAACCAAGCGGTGAGTTGATCAGGTGAAGCAAGACCGACCTGAGACAGGCCTGCCAACGTTCCTACCATGCCCATCTGGGCAACCAGTATCCAAGGTCGACGTCGACCGCCCGGAAGTCGAAGGCCATCGACCAATGGCCCCCCGAGAAATTTCAAACTCCACGGGAACACCACCGCAGCCAGCATCTGCCCGATGGCGTTCGCATCCACACCTTGCTCTGCCAGCAGCGCGGCCAAGGTGATGGTGGCGAAACCCCAAGGAATTCCTTGGGCGAGATACAGCGCGGCCACCACCACGAGCCTTTGATTGGCGCGGCCGGGTCCCTCAATTTCGTATCTGGCGAGATTCAGAGAGAGGCTCCCCACCGGGCAAAGACGGGCCTCAAACTTGCATTGCTTTGCTTTGATGCATCCGCATCGTTCCCAGTCTTGAAAGGTACTGGCGTGGACCATTCGGACCACGCAAGATTTTCGTCTCGGTATCTCACCCGCCAGAACAGTTGCTGTTCAGAGGGAAGTGCACCATCAAAAGTTGTTTTCGTCACATCAGCGTCCTTGACGGTGTCGACGCTGTACCACGTGGCTTCTTTGTTGGGTGAGCGCCAAAGATTTCGGTAGCGGCGCCAAACCTCGTCAACGGGATTTTGAAAGTCTTCGCTTTGATTTCCCACGGCCACTTGCCAGTGGCTTTCGTGGGCGAAATTCCGACTTTCACGGGCATCAGGATCTTCAAAAGGACTCCCTCGGAAGATCGCTCCGGTGGTGGACACTGGGTCGCTGTCATTGTTGGGAGACAGTCCTTTTGGCGTTTTGGGGGCCACCGGATAACGCTTCAAGATGAAGAGATCAGTCTCTTCATTGTCTTTCTTTCCAAATTCGTTGCCCCGGCTGAGCCGGCGCAGCGTCATGGTGGGGTCGTCTCCGGCGGAAGTCTCGACATGGCAGAAGCCCCAGTCTGGTGTGGAGATTTCAAATTCTTCGTAATCCGCTTGGGGGTACTCCCACCAGTAGTCCGGGTTCCCCATGCCACTGGCCACGTTCACCATGCCATGCATGTGATCGCGATGCTGTCCGCGTGAATACGAGTGGGTGTGCCCATAGAAGTGCACGGAGGGCTTCCCAGTGTCTCGAGAAAACCGAACCATTTTCTCGACCACTTCCGTGGAAAACGGTGTTTCGCCAGGGGTCCAAGATTCCGAGCGGTGGGGATGGTGGAATTGCGCGAAGACGAAATCAATGTGTTCTGCTTTGGCGGCCAATTTCAGGACCCCGTCGAGCCAGGTCAGTTGATCTTCGGTCCGGTACCCATCGTTGGTGTCGAGGCCAATGACCCGGCAGTTGCCTTGGTCGGTCCAGTACCAGTGCTCTTCATAACCTGGCGTCCCGTTGTCAGGCACATCCACGTATCGAAAGTACAAAGGATGGTTTTGTTCATGATTCCCCGGAGTCGCGTAGAACGGGACAGTATGAAACAACGTCTCCCCTTGGCCAAAGAAATCCCTTGTCCAGTGGGTGTGGTTGCCTCCAGTAGAGACCAGATCACCTGGGATCAAGATGAAGTCCAGCGCGTTCTCGAGATCAGATTGCGCATGATTCGTAGACCAAGGCACAATGCCTTGCTCGACCATCTCTTGATGCTTGAGGGGATTGGCCTCGTCCAGCTGCATGTCTGAATAGGCGACGAATCGCTGCCGTCCTTCATCCTTGGCCAAGGCGGGGGTGCGGAAAACATGAACTCCGTGGACCGCGTCTCCCGACTTGACCCGGTACCACACCCGGGTGTCGGGGGTCAGCTTCTCCAACTTGACATGGTGGACCAAGTGTCCTTCAACCGTGGTCTGCGATGTCCCCCTTGCAGACCGACCGAGATTCTCGGTGGTGCCGTATTCCACAACGCATTCGGTGCTCTCGCCTTTGGTCTCCCACGCCACCACGATGGAGGATGGGGTTGCGTTTTGCAGATACGGTGAGACCACGATTGTGTCGGGGACGAAGCCCAACAACCCTAGAACAAAAATCATGGCCTCAAACTACTAAATGCTACGTGCCCCGACCACCGATCTCTTTGGCTTTCGCAGCCCCAAGCTGTTGGGCAGCCGCATCGGTGATGGCTTCGAATGAGGTCGGGCGATCACCCGCGACAGCCTGCTCACCAATGTGTAGGGTCTGGGTTGGGAAGGCAAATTCGACACCAAGTCCTTGGGCCAAACGCAAAATGTCCAACATCAATTCATGTCTTCCGCGTAGCTCATCGGCCCAAGTCTCGCAGTCAAAAAACATGTACATCAGCACGTTCAAGCTGGAGTCGCCAAAGCTGTTGAGTTCCACATAACACACGTCCTTGCGAGTGTCCGCGCGGTCCATGACGAGTGCTTTCACTCCACTGCAAAACGCTTCGATTTGTTCGGGACTTGACTCGTAGCGCAGGCCAAGATTTGCTTTGAACCTTCGATAATTCCGTTCGCCGTAGTTGTCGACGATGGCGGTGGTCAATTTGGCGTTTGGAATACTGACCAGGGAGTTGTAGAACGTGCGAACTCTCGTGGAACGGAGGCCGACCTCTTCGACGGAGCCATCAACACCATCAATCTGGATCCAATCGCCGACGGAGAACGGCCGATCCAGCACCACGGTGACCGATCCGAACAAGTTTTCCAATGTGTTTTGAGCCGCAAAAGCGAAGCCAATGCCACCGACGCCAAGCGCGCCAAGCAATGGAGTGATGTGAAGACCAAGAAGCGGTGCAAGATTGACGGCTCCCATCGCGACCACCAAGACCTTCAAGGTCTTGCGGCCGAGTGGGACCAAGATGTCATCAAGCGAGCTTTCGGTCGCCCCTGCTTTTTTGGTCGCCCATACGCCCAGGGCGTCGACGCCCCGGAACCCAGCCAGCGTTCCTGCCAGCACCAAGAAGACGCGGGCCCCACCTTCAAAAATCTGAAGAACTGTGCCCTCGAAAGACAAGAAGGGCAAGAGTCGGCTCCAAACGAATCCGGCCACCGCTAGGCCCACAGCGCTGATCAGCTTTCGTTGAATCTCGACTTCGCCCCCAAGCAGCTTGCCCAGCAATCGGCCGAGGAGGGATTTGATGAAGAGTTGACCTGCCAACCCAAGGAAGATGACCAAAGCGAGGCCAACCCATTGCCATGTGGCAACATTTAAAAAGGTGGTGTCAGGAAGCCAGCTCAACCAATCCTGAAGAAAGGCGAAAGAGAAGGCGCTCTCACCGGTTGCGGCAGGGACGTCCGAGGCTTGATCGGTGCTTTGCATCCTTGGATTCTACGGGTGAAGGTGACTTATTCGTCAGAACTGCCAACCGTGAGAGCAATTCCCTCTTCCGACAGCGACTCGGAATCCCAATTACCGGGCCAAAATTTTGCATCTGCTTCGGTGAGGGGTTCGAGTTCATCAAACCATGAGGCCGTGGAGCTGTATTTCGCGAAGAACGGCCGCCGAACCATTTCAGGATTTCGACACTGCAAATATTCCAATGCGAGTGCCTTGCCGCCGGCGAGATCCACTGGACCCAAGACATGCACTTTGCCAGGAAACGCGCTCATGGACGGCCCGCGAACGGTCCGGCAGATCCCAGAAAGGTCGCGGTAGGCCTCTCGGAAGATATTCCATACATCGACCAATGGGAGTTCAAACCATTTCTTTGGTCCGGTGTCTCGTTCCACAAACATGTAGTACGGAATGAGTCCTTGGTCTGCACCTTCACGCCACATGTCTTTCCAGATGCCAGCGTTGTCATTGACGTGTCGAATGACAGGGCTCTGCATGCGGATGTTGGCGCCGGTGCTTCGGATGCGGCGAATGGCTTCACGTGAGACGTCGGTCTTCAATTCCACCCCGTGCGAGTAGTGGCCCATGATGCCGAGGGTGCGTCCACTCTTGACCACATCTTCAAAGAGACGCAGAACATCATCGGCGTCGGCATCGCTGACATAGCGCTGTGGCCAGTAGGCCACGCTCTTGGTCCCGATGCGGATGGTTCGAATGTGTTCCAGTTCTGGGTCTTCCAAAATAGGACGGATGTAGCGCTCGAGAACCTTGGCCTTCATCACCATGGGGTCGCCGCCCGTGAACAGCACGTCGCTGACTTCTGGGTGCTGCCGCAAGTAGCGAACCAGTTGGTCTACTTCCTTGTTGGCGAACTTGAGGTCCTCGTCGCCAATGAACTGGGCCCAGCGGAAGCAGAAGGTGCAGTAGGCGTGGCATGTTTGTCCGTGTGCTGGGAAGAAGAGAACAGTCTCGCGGTATTTGTGCTGCAACCCGGGAATGGGTTCGCCATCAACGTGAGGCACATTGTGGGTCATTTGTCCTGCAGGGTGCGGATTGAGCCGGTCGCGGATGCGCTCGACCGCCGCATTGATCTCTGCCTTCTCGGCTTGGCAACGGACCAAATCGCGAACTTCGTTGAATTCGTCTTCTTCCAGCATTCCTGAGCGGGGGAAGACCAGGTTGAAGATGGGGTCGTTGGGCACGTTGGTCCAGTCGATCAACTCGTCCATCACGTACTTGTTGGTGCGGAATGGCAGCACCAGCGAAAGCACTTCAATGCCTTCACGTAGCTCAGGGTCCAAGCTTGACCACTGGGAGGTTTTCTCCACGTTGGAGCGGATAACGGCTTGGAATTTTGGTGCGGGATCTTGGGTTGATTGGATCATGTTCGTGGGAGCTTGCTGCACAGAGGGGCCGTGAAGGACACGGTCCGCTGAGGTGGATCTTTGAAGGTGCCTCACAGGACCGCCCTGGACGCAACACAGACCGGACTTGACCTGAATGAATATGGCCGCACCTTTCTGTGATTAGTTCGTTGAGTTTAGTCCAGTCAAAGAAATTCTGGCACACTCGCTTATGGATTTACATATTTCGTTACTGCCTTAGGGGTCTGGGGTACGGTAATGTCCTAAAAGAAATGTTCAGTCCGCCTCCCATTATTTTGCTTGCGACCCATCGTTCCGGGACATCTTGGTTGGGGCGGCTGTTTGATGCATGTCCAGGTACGGTGTACTGGCCAGAACCCCGGCCCATGTGGATGCGTGGCGACCCTGTTCGAGACGATGATGCCATACCGGTGGAATGCGCTACCCGTGACATTTGTGATGCCATTCGTGCATCCATCCAAGAGCGCATTCAGGTCGCAGGCGGGGGGCAATTTTGTGAAAAGACGCCAAGCAACTGCCTGCGCGCCGAATATGTTGCTCGGGTACTGCCCGAAGCAAAGTTTATTTTGGTCGTTCGGGACGGACGTTCTGTGTTGCGTTCGAGTGACGAAATACAGAGTCGGGGCATCAATCGCCGCCGCCTGATCACGCGCATGCGTGAAGTGCCTCCATGGCAATGGCCTAAGTACGCTCCAGTGGCTTTCGAAACTCTTGGTGCAAAGCTTTTCAAACGTAAGCTGTCATGGTGGGGGCCAAAGCCGCCTGGATGGCGTGAAGCGATGCGCATGTCAAGAGGGGCACGATTGGGTTGGCAGTGGTCAGAGACTTTACGGTCTGCACTCGATGCGACAAGTCGCTTTCCTCAAGACCGAGTTCTTCAGCTTCGTTATGAAGACTTGATTGTTTCTCCCAAGCAGACCATGACCGAACTGGTTGATTTTTGTGGGTTTGAGCAGGGTCAAGTCATGATTGATCGCGCCGTGGCAGAGGCGGATCCCACCCGAATCGACCGGTGGCGATCAGAACTGGATCCACAAGTGGTGCAGGACGCGCGCCCGAAGATGGAAGCTTTGATGGATCGTCTTGGATATCGCTTTGATTAGGTGAACGACAGCACGCCGATGGCGTTCAAGAAGATGGCCACAATGGCCACAGGTGCCAACACCTTGACCAAAAAGCGGAATGGCCCCAAGAGCCACGGGGCACTCTGGAAGGCTTCCTCCAACACATCACGGCGCAGACGGTACCCGACAAAAAGAGCCACGCCGAGGCCGCCCAGCGGCAAGATCCAGTTGGACACGATGTAGTCCACATCATCCAGCCACCCTTCAAAGCGTGGGGTTCCGGTTGGGTCTTCTCCGATGGCGGCCGGAAGTCCCAGAAGCAAGATGAAAAGACCCGCCGCGATGGTGGCACTGACCCGTTGCCACCCCAGCTCATCAATCAAGAAAGCGCACGGCACTTCGAGGAGAGAAATCGCGCTGGTCAAGGCCGCGAAGAACAGCAGGCCGAAGAACAGCACGCCCCAAATGGCGCCTCCCGGCAATTGTTCGAGCGCAATGGGCACGTTGGCAAACACCAAGCCTGGACCACCAGCCGGATCAAGGCCAAAGCTGAAGGTGATCGGGAACACCATCAAACAGGCCATGATGGCGATCAGGGTGTCGGCCCCAGCAATAAAAATGGACGTGCCCACGACGTCTTCTTTTTTCGACAGGTATGACCCGTAGGTCAACATGGTGCCAATGCCAATGCCCACACTAAAGAAAGCATGTCCCAGCGCTTCAAGCATGCCGCTGGCGGTGAGTTCGTCGAACCGAGGGGCAAACACAAATGAAAGCGCTTCGCCAAACCCGTCCAGCATGACGCCGCGGCCAATGATCAAGACCATGACCAACGCCAAGACGGGCATCAGCACCTTGGCCGCACGTTCGATGCCGCTTCGCACCCCACCGATGACCAGGGTGATACAGCACAGCATGAACACGCCATGCCACCCGCCAGAGGTGGTCGCGCTGGTGGCGGTCTTCCCGATCACCCCAGCAATTTCCTCCGAGTTTTCGGGCATGCCGCCGCTGATGTAAAGCCAGGCGTAGTGGATGGTCCAGCCGCCAATCACGGCGTAATACGACAGAAGGACTGTGGCTCCGATGAGGCCCAAAATGCCCACCGAACTCCAAGCGGTGCCACGTCCGGCCAGAGCCGGGAACGCTCCGACGGCCCCTTTTTGGCTGGCTCGACCGATCAAAATCTCGGCGATCAGAATTGGTGCGGCGATAAGAACGATGCACAGCAAGTACACCAGCACAAAAGCCCCGCCACCGTTCTCGCCAGTGATGTAGGGGAATTTCCAAATATTGCCGAGTCCAATCGAACTGCCCGCGGCCGCGGCAATAAAGCCAAGCCGGCCACTCCATTGACCGCGAGAGGACTGAGATTCGTTTGGGATATTGGTCGCCATACAAGCTCCTGATAACGGTTGGACCCTAACCGCCCGTAGACTCTGCCGCCATGTGCGGCATTGTTGGATTCATCACCCGTCCCGAAAAAGGTCCAGATCTGGCGGCGGCAATGCACCGGCCACTTCTGTCCCTTGCCGATCGGGGGCCAGACGATGAGGGGATTTGGATTGATCCCATGGCGGGGGTTGCGATGGGGGCAAGACGCTTGGCGGTGACTGATTTGTCGGACAAGGCCCAGCAGCCCATGGTCAGTGGTGACGGGCGGTGGCATGTTGTGTTGAATGGGCACATCGCGGGACATCGGTCGCTGCGAAAAAGGTTTCTGTCCGGCCACTCTGTGGCATCACAAGGTGACACCGCCACGTTGGTGTCTCTGATCCGCGAGATGGGGTTTGCCGAGGCCCTTCCGCATTTGGAAGGCCAGTTCGCCATTGCCGCTTGGGATGCTTACACCGAGACGCTGCATCTGGCTCGAGACCGATTTGGCGTGCGTCCTCTGGTGTACGGTTCGACTCCTCAGGGCTTCGGATTTGCATCAACCGTCCGAGCTTGGTCGCTGCTCCCCGGCGCCGATTCTCGGTTGGACCCTCGGGCCAAGGATATTTTTTCCAGCTTTGGTTGGGTTCCAGCGCCCATGACCATCTGCGGTCAGGCCCGATCGGTTTTGCCAGGACAGCGGTTGGAATTGCGAGCCAACGGACAGGTTGAACAGGAGATGTGGTGGAGTGAACCCGCGGCGGTAGATCTGGCTGTGGACCAGGAAATTGGTGTCGATGCGATCGAAGCCATTCTTGACGCAAGCATTCGCGAACAACTTGAAGCGGAACGGGGGGTGGGGTTGTTTCTCTCCGGCGGGATTGACTCGTCCATCATCGCTTCCTCACCTGCAGTTCGAGAGGCAGCACTCCCGGCTTTTGTGGCGGCCTTTCCTGATGCTGAAGGTTTCGATGAATCCACTCACGCCCAAAGAGTGGCAGACGCCTGCGATTTGCCCCTGACCAAAATCAACATGACCGATGACCGGATCCAAGAAGCAGCCAGCCGGCTTGGATCTGCATACGACGAACCATTTGCAGACGCATCGGCATTGCCCACGCTCGCATTGACCAAAGAAGTCAACAGAAGCTGCGCGGTGGCGCTGTCGGGTGATGGTGGCGATGAATTGTTTGGGGGGTACCGCCGCCATTCGGTTTTGAAGCTTCGCACCGCGTTGCCGAGTCCGCTGAAGTTCTTGGGCCGCTTGTTCGGCGGCCGGTTGGGTGAAGCTCTCCAGTCATCCAGTGACCACGAAGCATGGGCGGCCTTGGTTCGCATGCATCAGGGTTTGGATGTCATGGATGATCCCGTCGGAGATGTGGGTGGTTTGGTGGGGGCGTTGCGTCGAGATACACGCCTGGCGTTGCCGGGTGATTTGCTGGTCAAGATGGATCGCGCGGCCATGTCTTCGGGATTGGAAGTTCGCACGCCGCTTTTGACTGAAGCGGTTCACGCCGCGGCTTGGTCGTTGCCCGATAGACACCGAAGACCGCCCGTGACTGGCGCAGGGAAACCGATCTTGCGTCAGATTTTGAAAAAGCGCCTCCCTGGAATCAACTTTGATCGTCGCAAGCAAGGATTTGCGGCCCCTCTGGGTGACTGGCTGCGGGGTCCGCTTCGGGACTGGGTTCAAAGTCTGCCTCTTGAGCCTCTTGGGCAACTCGGTGATCCGAACCAGCAATTGGAGGACGTCTGGGCCGGCAAGGACCAGACGTTGCCGCAGCTGTGGTTGTGTGTCGCTTTTGCCGCGTGGCGTGCTCATCACACGTCCATGTCTTGATTCTCCTGATTCGGTCACGTCAGGTTGGAACCAAGAGTGGCATACTGATGGCATGGAACCATCCGACAACCCTGTCTATGCCACCGAACCCGCACGAAGATTGACCAACGGCTTTGGTTTGACTTCGATGCTCCTTGGCCTTCTGAACATCGCTTTGATTTTGATCATGCTGGTCTTTGCGATGAAGATGGTCTCTGATGTAAATGCCGCAAACGGCATCACTTTTGCAGACTACGAAGTCTTAGGTGACGAGGAGGTTGGGCAAATGTTCAGCGAATACGGGGAGTCTGAGCCTGTAGTGGCCATGGCTGCTGGCCTTGCCGGGTGTTTGTCCGTGCCCGTCATGCTGATTGGGTCCATCTTGGGGTGCATCGGATTGATGCAGTCGAATGCGCCGAAGATGGGATCCATTTTGGGATTGATCTTCAATTTGCCGCTGTTGCTTTTTTGCGGATGCAGCATGCTGCTCGGCGCCGTGCTTTAGATTTGCCACCACACCATCCTCTTTGGCACCCGCCGTACCAACTTAATGTCCTTTGCTGGACAAATCTGTGGGGTTGCGACCAATTGCCTTGAGCGCTCCCGGGATGTTCACGTGGCACGCTCGGCCGGTCTTGGCAATGTAATCCTGGTGGTAATCCTCGGCCGCCCAAAAGGTTTTTGCCGCTTCCAGTTCCGTCACGATTTGACGGCCAGAGAAGTCCTCTGAGGCTTGCACTTCACTGAGCACCTGTCGTGCGGTGTTGAGTTGCTTTTCACCGACGGTGTAAATCCCAGAGCGGTATTGGGTGCCTCGGTCCGGTCCCTGTCGGTTGAGCTGTGTGGGGTCATGCAGATACATGAAGTATTTGCAAAGAGTGCCGAAGTCGATGATGTCCGGGTCAAAGACCACTTTCACACTTTCGGCGTGGCCGGTGGTGCCAGCGCACACGACTTTGTATTCAGGTCGATCTACCGTGCCTTGCTGGTATCCGCTGACCACGTCCAGAACACCAGGGAGCAAAGCAAAGCCGTGCTCCACGCCCCAGAAGCATCCCCCGGCGAAGTAGCCAATCTCGGCATCGGGTTTGGCCCCTTCTGGAAGATCATCGCCTTCTTCGTAGAACTCAAGTGCTTCGCTGTTGAGGCAATACCGTCGGCCAGTTGGTGGGGGGCCGTCGGGGAAGACGTGACCCAGATGGGCCCCGCAGCGTCCGCAGCGAATTTCTGTCCGCACCATGCCATGCGACTTGTCCTCAATCTCCACGATGTGGCCCTCGGCGAGTGCACGATAGAACGACGGCCAGCCGGTGCCACTGGTGAACTTGCTGGTGGACTCAAACAAAGGGAGGCGGCACACCACGCAGCAGTAGATGCCGTCTTTTTTGTTGTCGAGCAGGGTTCCGCAGAAAGGTCGTTCGGTTCCCGAGGCCTGCGTGATCCGGATTTGCTCTTCGGTCAGGTCTTGACAACGTTCTTCAATTTGTGATTTGGTCCAAGGGGTGAGATCAAACCCTGCGCTGGAAAACTTCGAATCTCCAGCTTCGGAATTGATGGTGGCGGTTGGGGTGCTCACTGGGCGCTCCTCGTTGAAACTGAACAGGGCCAGCGAAAGGATGGTGCCAGCCGTGAAAACGCCAAGAACAGGCAAAGAACTCATGCCACCAGTCTACGCCTGAACCCTGGCCCATCGTTCGGCATAATGCTGAGATGATTCCACTCCTTTTTGCGGCATTGACCGGCATCGAACTCCCGGCCCTTTTCAATGACCACATGGTCTTGCAACGGGATCAAGCCATCCCAGTCTGGGGAAAAGCAGTCCCCGGTGAAGTGGTCACCGTGCGACTTGAAGGTTCGCCGGCACGGCAGGATCGTGCTGACATCAATGGCCACTGGCGGGTTGATTTGCCCTCAGAACCAGCCTCTATGACGCCACGCGTTCTCAAAATCGAAGGGCGTTCGGTGTTGACTTTCAAGGACGTCTTGGTGGGGGAAGTTTGGATCTGCTCTGGTCAGTCCAACATGGAATGGAGCATCCTGCAATCCAAAGATGCCCAACTCGAAATTGAGGCCGCCGATGACCGTTGGTTGCGGCACATCAAAGTGAATCGATCCACGGCAACCGAGGGTCAATTTACATTTGAGGGGTCGTGGCAACCGTCTTCGCCGGAAGTGGTTGGCAATTGGACTGCGGTGGGTACTCATTTTGGCCGCAAGTTGCGAGCCGAGTTGGGTGTTCCAGTCGGCTTGATCAATACCACGTGGGGGGGGACAAGAATCGAGCCTTGGTGTGACCCAATCGCGCTGGCCAAGAACTCCACCTTTGCTGAACTTGTGAAGTCTCGGCGGGCGGCGCCTCAAGCTCCGGGCGCGTTGTTTGATGCCATGGTGCATCCGTTGATTCCGTACGGAATACGCGGCGCGGTGTGGTACCAAGGTGAGTCGAACGCAGGCGAGCCTGAGCGGTACCGCGAGTTGCTGCCTCTGATGATTCGATCGTGGCGTGAAGCTTGGGGCCAAGGCAACTTTCCATTCGGAGTCGTGCAATTGGCACCCTTCGAGTCGAATGGTCGATGGGCGGAGCTGCGTGAAGCCCAAGACTTCGGGGCTCGAGCCGTGGGCAACGCGGGACTGGTCGTCCTTCTTGATGTCGGCAATCCCACGGATATTCATCCCGCTGACAAGCAAACCGTGGGGCAACGTCTGGGTCGCTGGGCATTGGGGGAGACGTATGGCCGAAATATTTTGCCCAGCGGTCCCAAGGTCAGGTCGGTCACCTTCACTGAGACTTCCTGTGTGGTGGAATTGGACCACGCGGTCGGTTTGGCCACCAGGGACAGCGCGGCCCCCGGTGAGTTTGAAGTGTCCAACGACAAGCGTTCTTGGCGAGCGGCCGAAGCCAGCATTGTCGGCAATCAGATCACCATTGCGGGCAATGGGATTGTTGCGGTTCGCTACGCCTGGTCTGATGTGCCCGCCGGGGCCAACGTCGTGAATGCCGATGGTTTGCCGATGGCACCATTCCGGTGGACCAAATTTGAATGGTGAATTGATCCACGTGGCCGAAGAAATTTGACGATCATTGGGTTGTGAGTTTGCTTCCCCCCGTGACTGAAGGCTTCCACCGGCTGGCGCGGGCTCTTGGTGTCCAAGGGCCTCCGCCTCGCGGTGAAATGTTGCTTCCAGTCGGCTCAGCTCGGCTTCGCATCAACATGTCCGAAGCCAAAGGAGGGTGTCCCGGGAAATTGTCTTTGGAGTGTGCGATTGCTCGCGAGGCGGTTCAGCAGGACCAAGCCCTTCGAGCCTGCATGCTCCGCAACATGTCAACGGTGTTGACCCGCTGGGTGTACCTCAATCAGCGTCAAACCATTGTCCTTCGAGCATCGATCCCGGTGCCATCTCATCGTGATCTGGTGTGGTCTGTTCCCTTGGCCGCGACCGCCGGGACCTTGATGGCTCGTGAGGCCGCCACAGAAGGGGCGGCCGTGGCACAAGATGCGGGTGGCTTGTCGTCCACCCCTTACGACCCAACAGGCACCTTGCCCGAGCTGGCAACGTTGTTGGCCACAGCGTTATGGGAGCCCAGTTCGAAAAGTCTTCGCACATGGTCAGAAGGGCTGCAGTCCCTCGCGCACTCTTTGTCAGATCATGGTCTTTACGCCGAGTTCCCGTTCCCTGATCTTTCGTCACCGGGAAAGACGCAACTTGGTGGTTTGGTGGCCACGCCAGACGTGGCCACCCTTCGTTTGGCGGTTCATGCCACCCACCCGTTGGGCGGCCCTGGCATTTTGGTCGTCACCACGGTGCCCATTCACCACGAAAACACCGTCATTGCGGCTCGAATTCTCAATGAACTGAACCGGATCGAATGCAAGCAATCTGTCAAGACCATCAGTACAGGGGCGTGGTGTCTTGACCCGAAATTGAAGAGATTTTCCCATGTCAGCTTCTGGCCAACGGCCCGAGTGGATTCTTCAATGGTTCCTGATCTTTTGGCACGCGAAGAGTCAAGAATCCGGTGGGTCCATCGGACACTGAAATCAATGGGAGCGCGTGAGTCCAACGGTTAGCATGGAGTCATGCTGCTTGCTTTTGTTTTGATGTGCATCCCCGATTTCTCAAATTGGGATGCAATTCCAATATCAGCTTCACCGGGTGGTCGACCAATTGCCTCGAGGCTGCTGCGCCCTCTCGACACCTCCACCCCAAAGCCACTCCTCGTGGTTTTGCATGGGATGGGTGAGCGGGGGATTGACAGCACCAGTGCCTTGAAATACTTGCCAAAGCTGATGGACACGCCCAAACGCAGAAGGGATTTTCCGTGTTACGTGTTTGTGCCCCAATGTCCTCCCAATGAAACTTGGAGTGTCATCAGTCGCACCCAGATTTCGGCGGCGCCGTTTGGCGATTTTCCAGAGCCTCCAATGGCTGCCGTCGAGCAGGGCATTCTGGACATTTTGGCCACCGAGAATGTGGATGCTTCTCGGATTTACCTTTGCGGTCTTTCCATGGGTGGCTTCGGCACTTGGGATCTCTTGAGCCGGCGGCCCGAATGGTTTGCAGCGGCAGGACCTATTTGCGGGGGCGCCAACCAGATCCATGCTCCTCGTTATGTGGGACGCCCCATTTGGAATTGGCATGGAGCGGCTGACGAAATTGTTTCTGTCGCTTTGTCGGATCACATTCTGCAGGCGATTCGCCAGCTGGGAGGCGATCCAAAAGAATCACGATTGCCAGCAGTCAGGCACAACTCCTGGCGAAATGCGCACGCGGACGGCCAACTGGTCGATTGGATGTTCACCCAGCGACTGGTTCCTGCTGATTCTGCAAAAGGGGCACGCGCGATGCTGCAATCAAGATTTTCAGCTCGTCCAGTGTCTGTTCATGTCAAAGCAGATGCTTTGCTTCAACCGGCGATGGAGGCATTGGCAGCGCTCCCGGAGATAACGATTGTGGACCGAGAGCCCATTGCGGGCGACGTGATCCTCTTGTCACCTCGGGGCAACCTCAATGAGATTGCGAAGCTTCGCCAAGTTCTTGCCCAAAAGCAGGTGCACCTTGTGCTGCTCACAGAACCGCAGCACGAGAATGAGTCACCAAACGCCGAACGAAGATCGTGGGCCGTTCGTCATCAGGCTCGAATACAAGCGATTCCTTTGGCAGACATTCGTACGGCCGCATCCAGTGCCCTTCCGGTGTGGTCTCACCTTGGTGTCAATATTGTGGCCGAGGCGGCGTTGACCGAATCCGGATCAGCATTGGCCGTCCGAACCATCGCTGAAACCTTGATCAAAGTGGTCCAACCGTGACCGACGAAAGAATCCCATTTCGTCGCAGCAAGCCGCCTCAGCGCATCCAAACCACCACGCTTTGGGAATACCCCTCACAGCATTACTTGGCCGAAAAACCCGGCTATCAAGGTCGCCGCGATGAGCAAGGCGACAAGGAGTACGAAGGCGCGACCCCCAGTTGGGTTATTTGGCAACTGCTGCAGCGTTACACGCGGTCCGGCGATGTTGTGTTGGATCCCATGTGCGGAGGAGGGACCACCCTTGATGTGTGTCACGATTTGGACCGGGAGGGTGTGGGCTTCGATCTTGGCCCCACTCGGCCTGATATTGCCGCGGCCGATGCGCGCCATCTTCCCATGCCCGACGCCTCGGCAGATTTTGTGTTTGTGGATCCCCCTTACTCCACGCACATCCGGTACACGGAACAGCCAGAGTGCATTGGTACCCTCGATGCGTCCGCAGAGGATGGGGGTGAGGCGTACTACGAGTCCATGACCCAGGTCATTTCCGAGATTGATCGTGTTCTCAGAAACCGTCGCTACATGGCCTTGTATGTCAGTGATTCATGGCGGAAGCGTAAAGGCGCAAAAGGTGGTGGAAACGGCACATTCATGCCCATCGGCTTCGAGTTGTTTGCGATTTTGACCCGATTTTTTAGGCCAGTGGACATCATTGCGGTCGCCCGTGGCAATCGAAAGTTGGGACGAGGCAACTGGCACAAATCGGCCGAAGAAGGAAATTACTTCCTGCGCGGATTCAACTACCTCTTCATCATGAAGAAGCAAATTGAAGATGTACGCCGCTGATTCAAGCGCGGGTCAGTCGGCCAAGATGTCCCGTCCTTTGATGCCCTGGGTGGTCAACACGTGGAAGCTGGTATCAGCAAAGTCATACCCGGCGCCGATGTTGTATCCATCAAGCCCCCACGGGGTGGATCGACACCACAGGCCCACTCCGCTTTGGGCCTGCACTCGGCCATCGGCCCGTTCCGCCTTGCGTGTGCCCACGGTTTCGGTGTGTCCGTCGTAAAACAATGTCGCGGGATTCGACTCCCAGCAGTGGTTGAAGTAGTACGGCTCACACCCGCCATAGGTGCCGCTGGTGTAACTCGGGTTGCACTCGGCCCGTCGGGACTGGAGCCAATGGTGTTCAAGCATGTGTGTTTTTAGTGCGGGATATTTGGCTTGTCCCAATGACGGTGAGCGGAAGGATCCTGGACCTCCGGTCGTCCAAGGGTCACGCCACGAGCCATCTTTGGGAAAGACATTTGGCGAGAACATGGCTGCGGGACTCATGACATAGCTGGTCCAGTAGGGAATCGCTCCATAGGGAGGGATAGGAGGATTTTGGCAGTATTCCCCAGGATCTTGGAAACATCCGGTCCCTTCCACGATGTCCAGCACCACGGTGTCTTTGGGGGCATAAAAGGTGGGGTCGTAAAACTTGCCTCCGACGTACTGCGCAAACAGGTTGCAGTTGGAGATGCGCCAAGCGCCAAAGTAAGGGATGGGATATCCGAAACAGATGGGCTGGATCATGGCGTAGTTGCCACCAAATTGGCTGTTTGGTTCTTGGAAGTAACGGAACATTCGATAGGTGCCGTTCAAACTGCCATCGCTGTTGCGTTCGTATCCAAAACCCAGTGTCACGGGAGGGTGGTTGCTTGGAGAATCACGCCCGCCAGGGAGTGCCCCATGGGCTTGGTGGTACCCCACGATGGCGGCCGCGACGTTGGTGCCGTATTGAGACAAATTATCATCGATGTAGGTGAGTTGGCGGTCGTTCCACTCCGCGGCATACGCGGCATGCGCTTTTCCCAATTGAGACAGGTTGGTCAAAGACTGGGTGAGTTTGGCTTGATCTCTTGCCTTTCCAATCGCTGGAAGCAAGATGGAGACCAGCAGGGCAATGATGGCAATCACAACCAGCAATTCAACAATGGTGAAACCACGCTTGTGGGACATGCCATCCTCCTCTTGGTCGACACCGTCACCGTAGGGATGACCCGCGTATTTGCCAACCCCTAATTCATCAACGCGACAGGGCTCTGCGGTCTTTGTGGAGAACAAATCCACTCAAGACCGTGAAAAGATTTCTGGTGTGATCCAAATTGGGAAGGCGTTGGACTTCGATCAGTCGAGCGCGATGCGGCCGAAGAAGAAGCCAATAGCGCCGACAACCAACGCGCCGCCGGCAATACCGCCGGCCACAACCACGCCGCCTGCTTCGGCAATCGAAGTCACCAAGCCAGGAGTGATCCCAGTAACAGAAGCGACCGCAATCCAAAGCACCACGCCCAAGGCCAACAGGACAACCACGGAAATGCCGATCGCCAGACCCGAGCCGCCTCCGTCTTGCACCTCAGGTTCAACCGAAGCAAGAGGTGTCGCCATTGGGGCAGCAGCAGCAACCGGAGCTACGGAACTTGCGGCATCAAACAGGCCAGTGGCCCCGGCCGGCATTTCGGCATCATTGTCGTCGTTGAAGGCTTCATCCAGCAGTTCCGCACCGAGGGCGGTGTCGTCAGAGTCGGCGGTCAGATCCAACAGGCCGGAACCCGATCCAACCGCTTCGAGCGAAATGTCATCGCCAATCGCATCTCCGATTTGGGTGGCTTCGGGGTCGTCGTCCACCCAGTCTTCCAGTCCAGCGCCAGTTCCTCCAGCGGTACCACCTGCGGGCGCCGCTGTATCGAACATCGACACACCGGTGCCTTCCGAAGTGTCGGTCAGTCCAAGCCCAGTGCCGGTGTCGGCCAGTCCCAAACCAAAGCCAGATTGGCCTGAAGTGTCGTCCAGTCCAAGACCCCCCAGGGCATCATCGAGATCACCAACGCTGTCGTTGTTTCCGGCCAACACATCAATATCGGCTGCGGCAAATTTCAGGTCTTCACCGTCTCGGATTTCTTCCAGTTGCCCAGAGGCAACCAGTGCTTTGACTTCATCCTCGTTCTTGCCGAGTTTGGAGCAGGCTTCTTGGAGGCTGTAGAACATGTCGGCCATGGTGAAAATCTCCTGACGGTGCCGTTCGAACCGGACAGAATACCACTCCCCGGGACAAATGCTCTGTTCTGACGGCTGAAAATCACGCTCTTGAGGCGATCAACAGGGGGCCGCCTCCAGGAATGTGGTCAAATCGGACTGTCCAGAGGGGGGGAGGAAACTGGGCGATCCACCAGTCTCGCCTCACGGGCCGAATCAAATGGGTATCGCAATGGACCACCGGGCTTGCGGGGCCCCCGCGGTGAAATTCAAATTTGATGGCCAACGTTTGATCTTTGAGTGTCGCCATGGCCCGCCGCATCCACCACTGTCCCTCTGCGGTCCGCCACCGGGTCCAAATGGCAACTGGTGGGTGCATGGTGTCGGGATCTGGTCCGAGTTCGATGGCCATGGTGCCGCCCCGCGTTACTCGCGATTGCAGGGCCAGGACCGCCTGCCGACGAGCTTCGTCATCCAAGACATATTGAAGGGCCGCAAAAAGCGCCAAAACCGATTGAAAAGACCCGGCTGGAGGCTCGGCGAACGTGCCGACCACGAACCGAAGCCCAGGTTGCGTTCGTTGGGCAGCATGCTCCACCAATCCTGAATCGCGGTCAAACCCTGTCCGGTCGATTTCGCGTGGCCAAGCCGCCAGAACCGCCCCGGTGCCGCAGCCGGCATCCAGAACCTGTACAGGTTTGCCCAAGCATTGGTCCAAGTGTTTGGCGATGGTGGCTGGGCACCGGCCTTTGGCCAGGTACAACCCATCGGACAACTCAGCCCATGCAGCGTGCGCAGACAGTTGTTTGCTCATGGGAGTATCGTCGCAGGTCATGACCCTTCGTGTGGCTGTTGTGACTTCTTCTCGAGCGGATTGGAGCCATCTCCGTCGCCCGGTTGCCGCACTTCATGATCATCCTGAACTGGATCCCATTTTGGTGGCCACGGCCGCGATGGTAGACCATGAGTACGGTGCGGCCATTGCTGAAGTTGAAGCCGAAGGCTACGAAGTCCTGCATCGAATTCCCTGCTTGGGCGGAGACCGCGATGTGGACATGGCCGCCTCGGGAGGACGTGCACAGTTGGGTTTTGCCCAATGCTTTGCCGAATTGCGACCTGACGTCGCCTTGGTCACAGCCGATCGCTTTGAGATGCTTGCCCCCGCCATTGCCGCCATGACCATGCGGATCCCAATCATTCATGTCGAAGGAGGCGAGGCCAGTCTGGGGGTCATCGATCATGCGATTCGCAACGCATTGACCCAGCTGGCTTCGATCCACATGGTCACCACAAAGAAAGCGGCGCATCGACTGCGACGGATGGGCGAAGAGATGTGGCGAATCCACCAAGTGGGTGCGGCGTCTTTGGATACTTTTGTGCATGATCCAGACGTTGGCGACGAGGAGGTTTCGAACGCGGTGGGCCAACCCATTGATCCCTCGACCATCTTGGTGGCGGTGCACCCCGTCACCTTGGACGAGGATCCCATCGCACAGGGGCGTGCTGTGTTCACAGCACTGGAAAACATTGACGCACCAATGGTGGTGTGCTTCCCAAATGCAGACGCAGGAGGCCGTGCTTTGCGTGAGATTGGGGCATCGTTTTGTGCGGTACGTCCCAGCGCCACCCAAGTCGTCAATCTTCCCCCAAGAATCTGGTGGGGTTGCCTTCGCCGGGCTTCCGTGTTGGTGGGCAACTCCAGCAGTGGGGTCATGGAAAGCACCACCGCCGGACTTCCGGCCATCGATGTGGGGAATCGACAAGAGGGCCGAGAGCGTGGAGCCAACGTCTTGTCTGTTCCTGCCGAGCCCTCGGCCATTCGGGCGGCCTTGTCCCAAGCTCAATCCGAAGCATTCCGAGCGTCATGCCAAGACACGCAGAGCCCGTACGGGGACGGGACTGCGGCCATGAAGATGGCCAAAATTCTTGCCGATCTCCCGGATCGAAAAACGCTGTTGAAGAAAAATGTGATTCCTCTCTTCGACGAAAATGACAACGCTTTCAATCCGGCCTGCGGCGGCGATTGAGCGAAGCCTCTCCTGTTGGGGTTGCAGCAGCCCCTTGGCGCACCATGCCATTCTGAATGCGCTCCCAAGCGCTTTTTGCATTGACAGCCGAGTGCTCAATGCCAATCGAGCGTCTTCCCCAAGCTTTGGCCACCGTGCAAGTACCACCACTGCCCAAGAAGGGGTCCAACACAAGGTCACCCTCATTGGAGCAAGCCAAGATCACACGTTCCAAATAGACCTCAGGAATTTGGTTGTGATGCTGGTGACGGCGTTCTTTGTTGTTGCCTTGGATCCGTCCCCAGTACTTCCCGTACCAGACGTCCATGGGCAGACGAAGGCCTTTGTTTTGGTCTTTGGCCATCGTTCGTGGATCGGCATACACGCTTGCGCGGTCCGAGAGTTCCATGATGTGCTCGGGATTCCAAATGCGTTGATCTGGATCTTTAGCGAAATAAAGAGCGTGCACTTTGCTCATGATGAACGATGAGTCTCGATTTTGACCAAATCGAAAATGCCAAACGCACCAGTTGATCATGGTCAGTCCACGACGTTTCAGATGCAACACAATTTCTGCCGCGGTGTCGTCTGGAATATTGACCCACAAGGAACCGGTGGGCGAGAGGGCGGCAATGCAGCCGTCGAGCCAGTCAAAGGTGAAGCGTTCGTACTCCGCACGGCTCATGCCATCGCGCCAGGATTCGTAGGGGACATCCCAATTGAACGGAGGATCGGCAAAAATAAGATCCACTTCTCCACGTTCTGGAAGCTTTTCCAACACATCACGGCAATCGCCCACGTACACCCGGGTGTTGGGGTTGCGGGCCGAGTGCGCGGCTTTGAGTCGACCCTTGGTGGGTTCATGCGGTTTGGCGATGTCTCCCAGCAAATGGATGTCAGCTTGTTCCAACTCGCGTTTGGCACGCCGTTGGGCTTGTAAGGCCCCTGTCGGCAGGGCGTACCCACCTGGGCGGTTTGGCTCCGTGGGAGTGGACATCGCCCGCAGTGTAGCGCGTGTGGCCGTCAGGTGAGCTTGAGCAGCAAACCCGGCAGACCATCACCCCTTCGAAGCGGACCCAGTGGGTTTTCCACACGATCTTCCAACGCGGCAGATCCCAGCAGGATCCAACGGTGCAGAGTGGGAGGTTCTTCATCTCGGAATTCCCGCAGCCGTACCGCATGCTGCACCACCTCGATCACTTGATCGAAGATGTCCGGCCACCGTTCGGCCATCAACCCGGCATCTGGCCAAAGCACCACTTGCCACCGGCAATCATCGACCGCACGGAGATGCTGATGAATACTTTGGAGGATGGTGTTGTATTCACTGCCGAGCGGCAAGCGTTCGGTGGTGGATTCCCCTTTTGCTTTGGGGATGACATCCGTCTGCGTTTGCAGGGACAAGCAGTGTTGCAGCCGCATCAAAATAGCCTGAGGTCGATGGTCACGAGTCGGCGCGACGCGGATGGAACGGCAAGATTCGAAGCCATCCAAGCGACGAAGCACGGCCGAACCAAATTGTGTTCGTGCTTTTGCGCTTCCCGCAACCACGGCGAGGTGGGCGTGCGCGAGGTGATCGAGGGCAGCATCGGCAAGTGAATCGGCATGGGCGGGGCCGAGGCGAATCATGCATGCAACCTAACCCCGGGTTGGTCACGAGCCACTGAATTCTGCCGTCGACGCTGTCTTCACATCATGCGTAGCATGGTTGTCACGTGTTGGACGCCATACCGGACATTCTGGAAGATCTTCGCGATGGCAAGGTCATCATCTTGGTCGACGATGAGGACCGAGAAAATGAAGGCGATTTCGTCTGCGCGGCCGAAAAAATGACGCCTGAGATCGTCAACTTCCTGATGCGAATTGGTGCGGGCTATCTCTGTGTGGCCATGCGCCCCGAAGACTGCGACCGCTTGGATTTGACCGATCAGGCCAAACGCAACACCAGCGTTTGGGGAACACCCTTTACGGTTTCGGTTGATGGGCATCCTCGGCATGGCGTGGGAACCGGTGTCAGCTCCTCGGATCGATCCCAGACCATCAAACTCTTGGCTGATCCGACGGCTTCTTCGGAGGACTTTGTTCGCCCCGGCCACATCAATCCATTGCGGGCCCGCGAGGGTGGCGTTCTGGTTCGCACCGGACAGACCGAGGGCTCGGTGGATTTGTGCCGATTGGCTGGTCTTCGTCCCGCCGCCGCCATCATCGAGATCGTCAATGAAGACGGATCCATGGCGCGCATGTCAGATTTACGCACGTTGGCGGACGCCCATGGCATTCGCATGTGTTCGGTCGAACAGATCATCGAATATCGGTTGGGCCGTGAAACATTGGTTGCCACGATTCCCGAGCTCACCGGCACCGTGGTCGACACGCCCGAGGGCCCTTTCGATTTGGTTGCATTTCGAAGTGCGATTGACCCGTTGCCCCATTTGGCCCTCACCTTGGGTGGCGTTGGTTTGCCCGATGCCAACGGTGACATTCCGCAGATCGACGATCCAGTCTTGGTCAGAATGCATCGCCGTGACGTGTTGGGGGATGTGTTTGGTGCGACCGGACGCCCTGGACAGGATGCGGTTCGGTCAGCGCTGCGCGCGATTCGTGAAGAGGGGCGTGGCGCTCTGGTCTACCTTCGGCCCGAGTCCATGGGCGGGGGCATTGGCGACCTGCTGCATGGCATCCAGCGAGAGGTGGATGACGATCCGAACTCACCAGACCTTACCCGCACCGATGGCGTGGGCGCGCGAGCCCAGCCTCCCGCGCAGAGAGACTTCGGCATCGGAGGACAAATCTTGCGGGCCATGGGTCTGACCCAACTTCGGCTTCTGGCCAGCAGCACCCCGGATCTACCGGGGCTTCAAGCCTTTGGCCTCACCATCACGGGCACCGTCCCGTTGGCGGACGACGAGTCTGACGACTGAATCAGGCGTCTGCGCCAGGGATGGGCATGCTGTCGAGCACCCGGTCCACGATGCCGTATTCCAACATCTCACCCGCGTCGAGCCAAGTGTTGCGTTCGCACGTTGCCGCGATCTCTTCGGTGGATTTGCCAGAAGCTTCGGAGTAGATGCCGTACAACGCTTCTCGCATCCGCAGCATTTCACGAGCCTCAATCTCAAGATCGGTGGCTTGGCCTTCCATGACGCCCATCAACAATGGTTGGTGCATCAGGTTCCGAGAGTGTTGCAAGGTGAATCGCTTGCCCTTGGTTCCCGAACACGCGATCAAGGAGCCCATGGAGGCCGCTTGACCAATGATGTACGTGCACACGTCGTTGGGTACAAACTTCATCGTGTCGATGATGCCCAGACCGGCGGTGACTGAACCTCCGGGTGAGTTCACATACAAGTGAATGTCGGCTTCAGGGTCTTCGTTGGCCAAGAACAAGAGTTGGGCCACGATGGTGTTGGCCATTTGGTCACCAACACCTTCGCCCACAAAGACGATTCGGTCTTTCAGAAGGCGCGAGTAAATGTCGTAGGCGCGTTCGCCCCGACCGGAAGACTCGACCACGATGGGAACCAGGGTGTTGTTGGCGCTCACTTCTTCTTCTCCGGGACTTGGAAGACTTCATCGACCAGGCCATAGGCCTTTGCTTCATCAGCGCTGAAGAACTTGTCGCGTTCTCCATCGGAAGCAACCGTCTCAACATCTTGACCGGTGTGCTTGGCGAGAATCTCGTTCAGCACACGCTTGGATTTCAAGATTTGTTCGGCTTGAATTTGAATATCGGTGGTTTGTCCGGTGACGCCGCCGTGGGGTTGATGGATCATCACTTTGGCATGGGGCAGGATGTAGCGTTTGCCGTCATCGCCCGCGGCCAAAAGCACGGCCGCTCCGGAGTACGCTCGGCCGATGCAGTAGGTGGCCACTTCAGACGAGATAAACCGCATCGTGTCGTAGATGGCCAGCGTGTCGTCAACCGCGCCGCCAAAGCAGTTGATGTAGAAGTTGATGGGTTGGCCCTTCTTCTGGTCTTCCAGGTAGAGCATTTGCATCATCACTCGAGTGGCCGACGCGTAATTGATCTCACCGGTAAGGAACACCACTCGGTTTTCGAGCAGAATCTCATCGATGGTCATTTCGCGGGTACGGCGGTAGTCCACGGAAGCTTGGGGCTCCACGAGGGCAACTGGGGGCATCTTGGGTTCGAATTCCATAGTGATTCCTTCGCTCCCCATATCGGTCCATCTTGGACCCGCCTGAAGCCGAAACTAGACCGCAACTGGCGCTTTGATGTGGGGGTGCGGATCGTAGCCCTCAAGCTCAAAATCATCCTCCGTGAAGTCCTCCAGGCGGGTGATTTTGGGGTTCAGGTGCATGGTGGGCAGGGGTCGGGGCGATCGTGAGAGTTGTTCCTTGGCTTGTTCGATGTGGTTTTCGTACAAGTGTGCATCGCCAAATGTGTGCACGAAATCACCAGGTTGCAGCCCAGTGACTTGGGCCAGCATCATGGTCAGGAGGGCATAAGACGCAATATTGAAGGGCACGCCCAAGAACAAATCGGCCGAACGCTGGTACAGCTGGCAGGACAACCGGTCTCCCTGGACATGAAATTGAAACAAGGCGTGGCACGGCGGGAGGGCCATGTCTTCAACCTGACCGGGATTCCAAGCACACACCACAAGACGTCGGGAGTGTGGGGCTTTCTTCAAATTATTCACCAACTGAGCGATTTGATCGACGGTTCCTCCGTTTGGATTGGGGAAGGCCCGCCATTGTTGCCCATACACCGGACCCAGGTTGCCCTCTTCATCGGCCCATTCATTCCAAATGCGAACCCCACGTTCCTGCAGCCATTTGACATTGGTGTCGCCTCTGAGAAACCAAAGCAACTCCACAATCACGGATTTGAGGTGGATTTTTTTGGTGGTCACCAGCGGGAACCCATCGGACAGATCAAATCGAATCTGGCGTCCGAAGACACCCCGGGTGCCAACACCGGTGCGGTCCTCACGGATGAGCCCATGATCTAAGACTTCTTGCAGCAAGTTCAGGTACGCGTTCATCAGCCGAGGAGTGTCCTCGCTCAGCGGCGTATCGTCAAACTCCTGGCATCACCAAGCACCACATCCAGAAGGAGGGTTTCTTGGGTGCGGGGCCGAAAAATTTCGACGGTGATCGTTTCGCCTGGCTTGGCGGATCCCAGCCGCCCTTTGACTTCGCTGCCATTCTGGGTGACCCGCCCATCGAGGGAAAGGATCAAATCCCCCGCGCGGATCCCGGCCCGGTCGGCCGGTCCATCTGGGATGACCGATTGCAGTGGGGCTGCGGGCCGGTCCAGGCCCACTTGCTCCAAGAACGCCGCTTGATCCGCCCTGACTTGGCGGGGGAATTGCACGCCAAGCATGGCATGAGCGGTCCGTCCATAGGCGATGAGATCCGGAACCACCCGATCAATCAACTCGATAGGAATAGCCAGACCCACGCCCGGCCCAGCGTCTTGGTCCGCCACCGCGGTGCTCATGCCGACCACTCGGCCCAACGTGTCGGTGACGGGTCCGCCGGAGTTGCCGGGGTTGATTGGGGCATCGATCTGCAGGAAGTCTTCAAACATTGGAGTGGCACCTCTCCGAATTCCCGCCGTGCGCCCCAAGCCGCTCACAATGCCACTGGAAACGCTGAACTTCAATTCCAGGGGTGAGCCAAAGGCGAAAATCGTTGTTCCGGCAGGAGGCGCTTGAGCAGCTCGTTCGGCGGGGAGCAGTCGACTGCCGCCTAAAGCCAAGACGGCAATGTCGGTGGCCGGATCAGCGCCTTGGACCGTGGCTCTGCGGATATCACCGGTTTCCAGTTGGACCTCAATCGATTTCGCCCCACGAATGACATGTTCGTTGGTGACGATGTGCCCGTCTTCGTCCCAGACCCAGCCGGACCCATTGGAAACTTCTTCTCGCCTTCCCGTGCGCCCTCGTCCATCAACAAATTGTGCTTCAACAATTGAGGTGATGTGCACCACCGATGGAGACACTTGTTGGGTGAGCAGCACGCCAGCGTCGCTGGCCATTTTGAGCGGCGTGTCTGCGGGCCCATCCCGCAACGCTTCCACCCGGGCTTTGGTTCTCGCGTATTCCACTTTGGCGGCGAAATCTGGCCCCAGCCACAGCACCAATCCGGTGATTCCAAGCGTGAGGTACGCCGGTCGAACGCGAAGGGTGCCACCCATGGTCAGCGTGCACCGTCGCTGGTTTGGTAATTCCCACCCGCTTGGCGATCGGCCACCGTTTGTATCCAAGTTTGGGCCATGGTGGCCAGTGGTGCGACGCCATCGACCATGGGAGGGGCAAAGCTCGGCTGCTTTGGTGTCAGGCCAAGCAGGTCGGCGGTCACGACGATTTGTCCGTCGCAGTCTGGTCCTGCGCCACAACCAATCAATGGCAGGCTTGTGTTCTCGAGAATGGCTCGGGCGGCCTCTGGGGTGGCGGCTTCGAGAAGGAGCATGACCGCCCCGGCGTCTTCCATATTTTTTGCCGTCTCCGCAAGCTGTTGCCGATCTTCTGCAGTCTTTCCAGCCACCCGATATCCCCCCGCGCGTTTCACATGCTGTGGGCGACAACCAAGATGAGGCACTGTGGCAATCCCAGCATCGGCCAATGTTTTGACCCAACCGGTTCGGCTGTCATCCATTTCAATTTTGACCGCATCAGCGCCACCCTCGGTGACAAATCGGGCGGCGGCTCGGAGTGCATCTTCCTCGGTCAGGGCAGCCAGGAATGGGAGGTCGGCCATGACGAAGGCTTGCGGAGCGCCACGCCGTACGGCCGCGGTCAGGGCCACCATGATGTCCAGTGGCACATGGGTGGTGTCGGGGTAGCCCAACGCGACCTGGGCCAACGAGTCGCCCACCAACAACAGTGGAATCCCCGCTGAAGCAAGGTGGCCAGCCGTCAGTGCGTCATACGCCGTCAAGCAGGCAAATGGCGCTTCGTCAGGTCGCCGTCTCCGGAAGCTGCGGAGGTTGGGGCGTGGAGCTTGTTCGGCCGTACTCATAGCTTCATGGTACGTAGGAACGCTTAGCCTTCCGACACCAAGACGCCAACTTCTGAAAGTTGCATTGGGGTCAACAGGTTGCGCAGACCACGGAGGGCCCGCTGGTTGGCCTCGGTCCGTCGAAAACGAATGGTGTCAAGTTCTCGTTGTTGCTCCATGCGTCGAACCCATCCGGACCGGCCTTCAGCAGGTTCTTCGATTTCATGGCGGTCCATGGCCTCTGACATCTCCAGCGAGGTTGGACTCCAGACCACTCGCCAGTTCTCCAGCAGATCAGCAATTTGTTCACGAACACCGGGAGAAAGGTCTTTCAGCGACGAAGCTCGGAGCAGCGCGGACTCTGGTGACTCCTTGTCGATCCAGACTTCGGGGCGGGTGAGTTTGGCCAAATCACGCCGCAAGCTTTCGGCCGCCTCAGGCACCATGGATTTGGTGACCGAACGAATGATGTCTTCGTTCTGCTCTCGAACGGTTTCGTCGTACTCCCGAAGATCACTGACTTTGGTGCGAGAAACCTCACTGAGCGCAGAGCCGATGGCCCCCCACAGTCTGCGATCCGCGGGATCGCCAACTTCATTCAAGACGTTGGCGATGGCCCGTTGCCCCGCATCCACTGCTTCGAGTTTGGATTCCCAGCGCATTTGGAAGGTGCTGGTGAGTTCATTGCCAAAAGCGGCTTCAGCCAAGGCTGCCGAATTGGGTTGTCGCACCACGAGCATGGCAATGGCATCGGAAGGGTTGGCTTTGGGAAGATCGAGACCTGACAAAATGCGGTCGGTCCCAGAGGCGGCCAATCCTCGGGCGGCCAGGCGTTGTCGGTTTCGGATGCCGCGAAGGACGGCAAAGCGGGATCGCTCCTCGTCGCTTTCCACGACGACGGCGTTCAAAAGATCAAACAAGTCGTTGTCAAGACGACCTTGCACTTCAGCCAACGTTCGGCGGGCATCTGAAAGTTCGCCGATTTCGGAAGTGCTTGGTCCTTCAAGGCCACGTTCTCGATCCCAGCTCCATTGGGTCGCTCGGGTCTCCACGATTTGCTTGAGCTTTTCGGTGACTTCAGCGTTCCAGTCCAACTGATAGGACTCGTGGAAGGTGCGGACGGTGCTGAATGTGTCCTCATCTGCGGTGGGACGCACAAATCGGATGCCGTCCATTAAGGCCGAGAGCCCAATAGGGCCAGACAAGAAACCATCTGGTCCTTCGGCAGGTATGGCCATGTCAAACAACACGGTCATTGGGGTTGGCCCAGCCTTGACTCTTAGGGTTGCCTTGGGTTCCGGCGTTTGCATCCGGGGGCCACCCCGCCGACGCCGGTCGGCTTGCCGGTTTCGGTCGTTGAGCTTCTCATACCGAGATTGACCAATGAGCATGGTCAGTTCCTCGATGGCTCGTTCGGCAATCGACTCTTGTTTTTCTTCAAGCGTGTCGGGAATGCCGCCACCACCTCGGCCACGACCGAAGTTCATCAAGGAAGCTTCGGCACGGGTGGCATCCACAGCGTCGAGCATGGGCTTCGAAACCTTGCGAAGTTGGTCTCGCCAATCCTCCCAAGTTGCCTCGACCAGGCTCCGAGTTTCGGCGTCAAGGTCTGTGATCTGCAACGCAGACAAGAATCGACGGCGAACTCTATTTTCCTCACGGGCCACCTCTTGGTAGCAGGCGTCAAGCCATCCCGCGCGGAGTTCGTCGCCGGCATCTTGGCCAAGAGCTGCTTCCAATTGAGGAAGCGTGTCTCGGTGCAAGCTGGATACTGCAGTAGCCTCCCGAACCACAGGGAGTGAGGCATCTGCCATGACGGATTGCATTTCTTGGAACACGGCTCGTCGGTCATCGGTGGACTCACGAAGATCAGCCATGGTGTCGGCAAAAGTGTTGAACGCCGTTTTTGCCGCCCGCTCGAGCCGCTCAAATCGCTCGGCCAATTCCGTTTCGTATTCATTCAGGATGGGTCCGACACTGGGATCGGAAAGGCGTGACACTGGGACCAACGCGGAAAGGTCTGCAAGACCTGCGGGGTTGGCAAACCGCAGCAACGCCAAGGGGCCACCCGCCCGCCGGACTCGGTCGCGCCGAGCGGCGAGTCGATCGAGCGCCGGGGCTTGATTGGCCGACAGCAGTGGACGAATTTGCTCGATGAAATTTTCATCGACATCTTCAATGTCGTCTCGAAGTTGGTCGATTTCACGGAACATGGCGCTGATGTCACCGCCGCCATAAATGGCACCGAAGATGCCTCCCCGACCGGCCACATCTTCGATTTCATCGCCCCGCACGTCCGCAAATTCATCCAAGTAGAGGGCATGCAGCCGGTCAACCGCTTGGCTTTGAGGTTGGCTGAGGTCCAGCTCAGCGAACCATCGCTCCAGCATCGCGCCAGTGATGGGGTCTGAAGCGGTGCCGAAAGTGGCTTGCCCGTGGGCCCCGGAGAGCGCAATCATGGTGAAAAGAACGGCGGTGATCTGACGTCGCATGGACGATTCCTCCTCGGAGACGATCAATCTTACGAATGAAAAGAAGGGGAGATCGTCCAATCCGTTAATATTTGGTCCTATGTCCCGCTGCCCCGTCCAACCGTCACTGTTCCGCCGCCTCATGGCCGCTGGCTTCGTGTTTTTCTTGGTCAAAGGGCTGGTTTGGATTGGCATCGGCGCGGCCGCCTACTTTGGATTTGCGGCTTCTGGAGGCTGATTGTTTGGCTCAGGCCCTCCCGTCCTGTCCAGTTGAATCTCTATCCGCCCAGCCAACGGTTGTTGATGGCTCGAGCCCGGCTGGCATCAAGCATGCCGTGCACAAACACTCGTCCGTCTGAGAAGATGGTCATGCCGACAGGCTCACCCTCTTCATCCAACTCATTTTTGAGCGTGCCGCGAAGCAGGAAGGGTTGACGCTCAAATGTGCCGTGAGCCGAGAGACGCAGGCGCAGCGCGTCCAGATCGGTTGGCCTGGGTTCGGGGGGAAGCAACTGAATCAGATTGCGCCCGCAAATGGTGGTTGCTTGATTGCCATTGGTGTTCTCCAGCGCATCAAACTGACCTTCGCAGCATGTTGAACAGTCTTCGCGTCTCGACTCACGAATGTCGAGTTGATGCATCCGCATCACTCGGGCATCAAATCGTGTCAAGACATGGGGGAGGTGATGCGTTTCTCTCGCGAGATATTGAATCAAGGCAGCGGCTTGGAGTCCGGCCACCACCGCGATGACCGGCCCCAAGACCCCAGCCGTATCGCAAGTAGGTGTGAGATGGGCAGGGGGGGCTTCGGGAACGAGACAGCGCAGGCACGGCCCCGCATCCTCTTCCAAGATCTCTCGCGTGATCAGATGCTGGCGATGCAGGGGCGAAGGCCTCAAAAATGCTGCGGTACCTTCAAAGCCAACGGCACCGCCGTAGGCGTAAGGCAAGCCAAATTTCACCGACAAATCATTCAGCAGAAATCGCGTCGCAAAGTTGTCGAGCCCATCTGCAATGGCATCGCAGCCAACAATCATGTCGCTGGCCACCGTGGGCCGAAGATCATCCACCACAATGTCCAATTTCACTTCGCGATTGATTGCTTGGAGACGGGTGGCGGCCGCTGCGGCTTTGGGCGATCCCACATCATCTTCGGCGAACAAACATTGCCGTTGGAGGTTGGTTGGTTCCACGAGATCGCGGTCGATCAGTCGAAGATGACCGATGCCGGCACGAACCAAATGATCGGCCACCGCACAGCCCAGTGCGCCCACCCCAGCCACCAGCACCGAAGCGGACCGGAGTCGTTCTTGGCCTTTGGTTCCAATGCCCTCGAGCAGGGTTTGGCGGTGGTACCGATGTACGGTCATGGGCAGGAGCCTAGGCGATGGGGAATGAAACAAAGCCCGGGACGCCAGAGGCGTCCCGGGGGAAGTTCAAAATGACGGTTGTCGTCTGCACTTTCCCGATTAGCGGGCAAAGTGGGCGAACGCCCGGTTGGCTTCAGCCATGCGGTGGGTTTGCTCACGCACGCTGATGGACTTGCCTTCGTTGCGGGCGGCATCCCAGAGCTCTTTGGCGAGCCGTTGGGCCATGGGCCGTCCCTTCTCCGAGCGGGCGGCTTGAATGATCCAGCGAAAGGCCAACGCTTGGCGTCGTCGTTGGGTCACCGGAACGGGGACTTGGTAGTTCGCACCGCCGACCCGCTTGGAACGGACTTCGACGTTGGGCTTCACATTTTCCAGAGCTTGGTGGAAGACGCCGATGGCATCCGCGGGGAGACCTTCGGGGCGTTCTTTTTGCAAGCGACCGTCGATCATGTCAAAGGCGCCATAAAGGCAGCCTTCGGCGGCGGTCTTGCGTCCGCCGAGCATGATGCAATTCACGAATTTCGAAACGACCTTGTCGCCGTAGCGTGGGTCGGGACGAAGTTGATCTTCACTTTTGGTAATACGTCCAGCCATTGGAGTCCTCCGGGCCTGCTTTCAAAGTCGTTCACCGCCGCGTGTGGCGATTACTGGCCCAAGTTTGTGTTTGAAGGGAAATGAAAAAGAATGGATTGATTACTTGGCCTTCGGCTTCTTCGCGCCGTACTTGGAGCGGCCGTTGCGTCGGGCGTCGACGCCCAAGGTGTCGAGGGCTCCGCGAACCACGTGGTAACGCACACCTGGAAGGTCACGAACCCGGCCGCCACGCACCAGCACGATGGAGTGTTCTTGCAAGTTGTGGCCTTCGCCACCGATGTATGCCGTCACCTCGTTGCCGTTGGAAAGACGGACCCGACAAACCTTCCGAAGCGCGGAGTTTGGCTTCTTGGGGGTCACGGTCCGCACTTGGAGGCAGACGCCTCGACGCTGAGGACAGTTCTTCAAGTCACGAGACTTCGAAGTGGAGTACTGCTGCTCGCGGGGACGGCGGATGAGTTGGTTGGTGGTTGGCATAGAAAATCTCGGGAGCTGCCCCGTCATGGGGCGAGTCGCCAATTCTAGCGGGTCCCGGGCGATGGGGCAAGGACTTCATCGTCCGCCACAACCACTGCCGATTGCATCCAGTACCCCTCGATGGGCTGATTCCGGTCCATTTTGGGGGGTGCTGTCAGCAGCTCAAGGGTCACGGTGTGGAGGCCAGGGGTTAATTCGGGCAAAGGAAGGATTCTGGGCTCCACCTTTTGTCCGGGGACCCAGCCCGACCGGTCCAAATCGGAAGCGAGGAGGTTGGGTTTCGATGGATCTGGCCGGCCAGCGGAAGGATTCAGGCGTCTCGTTGTGCCGCCATCTTCTCGCCAAGGTCGAAATCGGGCCACCTCTTGACCATCCACGCGGACCACATGGGTCAACGAAACAAACTCGTGGTAGGCCGAACCGATGGCAGAATGACCGGTGGACCGCAGGATGATTCGAGGCGCCCGCACGCCTTCCGGGATGGTGACGGTCTGGGAAACGGAGCTGCTGGGACGCATCACTTCTTTAAGCCACAGCGGCTGGCAAAACTTTGGATTCCGGTGCCCCGCGCCTTTCTCCTCGGTGACCAGTTGGACCCGCAGCGACCAGGTGGGCACCTTGGGGTATCCCGCCAAGGCCGCTTTGAGTTTGCAGCGTTGGCCAAGGGCCGGGGCAAGAGGTGTGATGTCTTGCACAAAGCGTCCGCCCGCGCCATAACCCGTCATCGCGCGAATCAGTTCCAAATCACCCGAGGGTGTTTGTGCAACAACTCGAGCGGGGCGGGTCCAGTTGTCCACCGGCAGTCCATCATCTCCAAGAATCGGGATGGCATCCAGCACCACCAGCAAGCGGCCGCCGGGAGGTGGTGAGGGGATGTCCAAGGTGCTTTGGACTTCGTGCCCCGCCCCAAAAACCACAAATTCATCTTTGGGGGTGTCCTCGGGTCGAAACGCCACCGTGCCTTCCATGCGGAACGTCAGCGGGGGACCGCTCGGAGGGTCTTGCCAAGGGTGGCTCCCCCAGAGCAACGTCGCGAGTGTGGTTCCGGCAACTCCCAAATGAAAGAAAGTCAACACGTCTCTCCCCGGGCCCGAAGTTGCTCAATGGCCGCCACAGCCAGTTGATCGCAACGTTCGTTGTGGGCGTTGCCGGCATGCCCGCGTGTCCATTCCGCGCTGAGCTGATGCCGCTCTCGTTGGGCTTGCAAGCGTTGCCACAGATCCTGATTGGCCACGGGTTTCCGGGACGCGTTGCGCCAACCGTTTTGGATCCACCCGTCCATCCATTCATTCAAACCTTGAACCACGTATTTGCTGTCGGAGATCAAGCGCACGTTGGCAGGTTCCGTCAAGGATTCCAACCCTTCCGCCGCCGCTGCAAGCTCCATACGTTGGTTGGTGGTCGAAGTGTTGGCTCCGCTGGCTTCTTGCTGACTTTCCCCTTCCAGACGCACCCAAGCCCAGCCTCCAGGGCCTGGGTTTCCAGAACAAGCACCATCGGTGTACAGAAGCACTTCTTGCATGGTGTATCCAGTGTACGCCGCGCCAAGAATCTGTTTGATTTCGTAGGATTCTGGCTTCTTCCAGGAGCCCCCATGCCCCAAGTGCATCGCGTTGAAGTTCGATCCCTCCAACCGGATCAAGATCCACGTGCCCGACACGTGCGGTCCGAAGCACAAGCGCTTGGTTTGCCGGTCCCTGAGTACGTCGAAGTGGCCTCGGTGTATCTCTTGGAGGGGGATCTTGATCAACCCGCCATTGATCGCTTGATCGAAGATCTGTTGTGCGACCCTGTCACCGAAACCGCGGTGGTTGGCATTGCACCAGTCGCGGGAACGGTCATCGAGGTGCATCCTCGTCCTGGGGTCACCGATCCCGAAGCCGAGGCGGTGGAATTTGCCGCGCATCGTTTGTTGGGGTCTTCGCCCAATGTTCGCACCGGCACGCGTTACGACTTTGCATCCCATGAGCCAGCCGCCGCTGCGGATCTGGCCCGCCGAGCCCTCGCGAACGAAGTCATTCAAGAAGTTCACGCTGCGCCGCACCATCCGGAAGCGTTCCGGGTGGCCCCTGCTCGTGAATTTGAAGTCCGTGAAGTGGCGTTGATTGGTCTTGACGACGCCGCGTTGATGCAGCTGTCGCGTGAAGCCCACTTGTTCCTTTCCTTGGAGGAAATGCGTGAGATCCGCGACCGCTATCAAAAGCTGGGTCGCAACCCTCGTGAAATTGAGTTGGAGACCTTGGCCCAAACTTGGAGCGAGCATTGTGTCCACAAAACCTTGAAGAGCCGGGTGCGTTACGAAGGCGAGATGCCTTCGGGCGAACGCGAAGGTGTGACCCAAAACGAAGATGGTTCGCACACCATCGACAATCTGCTCGCCAACCTGGTGGCAGCGCCCACCAACCGCATGATCAGTGAGGGGGCCGATTGGTTGCTTTCGGTGTTTGTGGACAATTCAGGCGTGGTGGCTTTTGACGACGAGCATGCGGTGTGCTTCAAAGTCGAAACCCACAATCATCCCAGCGCCATTGAGCCGTATGGCGGTGCTGCAACAGGAATCGGTGGTTGCATCCGCGATGTCATAGGCACAGGCCTTGGGGCCAAACCCATTGCCGCCACCGACGTCTTCTGCGTCGCGGACCCTGATCTGACCGACGTTCCTTCTGGCTGCCTTCCGCCGCGCCGCATCTTGCAACAGGTCGTCGCCGGAGTACGTGACTACGGCAACCGTATGGGCATCCCCACGTTGAACGGGGGGGTGTGGTTTGATGATCGGCACGTCGGCAACCCGCTTGTGTTCTGCGGGGTGGTTGGCGTCATGCCTCGTGCTTTTGTGCATGGTGACCCCAAGCCAGGCGACCGCATCATTGCGGTGGGCGGTCGCACCGGCCGAGATGGCATCCACGGCGCGACATTCTCTTCGGCGGAATTGTCTGACACCCACGCAGATGAGTTCAGTCATGCGGTGCAAATTGGAAATCCAATTGTCGAGAAGAAATTCCTCGATGCTTTGCTTGAAGCACGGGACCACGACGCCGGATGTTTGTTCCGTGCCATGACCGATTGCGGTGCTGGTGGATTCTCGAGTGCGATCGGTGAGATGGGTGAAGAGCTTGGTGCCGAAGTTCAGTTGGAACGCGCGCCGCTGAAATACGACGGTCTGACGCCCACCGAAATCTGGATCAGTGAAGCTCAAGAGCGCATGGTCTTGGCGGTTCCGGAAGACAACATCGAAGCCTTCGCAGAGATCTGCACTCGGCATGATGTGGAGTGGTGCGACCTTGGTGTGTTTGGCACTCCAGATCGCGAATTGATCTTGCGTCACCACGACGTAGAAGTCGGCCGTCTTCCCATGTCATTCTTGCACGACGGTATTCCACGGCTCGAGCGTGAGGCCACGTTTGCCACACCGCCTGTTTCGCCAACTCTGGGGCACGAGCCTGATGCCGCCGATCTGCTTTCCGGATTGGTGGGGCATCCGAACCTTGCCTCCAAGCACTGGATCATTCGGCAATACGACCACGAAGTGCAAGGGGGCTCGGTGATCAAACCATTGGTGGGACCCCATGCCGATGGGCCAGGCAACGCCGCCGTGGTGCGTCCGGTCCCGGGCTCGGAACGTGGTTTGGCCATTGCCAATGGGTTGGCCACCGCTTGGTGTGCGGATCCGTATCGCATGGGCTTGGCGGCAATCGACGAATGCGTTCGGAATTTGGTTTGCACCGGTGCCGATCCGGAACGGATCGCCATCTTGGACAATTTCTGTTGGCCTGGCTGTGACGACGAAGTTCGCATGGGCGAATTGGTCCGGGCGTCGCTGGCGTGTTACGACGGAGCGACGGCGTACGGGGCGCCTTTCATCTCGGGCAAGGATTCCTTGAACAACCAGTTCCGGACGGAAGAGGGTGATGTGATTCGCATCCCGCCCACGCTCTTGATCAGCGGGTTTGCGCCGGTCGAAGCCGAGCGCTTGGTGACTTCTATGGACGCAAAATCGGCCGGGAATGTGTTGTTGTTGGTGGGGACCACCGCCACCGATCTTGGTGGAGCGCATGTGACCGAATTGGCCGGTGGAATCTTGCCGGGCGGCACGGGAGAGATTCCTCTGCTGGATCTTCAGGCCGGTCCCGCCAATGCCAAGGCGGTCGCTCGGGCCATTCGCACCGGAAGCGTGTGCTCTGCCCACGACTTGAGCGAAGGTGGCCTGTTGGTGGCGGCCGCAGAAATGGGCTTTGCGGGCCGACTTGGAATTGAGCTTGAACTTGACGCCGTGCCGGGAGACTCAAGAAATCCCATGGTGACTGCATTTGCCGAAACACCTTGTCGGTACCTCCTTGAGGTAGCCCCGGAGCATGTGGATGCTGTGGTTGCGGTCTTGGCTGATGTCCCCCACGCTGTGGTTGGTCGCGTTCACGAAGACGGTGTCCTTCGAGTTTCCGCGTTGGGCTTGGAAGTGAGTTTGGATGCACTGCGGCAGCGTTGGCTCGCGCCGCTGGATTGGTGAGGAGGCCTGTTGATGCAAGCCATGGTGATTGTGACTTCAGGAACCAACTGCGATCTCGAATTGGCGCAAGCGTTCGAAGACGCCGGGGCCTCTTGCCAAACGGTGCAATTGCACAGCATTTTGGATGCGCCAGAAGCACTTGATGGCGCGGAACTCGTCGGCCTTCCCGGCGGCTTCGCGTATGGCGATGCGGTTGCGGCCGGCAGAATCAAAGCCGCGTTGATGCGCGAGCGGGTCGTTCCGGTGTTGTCCCGCTTGTTGGACCGGGGCGTGCCGATGATTGCCCCGTGCAACGGATTTCAAACCGCCGTGCAATGCGGCTTGCTCCCGGGGCCGGCTCCGTCCCGTCCCGAGGTGGCCCTTGCTCCGAATGTCTCAGGTCGGTTCGAGGACCGCTGGACGGGCGTGGATTTCCCCGACAGCCGATGCATTTGGACGAAGGATCTCGCCGCCGAAGATGGGCACGAATTGCCCAGTGCTCATGGAGAAGGTCGATTCGTGGCCAGTGCAGAGACGGTGTCTGGCTTGGTGGACGACCGCCAGGTTGCGGTGCGGTACCAGGACAATTTCAACGGCTCGGACGATGCCATCGCAGGGATTTGCGATCCCACTGGATTGTTGTTGGGCTTGATGCCTCACCCTGAACGTTGGACGCGGCACTCACAGCATCCCTCCTGGACCAGACGTCCTGCATCCACCACCACCACGGGGCAGCGCATGTTCCGCGCGGCAGTGGAGCATGCCCAAGCCGCGTTGCGCTAAACCCAAAGGCCCGAAAGACAGGGCTTGTCACGATCTTTCATGGCGTTGCAGGCCGACCTGACCCCAAAAAAAGAACGAGGTACCGCTCCACCTGCGGTACCCCGTTGCGAAAGGAGTCGGAGTGCGCGGAAGCCTACCGACAATTGCCAACGTTCACACGCTGGCTTGAGGAGAAAAGACAAAGTTCTTCCGTGCAAATGGCGCGCCGCGCAAGAATCAACGGCCCCAGCCTGGCCCAGGTGATGGGGGTCCGCGTTTGGGTTCTGGTGGCATGGCCGGGGCGGCTTCAGGGATGAAGCCGTGGCCTACCACAAAGATCTCGACGGAATCATCCCGACTGGCGGCTGGTTTGTAGGGCTTGGCCTTTTCAAAGCAGTCGCGTGTTTTTTGGAGAAGTTCTGGCGACCGTTCCCCTTCGAAGATTTTGTACACGAGATTCCCGCCTTCTCGGAGCAACGCGGGCAGGGTGGCCAAGAGCCGTTCCACAATCCGAGCGGAAGCGTGGTGGTCGGTGGCTTGCGAGCCAGTCGTGTACGCCATCATGTCTGAAAGGACCACATCAAATCGGATGGGTCCTCGCCGCCGACTTTCGATCCCTTCAAGCAGCGATTCTGCGGATGCTTCCAAGAAATCGCCTTCAATCAGACGCAAGTTGGGAGGGGCTTCTCGCCACTCCACCGTTTGCAGGTCGATGCCCACGACGGCCCCTTCTGGTCCCACTCTTTGCAGAGCGACTTCGCACCAGGACCCCGGCGCACAGCCCGCATCCAAGACGCGATCACCTTTGCGAATGACTTTTCGCTTGTCATCGATGTCGATCAGTTTGAAAGCGGCCCTTGAGCGGTAGCCTTGGGCTTGGGCTTGGCGGTACCAATGGTCCCAGACTTCGCGGTCACTGCTCACGGGGTGTCAAAGTGAAACGCAGTGAATTCTGGGTTTGGGATGGCGTGGAAGCTCGCATTGGCCTCGGTCGCACGAACAGTAATCATCCAGGTGCCGTCGTTCATGACCCCTTTGAATCGGCTGGCAGTGGTCCCGGGCAAAATTTTGAGGCCTGCTCCCAAGACGCGGCTTCTGGCCTCACCTCCCATGGCTTCCAAGTCGATCATGGCTTGGGTCTCGCCTCGTACCGCCACCAACGCAGATCCGCGATTGGAAATTGCCGCCACGTCACCTTGCAAAGGTCGGTGGGATCGCACCAACACGTTGCCTTCGTTGGTGAGGGCATCGATTGGACCGACGCAACCTCGGACCTCGATGTGGCCGAAACCAGAACGAACGCGTACCCCACTGGGTTCGGGCAGCTCAATGACGAGATCGGTTCGCATTTGTGCGGCATCGGGGTGACCACTGGTTGCTTTGATGACCAAGATTGGACCTTCGGGTCCTGACTCCACTCGGGCCTTGATCTGGACATCGTCCAGTGCCAAGAATCCATCCTCGGATCGACCGGCACCAAAATCGGCCCGGCGGGTGGTGATCAATCTTGGGGACTCAAGCCCTTCGGCTCGACGCACCAAGACATCTCCGCGGAAGATGTCAACGTCCAAATTGACCGGACCAGTGATGGGCAAGGACTCGGCCGGATCCTCAGCAAAGGCTTCAAAAAGAGGATCAACCAACTCTTTTGGCGACATGGGGTCACTGCCGTCAATGGGGGCAATTCCTCCACATCCCACCAAGAGCAATCCAGCCAATCGGGCAAAGCGCATAGCCTTGTATCGTCGCGGTCCGTCCCTTCCCTATACTCCTTCTGTACGCACGGGGCGCGGTTTGTTCCGCTGAGAAGAACCCGTTGCACCTGATCCGGGTCGTGCCGGCGGAGGGATGCGTGCCCTTCGTCATATCGGCTCGTCCTCTGTTTGTGTCAAAGGACCACCATGGACCTCACCAACCCACCGCTTCTTGGAGCCACCGACCCTGCCACCGTCCCCACCGGGACCACACCAGGCTGTTTTGCCAACCCTCCCCAAGTGGGTGGCCCTCGAACCTATTCCAGCCCGGACACTCCGGGCATGCCAGAGCCGTCGGACAAGACGGCCTGGGATTTTCTTCCTGATGGCTGGTCCATTGAGTCCCATCCCGACGGTTGCCTTGGACACGGTCGTGGAACCGAGCCCATTCGTGCCATTGCTCCAGAAGGCTTTGTTCCCATCACCCAATTGGAACATGCTCGACTTGGCACGGTGACGTCCGAAATGCGTCGGGTCTCCGAACGAGAGCCGCATCTGGCGCCCGAACAAGTTCGTGACGAAGTGGCGTCCGGGCGCTTGGTTATTCCAGCCAACCGCAACCATCTCACTAAAAAGTTGGACCCCATGGCCATTGGTCGCGCGAGCCGCACCAAAGTCAACGCCAACATGGGCGCCTCGCCAGTCTCTTCGGGAACAGATGAAGAGGTGGACAAGTTGAAGTGGGCTGAACGTTGGACCGCCGACACGGTGATGGATTTGTCCACCGGTGGCGATCTCGACGCGTGCCGCGAAGCTATTTTGGCCGAGAGCACCGTACCGATCGGAACCGTGCCCATCTACTCGATGATCATCGGCCGGAAGATCGAAGATCTCAATCGAGAGATCATTTTGGACACTTGCCGTCACCAAGCCGAGCAAGGGGTGGATTACTTCACCATCCACGCTGGCGTACTCAAGGAGCACATTCCGCTGGTTCGTGATCGGGTGATTGGCATTGTGTCGCGAGGCGGCTCGCTTTTGGCCAAATGGATGATTCAACACGGTCAACAAAACATCATGTACGAGTGTTGGGATGACATCTGCGAAATCTGTCGAGAACATGACGTGACCTTCTCGGTTGGAGACGGCCTGCGTCCAGGTGGTTTGGCCGATGCCACCGACGCCGCGCAGATTGCAGAACTCTCCACCATTGGAGAACTCGTTGAGCGGGCTTGGCGACATGGTGTTCAGGCCATGGTCGAGGGCCCGGGACATGTCCCGGTGGATCAAATTGAATGGAATATGAAGTTGCAGCGTCGCCTGTGTCACGGCGCACCGTTCTATGTGCTTGGCCCACTGGTCACGGACATGTTCCCTGGCTACGACCACATCACCAGCGCGATTGGTGCCACCATGGCGGCGTATCACGGGGCATCCATGCTGTGTTACGTGACTCCCAAAGAGCACCTTGGTCTGCCCAAGCGGGACGACGTGAAGCAGGGTTGTGTGGCGTATCGCATCGCCGCCCACTCGGCTGATATTGCTCTGGGCATCCCTGGAAGTCGTGACAACGACGACGAGTTGACCAAGGCTCGGGCCGCCCTCAATTGGCAACGACACTTTGATTTGTCCTTCGACCCCGATCTGGCCCGGGCATATCACGATGAAGATCTGGACGTTGACACCGATTTCTGCGCCATGTGCGGGCACGACTGGTGCAGCGTTCGTATCTCGAAAGAGATTCAGGAATTTGCCAGTGGCAAGACCGCTGAAAATGCCTGGGACAAGCCGACGCTTAGTGCCGCCCTGAACGAAGAGCAACGCAAGATTTTGGAACAGCGGGGCGTGCTGTCTCCGGATGAGATCCATCGCTTGGCGGCCAAGACCAAAGGTCGTGTCCAATCGGGCGATGAGGACGGAAAGGCCGCGTGCCATTCGGACTTTGTTTCCGACGAGGCCGCGCAGAAGATGCAATTGGCCCCTGGTGAAACGTTGGTCGAGCTCCGGACCGAGGAAGCCCACAACCTCCCCAAACACGATCCGGTGATCTGATGTCAGATACGAAGGAGTTGTCCGAACGCGTTGCCCGCTTGGAGTCTCGGCTGCTTCAGCTCGAGGAATCCTTGGCTTTCTTGCAACACACCCAAGATCAACTCAACACCGAATTGACTCGCGTCGCCACCCAGACCGATCGCATCGAACCCAAGTTGGGTGAATTGCATGGTGCGCTGCAGGCGATTGACGAACGCACCAAGCCGAACCAATCCACGGATGAAGCCGTGGACCATCGACCTCCTCACTGGGACGGTCGTTCACGTTAATTTGGCGTCAATTGACGTTTGAATTTTTTTGATTGGCCAAGCTTTCGTTCCTGGGCGAGACCCGCGGGGGTGGAGGATCGCCCGCGGGTCTCAAGAACCAGGATGAATCCATACCCGTGGAGTCAGTCGGGCATGGCAAGGGGGGCTTGGAAGGGATCTACTGGTCGTGCCATTGGCCAGTGACGGTGTCGTAGAGCACCGCCACACCGGCGGGACTTTGAAGATCGGGCTCGACTTGGACACCAATGTCCAGATGGGTCATGCCCCGTTCGGTTTCTATGGGTCGGATACGAAGCCGTCCACTGGCGCTGAGCAGACGATCCACCATGTCCGCAGGAGGGCGTGCCATCTCTGACTCGGTTCCCAAAAAGCGTTGGGCGTACCCCTTCAAAGCATCCGACATGCATTCCAAAGCATCCTGCCGTTCGCGGGCTTCGAGAATGATCGAAGAACTGCATTGTTGGAGCACCCGTTGAACTCGTGGTTCCGCCGACAACAGTCCAAGATTGCGTTGGAGGACCGTGCGAAAGAACAGCACGTCCGAGACATCGACAGGACCTGAAACGTCAACCAGAACCACTTGCTTGAGGTCGGCCACGCGAACAAAATCTGCCATCGCGCGGGTGGGGACGATGGCCCCATCGGCAAGCGCTCGACCTGGAAGTCCGGTGACCGCGAGGATCCGGGCCGGCGACGCTTGATCGCTTTGCGCGCGAGGCAACACCAAAGTTTGTGGACCGGCCAGATTCATCCAGGCGCGGGCCGCAGCCAAATCATCCCAAGGGTCCAGTTGGAAAACAACATTGCCTCCGACGGCCTCTAAGGATGCCGCCAGGGCGGAGAGCATGCCCGCAAGAGGACTTCCTTGACGCTGGGCTGGGTTGGAGAACGAGACGGAAGTGTTCAAAAAGTCTGCAGGACTCATGCGGCACCTCCGGAGGGACTGGCCCCACGGCCCCGACGCAAGCAAGGATGGGCAACAACGACAGCTGGGGAGGAGATTTTGGCAAGCATGGTGATGTTCATGGTGGGATTCCTGATTGGTTCGGGGGAAAGATGGAAATGAAAAAAGGCCCCGCGGGTTGCGGGGCCTTCAAGAGTCGTGCGATGAACTCGCGTGTGCTCTAGGAGACCCCTCGCTCAAGGACATGGAGCATGAGGGTGGAAATGCAGATGGAGACCACAGTGGTGACCACGCAAAGGGCGACCAGGGCGGAATACGCCTTCGGGCACCGTCGAGCATCATGGGAGTTGTTCAGTGGGATCGCGACCGCTTTGCTTCGCGCACGAGCGACCAAACCCTTTTGGGTGGCTTGGTGGACGTGTTGGGAAGAAAAGTTTCGCATTCCAGTTCGAGCATACGACCCAAAGTTGAATTTGGTCGCACAATGTTTCACGAATGACAAGAAAAAATGCCATTGCCGAAAACTTCGTCGCTCTTGGGGTGGAAACCGTTCTGGTGAACAACCTCGGGTCCGCCGGCGCGACTGAGCCCAGACCCATTCAGGCCGCCGCGATTCCGCCCGCACTTGACGGGAAAGATGTCATTGGCATTGCGCAAACTGGTCGGGGCAAGACTTTCGCCTACTTGGTGCCCATGATTCAGCGCATCGTGGAAGAAGCACAGATCCCCAAGGGAAGATTGCACGGAAGGAAGCCAAAGAACCCCTTGGCCAAAGGGGCCGCCCGACTGCGGGGGTTGGTGCTGGTGCCGACCCGTGAGTTGGCGTTTCAGGTGGCCCAGGAAGCAGAGCTTCTGACCAAGCGTCTCCGATTTTCGGTCGCCGTTGCGGTAGGAAAATCGCCCATCGGACCCCAGACCAAAGCCATCTCGGACGGCGCTGAACTTCTGGTGGCTACGCCTGGCCGGGTAAGGGAGTTGGGCGAAAAAGGAATTTTCGATTGGTGCAATCTTTCGGTCGCTGCGATCGATGAGGCGGACCGCATGATGGACATGGGCTTTTTGCCTCAAATTGAATCGTTGCTGTCTGAACTGCCTGAAGGCCGCCAGCATCTTCTTTTCAGTGCCACGATGCCCAAACAGGTCGAGCGTCTGTCGGCACGATTTTTGGCGGATCCGGTCCGGCTCGAAGTGGATCCGGAAGGTTCAACCGCGGCGAATCTCAGGCATCGCCCCATCGCCGTTCCTGGACTTCGCAAGATTCCGTTGTTGCTGGAAAAAATTCTGCCTCGCCGCAAAGGGGTTTTGGTGTTCTGTCGCACCCGACGCCGCGTGGATTTTGTGGCCAAGGCCCTTCGAGAAGCAGGCATCGCTTGCGATTCCATACATGGCGACCGCTCGCAATCGGCTCGGCGCCAAGCCTTGTCTGATTTCACCGAAGGTCATGTCGAAGTGTTGATCTCTACCGATGTCGCGGCCCGGGGATTGCACATTGAACGGGTCAAAACCGTGGTGCACTACGACATTCCGCTGGAGCCAGATGGGTACGTTCACCGTTCTGGTCGCGCTGGACACGGTGGAGGACGAGGCACTGCAGTGGCTTTGGTGATGCCGACCGAACGGAACCTGTGGCGAAAATTGGCCAAGGCGTGTGACATCGGTGAACCGCTTGAAGCGGTCGAGGGCTACGAGCCGCACGCCAAGAAGCCTTCTGGCACCCGGCCGCCAAAATCCCGCCGGGTGCGTCACGAAACCGTGCGCCGGAAGGGGCGTTCGCGGGCTTCGAAGCCCATTGCCAAGGGAGAAAAGCCGGGTTCGGGCGTCAAACGCCGGCCAAGCTCTTAGAGCTCCACTTGAACCATGATTTTGACGTTCCAAGCGCTCCGCACCAATCGAGCGGTGTCGTACTCCTGGTCCGCGTTGATGCGGAGCGACAGGCCTTGATCCGGGTCGAGCATGTAGTTCCAATCGATGTTGGTGAATGTTCGGTACTCCTCGAGTCCATCCAGATCGGGATACAGGAACAATGAGCCTTTGAGGGCGTGGCGGTCGGATGGTTCCACAGAGCCCCGGAAGCCAATGTTGCCTTCAGGAACAAATTCGTCTGCGGTTGGATCGGTCAGTCCGCTGTCCAGGCGAAACCCGCCGCCGAAAACCGCGTCCAAGTTCCATTTCTTGTCGCCTTCGTTCTCGTAGATCTGATACGTGCCGCCCAACGATTCGGTAAGTCTCGTGTCAAAGTTTTGGAATTCGTCGATTCGAAATCGCGTGTCACTGAACAGGCCCCATCGCTCTTCGCCGGATTTCCAGTCGCCCCGGAACCGAGCTTCCACATCGTTTCGGATTCGCTCGCCTTCGCTTTCTCCGTATTGAATACGAAGCAACGTCTCGTAGTTGTGTTCTTCGGCTTTCTGATCGCCTTCAATATCCACCCGGAAATTGGTGACGGTCTGGGCATCACCGGAGGCGTCAAAGCCCAAAGACAGTTTGAAGTTCCAGTCGTCATCGGCGGCCAAGAGGGCCAAAGCAGCGAGGGTGGTGATCATTCGTGGTCGTACTCAGTGTGGGTTGGATTGTTGGCGGAAAGTAAAAACACGACGCTGGGTGGCGTCCCGGGACATCAATGTGGCCGACACGTCGGCCGCATGATCAAGGATCACGTCCTGGTCGGAACCCTCAAAGTGGTTCAAATATCGTTTGGTTGTTTGCAGCGCGGCGGGATCCGCGCCAAGAAGTTGATCGGCCAAACGGTCGGTGGATTCTGAAAGTTCTTCCTCGGCCACCAGATCGGTCAACAATCCCAGGCGGGCCGCTTCCGTGCCCGTGGTGGTGCCACCTCGCAGCATGAACGCCCGGGCGGATGAGGGTCCAATTTTTTGCACCAGCCATGGCGTCATGAGTGCGGGTGAAAGCCCCAGTTCAATCGGGGGATAGCCCACTTTCGTATTTGGCGTGCCGATCGCAAAATCGCAGGCACACAAAAGGCCAAATCCGCCACCAATCGCGGCGCCTTGAACCGGCGCAATCGTGATGGCCGGCACACGCCGAACCGCTCGCATGAATTGAGAAAGCAGTTCGAGCAATCGAAAGCACGTCTCCGTGCTCTCAAGCACTTCGTCGAGATCGATTCCCGCACAAAAATGTGGGCCTTCTCCTCGGATCACCAAAACACACCGGTCTTTGTCCAAGCCTCGAATCAAGCGAATGGCTTCTTCCAGCAAGTCAATCGATGTGGCATTGCGTCGCTCTGGGTGGGCAAGGACCAAGTCCGCGCGACCGTCTTTGGGATGTTCCAATCGGGCAAGGGGCATTGACCCCTCATCGGCCGCTTGGGCGAGAAATCACGAACCCGAAAGCAGGTCACTCAATGCTGCCCCAGGGTCGGGTTGTCGCATCAGGTGTTCCCCAATCAAGCCATTCCTGATGCCGGCCCGTTGCATCCGGGCAAGGTCTGCGGATTCACGCAAACCCGATTCCGCGACCACCTTGCTTGGGTTTGGCAGTTGGGGCAACAAAGCCTCAATGTGGCCAAGGTCGGTGGTCATGGTGCGGAGGTTCCGGTTGTTGATGCCCAAGCGGACCTGACTGGGGTGTTGTTCTGTCCAGGACAGGGCCCGGGGCAACTCATCACGATCATGGATTTCCAACAAGACATCGAGGCCCAGGGCCAACGCTTCGCCCGCAAGGTCGTCCAAGGCTTGACCAGGCAGACATTCGGCAATCAACAAGACCGCATCGGCCCCGGCCCCACGAGCTTCGAGCAGTTGGCGGCGATCCACCACAAAGTCTTTTCGGAGCACGGGGATCTCCACCGAGGCCTTCACGGCCTTCAGATCTTGCAGCGTGCCTCCAAAATAGGTTTGGTTGGTCAGACATGAAATGGCCGCGGCCCCAGCAGCCTCGTAGGCCAAAACCACCTCTTGAGGCGTGGATCCCGGCCGGATTTCGCCTCCGGAAGGGGATTTTCGCTTAAATTCGGCGATGACCCGAAAGTGCCCTGGGCCATCCAGAGCCTTGATCAACGACCGAGTGGGAGGGGCATCCCCAGCGGCACCGGCCGCCACCGCGTCGCGGTCGAGGGCCGATTCCAATGCGGCGCGGGTCTCTGAGACGATTTCATCCAAGATGGTCATGACAGTGTTCGATGGCATCCTGATCGGGGCGGCGGCGGTCGTGATCCTGCACGGACAGTGGAATGGATGGTACGCCCTGCCCCACAGCGCGAGCACAACCAATCGATCGCCAGCCGAAGGATTCTTCATCTTTGCGGGTTTGCTGCTCTTGGGGCTCTTGGGTCAAGGCTTGGTGACGCTGCTTCAGTCGGAGTATCCGGTGACCGAGTTGGAAGTGCACACTTTGGGTCTGCTGTTCAGTTTGCCACTGCAGATCGTGCTCTTGCTCACCGTGAACCGTTTTTTCCCCACCCTTCCCGTGCCCAATCGGATTTCTCGACGAGAGGCCATCCGTCTGGGGGTTCGTCGGTTCCTTCCCGTCTGGTTGGTGGTGGTGGGGGCGGCCACCATTTCGTCGTTGATGCGACAAGTCTTCGCTGGTGAACCGTCCGATCCCATCGGTCATGCGTCTCTGGCGATGTTGATCGAAAGTTCAGGTTGGGTGGTCCCAACTTTTGTGCTCATGGTCACACTGGCGGTGCCTTGGCTTGAAGAGGTTGCCTTTCGTGGTTTACTGCAGCCGGCCCTGACCCGTCTGCTGGGTTCCGCACGTTGGGGGGTGGTCATGACGGCGGGACTTTTTGCGGCAGCACATTTGGGGGCGGTTCAGTGGGACGGTTTGCCCGGACTCTTTGTGCTTGGCCTCGGTTTGGGCATCTTGCGGGCCCAGACGGGTCGAATTGAGAGCGCCGTGGTGGTCCATGTGCTTTTCAATCTCCTCAACATTGTCTTGACGTGGCTCTCGACCTCGGCTTCCGTATGATGGTCCTTTCCCCTTTTTTGAAGGATGAATTGTCATGACGCAACGTCGCATGCTCACCGGTGATACCCCAACCGGACAACTCCACCTTGGCCACTGGGTCGGTTCGGTTCGTCGACGCGTCGAATTGCAGAACCAAGCCGAATGCTTCGTGTTGATTGCCAACATGCACGCTTTCACCACCCGAAGTGAAAAGCCGGACGAGATTCGTCGTGACACGTTGCAGATCGTGCGTGATTATTTGGCCATGGGACTCGATCCCGAGAAGACCGCGATTTTTCTGCAGACCGAAGTTCCAGCGATTTCTGAACTCACGTATTTGTTCGCGATGCTGCTGCCGTACAACCGCGTCATGCGCAATCCAACCTTGAAGGATGAGATCAAGGTGAAGAATCTGGGCGACAACTACTCCTTTGGCTTCCCCCTCTACGCCGTGGGACAAACCGCAGACATCTTGGCATTCCGTGCCCACGCCGTCCCGGTTGGTGAAGATCAGATTCCGCACATCGAGTTGACCCGCGAAGTGGCGCGGCGGTTCAACCAGCTGTACTGCGGGGTGGACCCCAAGACCGAAGATGCTGACCATGCTGCAGCCGGCGGCGTCTTCCCGATTCCGGAAGCGGATGTGGGCGAGGTGGCTCGTCTCCCGGGCACCGATGGTGTCAACAAGATGAGCAAGAGTTTGGGCAACGCGATCTTCCTTACCGACGAATTCAAACAGATCAAAAAGAAGCTGGGCAAGCTGTACACCGGTCGGCAATCTCCGGACGAGCCGGGTGATGTCGAAAATGCACTCTTCCAGTACGTGCGCACCTTCATCAGTGACGACGATCGCGTGGCCGAACTGGAACGCCGTTACGCCGCGGGCGATGACATTGGCGATGGCCACATCAAAATTGAGGTCGCCGAAGCCATCGATGCCCTGATTGCTCCCATGCGTGAACGCCGGGCCGCCTGGGACGACCGGGACGATGATCTCATCGATATTTTGCGTGAGGGCAGCCGCCGGGCCAACGCCGTGGCGGAAGAAACCCTCGCCATGGCCAAAGAAGCCGCAGGATTGGGCTTCTGGAAGCGATCTCTCTCTTTGGACTGAGGTACAGGAGGGGCCTCGAAGAGCCGATACCACTGCATGCGCCCTCTTGGTCAAGAACTCGATCCGGCCAAGGCTTCTGAAAATCGGGAAGCCATGGAAGCCGCCTGCGCGGAACTGGCCGCTCGACGGTCGGTCGTGCAAGAGGGCGGCGGGGCGAAGGCACGGGACAAGCACACGGCCCGCGGCAAGCTGTTTGTCCGAGACCGCATTCAGCAATTGATCGATCCTGGAAGCATGTTCTTGGAAGTGGCGCCTTTCGCCGCCGACGGGGTGTACGACTCCTCGGTACCGAGTGCGGGGATGGTGTGTGGCATCGGCGACATCGCGCGGCGTCCGTGCATGATTGTGGCCAACGATGCCACCGTGAAAGGCGGCACGTATTTTCCGTTGACCGTCAAGAAACATTTGCGAGCGCAAGAGATTGCGGCCGAAAATGGTTTGCCTTGTGTGTACTTGGTTGACTCTGGCGGCGCATTTTTGCCGTTGCAGTCCGAGGTGTTCCCCGATCGGGATCACTTCGGCCGCATCTTCTACAACCAAGCCCAGTTGTCGGCCCAAGGCATTCCGCAAATTGCGGCCGTGATGGGTTCGTGCACGGCCGGAGGTGCGTATGTGCCATCGATGTGCGACGAGTCCATCATCGTTCGCGGCACGGGCACGATTTACTTGGCCGGTCCGCCTTTGGTGAAGGCGGCCATCGGTGAAGACGTAGACGATCAAACGCTTGGCGGGGCCGAGACCCATGGTCAACGCAGCGGAGTTGTGGATCACATTGCTGAAAACGACGAAGAGTGTCTCCAGCTGGTTCGATCCATCGTCGCCAATCTGGGGGTGCCACATCTGCAGCCCATTCCTCGAGCGCTTCCCGAGGCGCCCAAGTTTCCCTCGGAAGATCTGCTGGGTCTGATTCCTGCGGACGCCCGCGTGCAATCGGATGTCCGTGAAGTGATTGCCCGTTTGGTGGATGCCAGTGAATTTCACGAGTTCAAAAGGGAGTACGGCACTTCTTTGGCCACCGGGTTTGCCCGGATCGATGGCTGGAGTGTTGGCATCGTCGCCAACAACGGTGTTCTCTTTTCGGAGTCATCACTCAAAGGCGCTCACTTCGTCGAGTTGTGTTCTCAGCGTGGCATTCCTTTGGTGTTCTTGCAGAACATCACGGGCTTCATGGTGGGTTCCAAAGTCGAGGCTGGAGGTATTGCCAAAGACGGCGCGAAGTTGGTGGCGGCCGTGTCCAACGCCAATGTGCCGAAATTCACCGTGGTCATCGGGGGCTCCTTCGGTGCGGGCAACTACGGCATGTGCGGACGGGCGTTTGGTCCTCGCATGATGTGGATGTGGCCCAACGCTCGTATCTCGGTGATGGGTGGCCCCCAAGCGGCAGGCGTCTTGCGCACCGTCAAGGATGCGCAGCGGGAAACGGCCGGCGAACCTCCCTTGTCTGAAGAAGAAGCGCGTGAGATCACCGATCCAGTGTTGCAAAAATACGAAACCGAAGGCAGCGCTTGGTTTGCCTCCGCGCGGCTGTGGGACGACGGGGTCATTGACCCCCGAGAAACCCGTGCGGTGCTTGCGCGGGCCATTGAAGTGTCTCGCTATCAACCGTGGCCTGATCGATCCCATTCGGTGTTCCGGATGTGACCAAATGACCAATCTGACGATCAAAGATGATGGTGATGTGCGACGGATGTTTTTGAGCAATCCCGAACGTCACAACGCTTTTGACGATGGATTGGTCTCTGATTTGCACAACGCGTTCCGAGACGTCGGCAAAGATGACGCCATCCGCGCGGTGGTGTTGGCTTCCGAAGGTCCCTCGTTCAGTGCGGGCGCGGACTTGGCGTGGATGCGAAGGATGGCCGAAGCCAGCCGCGATGAAAATATTGCCGACGCCCAAGGATTGTCCGCCATGTTGTTGGCGGTGCGCGATTGTCCCAAACCAGTGATTGCTCGCGTGCAGGGGTCCGCGTACGGAGGCGGCGTCGGTTTGGTGGCTGCGTGTGATTTGGCCTACGCCTTGCCCTCCGCCCGATTTGCCCTCACGGAAGTTCGTTTGGGTCTCATTCCTGCGGTGATCGCGCCATTCCTCTTGGGCAAGATGGGTCCTGGAGCCGTTCGCACGCTGGGCATCACGGGTGCCAGCATCGACGCCGCCCGAGCTTCGGATTTGGGGCTTGTCCATTCGGTGGTCGATGAAGATGGACTGGACCTGGCCATCAACGCCACGATCGACCGCATTCGCCGCGCGGCGCCGGGCGCGATCGCGGCTTGGAAAGCCTTGCTGCAACAACTTCCTGGTCACTCCGATCCAGCCACGCTGACCGCGGAAGCGATTGCGGACCGTCGGGCCAGTGCCGAAGGCGTGGCGGGGATGCAAGCGTTCTTTGAACGCACACCGCCACCGTGGAGCCCTCCTCGTGACTGAACCGGTGACGGTGGTCGAAGTGGGACCGCGCGACGGTCTTCAGAACGAATGTGCCGTGTTGTCGACCGAAGTCAAACTCGCGTTTGTTCGAGCTTTGGCATCGGCGGGGCTTTCTCGCATTGAGGTCGCGGCGTTTGTCCGACCCGATCGCGTTCCGGCGATGTCCGATGCCGCCGAAGTGGCGGCCGTCGCCAAAGATGTCGTGCCCCATGCCTCTGCGCTGGTGCCCAACCTACGGGGCCTCGATGGTGCCTTGGCCGCGGGCCTGTCCTCGGTGGCGGTTTTCGCTTCGGCCACCGAAGGCTTTGCCCAAGCCAATTTGGGGCAGACGGTCGACGGATCACTGGACACCTTTGCTGAAGTGGTCACCCAGGCCAAGCAGGCCAACTTGCATGTGCGGGGGTACGTCTCATGTGCTTTTGATTGCCCGTACGACGGGGCGGTTGATCCGGGTCAGGTGAACGGTGTGGTGGAGCGTTTGCTTGCAATGGGTTGCGACGAGATCGCCATCTCTGACACGATTGGTTCCGCGGTGCCGGGCACAGTCAACGCCGTTCTTTCGGCGTGCGCGAGCAGCCTGCCACTTACCGCCACCGCCCTGCATCTCCATGACACCCGCGGCGCGGCTTTGTCGTGTGTTGGCGCTGGTCTCGCAGCGGGGGTTCGAACCTTCGATGGGTCGGCAGGGGGATTCGGCGGGTGTCCGTTCGCACCGGGGGCCGGGGGGAATTTGGCGACGGAAGATCTGGTGGACTTCTTGGTGAACGAAGGCTTCGACCCTGGCATCGATTTGGTCAAGCTGGCCCGGGCGACCGATGTGGTGGCAACCGCGCTCGAGCGTGAGCCGCCCTCGAAGGTTTGGAAGCGTTTGCGGGGCACCTCGTGCTGATTGAAACGCTCGACCAAGTCGATTCCACCAACGAAGAGGCCAAACGTCGATTGGAAGCAGGGGCGGAAGGCATGCATTGGCTGCGGGCATCCCTGCAAACGGCAGGCCGGGGCACGCACGGACGGGCTTGGGATTCCCCCGATGGTGTTGGTCTGTATCTCACCCGCTACGCGCGGCATGAAGAACCGTTGTCGCCCGATGGTCTGACGCCAACGGTGGGGATTGCTTTGGCGGAAGCCATCCGCGCTGCGACTGGTGTACCGGTGTGTGTAAAGCCCATCAACGATGTGGTGTGTGATGGGTTGAAACTTGGCGGCATCCTGGTGGAAGGCACCCGAACCCCAGATGGCATGCTCACATCCATCATTGGCATTGGGTTGAACGTTGGCTCGGGTCCGCGTCGGGTGCGGGCCGATGGGTGGCCGGCGGCTTCGGTGCAAGACGTGTTGCCGGCCGGCCAGCCCCTTCCTGAGATTCCGGAACTGGCCCGCTTGGTGGCATCAAGGGTTGAGCATCGCTTGGCGGATCTGCATCGCGGTGGCCCGACCGGACTTCATGCCGCCTGGTCGAGGGTGGTGCTCGATGGTGCACCATGGCCACAAAACGAACCCGGCGGCCGCTGAACGACCGCCGGGGAAAGGTAATGAGAAATAAGGAAGTGTCCGGACGTGCCGGTCACCCATCCCGTCGGCAGGTGATCGCTCTGCGGGGGGCACGGTTCCGGTGTGGGGTTTGATTGTTCATGCTGGATCACCTCCTTGAAGAAGAATTATGGCCAGCCGTCGCAGCCCCAAGCCGCCGCCGGCCGAATTTTCCCCTTCAGCGTCCTGAAGGGCACATCGCCCGATCCTTCATAGGGAGGGACCGGTCGTCAAGGGGTTCTTTGCTCGTCGCCGTCGGGTTCTCCGCCGGTTGCGAACGAAGTCTTCCTTGATGGTTCTATCTTCGGAGATTTTAGGCACGAAGCATGAGGCCACCGAAAAAGTGGCCCTTTGAACGATTATTCGTCTTCTTCGGACTCCCAGTCATCGCCGTCGAGGTCTTCTTCGCCTTCGCCGTGGTATTCCGCCAGCATGCTGGACCGGTCTTTGGCTTGCATGAGTTTCTTCATGTCTTCCCAGCCGGGCAAGTCGATCAGGATGTCGCTGGCCACACCAGCCCCTTTGGCTTCTCCAACAATGCCAGCTTGTCGCATTTGTTCCACCATGCGGCTGGCTCGTGTATCACCCATGCGGAGGCGGGTCTTCAGCAGCGTGATGGATCCACTGTCACGTTCAATCAGCAACCGAACCGCTTTGTCAAACTCGGGGTCATCCAAAGCCTCTTTCAGAACGTCGTACGGGTCGGCTTCGTCGCTTTCAGCAATTTCATCAAGCCGAACCAGATCACGTTCGAATTGCGGCTCTGCGACATCTTCAAGGAAGCCTGCAGTGTGGACAATTTCTTCGGTGGAGACAAAGGCCCCTTGGCCGCGGACAAGCTTCGGGCCGTCCTTGATCAACATGTCACCATTGCCAAGCAGCACTTCAGCACCACTGACATCAAGCATGATGCGGCTGTCAAGCGCAGAGTTCACCCGGCACGCAACCCGGAACGGCACGTTGGACTTGATCAATCCGGTCACCACGTTGCGCTCGGGTCGTTGTGTGGCCAAGATCAAGTGGATGCCCACTGCACGGGCCTTCTGAGCGATTCGAACGATCGGGAGCTCGGCGTCTTTTCCTTCCTCGAGGATCAAGTCGGCCAGTTCGTCAACCACAATCACAATGAAGGGCAACTTCTTGGGCGTGAGTTTCATCTCGCGCTCGTCCGTGATTCCCATTTTTTTACACAGCTTTTCGGGATCCTCACCCACCTTGTTGTATTCGGCAAGGTTGCGCACCTTGGCGTTCTTCAACAAGGTGTACCGGCTTTCCATTTGATGCACGGCCCACTGCAAGACACCCTTGGCTTTGTCGGTTTTGGTCACCACAGGACACGCCAAGTGGGGGATGGCTTTGTAGGTGTCAAACTCCACCTGCTTGGGATCCACCAGCACGAGCTTCACTTCATCTGGACGTTTGGTGAACAGCCAGCTCATCAAGATGGTGTTGATGCACACCGACTTGCCGGAACCTGTGGTTCCCGCAATCAACATGTGCGGCATCTTGGTGAGGTCATAGACCATCGGTTCCCCAGACGCGTTTTTCCCGAGGTACATGGGCAAGCCCATCTTGGACCCTCGCCCTGATTCCAAGATTTCCCGAATCCGAACGAGTTCTGGGGTCGGGTTTGGCACCTCAATCCCGATTCGACCCTGGCCGATGTTTGAGTCGATCCGCAAGCTTGGTACTTCCATGGCGCGAGCCAAGTCTTCGGTCAAACCGCGGATGGACCCAACCTTGGTGCCCCGGGCCAGCTTGACCGCAAACAGGGTGATCGTCGGACCGGCATCGATGTCCTGGATCTCTCCGTCAATGCCAAATTCACTGAAGGCCTCCAACAACTGCTCGGCTTGATCCGAAATGGTCAAACTGCGGTCGGCTTCGTCAACAGGCTCGCTTTCTTCCAGAAGATCGAGTTGGGGGAACTTCCACTTGCCGTCGTATTGCACTTGTGGTGGCAAAGGAGCGTTTTCGTTCCGTTTGCTGAGACGTTCTCGAATTTTTTCCAGCGCTGCCGATTTGGCTGCGGCGAGCGACTCGTCCTCACCCTCTTCTTCCCACTCTTCCTCCTCTTCTTCTTCCTCCTCTTCCTCCTCCCAATCTTCTTCGTCTGCGTCGGTCAACTCGTATTCGTCTTCGTCTTCTTCCCACTCTTCTTCGACGTCCTCGGGCTCAAGCACCGCCACGGTGGCCGCGGGCTTGGATTTCTTCGCCTTGCGTCCACCGGCTCGAGCGCCACCCGCGGTCGCTGGCTCGGGCTGCACCAGGTTGATCACCACCGTGATGGACTCTCGGCAGTACTGGACCAATTTGGCAAAGGGCAGTCGGGCCAAGAGAGGAGAGAGCATGCGGTCGGCCGCACACCACAAGCCGATGGCCAAACCCGTGCCGCAAATGATCGGCGTGCCCAGCCATCCGAAACGCGGGCCCAGTTCTCCCACAATCCAAGCGCCCACAGCGCCGCCGTTTCCGTCGGGCAAAACTCCGAACCCGGTCGCAAATTCAGCCCACAGTGCGGCCAGGGCCAAGGTGCTCATCACGACGCCACCCGCCCGGACCCAGATCTGGTCGGTCTCTTGTCCTCGGATGGATTGAATCAGCAGCATGATGCCCCCGATCACAGCCAGCCACACACCCGTTCCGAACGTGCCGAACAGCCGAGCGGCCAACAGCGCGCCCAAGCTGCCCATGGCATTTTGGATGTTTTCCCCTTCGTTGGCCGGAGCCACGAATTCTGAGGGCGCGTCGGCCATGTCGTAGGTCAACAAGGCCAACGCACAGAAGATGGCCGCAAACAGCAGACCGGGGCCGAAGAGTGGCATCAGCGCGGCCTTGAGCTGGTTGAAGCGGTGAACAGTGAACAACGACTCGCCTTTTTTGGACGAGGACTTCTTTTTTCGGGGCATGACATCCATATCGGCCGAGCCGGTTGTTTTGGCCCTGAGATTGAGCCCTCGGCAAGAACTTTTTGCCTGCGGGGTCCAGTCCGCACGGTCGTACGGGCTGGGGTAGGCTTCCGCTATGCCTGAGGCAGAATCAACCTCTCTTATGGACCTTTCAGAACGTTACCGGACTTTGCACGATCGAATTGAAGCTGCCGCGGCCAAAGACGGGCGGACAGGCGGCGACGTTCGATTGGTGGCGGTGACCAAGTTTGCCGACGACGACCAGATCCGCGAACTGTTGGATCTGGGACACCGCGATTTGGGCGAAAACCGATTGCAAGTCATGGAAGCGCATGCGGAAACGGTGGCCGACTGGCAAGACCGCCACGCCCTGATTGGTGCGGGCGAAGAGACCGTTCGGTGGCACTTCATTGGTGGTTTGCAACGCAACAAGATCAAGTCGGTGTGCCGATCGTGCCGGTTGATTCATTCCGTCGACAACCTTCGCTTGGCTGAGGAGATCGACAAGGCCTCGGCCAACATGGGCCGTTCTGAGCCCATGGAAGTGTTGATCCAAGTCAATGTTGCTGGAGAGAAGCAGAAAGGTGGGTGCCCTCCAGGAGCCGAGGGCCCTTTGATTGAAGTCATCACCGAGGAGTACCCCGACATACGAATCCGGGGTTTGATGTGTATGGCGCCGTTTTCGGAGAATCCCGAAGATGCTCGTCCCGTGTTTGAACAGGCCCGCGAAATGTTCGAGACCATTCGGCGGCAGGGCACGGGCGGCCCATCTTTTGACATCCTTTCGATGGGCATGACCAACGATTTTGAAGTCGCGGTGGAATGTGGTTCCAACTTGATTCGTGTGGGCAGCGCGCTGTTCCCACCCCCAGCTGAAGCATGAGCCGCATCGATCAGATGTTCAGTGAGCGAGGCCCTACTGCTTCGTTCGAATTTTTCCCCCCAAAAGACGGGGAAGCTTGGGACGCGCTGTTTTCGGGGATCAGCGCGTTCGAGCAGTTGCAGCCTTCTTTCGTTTCGGTCACCTACGGTGCGGGCGGCAGCACCCGGGCCCGCACCCACGATCTGGTGGTGCGTTTACGGAGCGAGACCTCCCTGTTGCCCATGCCTCACTTGACCGGCCGTGGTCACACCAAAGCCGAGATGGAATCCATATTGGTGCGCTTTGCCGAGAGCGGTGTCGACAACATCTTGGCCCTCCGTGGGGATCCCCCGAAAGATGGTGATCCAGGCCCTGGAGATTTTCCTCATGCCATCGATTTGGTTCGCTTTATCAAATCTTTCAACGAGTCCGGGGGGCATCCCAATGGGGGGTTTGGCATTGGGATCGCTGGATATCCCGAAGGCCATCACGAAACCCCAAATCTTTTGACCGAAATGGATCACTTCCGGGCCAAGGTGGATGCGGGGGCCGATTTTGTCATCTCCCAACTGTTCTTTGACAACCGACGGTTCTTGGACTGGCGGGACCGATGCACCATGGCGGGTATTCAAATCCCTTTGGTGGCGGGGCTGATGCCCATTACAAGCGCCGGTGGCATGCGACGCATGGCCGAGTTGGCGGCCGGTACGTTGATCCCGGCCCGACTGCTTCGGGGCGTGTTGGATCGTGAAGCCGATCCAGAGATGGTGGAAGCATTCGGGGTGCTCTGGGCCACCGAGCAATCACGCGACTTGTTGGACCATGGCGTGGCTGGGTTGCATTACTACACCTTGAACCGTTCTCGAGCCGCCCGCCGGGTCTACGAGACTTTGGGTATCCGGGACAGCCGTTCTTTCATGACCGGTTCGTGAATGGCTTCGGCCCCGGTATGCTGCGTTCTATGTTCTCATCTGCAGCTGTAACCGCCCTTCTTGCTCAAGCGGGTCCGCCGGAGGCGGTGGTCTCGGGCACGCCTTCCCCACTGCTCGCTTTTCTTCTGATGGCGATCCTTGGTGCAGCCGTGGTTCTGATCAACCTTTGGTCCAGCAAGCGGAGCCACCGGGAGTGAGTCCGCTTGGTCGATCGCTGTTGGCGGTCAACGTGGTCTTGCTGGCGGCCTTGTTCGTCTTTCAGTTGGAATCGCCCGCACGTGGTGGTGCCGTGAATCCGCGACCTCGTGGCTCCTATCTGATGGTGACCAGCACCATGGAAGCCGGCAATTCGGAAGTCCTGTACTTGATCGATGACGCGAACCGAGAAATGGTCGCGTTGCGCTGGGACCAAGTCAGTCAAGCCTTTATTGGTTTGGGATACCGGGACATCGATCGGGACACCAAGCAATTGGCCCCCAAGGCTTCGGAGGTTGGGCGATGAAGCATGAATGGCCTTTGTTGGCTTCAAGTTTGGTTTTGGTGGGTCTGTTGGCGGCGGGACCACTGTCCGCTGGCCCAAACCCCAGTTCCTTGGCGGCGGCTGCTTTGGCTGGGGACAGCATCGTGCATGACGACTTCAGCGTCACGACCTACCGCCCCGGTACCTCCGCGGGTGAAACATTTGTGGTGGTGTTGGACCATCGCACCGAAACCATTCATGCCTATCGGGTTCGTCCTGGTGCAAGTCCCGAACTCGAGCGCCTGAGTGTGGATCGTTTGTCCGAGGTCTTCGCTCGGGCCGCAGGCAAACGTTGATCGTGTTTCGCTTGGCGTGAAGAGCATTTGTTTCAAGGGGTATTGATGCAACCACAGGATGAATGGCTGCTGACCGATGGACTTGGTGGTTTCGCCATGGGGACGCGTGACGGTGTTCCGCGCCGGCGGTACCACGGCCTGTGCATCGCCAGCATGGCGCCGCCGTTGCGGCGGCGAACGATTCTGCGGGCCGCGATGGCCGAAGTTGTGGCATCGGGCGAAAGCACGCCCTTGTGGCAAGCCGCTTTTGCGCCCCATGGTGTGTTGGCGCCGCCAATGCATGTGCCCAACCACACGACACACGAACCAAACGGCGTGCGCACCGAATGGACCTCCAACGCGGTGGAATTGGTTCGCACCCTGATCATGAAGCGAGGCGTGCCTGGCGTGGTGCTGCGTTGGCGAGGATTTGTTCCTCCCCATGCCACCCTTCGGGTGCATCTGCTCACACCATTGGTTGATTTTCATGCCTTTGATCGAGGACAGGAGTCGCCTCAGTGCGAATTGATCACGAACGGTTTCTTGCTCCAACGGGGTGAAGTCCAAGCCCGATTTGCGATCAATGGTGGTTCGTTTGTTGCCTCCCCAGACCATTGGCATGGTTTGCGCTTCGCAGAAGAGCACACGCGCGGGTACGACGCAGAAGAAAATTGTTTCACGCCGGGCCATGTTGATGCCATCGCTGATGATCAAGGCCGTGTCGACGTCACCATCCACGTGCTGCCCCAAGTGCCGCAGTGGCCCGTTCCACCGGTTGCCGATTCAGACATTCCCTTGGCGCAAGCAGCCTCTGATTTCTTGGTGGCCCGCGGCCATCCGCAGGGTCCTTCGGTGATCGCAGGGTGGCCTTGGTTTGCCGATTGGGGCCGTGACACTTTGCTTTCGATTCCGGGCTTGTTGCTGGTCGATGGCCGCATGGATGAAGCGGAAGCCATGCTGGAGACCTGGGGCGCTGCCGTTTCGGATGGCCGGATTCCCAATCGGTTTCTTGATGAAGACGAGGGGCGCGATCTTGGCTCAGCGGATGCCGCGCTGTGGTATTTGCACGTGGTTGGGCTCTGGCTCGAAGCAACAAATCAGCCATTTGCCCATGGCCCGATTGCCACCGTTTGCCGATCGATCGTGGAAGCTTGGCTTGACGGGGCCTCTCCAGGAACCCAAATTGACCGCGATGGGCTGGTGCTGGCAGAAGAACCAGGCCGCGCGCTTACTTGGATGGATGCCGTGGTCGATGGGACACCCATCACCCCACGCATGGGCAAACCGGTCGAGCTTTCGGCGTTGTGGTGCCACAGCCTTCGGGTGCTGGCCGAGCGGGCGGCGGATGATGCTGAAGGAGGACGGTTGCGGCGCATCGCCGAGCGCACCGCCGGCTCTTTTGGTGCGTTCTATTGCGATCAGACCGGCGGTTTGGTGGACCGATTGCGTTCCGCTCGCGAAGGTGGCGGCGTGGATCGCGCGATTCGCCCCAACATGGTCATTGCCGCGGCTTTGCGAGCCGCGCCTTTGGATCGAGCCCGCCGGCAAAGGGTGGTCGACCTTTGTCGAACGCATTTGCTCACGCCCTACGGATTGCGCACCCTCGCTCCGTCTGACCCGGACTACCAAGGGCGTTATGAAGGCACGATGCCCCAACGGGACCGGGCGTACCACCAAGGCACCGTTTGGCCTTGGCTGCTGGGGTTCTTGGTCGAAGCCCATCTGCGTTCGTCAGAACATGATCCGGCGTCGCGGACCACCGCCCGCACTTGGTTGCAGCCTCTTGCGGCAGAACTGAATTCGGCGGGATTGGGGCAGCTGTCCGAGGTGTATGACGGCGATCTGCCTCATCGTCCCAACGGGTGTCCGGCCCAAGCGTGGAGCGTTTCCGAATGGCGTCGCGCGGCAGCGATGGTCGAACGTGGCCCCAAGTGGTGGATGTCCCCTCAGGCTGCCGCGACGTTGAGTTGATCACACGCCGAAGACTGTTTCCAGCAGTCTGGTGATCCAGGGCTTGCTGGAGGCCCGCCGGAGTTCACCTTCTGAATGCTGTGTGACCTCAAGATCATGCAACTGGGTGGAATACACAGTGTTCAGTTGGCTGATGTCTTCAGCACGGCACCGTCCCCGGACCACAATCGCGCTGCGTTCACCGTCAACTTCTGTGACCGATCGAGCCTCAAGGATGAGGTTGCCGTTGGGAAGGACCTGTGCGACTTCCGCCATGACTCGCGCGGTGAATGAATCCTCGCGCTCGAATTCGCCTTCAGTTTCGTGCCGGTTTTGAATGGTGCCGGCAATCGTCGGAAGCCCTTGGGTGTAATTCTGTGGGCCCTGCTCATTCAAGAGCGCTCGAAAGTTGGGCCACTGGTTGATTCCAGCATTCAGGTCGGCCCGTCGCTGTGTGTTCAACTCTGCGGTGCGTTCGCTTCGACTGTTCTCACGAACCAAGACCTCAATCAGATCGTGCTCGTGGAACGTTCGTGGTTTGTGCTCACCTGGGGTATGCGCCACTTGCAGATGGCTGGTGTCCCAAGGATCCAAAGCAGGTGCTTTCTGCGATGGGTTGGGCTTGGCGGCATCTGGACGAACTTGCACGCTGGGCAGGGCTCCAGGCGTGATGGAAGGGGCGGGAGGCACTCGGACCGAGGCCGGTCCGGCGCATGCCGTCAACGAAAGAAGACCAAGACACACCAGTCGGTTCATGACGAACCCTCCATCAATTCCACCACACCATCCGCACGGAGGGTGCCATGTCGAATCATTCCATCATCCAGTCGAACCTGGACCTTCTCGCCCGTTTTGGCCGAACCCAGCACACGTCCACTGGTGCGGGCGAGGAATCCTCCCAAACGCCGTTCAACCGAGACTTGGTTGCCGCGTTTGATCAAAGCAGGTGCCGTGGCACGGCCCGAGCTGGTTCGCGGGTTGAATCGCCAATTGGGATGCCATCGACCTTCTTCGTCGGCGATCTCCAACGTCAAGGCATGGTCTCTTTCGCCAAGTCTCGCCCGCACGGTTCGGACCGTGGGGTGGGTGCGGAGCTTCCAATCGCCTTCTTGAAGTTCGGTGCCATCGAGGCTGCTTACCCGCAGTTGATCGGGGTTCAATCGCAAACGCTTGGCAATGATCGTGCGGAGGGATTGGGGACCAGGGTTGGGGGCTGGGATGGGGGTTGGTTCTTCGGTCAAGGGGAGTGCAGTGCGTTCGATGGTCGCCACATTGCCTCTGAATTCCCATCGGAAGACTGGTGCGGCGCAGTGGTCGAGCAAATCGATCACAAAGCCGAGATCGATGGAATCTTCGGGATGCTGTTGAGGAACCTCGAGCGCGTGATAGCGACACGCTTCGCCTTCGAGTTTGGCCACTTTGCCCAGCGTAAGCGGCGCGTCGCCCTCCAGCCAGACCTCGTGCTGCAAGGTGACGCGGCTCGAAGCCAATGCCGCAACCAGGACGAAGGCATCAACCACGGCGGAGGTTTGCCACTTCGCGGAGGAGTTCGTCGGCCGCCTGGATGGATTGACTGTTCATCTCGAACAGCCGTTGGGTGCGGATCAAGTTGATGAGTTCTTTGGTGGGGTCCACGTTGGAAGCTTCCAAGAAGCCCTGCAGAATGTTTCCCGCACCATTTTCGGTCGGCGTGGTGTTGATGGCTTGACCACTGGCGGTTGTTTCTACAAATAGGTTTTCACCGACGGGCTGCAGCCCAGAGGTGTTGGGGAAGATGGTCAATTCCAACTGGCCTGCTTCTTGGGTTTGTCCGTTTTGAACAAATGACACGATGCCATCGGCCGTTACAGTGATGGACTCTTCGGGAACATCCTCAGGGATCGTGATGGCCGGTACCAAGCGACGACCATTCGAGTTGGCCACGACCAATTCTCGGTTGGCATTCAAGGCAAAGTTGCCGGCTCGGGTGTATGCGAGTCCGTTGAGCCCCAGTCCATCTTCGACTTGCACGGCGAAGAAGCCGCTGCCTTGGATGGTGAAGTCAAGGGTTCGTCCGGTGGGCTCCATGCCGCCTTGCCTGAAGTCAAGCTGGGTCCCTGAGACCTTGGTGCCCAGACCCACAAAGACGCCAGTGGGTCGAATGTCACCATTCACGTTCTGGGTTCCAGGTTGTTCACGCTCTTGGTACATCAAGTCCTCGAACATCACGCGGCTGCCTTTGAACCCTTGGGTTCCGGCGTTGGCGATGTTGTTGGCAATCACTTCGAGCTTGGTGTCCAGGGCGGACAATCCCGAAGAAGCGCTGTGCAGAGAAAGAATGGCCATCAGTCAAACTCCAAAAATCAAACAGGTCGGGCCAGCGTGTTCCACGCCAGATCGAGGGTTGTGTCGTGCATGCGCAGCAGTTCCAAGTTGGCTTGGGCCGCGCGGTTGGTTTCGATGAGGTCGGTCATCGCTCGGATGGGGTTCACGCTGGAACCTTCGAGCATGCCTTGGTGGATGCGACTGGTGGCGGCCGAAGCCTGTCCTTGAACCAGCCGCACCAATCCGCCGCCGATCTTTTGCAGACCATCGGCCGGCAACACATCCACCCCGAGTTTGGCGACCGGAATTTCATTTTCCAAGATGGTGCCGTCGGTTTGTATGACTGGGGTGGTGTTGGGATCCATCGTGATGATGGAACCACCATCATCAAGCAGGGGTTGGCCGCTGGCCGCGTGGACCAAGCGTCCTTCCGCATCCACCAACAATCGCCCATCCCGGGTGTATTCCGTCGACCCAGCGGCGCCTTCGACGCGGAGCCATCCGTTGCCTTCCAAAGCAACGTGGAAGGGGTCTTCGGTTCGTTCCATGGGACCGGGGCGAACATCAACCCGGTTGGGGGCCGTGAAGAGTCCACCACCGAGCCGAGCCAAGAGGGCGTTGGGGCCAAGATCTGGTGCATCGGCCGCCGCACTGGGGGCCGGCCGCTGCATGGCCAAGGCAAAATCCGCCTGAAAGCCAGGGGTCTCGGCGTTGGCCAGATTGTTTGAGAGGGTGTCCAACCGGTGCAATGCGGCGAGGGTGCCCGAAGCCGAGACTGACATGCCGTAATTCATCGCGAGCGCCTCCTGCGTCCAGTTGGCCGCGGTCCTCCATGACCCACGGCGTAGAGAAATCCAGTGCAAACCCCATGCCGGTGGCTTGTTGCGCAATATGTGCGCCTTGCAATGGCCGTAAACCACAAAGATTGAAGGAAACCGCATTCTGTAGAGAAGTTGGGCCGCGCCACTGTCGATTTGAGGGTGATGGCTTTGGGTATCTCAGCGCAGACCCCGGTGGATGCCTTCCTGCACTGGATGCAGGTGGAGGCCGGGGCTTCGCCGCGGACCCTTGAGGCTTACCAACGCGATCTTCGGGGATTGACAGGATTCCTGAAGCGGCGGGGGATCCAAGACCCCAATGCAGCTTCTCCAGAAGACATTGAGGCGTGGGCCCGGTGGTTGGCCAAGCGTGGACTGGCCGCAACGACCCGCAGACGCCATATGGCGGCGGCGCGATCGTTTTACAAGCACCAGCGGGCCGAAGGTCGGTTGTCGAACGATCCACTGCGAAGGCTTGATCCGCCCAAGCGTCCGCAACGCTTGCCCCGTGTGGCAACCGCCAAAGAAGTGGCGTCCATGTTGCGAGCGGCCGCTCAGGGCAGCATGCCCGTGCGAGACGTGGCCTTGTTGGAAGTGTTGTACGGGACGGGCATTCGGGCCAGTGAAGCTTCTGGTTTGCGCCTCCGGGACCAAATTCCCGCGCAGCGGGCGCTGAGGGTGATGGGAAAAGGACGCAAGGAACGCATTGTGTTGTTGGGTCAGCCTGCGGTTCGGGCCTTGGACGCATGGCTTGAAGAGCGTGCGATCCGCGCGTCAGGCAAAGATGAAGGCCGGTTGTTTTTGTCCCGGACGGGTCGACCGATGGATCGCAAAGCGCTGTGGAAGCGTCTGAGAATCCTTGCCGACGCTGCGGGGGTTCGCACCATGCACCCGCACCGTTTGCGTCATGCCTTTGCGACAGACTTGCTTCGAGGCGGGGCCGATCTTCGGGTGATTCAAGAGCTCTTGGGGCATGCCCGGCTCGAAACAACCCGGATCTACACCCACCTGGCGTCCTCAAAATTGGCGGAAACAATCGCCCAGCACCACCCCAGGGCCTAACTCCCAAAAGAACCGAACGCACAGGTTCCTTGGCGGCGTAGCATGGAGACCTATGCGCACACCGTTTGTTCTTGCCTTGTTGTGGTGCTCTCTGGCCTTTGCCGACCGTCTGGTTCCAGAATTGGATGCCGGACGCTTCGGCATGTTGGAGCGAGAATTGCAACTCAACCGAGAACAAACCGGCATGTTGCGGGCCGCGCGTTTGGCCTACGTCTCTGAACTGGACTTGATTCGAGAGCAGCGGTCTGTGGCGCTTTCAGCGGCGGGTCAAGATCGTATTGAAGCGGCCTTGCGGGGTGAACTGATCTTGGATCGAACCGAGCGACGCTCGCTCCAAGCCTCGGTTCGTCAAGCGGAGGCTCCCTTTCGGCGGCGTGCGGCCCAAGAATTGGACACGTTGATTCTGACCGCCGCCATCACGCTGCCCGAGGAAGCCGAGTCTTCCGCAGAAGAATCCTTCCGTGCACTGCGAAGGGAGGCTTGGTTGCAAACATGGGGCTTGGGCTCCAAAGGCCGGGCCGGTGGTGGCGAAGGCGTGGACTTGTTGCAGCTTTTGGATGAGGCGCTTCGACCCGGTGGCGCTTTGGCCGGTGGGTTGCGTGAGGACTGGGCGCCTTTTCTTTCCGACTGGTCCGCAGAGGTCGATCGGTTCTTGCGCGGACCGGCCCTTGATTTGGCCGATGCTTTTGACCGTCACGCCATCGCCAAACTGCAGGGTGTTGGTGTCGCCGAAGCTGAAGCTTTGCTGGCAGGTCAATTGGCGACGCTGGAAGGCATCCACCGTCGTCATGCTGAAGCGCTGGCTCAGATTATTGAAGCTTCGGTGGACCAAACCGCCGGGTTCCGCTGGATGCTTTCGGTGTACGACGCGACTTGGCCTTGGATGGGCATTGGCACGGTGCGGCGTGAAGCGCTGTGGATTGCGAGCACCATCCAAGACCAAACGGTGGTTGATTCCGCGCTCCGTTCTCTGGCCAGGTCAGAAAATGCGTTGCAGCCGTTGGTTCAGGCGGTGGTTGACGAAGCCCGTTCCCGCCGGAATTCCGAGGGCAAGGTGCTGAACCCGCTTTTGCCTCCTCTCGATGGTATTCCCAGCCCGGCCCGCATCGCCTTGCTGTCCAAAACCGGCGCGATTGGAGAGGTGGCGAACGAAACCAGCCATACACTTCGCATGCTGCTCACCAAAAACCAGAGATTGCAGATGGAATCTGACCTTCTGGTGGGGGATCGCCGTCGGCGGTGACCAAATTTCCCTGTCGGGCCGATACCATTTTTGCCCCTGCCTTTTTGGGGACTGGAGCCCGTCCATGCATTCTGAATTTGAAATCGAAGCCATCCATGCCCGCCAGATCCTCGACAGCCGCGGGAACCCCACCCTCGAGTGCGAAGTGCAACTGGCCGGTGGGGCCGTTGGCGATGCTGCAGTGCCCAGTGGTGCCAGCACCGGTGAGCACGAAGCCGTCGAGCTGCGTGATGGGAACCCCGATTACTACCTCGGCAAGAGTGTCGAGCAAGCCGTCGACAATGTGAACACCACCATTGCCGGTGAGCTTTTGGGACTTGATGCTCGGGAGCAAGGCATGGTGGACATGCTCATGCTTGAAGCAGACGGAACGCCGAACAAATCAAACTTCGGTGCGAACGCGACGCTTGCGGTTTCGTTGGCCACGGCCCAGGCGGCAGCCATGCAGCACGGCATGCCTTTGTGGCGTTACGTTGGCGGCGCTCGGTCCAACGTGCTCCCCGTGCCAATGTTCAACATCCTGAACGGCGGCAAGCACGCCGACAACACCGTGGACTTCCAAGAGTTCATGGTGCAACCATGGGGCTTTGATACGTTCGAAGAAGGCCTCCGCTGCGGCGTCGAGATTTACCACCACCTGAAAAAGGTTTTGAAAGAGGCGGGGCTTTCCACCGCCGTGGGTGATGAGGGTGGCTTTGCCCCCAACTTGGCCAAAGCCGAAGACGCCTTGGAGCTGATCGCCAAAGCCACCGAAAGCGCTGGGTACAGTTTGGGCGAGCAAGTGTTCATTGCCTTGGACCCCGCCACCAGCGAAATGGTGGGCGAAGCCAAGAAGCAAGGCAAAGAGGGTTACTGTTTCTTCAAGAGTGACCCGTCACGGGTGGCGTCCACCGACGAAATGATCGATCTCTGGGCAGGCTGGTGTGAGCGTTGGCCTATCCGATCCATCGAAGATGGTCTCGATGAAAACGACTGGGACGGCTGGAGAAAGCTCACCGAACGTCTCGGAGACCAAGTTCAGTTGGTTGGTGATGATCTTTTTGTGACCAATCCCAACTTCCTCGGTCGCGGCATCGAAGAAGGCTGTGCCAATGCCATCTTGGTGAAGGTCAACCAAATTGGAACGCTGACCGAAACCTTGCAAGCGGTTGCCATGGGCGCTCGCCATGGCTACGCCGCGGTCTTGTCTCACCGTTCTGGTGAAACCGAAGATTCAGTGATCGCAGATTTGGCGGTTGCCACGAATTGCGGGCAAATCAAAACTGGAGCCCCATGTCGTTCCGACCGAACCGCAAAATACAACCAGCTGCTTCGCATTGCTGAGCAACTTGGTGACGACGCGGAATACGGCAACGTCACTTGGACCCGTTGATCACTTTCTGAAGAGCACAACAAAAAGCGGGGCCCCACGGGCCCCGCTTTTCAAGCTTCTGTCGTTGTGTTATTCAGCTTTGATGCCTTCAAGGCTGACAATGATCTTGGTCGTGTCGCCCAATGATCCTTTTTCAACCCCCCAGTTCATGCCAAAATCAGATCGTTTGACAGTGAATGACGTCTCGAACCCAATTCGGTCACCTCGGCCGAAATCTGCTCGTCCCACGAACTCCATATCGACTTCGACGGCCTTGGTGACACCGTGCATGTTCATTTCGCCCATGACCTTCCAGTCGTCGCCCATCTTTTTGGCGCTGGTGCTTTGAAAGGTCATGGTTGGAAATTGCTTTGCGTCGAAGAAGTCAGCATTCTTCAGGTGCTTGTCCAGGGCTTCGTTGCCTGAATCCACACTTTCGATATTGATGCTCACGTCAAAGGATGGTCCACCTTCGGCATCCCAGTCGATGGTGCCCTCAAGTTCATTGAAGCGGCCGTAAAAGTTGCCCGCCCCCAAATGTTGCACTCGAAAGATCGCGGTGGAATGCACGCTGTCGATGTTGAAGGTTTCTTTGGCGGCGATGTTTGATTTGGATGCCATGGCCAGAGGCGCGAGCGCCAGAAGCAGCAGAGCGGTGGTTGCACGAATCGACATGGTTTGAATCCTTGTGGTGAACGGAGTTGAATCAATTGAACGAAGCGATCCTAGGCCTGCCAAAGATTCTCAGAAGGCAAGTTGCCGATCTTGAACCAACCGGTGCAGCAGTTCAGCCCCTGGCACGGATCGCTGGTGCGCAAAAGCTCGGTGCAGTCCCGCGAGCGCGACTCCGTCCTCTCGGGCCACTGTCGCCAGGGCCCCAACCACGACCCATCGTTCTGGGACGTCGACTCGGGTTGCGTCCCGGCTCGCATCCTGCAACAACCCTTTCAATTGATCTCTCAGGCTGCTTGGTCTCCAATTCAGGCAGGCCCAAGGATCGTCCTCCAAGACTCTGAGCAGTTCCGCTTGCATGCCCGAGGTGTTGCCTCGCAGCCCTTCGCACAAGGCGAGCCCCAACCGACTGTCGGCGTCAAACGGGTCTGCCGCAAGCCGCTTCAGAAAATCGCGGCGGGCAAGCCCGAGATCCCCCCAGTTCAGCGCATCCCAGCACTGTTGCGAAGACGGTGGCAGAGGCGGTGGCGGTGTGATGTACTGCACGTTTGGCGAACACCAGTTCCAGGGGGGCGTCCACCATTCCACACAGTTGGGTCGATCCCACCAAGGCCGCCATCCCAAGGTGTGGCAACCGGGTCGGCTCCAGCACAAAAATCCCCAGCCAAAGGAATGACAGCTTGAGGCGTGGTGGTGCCAATGCCAGCCTCCACCGAACCACCAATGGTGGTGGTCCACTGGTGTCCAGCAGTGAGCGCCAGATCCAACATGAATGTCGATGTCGATGACCGGGCTTGGTGCCGGCTCCCACCAGCAGACTGTGGTGGCGTTGTCGATGTTGGGCAGCGACGCAGCATTGTTCTTGATGGGAGAGCTGTTAAGGAACCAAGGGCCAGCGGTGATGGTGGTGGATGGTTTGGGTACGAGGCCGGCCACGGATTTCCGGCTGGATTTCCCAACGGTTTGGTTCCATTCAGAACCACGTGTAGGGCGCTGAACGGTTCCATTGGTCTTGTTGCTGAACGATGAGATCTTCCCAGTCTGTTGTTGCGTTCCTGTCTTGATGCGAATGGGTTGTGGATTCAATTTGTCCGGCCGATGTTCAATGGTTTTTTGAACCGGTTTTCGTCTCAAGGTTTCTTCTTGAGATTTGCGTCTGGCGGCGTCTTGCTGTGCTTTTCGTCTTGCTGCGTCTTGCCGCGCTTTGCGACGGGCTTCTTCTTGTGCTTTTCGTCTTGCTGCGTCTTGCTGCGCTTTGCGACGGGCTTCTTCTTGTGCTTTTCGTCTGGCCGCGTCTTGCTGCGCTTTGCGACGGGCTTCTTCTTGTGCTTTTCGTCTTGCTGCGTCTTGCCGCGCTTTGCGACGTGCACCCTCCAGCGCTCTTCGACGGGATGCGTCGTTGGCTTTTTGTTTGTCTTTCGAAGTGTGGATGATTCCATCCTGCGCCATGCTCTGGGATGGGGTGTGAGCCATGGAGTCGACGGGGCACGCCAGTGGCAGCAGAAGAAGACCAAAAGCGACAGCAAGAGGGGATTGGCGCATGGAAACGCTCCTTTTCACCTGTTGGGGACGTTCACTGTTGAGGCGGTATTCCAAAAAAGAAGGATTTACACTCTGATTCATGCGAGCGGTAGTGATTGAGCGTCAGGGCGAACCTGTTCACGAATCTGTCCAACTGTTGTCGGATCATCCCGATCCTTCTCCAAAGCCCGGAGAAGTTGTGGTTCGCACCGAAGCGGCGGCGCTGAATCATTTGGATCTTTGGGTTGGCCGTGGGTTGCCGGGTCTCCCCGACGAATGGCCCAAAATTTCCGGTTCTGATGGGTGTGGCATTGTGGAGCGCCTGGGTGAAGGTGTTGACCCGCAGTGGCTGGGTCGCCGTGTCCTGTTGAACGCGGCCACGTTTCATGCCGCCACGCCGCATCCGGATGTTGCTCCTGCTCCAGAAGACATCTCCATGATTGGAGAACATGGCCCGGGCACCATGGCAGAGTTCTTTGTGGCCCCAGTGAATCAGTTGCTTGATGTGGGGGAGCACGATCCTGTGGAGGCTGCAGCGTGTGCATTGTCGTACCTCACCGCGTGGCGCATGCTGCGGAAAGCCGACCTCCGCGCTGGTGATCATGTTTTGATCACGGGGATCGGAGGGGGGGTTGCCCTGGCGGCTTTGGACTTGGTTCGTCACTTTGGAGCCCATGCCATCGTGACCAGCCGTTCGGCGGAAAAGTTGGAACGGGCTGCTTCCTTGGGAGCGTCTGAAGGAATCTTGGACACCGGTGATGATTGGTCACGCACTGTTCGCACGTGGACAAAGAAACGCGGTGTTGATGTGGCCATAGACAGCGTGGGCAAGGCCGTCCATCTCTCGTGTGTCAAGTGTTTGCGTCGCGGTGGAACCCTGGTGCTGTGTGGGTGTACAAGTGGACCCGATGCCACCACAGACTTGGCCCGAGTGTTCTGGAACCAACTCAATATTCTCGGATCCACGATGGGGGACATGGCAGAATTTCGCGAAGTGGTGGCGTTGATGCGAACCGGTGCATTACGCCCGGTCATTGACACCGTGGTGGCCCCTGATGCAGCCTTAGAGGCCTATGCTCGGCTTGAATCTGGCAATCAATTTGGAAAAGTGGTGGTGGATTGGCGCGGATGAATCTTTGGCAGCGAAAGATGATCGACCGGTATACTCGTGCCATGGAACCTTCAAAGCAGGCCCAGTCGACCCCGGCCCCCAACCTCGCCCCACCTCGGCTGGACCGGCTCCCGGGTTGGAAGGTTTTGCTCCACAACGATCAAAGCAATGAGTTTGGTCATGTGATTCGAACGGTTGCTCGAGTGTGCCTGCTGGGGGCCCAAGAGGCTTTTGATCGAACCCGTGAAGCCCACGAATACGGCCTTTCTCTGTTGACGGTTACCCACCGAGAGCATGCTGAGTTGCTTCGAGAACAACTGGCTGAGTTTGGCCTTGAGGTGACCATCGAGCCGGAAAGTTAAGCGGGCACTTTCGCCCCTTTTTTTGCCATGCGTCCTGTCGTCGCCATTGTTGGCCGTCCCAATGTCGGGAAGTCAAGCTTGCTCAACAAGTTTGTGGGCCGCCGCGTTTCTATTGTTGATCCCACTCCCGGCGTCACCCGTGACCGGGTGGTCACGTTGCTGACCCTCGACGCGCCAACCGAAACCCCAAAGGGCACGCCGGAGATCGTCGTGGAGTGCATGGACACGGGTGGGTTTGGTGTGTACACCGCCGAGGGCGCTCGGTTTGATGACGTAGGAAAAGATCTTGCTGAACTGACCCCAGATATTGAAGCCCAAATTGCCCGAGCCCGGCAAGAGAGTGACGTCATCTTGTTTGTCGTGGATGCACAGACCGGTCTTACCGCGCTCGACCGGACGGTGGCTCGATTGATCCGACAAGAAGGAGTGGCCGACCGAGTGATTGTGGTGGCCAACAAAGTAGACGGACCCAACTGGGAGGCCCCAGGTCTTGAAGCATCGGCTTTGGGTCTTGGAGACCCCACATTGTGCTCAACCACCAATGGGCACGGCATGCGCAAGCTCCGCGAGCGGATGTGGTTTGTACTCAACGATGCGGGCCACCCACAGCCGGTGGTCGAAGCATCGTCTGATGTGCGGTTTGCCATTGTGGGCAAAAGAAATGCTGGAAAAAGCAGTCTGCTGAACGCCCTTTGCGGCGAAGAGCGTGCCATTGTCAGTGATATTGCCGGCACGACCCGAGACGCGGTGGATGTTCGCATCGAGTACGAAGGTCGGGGGTTGATTGCCGTCGACACGGCCGGGCTTCGCAAACGAAAAAGCTTTGCCGATGACATCGAGCACTATGCATACTTTCGTATGCTCGACGCCATTCGGAGAGCCGATGTTGCCATTCTGGTGATTGATGCAACCGAGCCGGTCTCTTCTGTCGATCGAAAATTGGCCGCGGAGTTGGTTCGACTCGCCAAACCCACTCTTCTGGTCGTGAACAAAACCGATCTGGTGGATCCGGCCGCGGCGGGAGCGGAGAAGTTTGCCGAGTACTTGGCCAAGGAGTTGAAGGCATTTGATTTTGCGCCCATTGTTTTTGCTGCCGCCGCCAAACGTGAAGGCGTGACGGAACTTTCACAGTTGGTTCTCGACTTGAACGACCAAGCTCGCAGGCGAATGGCCACCGGGCCCTTGAACGCCGCGTTTGAAGCCATTCTCAAGGAACGTGGCCCTTCTTCGGCGTTGGGGACCCGAGCCAAAATTTATTTTGTCTCTCAAACCTCAGTGGCACCCCCAACCATCGTCTGCAAAGTCAACAAACCTGAACTGTTTGAAGGTGGATACCGACGCTATCTCGAAAACAGGGTGCGTGAGTTGGTGCCATTTCCCGAAGTGCCATTTGTGGTTGAATTTGTTACCCGATCGCGTAAAAGCGTCCACGAACTTCGAACCACCGGCCGTCGCGCCGAACACGACGCCGCCAAGAAGCTGGACGAGTTCTTGTCGGAAGACCTCGATTTGGGGAACACGCTTCCGCCAAGTGGAGGCCAAGACCAGGGAGATGACTCGTGAAGATCATGCCGCTCCCACAATTTGAAGCCGACGCAGATCCAGAGCGTCGATCCGCACTGACCGTTGCGGAACAAGCGGCCCGTCTGCAAAAGCCGGCAACGATCGTGGTGAAATATGGGGATCTGGGCTGGGTGGGCGAGTACGCGTGGGAGGGCGATGCTTCTCCAGGTTGCGGCTCCAAGATTCTGTGCAAAACCCATCGCGGCACCGAAATTGGCGAGATGCTGACCACCACCTGTGAAAACTCTGGATGCGGCAAGAGTGTGTCTCGGCAAGAGATGCTCGAGTTCATCGAGAATTCTGGCGGACAGGATTATCCTTTTCAGACGTGGGGACGCGCGATTCGGGTGGCCACGGTGGAGGAGTTGCAAAAGCAGGATGCGCTTCGTGAACAGAGACGCAATTTGCTCGATGCATTTTCACGACTGGTAGAACAGCATCAGTTGGAGCTGCGTCCAGTGGATGCTGAACCCATTCTTGGCGGTGAACTCATTACGTTCTATTACACCAGCGAAGATTTCGTTGATTTCCGAGCGCTGCTGCCAGATCTTCGTGAGACCGTCGGGACCAAGATCGAGATGCGACAAATTGGTGCCCGGGATGAGGCCCGCATCAAGGCCGATTATGAGAAGTGTGGTCAGTACTGCTGCTGCAAAAACTTCTTGAAAGTTTTGAAGCCGGTTTCGATGGGCAACGCCAAGTTGCAAAAACACACTCTTGATCCACTGAAAATCTCTGGTCGCTGTGGGCGATTGATGTGCTGCTTGCGGTACGAGCAAGAGACCTACAAAGACCTCAAGGCCAAGTTGCCCGCACGGCGAAGCCGGGTTGGGACTCCGGAAGGTCCTGGCACCGTGATTGAAGGCAAAATCTTGGTGCAACTGGTGCTGGTGAAGTTGGAAGCCGATGGTCGAGAGATCGCGGTTCCGATTGAGGATCTGTGTGACCCCGATGCCGCCCCACGTCCCGCCGACCCGCTGCGTGGTCTCGACCCTGAAATTATTCGTGCCCCCGAAAAGGGCGACTCTCCGCCCGCTCGTCGTCGACGTCGCCGTAAGCCGAAGACCACGGGACAAAATGATTCTGAACGCCCGAAGACCCCGCCGGAATCTGCGGGTCCCGGGTCCGAGTCATCGACGGCCGGAAAGAAAAAGCACCGCCGCCGCCGCCGCAAGCCCAATGGGGGCGATGCGGGATCGGACGGAGCACCCCGCGCGGAAGACTAAGTCAATCAATCACGGGCCCATCGTTCACGGAACCCCATCCCGCATCCCGATAAAGGACCCATGACCAACGGGCCCGCCAGTTACCGAGATCGCATTCCTGGACACGTTGCCGACGATGCTGTGGTGCGCCTCCGTCTTACGGGTTCATTGTCCAAGTTCCCAGTCCAAGACCACCCTGAAGTTCTCGCTTCCAAGGGTGACGCTGGATTCGTGGTGTTGGAAGGGCCTGCAGGTTCGGTTCGTCGTGCTGCGGCGGCTTTCCGCCGACAAGACGCCACCCCGGTGACCACACCTCTCGCCGATCCAGATCGGAACACATTTCCCTATTCCTTCCAGTCCATGATTGTTGCTTTTGTGATTGCGATGGCAGCCCGTTCCTTCGTTGCCGAAGGGTTCGTGATCCCCACCGGATCCATGGCCCCCACGTTGCGTGGCCAGCACATGTTGATGCGTGGCCCCCAAACGGGCGGCGAGTTTGCCGTTGGACTTCAGGTCGGTGCCCCAGCGCCAATCTCTGCTGCGATTTTGAATAGCGCCGCGGATCGACTGCTGGGCCCTCGATTCCCCGGCACCGCAAAATCTGAAGGCTGGTCTGCGAAGCCTCGTCAAGGTGACCGCATCTTGACCCACAAGACGCTGTATCACTTCCGAGATCCACGCCGCTGGGAAGTTGTGGTGTTTCGGAACCCGGCGAATCCTTTTGGCCGCGCTCCAACCTACATCAAGCGTTTGTGCGGTCTGCCCAACGAGCGGCTATGGATTGTTGATGGCGATTTGTTTACGGCGCCTACGACCTCGAATGAATCCCTGGATTGGGATGCTTTTCAAATCCAGCGCAAGCCCGATTGGGTTCAACGTGCGTTGTGGGTGCCGGTCTACGAACAACGGCACGATCAGGGTGGAATGTCCACCCCAGACGGCTTCGGAGCGTTTGTACCAAATGATGACGAGTGGTCTCTTGACGGCCCGGTCTGGAGCTTCCGTGGGGAACAACCCACGCAACTGGAATGGAACCGACGCGCTCGTGAATTCACCAACTGGAACGCGTACAACGTTGGTTACGGCAACACACCAGATGGTCGAGGACGAATCTTGAAGGGCTACACCTATCCTTCTCCCGAACCAACCGCAGATATTGCCTTTGAAGCCAACTGGACGCCCTCCAGCGAAGCGGGATCGATGCGTTGGATCTTGGAAGTCAACCAGCATCGATTCGAGGTGGAACGGATCGCCGATGTTGTTCGAGTTCGAATGCGAGACGATGTGTGGTCGGAAGTGGGGCCCGACGCAGGCTGGAGCGAATGGAAGACCGCCACGGTGGATCCAGTTGCCGCCGACGTGGCCAATCGCATGACGGTTTGGCATGCCGATCAGCGCTTGAGCATCTGGCATCACGGTGAACCCATTCTTGAACTGCCCTACGACTGGTCGGCTCGTGAGCGTTTGGGCTATTCGCGGAAGCGTTTGGTCACCAGCGACGAGCTGAACACCCTTCGGAATGGCGAGACGCCAAGCACCGGAGACCCCGTTGAAGCGCCGGTGGCGAAGAGCGCGGTGTTGAAGCTGGAATTCACGGGAGGCCCTTGCACCCTCGAAGATGTGCAAGTGGCTCGAGATCTGTACCACCGCGTCCAGCGGAACAACGATCGCACAGACAGCAACCCGGCGCGGGCAGATATTTTGGATCGATGCCGTCCCACTGGTTGGGGATTTGGCACCCATCCGTCAAACTTGGCTGAACTGGGTCCAGATCAATTCCTCATGATGGGCGACAACAGTGGTGCCTCTCACGATGGTCGTTTTTTGGGCACTCCGTCTCCGTTTGTGGCCAGCATGGTTGATGAAACGCCGTACGTCGTGCACCGAGACTTGTTGGTTGGACGCGCGTGGTGCGTCTACTTTCCGTGGTTGTTGCCGCTTGGGGGAAGCGGCCCCACCGTGGTCCCAAATATGGGAGAACTTCGTCTGATTCGATGACATGGACCGGTTTGTATCTCTGGGAGTTCAAAATTCTGGATTTTCTTAAATCTGCGCAAATCACCATGGCTAGGGCACTTCCCGAGATCTTGACTGGTCTGGACACGCCCGCACGACTTGCAGTGCCCGCACGGCAAATTATCTTTGCCCCACTAGGGTGAGTGGAGAACTGATGAACAAAACGGACATCATCGAACTTGTGGCCAGTGAAATGGACTGCTCAAAAGTCCAAGCAGGGAAAGCGGTGGAAGCGGTCATTAAGTCCCTTCGCGACGGCATCCTTGATGATGGCGGCGTCACCATTACGGGTTTTGGCGCTTTCAACATCAAGAAGCGAAAGCCTCGCACGGTTCGGAACCCTTCGACGGGGGATCCCATGACAATCCCGGCCCAGACGGTGGTCGATTTCCGAACCGCCCCAGCTTTTCGTGAAATGCTTGAGAGGCCAGTGGCCAGTGCTCACATTGAAGTGAAGCCCACCGCTTCAACGGTGAGTGCCGATTTCAATTCTGGTTGAGTCAATCTCCCGGAATCAGGTTGACGATTCGTCCCGGAACCAAAATCAATTTCCGAATACTCCGGCCTTCAAGAGCCGCCAGAATTTTTTCGTCCGCCAAGACCAATTCTTTGACCACCGCCTCATCCGCATCGACCGGCATGGCAACTTTTCCTTTCATTTTGCCCGCAACCTGAACCGGCAGTTCTATCGTGTCGTCTCTCAGCAAAGCCTCGTCGTAGGTTGGCCAAGTGGCCTGAATGATGCATCCTGGTGTACCACAGCGTTCTCGCAATTCTTCCGCAATGTGCGGTGCAAAGGGTCCAAGCAGACGGGCGAATTGATCGGCTTGGCTGGCGGTCAGGGCAGGTTGGTCGCCTGATGTCTTGCCGGCGAAATTGACAAACTCAATGAGGGCGGCAATGGCCGTGTTGTTGGCCAGTCGCTCAATGTCATCCCCGACTTTGGCAATGGTGCGGTGCAGTTGTTGATCAATGGCATCATGCTTTTCGGATCGAAGCTTGGGCTCACCGGTGGCCTCATTGATCAACAGTCGCCAAGCCCGTTGCAGGAACCGGTAGACGCCAACAATGTCGCGTGTATTCCATGGTTTGGAAGCATCCAAGGGGCCCATGTACATCTCGTACAAACGGAAGGTGTCCGCCCCAAATTCCGCAATCACATCGTCGGGGTTCACCACGTTGCGCAGGCTTTTGCTCATCTTGGCCACAATGCGGCGGACGGGTTCTCCAGTGTCTTTGGCCACAAAGTTGTCTTCGGATGTTTCATCCACTTCATCGGTCGGCACGAGCTGACCGTTGTCGCGTTGGAAGGCAAAAGCCGTCAGCAGGCCTTGGTGGAACAGCTTTTGAAACGGTTCGCTGGTGGGCAGATGGCCCAGATCGAACAGAATCTTGTGCCAAAAGCGGGCATACAGAAGGTGAAGGGTCGCGTGCTCTGCGCCACCCACATACAGGTCGACACCTCCGCTGAGCCAGAATGCTTTGGCCTCTTCAGAAATGAAGGCTTGGTCGTTGTTGGGGTCGCAGTAGCGAATCCAATACCAGCAAGAACCCGCCCAACCCGGCATCGTGTTGGTTTCTCGAGTCACTGGCGTTTCTGGTGGCAATCGCTCTGGTGAGACACCGGCCGCACCCGCGGTGGTGTGCACCCAATCGGTTGCTTTCGCCAAAAGTGGTTGTGGCTCATCCGATACCGCTGGTTCGTAGTCGGTCAAGTCGGGCAGTTCGACCGGCAACCCCGCATCCGTGACGGGGTGACAATTCCCTTCGGGGTCGAACACCACGGGGAAGGGTTCGCCCCAGTAACGCTGGCGGGAGAACAACCAGTCTCGCAATCGGTAGGTCACCCGGCGTTCACCGCAGTGGTGCTCCACCAGCCAATCAATCATCTTGGTTTTGGCCTCGGCGGTACGCAGGCCGTCCAGACTCAGGGCTTCACAGGCGCTGTTGATGGCAAGACCGTGTTCGGTAAAGCAGCCTTCGGTTTCTGAGCCATCTTCGGGCGCCACCACGGTGGTGATCTCGATGTCAAACTTGGAGGCAAACGCGTGGTCGCGATCGTCGTGGCCAGGGACGGCCATGATCGCGCCGGTGCCGTAGCCCATCAGCACGTAATCGGCGACCCAGATGGGTACCAGCGCGCCACTGACGGGATGAATACCGTGCAGACCTAAGGCCACCCCGGTTTTGTCTTGGTCGTCGGCCTGACGTTCTCGCTCTGAACGGTTTGCTGCCGCTTCGCAGTAGGCCTGCACCTCTGGGTTGTCGGTCCGCTGCACCAGAGGGTGTTCGGGAGCCACGACCAAAAAGGTTGCGCCAAAGAGAGTGTCCGGACGTGTGGTGAACACCTCAAGCGTCTGGTCGGGGTGGCCATCCACTTCAAAGCGGATGGCTGCGCCTTCGGAACGCCCGATCCATTCGCGTTGCTGGACCTTGGTCGAATGGGGCCAGTCGAGGGTGTCAAGGTCATTGGCCAGACGGTCGGCAAACGAAGTGATGCGGAACATCCATTGCTTCAATGGCTTGCGAACCACGGGGTGACCACCGCGTTCCGACTTGCCATCAATGACTTCTTCGTTGGCCAGTGCGGTTCCGAGGGCGGGGCACCAATTCACCACTTGCTCCGAGAGGTAGGCCAAGCGTTGGTTGTCCACGACCTGCCGTTGGGCGGACCGGTCGAGGGCCTGCCAGTCGATCCCGGTGGAAAGCGATTCTGGAGTTCCTACGGTCTTCCCATCGGTCGTCAGATCGCCGGCTGCCAGTGCGTCTTCGAGCAAGTTGATCGGAGTGGCTTTGCCGGTTCGTGGATCACAAAAGCTTTCATACGCTTGCAGCCAGATCCACTGCGTCCATCGGTAGTAATTGCTATCGATGGTGGCCACTTCGCGGGACCAGTCGTACGAAAATCCGAAGGACTTCAGTTGGCGGCGATACGTATCGATGGCGGTGCGGGTGGTGGTGGCGGGGTGCACTCCAGTTTGGATGGCGTACTGTTCGGCCGGCAGGCCAAAGGCATCCCAGCCCATGGGGTGCAACACCGCTTCTCCATTCATCCGCCGGAATCGACAGATGATGTCGGTGCCGATGTAACCCAACGGGTGTCCCACGTGGAGTCCTTTCCCGGAGGGATAAGGGAACATGTCGAGGCAATAGAACTTCTTTTGGTTGGGGTCAAAGCCTGGTTCGCCGGGGTTGGGAACGTGGTGCACCTTCTCCTCTTCCCACCTCTGCTGCCGCCGGGCTTCGATGTCTTGGGCAAGCGCGCCGTCATAGCGGAACGCGGTCGTTTGATTCGCATGTGTGTCTTCGGCCATGGGGCAAGAATCCTAAACACCCTGCTTGATGCTGTCGCCTGAGGACTTCAGGCTGTTTGGGTCAGGACGGGGTGGCTGCCGCTTCCTTGGCCGCGCGGCGGTCCGCCAGCCACTGTTTGGCCTCTCCGGCCAAGTAGTACGACCCAATCACACAAATGATGTCGTCTCGGCCGACTGCTTTGGAAGCTTCCAGCAGAGCCGTGGGAAGATCGTCGGCCACTTGGCTCATCTTGCCCGAGACCTCTTGGAATCGTCGTTGCAGGTCGCGCGGATCTGCGGCTCTGGGGTTGGACTTGGCTTTGGTGAAGATGAACTTGTCACCACCGCGTGAAGCTTCAGTGAGGATGCCATCGATGTCTTTGTCCTCACAGCACCCGATCACGCAGACCATGGAGTCAAACGGGATGTGTCCACCGATAGAGCGGATGAAAGCTCCGATGGCGCTGGGGTTGTGCGCACCGTCACCAATGATGCGTGGCGCTGGGTGAATCAGTTCCATGCGTCCGGGAAAGTCGGTCTGAGCCAACTTTTCCAGCATGCCCTGTTCGTCGCCTTTGAACTCACTTTGACGCAGTTCGTCAACGACAGCGATGGCCAATCCAGTATTGATGGCTTGGTGCTCGCCGGGAGCCGGGGCTGGGATATGCATGTATTGACGGTCGTCTCGAACCACGCAGATTCGACAGTGTGAACCCTTGTCGTCTTCGGTCCCGAAGCGTCGACTGAACTCAATTTCACGGCCAAGCACATAGAGATCGCATCCGACTTCTTTTGCTCGAGCTTCCAAGACCTCCAGAGCTTCTGGCTCTTGCTGAAGGGTGAAGCATGGTGCACCTAACTTCATGATGCCGGCTTTTTCGGCCGCAATTTTCGCCAGGGTGTCCCCGAGGATTGGTGCGTGGTCAATGTCCAGTTTGGTGATGATGGTCAGCACCGGGTGAATGATGTTGGTGCAGTCCAACCGGCCGCCCAAGCCCACTTCAATCACGGCAAGGTCTACGGCTTCGGCCTCAAAATGCACAAAGGCCGCGGCGGTGATGGCTTCAAAGAAGGTGGGTTCAAAGTCGATGCTCTGGGCGGCTTCCGCAACTTTGGTGATGACATCCCCAAAGGCAGTTTTGTCGATTTCCATTCCGCCAACTGAGATGCGTTCACGAACATCGATCAGATGTGGACTGGTGTAACGACCGACGGTGTACCCGATGCCACGCATCATGTTGTCGACCATGTGCGAGACCGATCCCTTGCCGTTGGTTCCGGCAACATGAATGCAACGCACACTGTTTTGAGGATTGCCCAACGCCTGCATGAGCTTTTGCATGCGTTCAAGCTTCATTTCTACTGCGGAGAACCGCCGCAGGCGTGTTTTTTCAAAATCCACCAGTTGGTTCAACCACCGCTTGGCACCTTGAAATCCCTTCGGCAAAGCCGATGATCCGTCTTGTGTGCTGGAGTCAGGCATAGATGAAACAGTGTACCGAGACCAAGGCCTGCGTCATAGGTTGTGCTGAATTGCGACACCTGCACCCGATATCATGTGCCCAGCATGGCTGAAAACACCGGTCCATCCCAAGAAAGGCCATCGTTGCCTCGTGTGATCGACGAGCACGTGGAGTCCCAGCGCCTGGACGCCATTGTTCGAGAAAATCCCGAGCCACAAGCATTGGCTGAAGCCATCGCTGAAGAGCGCCCTTCTGATGTCGCGGATGTGCTTGAAGATCGTCCAGATTCAGCAGTTGAGGTGGTGGCTGAACTTGGCGTCGACGACGCTGCAGAAGTGCTCTCCCACATGGAGTTGTCACTGGCGGCTGGTGTGCTCGAAGAGTTGATCGATGCCGACCTGATTCGAGAAGCTGCGGACTTGTTGGAAGGCATGGAGCCCGATGACGCGGCCGACCTTTTGAATGAACTTCAGCCTGCGGACCGCAATCGCATATTTGTCGCCATGGATGCGGCCGTCGCACGTCGCTTGCGGACGTTGTGTGCGTACGACGAAGACACCGCCGGCGGGATTATGAATCCTGACGCGTTGGCTTTGGAGGCGGGACTTTCGGTCAGGCACTCGGTTGAAAAAATTCGTACTTGGGAAACCTCTGAACATGTCACCCATTTGCCGCTCGTTGATGGGGAACAACGGTTGCTGGGCATGCTTCCATTGCGCAGGTTGCTTCTCGCGCCTCCAGAGTCCCTGGTGGACGGGCTCATCGATGAGACCTATGAATCGCTCCCAGTCGAGCTGGACCAAGAATCGGTCGCGGCGGCATTCGATCGACACGATTACGTCTTGATGCCGGTTGTGGACAACCTCGATCGGTTGCTGGGCATCATCACGGTGGATGATGTGATTGACATTATTCGTGAGGAAGCCACCGAGGATGCTCAAAAGCAGGTGGGTGCTGGTGGGTATGAGGCGGTGTGGAGCACCGCGATTGAAAAGTATCGGGGCAGGACACCTTGGCTGATGGTGAGTGTGCTCAGCCTGATCCCCGCTCTTGGCGTGGTGGCATTGTTCGAGGACACCATTGAACGGGTCGCGGTGTTGGCCGTCTTGATGCCCTTGGCCGCAGCCATTACTGGGAATGCCGGGCACCAGGCTTTGGCGGTGACATTGCGGGGGATCACCCTGAATGAGATGCGCCGAGTGCGGATCGGAAAATTGTTGCGTCGTGAGTTGGTGGTTGGATTAAGCAGTGGTCTGTCTCTTGGCGTACTGGTGGTGGTGCTGTTGGCGGTTCTCGGTTGGCTTGCCCCTGGTGTCCTGATGGGCCAAGACAATTGGAAGCTCGGAAGCATTCTCGGACTCAGCATGACGGTCTCATTAAGCATTGGGACCATTGCAGGGGTCTCGATTCCGTTGCTCATGCGAAGACTCGGATTTGACCCTGCGCAGTCTTCCGCCATCTTTTTGATCATGATCACCGACGCCATTGGTTTGTTGAGCTTTTTGGGATTTGCAGCGCTCGGCCTGAAATGGTTGCAGGGAGTGGGCGCATGAACGCACCAGGTCGGGTTCTCATTGACCGTCGCCGCATCGCTGGGCGGGTGGACGCCATGGCCAGCGAAATTGAGCGTGAGTACCGCGGTGGCCGAGACGCGGTGCTGTTTGTTCCCGTTCTTGATGGCGCGTTGCTGTTTGCGGCCGACTTGATTCGCCGGTTGTCGCTGCCGCTGCAGTTGGCGGGGTTGGCCGCCAGCAGTTATCCCGGCGCGGCCACAAGCAGTACTGGGCAAGTGGAACTTGGCTTGTTTCGGGAGGATGTTCAAGGACGCCGCGTATTGCTTCTGGACGACATTCTCGACACCGGACAAACTTTGGCCACCGTCAAAGAAGCACTTCGTCAACGCGGAGCGATCGAAGTCCGTTCTGCAGTTTTGTTGCGCAAGCAACGTCAGAACCCTCCGGTGGTTGAAGCTGATTTTGTTGGGTTTGAGGTTCCAGATTGCTTTGTGATTGGATACGGCCTTGATCACGATGGTCGGTACCGAGAACTGCCCGACGTGAGGGTTTTGGACCAAGAAACCTTGGGCTGATGGTTCAGCGCTCAGGCGAGAGCGCTGGTGCCCGCCCAAGCCAACCATCCGATGACAGCCGAAAGCTTGGTGGTGGTTTGCACCATCATGCATGTGTTCGTCCGACACAGCAAGCCGAGCGTGACCATAAGGACGGCTTGGAGTCCTGCACCGGTTTGGTTGCTGTACAGCACAAGTTGCGTGCTGAGGACGGCAACACAGGCCAGCAGCGTGAAGAGGCGGGATTTTCCCGAGCTGATTTCGGTGGTGCTTTTCAGAACCACGACCAGGCTCCCCCCTCCGGCCAAGGCCAAAGTCAAAAGCGTTGATCCCAATGATTGCAACAGATCCTGATGCAGTTCGCTTGGGAGGAGGGCGATCATGCGTAGTGCTTCACGAATCGCAGGCACCACCCCGGCCCCGTTGAGAACTTCGGGTTCAGGTTTGTGGGCCAGGCCAACCCACCCGGTCAAAATCAACAGGATCACCGCGGAAGCAATAGGTGTGAGTACCGTGCGAAGTGGATCGTGATTGGATTTCACACGGCCCATGCTATGTCGTCGGCGATGCTGTCGACAATGGGCTCAATCGCGGTGCCACTGTGAGTGCGCAGTCGATGTGCCACGGTTGGGATCAGGTGTTGTCGAATATCTTCCGGACGGACATGATCACGACCGGCCAACAAAGCCTGCGTGCGTGCCACCGTGGCGATGGCGAGTGATCCACGGGGGGAAAGACCCAAATGCAGTTGATCGTGCAGCCGGGTGGCTTGGGCAAACGCCACGATCCATCTTTCTGCGTCTTCAGCCAGATGTATGCCATCGGCTTGTTGTCTGAGGGCCAACATGTCTTTTGGGGACATGACCTCGGTCAGCTTCGGGAGAGTTCGATCGTTGGGGCGTTCGCGCAAAATGCGTTGTTCATCTTCGGCCGACGGATATCCAGGAGTGACGAGCATCAAGAAGCGATCAAGTTGACTTTCCGGCAGGGGGAAGGTCCCCTCTTCTTCTTGGGGATTTTGGGTGGCCACCACGAAGAACACTTCAGGCAGCGCGTGCCGGGTTCCATCGACGGTGACGGCCCCTTCGGCCATGGCTTCGAGGAGTGCTGATTGCGTCCGAGGTGTTGCGCGGTTGATTTCATCGAACAAGAGGCACTCGGCGAAAACTGGGCCAGGTTCAAAGTGCAGACCGTTGGGGCCGGGGACGGCCGCGCCAGTGAGGTCGGCTGGAAGAAGGTCTGGGGTGCCTTGAATTCGCGAAAATTTCCCGCCCAAAAGCCGGGTCAACCCGCGGGCCAACAGTGTTTTTCCTGTCCCCGGGCGATCTTCGATCAACAAATGACCCCCGGCAATGGCGCAAATTAAGGTTCTCTCAATAAGCACATCGCCGCCGAGATGGATCGAAGCCAGTCCAGATCGAAGATTTTCAAGGGTCTCTCGTACGTTCACAGCTTTGATCCTATCCTCGGACGGTGGCCGCTCTCCAAGATTCAATCCCACCAAAGGAACTTCGTGGCCGCAGGCTGGCGCAATCTCTTGAATGTCGCCACTGTGGATTCGATGTCAAAGGGGTTCAATTGGAGGGGCGTTGCCCCGAATGTGGACGCCCGGTTTGGCCTTCGGTTCTGCGTTGGCTTGATCCGGAGCGAGATCGTCTGCCACTGCTCGACCATCCGCATCGGGTGGCCAAAAGATTGGTCTGCATGGCAGACGGCTTCACATTGCTGTCGGGCTTGGCGGCCGTGGCTCTGGCTTGGCATGCCTCCAGTCAGGTTTCCTTTGGCACCTCCCTTGAATTTTTAATGCAATCGGCGGGATCTTGGTCAGAAATTGGCATCACCGTGGTCCCGCTGTTGATGGTTGTCTGTTCTTTGGGACTGGGTCAAGAACGCCACCCTCTTGGCTGGCCGCTTCGACTGTTCCGTCTGGGTTTGCTTGGTATTTCTGCTGGAAATGCCGCGGGGATGCCAGCACTGGCCGCTTTGGCCTTGGCCTTGGCCTTGTTGGGTTTCCGATCCTGTGTTCGGTCCATTGGGGCCCGCTCTAGGGTATTTCGTGAAGCCGGACCGGAGCGACAGCGTTTGTTTGAAATGGCCTTGGCCAGTTTGATGTTGGCGGGGGGACTGTTCCTCGAAGCCTGGCGACGTGGGGCGGATGGTTGGCCCTGGGCTCCAGGATTTTCGACCGTCCTTTTGACCATTTCTTCCGGGCTCTTGGTGGTGGGGTTCTTGTATTTCCGCAGGAATGTTCGCTGGATTTCCGAGTCACTTTGTGGGCCGTCACCTCGGCTGCGGACCCTCCTGTGGGCCGAAGACGAGGCGTTGTTGCGAGGTTGGGGCCGACCCTAGATCGACCGCCAAGATGGCAGGGCATGGGCAAGATGGGGGATGGGCGGCAGACCGAAAGCCCTGAAAAGCGGCGGTTGGCGGTGGCGCGCGGATTGCATCTGTCTTGAATCCTGGAGGGCTTTCGTACGCCCCTTCGACCCAAAGACCGATTCCCGCCCGTCAGGAGACGATCCACATGTCCGTGAAGGAACTCGCATTTGATGCCACTGGCCGCAAGTCACTGCTTGCTGGCGTTGAGAAGTTGGCCTCCGCCGTTAAGAGCACCCTTGGCCCTCGAGGGCGAAACGCTGTTCTGGACAAATCTTGGGGCGGCCCGACCGTCACCAAGGATGGTGTCACAGTCGCGGAAGAGATCGAACTGACCGACAAGGTCGAGAATCTCGGCGCTCGCATGGTCCGCGAAGCCGCCTCCAAGACCAGCAAAGATGCAGGAGATGGCACCACCACCGCAACCGTGCTGGCCGAGGCCTTGTTTAAGGCTGGTCTGAGACAGCTGGCGGCCGGTGTGGACGCCAACGCCTTGGTTCGTGGCATGCACAAGGCTGCCGGCGCTGTGATCGACGAAATTGGAAGTCAGGCCCGCCCGGTTGGCGATGATGTGGCTGCAGTCGCCACCATCAGTGCCAACAACGACGCTGCTATTGGCAAAATCATGGCCGATGCCCTCTCCAAGGTGGGGAAAGACGGTGTGGTCACGGTCGAAGAAGGAAAGAGCCTCGATACCTGGGTCGATGTTGTCGAGGGAATGCAATTTGACCGCGGGTTCCTTTCCCCCAACTTTGTGACCGACACTGAAAAGATGGAAGTCGTCCTGGACAAGCCTTTGGTTTTGGTCCACGAAGACAAAATCGATTCGGTGCAAACCTTGGTCCCTCTGCTTGAAAAAGCAATGAAGGCAAAGAAGCCACTCTTGATCATCGCGGAAGACATCACTGGTGAAGCGTTGTCAACGTTGGTGATCAACAAACTGCGGGGGGTGTTGCAAGTTGCTGCAGTGAAAGCACCGGGATACGGAGATCGCCGCAAAGCGATGTTGCAAGACATTGCGGTTTTGACCGGTGGCGAAGCGGTGATGAAAGATCTCGGAATGAAGCTCGAAGAAGTCGAGGTTGCACGTCTCGGACGGGCCAAGAAGATTGTGGTCGGTTCCGACAAATGCACCATTGTGCAGGGCGCAGGAGCCACCTCTGATATTCAGGCTCGAATTGAGCAAATTCGAGCCGAAATTGCCTCTACCGATTCTGATTACGACCGAGAGAAACTTCAGGAGCGCTTGGCCAAGCTCGCCGGCGGCGTGGCACAAATTCACGTCGGTGCTGGATCCGAAGCAGAATTGAAAGAGAAGAAGGCTCGGGTAGAAGATGCTTTGCATGCCACTCGCGCTGCCGTCGAAGACGGCGTGGTGGCTGGTGGCGGGACCTCCTTTATTCGTGCACTTCCCGCTCTGGACAAGGTCCGATCCAAACTCTCAGGTGATGAAAAGTTTGGTGTGGATCTGCTTCGTGAGGCCTTGGTGGTTCCTTTGCGAACCTTGGCGGAGAACGCGGGTGAAAAAGGCACCGTGGTGGTGGCCAAGGTTGCCGAAGGCAAGGGTTCGTTTGGCTTCAACGCTTTGGCATTGGAGTACAGCGATCTTCTTGAGGATGGCGTACTAACCCCCGCAAAAGTCGACCGTTCGGCCCTGCAAAATGCCGCTTCTGTGGCAGGTCTGCTGCTCACCACCGATTGCATCGTGACCGAAGCGCCCCAGGAAGAAGAAGAAGGCCCCGACCATCATCACGACGATGGCATGGGTGGCATGGGCGGCATGGGTGGCATGGGCGGCATGGGCGGCATGGGCGGCATGGGCGGCATGGGTGGCATGGGTGGCATGGGCTTCTAAACCACCGCTCTTGCCCAAATTCATCAACCAGCTTCGCAGAACTTCAAACGACGAACACATCAACAAGAACACACTCTGGAGAACAAGAACATGTCTGTTCAACCCCTCGAAGATCGAATTGTGATCAAGCCAGCCGACGCCGAAACCCGAACGGAGTCTGGCATTTACCTTCCAGAAACCGCCAAAGAAAAGCCCATGCAGGGCAAAGTGGTTTCGGTGGGTCCAGGCCGACGATTGGACAACGGCGAACGCGTGAAGCCAGCCGTGAAAAAAGGCGACATCGTGGTGTATGGCAAATACGCCGGAACCGAAATTGAAATCAAAAACACCACCCACATCATTGTTCGCGAGAGCGAGCTTCTTGGTGTGATTGAGGGCTGAGGAGTACCCATGTCTGCGAAACAAATGAAGTTTGACGCCGACGCGCGTCTGTCCCTTCTCTCCGGTGCCGAGCAGATCGCTCGTGCAGTGGCCGTCACAATGGGACCTACCGGTCGTCACGTGGTATTGCAGAAATCCTTTGGCGGCCCTGCGGTCACCAAGGATGGTGTGAGCGTCGCCCGCGAAGTTGAATTGGCGCATCCCTTCGAAAATATGGGGGCCAAGATGGTGCATCAGGTGGCCAAAAAAACCGCGGATGTTGCGGGAGACGGCACCACCGCCGCCACGGTCCTGGCGCACGCCATTCTTGAGCAGGGTCTGAAGCAAGTCGCAACCGGAGCAAACGCCGTGGCCATCCAGCGTGGGGTGGTGGCCGCAGCAGAAGTGGCTTGCGATGCGATAGACGAACTCGCCAAGCCATGCAAAAAGATGGAAGACCTTCAAAAGGTGGCCACGGTTTCAGCCAACCACGACCGCGAGTTGGGCGCCATGATTGCCCAAGCCATTGACACCGTCGGTGCCGATGGGGTCGTTGAAGTTGAAGAAGGAAAAAGCCTCGAAACCACATTGGACTTTGTGGAAGGCATGAGCTTTGACAAGGGCTGGCTGTCTCCGTATTTCATGACCGATCCCAAAGGCGCGGAGTGCGTCCTTGAAGATGCCCGAGTTCTGATTCACGAAAAGAAGATCTCCAACCTTGCGGATCTGCTTCCCTTGCTGAACAAGGTGGCCACCGACGGCAAGCCTTTGTTGATCATTGCGGAAGAGGTTGAAAACGAAGCCTTGGCGGCCCTGGTGGTCAACCAGTTGCGCGGTGTTCTCAAAGTCGCTGCCGTCAAAGCACCTGGCTTTGGTGACCGACGCAAGGCCATGCTTGGTGATATTGCGGAGATGACCGGTGCCACCTTCTTCTCGGAAGACCTTGGCCGGAATTTGGAAGAGGTCGAGCTCAAAGAGCTTGGGAGCGCCAAGAAGATTGTCGTTAACAAGGACAGCACGGTTGTTGTCGAAGGTGCGGGCAAAAAATCTGCCGTCAAGGCACGTGTGAGCCAAATCGAAGCGCAGATCCAGCAGTCCACCAGCGACTACGACCGCGAAAAATTGCAAGAGCGTCTGGCGAAATTGACCGGCGGCGTCGCGGTTCTTCGGGTTGGTGGTCACACCGAGGTCGAAATGAAGGAGCGAAAGGATCGTGTTGATGACGCCATCCACGCCACCCGAGCTGCGGCCAAAGAAGGATTTGTTCCAGGTGGCGGGGTTGCCGCCCTCCGAGCCATCGCTGCAGTAACCGAAGGCCGTCGTAAGGGCAAAGGCGATGAAAAGCTTGGATTTGAAATTCTCGCCGAAGCTCTTCGCGCTCCCGCCCGCCAGATCTCGGACAACGCAGGGCACGATGGAGACGTTGTGGTTGAAAAAGTGCTGGAGAGCAAGGGGGCCCAAGGCTTCAACGCTGGTTCTGGCACCTACGAGGACCTTGTGAAGGCAGGCATCCTTGACCCTGCTTTGGTCGTGAAGACGTGCATCCGCCATGCCGCCTCCGTAGCGGGATTGATGTTGACCACGGATGTCGTGTTGACTGATCTCGAGGAAAAGGCTGAGCCCGTCACTGGCGCGACCGCCTGATTCGTTCTGAAGAACCAAAGGTCGAGCAAGCGTGAAGCTTGCTCGACCTTTCTTTGTCTGCACAGGAACCATTCGTGGCTGTAAAGCGTGACTATTACGAAGTGCTGGGGGTTGATCGATCGGCGTCTGCCGATGACATCAAGCGTTCGTACCGCCGCTTGGCCATGAAGTTTCATCCCGATCGCAACCCAGGTGATACCGAAGCCGAAGCTTCTTTTAAGGAGGCTTCAGAGGCGTACGAGGTTTTGTCGGATGGCGATCGCCGGCAGCGGTATGACCAATTTGGTCACGAAGGTCTTCGTGGGACCCCCGGACATGACTTCGGGTCGATGAATACTGAAGACATCTTCTCCATGTTCCAAGATATTTTTGGCGGAGGAGGGGGGGGCTTTGGTGGAGGCCGCCGTGAGCGTGGAGTCAAACGAGGCTTTGATCTCGAGACGGAGATCGAATTGACGTTGTCCGAGATCCTTGAAGGCGCTGAACGTACAGTTGAGTACCAGCGTCTCGAGGTATGCGACACTTGTGAAGGTTCCGGAGCAGCTCCTGGAACTTCACCGGAAATTTGCGCCGCTTGTGGGGGACAGGGTCAAGTGATGCAGCAGGGGCTGGGCGGCATGTTCCGAATGGTGGCCGCATGTCCGCAATGCCGAGGTCGGGGAAAGTTGATCACCAAGAAGTGCACCGACTGTCGTGGCAGCGGCAGAAAGCCTGTGGCAAAGCAGGTGGACGTGAAAATTCCAGCAGGAGTTCGTGAGGGGCAGGTGGTCCGTATCGCGGGTGAAGGTGAGCCTCCGGCCCCGGAAGTATCGCCCAACGGCAGTGGTACGCGTGGTGATTTGCACGTGGTCATTCGTGAAGCTGAGCACGAGCGATTCGAGCGTGATGGCGATGATTTGCTGTTGGCGCACCCGATGGGGTTCGGATTGGCCACACTGGGAGGATCGATCTCCTTGGAGGGACTTGATGGGGATGTTGATGTTGAAGTACCGGCCGGAAGCCAGCACGGAGACGTGCTTCGTGTCTCTGGTCGGGGCTTGGTGCCCTTGGGTAAGCCAGGGCGGCGTGGTGACTTGGTCTTGATTTTGCAACTGGTCGTTCCAGAGCGTCTCGACCAGGACCAACGAGCCATACTCGAGCAGTGGATCCGGGTTGAACCAGATCCTTTGGACATCACCGGTGGTGGTTCATGGTGGGACCGCCTGCGTCAAAGATTGAGGCGTTGATCATGCACGAAGAAGAACCCACACCCGAATCTGAAGTTGAACCAACCAACAGCGCACCGGACCAACCGGGGGCCTCCTCCGATTCCGAATCGGAAGAGGCTTCAGCATTGTCGCCGGAGGAAACCCTCCGGGCCGAACTTGCTGAAGCCATCGAAGCTCGGCAACGTGCTTTGGCGGATTTTCAGAACTTCCAGAGACGCAGTTTGGAAAATGAAAAAAGAGCCGTCGCGTCCGGACGCATGGATGTCATTCGCCCTCTGCTTGGCGTGCTCGATCAAGTTGATCTGGCGCTCTCTCAAGATTCCAAAGCTGTTTCTGTGGAATCGATCTTCTCGGGAGTGCAGTTGGTTCGTGACGAAATGTGCCGAGTATTGGATGGACAGGGTGTGGTGGCCATCGATCCTGAACCCGGGGCAGACTTTGACGCCCACCATCACCAAGCTGTGGTGCATGAACCGAGTGAGGATGTGGCCGAAGGGTGCGTTATTCACCGCTTGCAAATCGGTTGGGTCCATGGCGACATGGTCCTTCGACCCGCGGTCGTGGCGGTTTCTTCTGGAACACCCTCGGAGTCCGATTGATGCCCACGTATGAGTACGAATGTCCTGATTGTGGTCACGCCTTTGAACTTTTTCAGTCCATGACCGCCAAGGTGAAGCGAACGTGTCCAGAGTGTGGTTCGCGAAACCTAAAGCGTCTTATCGGGACTGGGGGGGCGGTCCTCTTCAAAGGCGGAGGTTTTTACGAGACCGATTACCGCAGCGCGGGCTACAAGAAAGACGCCAAGGCGGCAGAGTCGAAGCCCAACAAGAAAGCCGAACCCAAAAGTTCAGGTGATTCCAAAACCAAAAAGTCCATCGCAAGTTCCAAATCTACGAAGTCGGACTAGGCTCCACTCCCGTGCCTCGCCGATTTCGTCAACGCATCCTGGATCATTTGGCTCACCCCAAAGCCCGGCCAGAGCCTTTTGAGGTGCTGGCCGATCAGCTTTCAGTGCCAGATGAAGAGCTGCACCTGTTCGAGCAGTGTCTTGATTTGATGATTGAAGAGGAATCGTTGGTGGCGCTTCGGGGCTGTTTGGCGCTGCCGGCAATGCCAGATCAAGTTGAAGGTCGGTTCAAGCGTCACCCTCGTGGATTCGGTTTCGTTCGTACCGCCACCCCATTCGCGGAAGGGGACCTGTACGTCGCCGCTGAAGATACCGGTGGCGCGATGACCGGGGATGTGGTGCAAGCCAAAGTCAGGCATGGTCGACGAGGCGATCGAAGCTCGGGGCGTGTGGTCGAAGTGGTGCAACGGCGTCGAACCCGTTTCACAGGAACCATGATCAAGCACGGCTCGGGGTGGATCGCCGAACCGGACGGCCGAGATCTTGGTGAATTGGTGGTGGTTCGGGATGCGGATGCCAAGCACGTCAGCCTGGGTGACAAGGTGGTCTTGGAGATCGTGCACTTCCCGGAAGGGCCTTATCACGCCGAGGGGGTGGTGGTCGAAGTCCTTGGTGCGGCTGGGGAACCTGATGTTGAAACGGCGGCGGTGATTGCAGCCCACGGACTGCACACCACTTTCGATGATGCGGCCCTCGATGCGGCCGGCAACGCTGCTCGTGATTTTGAAGCCACCTTGCCCGAGGAGCGTGCGGCAAGGGAGGACCTAACCGACCGATTGATCTTTACGATCGACCCCGACGATTCCAAAGACTTCGACGATGCCATTTCCATTCGATGGGACCCACGTGCCAAAGAGTGGGAACTTGGCATTCACATCGCAGACGTCGCTTTTTTCGTACCCCCAGATTCACCGTTGGATCAGGAGGCCCGGGCTCGAGGCAACAGTGCCTACTTGCCTCGACTGGTCTTGCCCATGTTGCCCGAAGTGCTCAGCAACGGGGTGTGTTCATTGCAGCCTGGCGTTGAGCGTATGGCCAAGAGTGTGTTTGTCACTCTTGATAGCAAGGGCAAAGTATTGCGAGAGCGGTTTGCCGCCACCGTGATCCGCTCGTCCAAACGGTTTACGTATCGCGAGGCTCAAGCCGTCATTGAAGGAGATTTGAAGTCGGCAGAAGGATTTGCTCGTACCGCCGCCGAATATCCCGAGGAATTGCTTGAAGCCCTCCGTATGTCTGATCGGCTGGCCAAAATCATCCAAACCCGTCGTCGCCGGGACGGCATGATTCATCTGGATCTTCCTGATGTTGATTTGGTCTTTGCCGACGACGGTCGTGTCGCCGATGCGGTACCGGAGGATGATGCCTTTACCCACACCTTGATCGAAATGTTCATGGTGGAGGCCAACGAGGCTGTCGGTCGATTGTTCGCCAAGCTGGAAGTTCCCGTGTTGCGCCGGACTCACCCTGACCCTCGTTGGGGGGACATGCAACAACTACGCATCGCGGCCCGAAATGCTGGGATGGACATTCCAGAGGAACCCACTCGGCATGACCTTCAGCGCCTTCTGGATGCGGTAAAAGGCAAGCCACAGTCGCGTGCGGTTTCATATGCCGTTTTACGCACTTTGACCAAAGCCACGTATGCCCCCGCGATGGTGGGCCACTACGCCTTGGCCAGTCGCCATTACGTGCATTTCACGAGTCCGATCCGCCGGTTCCCCGATCTCACAGCGCATCGGGCTCTGGATGCCTTTCTTGATCGAACCGACAACGGCCAAGACGTCCCCAAAAAGTTTGGCGGGCTGGGTCGGAAGGTGAGGGCCGACGAACGGTGTCCCAAGATTGATGTTCTTGAGGATCTTGGCGACCATTGCTCTGAAACCGAAGACAATGCTGAGGCCGCAGAACGATCGTTGCGAGAATTTCTCATTCTGCAACTTCTCTCGGAGAAGTTCATGGGCGCCGAACTCGATGCCTCGGTGGCCGGGGTGTCCACGACCGCGGTGGCTGTTGCAGTGCAACCATTTTTGGTGGAGGGCTGGATCGGACTGGACAATTTGCCCGAGCCGGAGGGCCGCCCCGATCGATGGTCGTCGGACCCTGCGTTGGGTCGAGCCTGGGCGCCCCGCTCGGGTTGGATGTTGGCGGTCGGCGATCCAGTGCGAGTCCGGGTGGAATCGGTTGATCTGTCTTCTCGCACCCTGAACGTCTCCATTGTTTCGACCCCACGCACTGGGGCTCCGCCCAAACCCAAATCTGATTTCGGCTCCAATCGACCCCTGGGCGGCAAGCAATACGGCAAATCGACCAAGCGGGGCGAACGTCGCCGACAGTCGCGTCGCCGTCGTTGAGACGTACACTCAGCGTCATGAGCGACGACGCCCGGATTGAATCGGTACTGCATGAAAACAGGTTGTTCCCTCCCCCAGATGGAATCGCGGAGCGGCTGGGTGGGGCTCTGGTTGCCAATCTGGACCAGTGGCGAGAGCAACACGAATTTGCCCTGTCGGAACCGTCGTCCTACTGGGGCGAAGTGGCTTCCACATTCTGGTGGGCGCAACCCTGGGACACTGTGCTTCAAGGCGAGATGCCGGACACTCGGTGGTTCGACGGTGGGCAAACCAACGTCTGCTTCAATTGCGTTGACCGCCATGTTGCCGATGGTCACGGTGCGGAAGTTGGTTTGGTGTGGGAAGGAGAACCCTGTGGAGACCAAGGTCCAGAAATTCGAAAGTTGACCTGGTCGATGCTGCAAGAGGAGGTCTCACGGACCGCCAACGCGCTGCGAGAGCTCGGGGTTGAAGCTGGAGATGTGGTCACCATTTACATGGGGATGGTTCCGGAGCTCGCGATCACCATGCTGGCCTGCGCTCGAATTGGGGCTGTGCACTCCGTGATTTTTGGTGGCTTCAGCGCATCTGCGATTGCCGATCGTGTGCAGGATGCCCAAAGTCGCCTTGTGGTGACGTGCGATGGTTCATGGCGTCGTGGATCGGTTGTTCCGTTGAAGGCCAATGTGGATGAGGCGCTGGCGAGCATCGATCTGGTTGATCATGTCTTGGTGCTTCGGCGTTGCCAGAACGACATCGAGTGGAAGGAAGATCGAGACGTGTGGTGGCACGACTTGGTATCCAATGCCTCTGCAGAGTGTGCATGTGTCGCGATGGAGGCGGAAGCGCCCCTCTTTTTGCTGTACACCTCAGGATCCACGGGAAAGCCGAAGGGGATTTTGCACACCACCGCGGGATACATGGTCTGGACCGCGCATACTGCGAAAAACACGTTCAACCTTCGTGCCGACGCCAACCAGATGTACTGGTGCACCGCCGATTGCGGTTGGATCACGGGGCATTCGTACATCGTGTACGGCATCATGCCGAACCGAGTTCCCACCTTGATGTACGAAGGCGCACCAAACGCTCCGGCGGAGGACCGATTTTGGGACATTTGCGCTCGCCATTCGGTAACGCATTTTTACACCGCCCCCACGGCGATTCGAGCGTTTATGAAATGGGGTGAGGAGCATCCCAATCGACATGACTTGACTTCGCTGCAAGTGCTGGGCACGGTTGGTGAGCCCATCAACCCAGAAGCGTGGATGTGGTACCACCGGGTGATTGGTCACGAGCGGTGTCCGATTGTCGATACGTGGTGGCAGACCGAGACCGGGGGTCACATGATCACACCTCTGCCCTGTGCCACGCCAACCGTGCCAGGTTCGTGCACGCTTCCAGCGATTGGAGTTGACGCGGCCATCGTGGATCAAGATGGTCAAGAGGTCCCCCATGGAACTGGCGGACTTTTGGCCATTCGTCAACCTTGGCCCGGCATGTTGCGTGGCATCTACGGCGACCGCGAGCGGTTTATTGACACCTACTGGTCTCGTTTGCCCGGCTTGTATTTCGCCGGAGATGGGGCCCGGCGTGATGAGCGTGGTTACTTCTGGATCATGGGCCGCGTTGATGACGTCATCAATGTTTCGGGCCACCGCATGGGCACCATGGAAGTCGAAAGTGCTTTGGTTTCGCATCCTGCCGTCGTGGAAGCGGCGGTCGTGGGCATGCCCCACGAAATCAAGGGCACGGGGATCGCCGCGTTTTGCACTTTGAGCCCAACCCACCGTCCCGAAAACGAACAGGACCGTCAGGCCTTGATTGCTGACCTCCGCCAACATGTTGGCGGCGAGATCGGGGCCATTGCGAAGCCCGATTTGCTGCGTTTCACAGATGCCTTGCCAAAAACAAGGAGTGGGAAAATCATGCGTCGCCTGTTGCGAGACGTGGCAGCTGGAGTTGAATCGACCCAGGACATGACGACCCTCGAAGATCCCAAGGTCCTTTCGCAACTTCGTGGTGAGGCCTGACCGTGCCGGATTTTGTCTACACCGCTCGTGGCCCGTCGGGTCAAAAGCATGAGGGTGTGGTCTCGGCCCAAGATCATGCGGCCGCCGTGAGTGAACTCGGTGACCGTGGGTTGGTTCCTCTGCAGGTTCGAGAGCGGACTCGGCGGCGAAGTCGCGGGAGAGTTGGTACATCTGCTTTGGCACGGTTCTACCGCCAGTTGGCAGATTTGCTTCGAAGCGGTGTGCCTCTTTTGCGAGCGCTCCGTCTTCTGGCCAACCAGTCTTCCAATTCCAAATTGGCCGCCGCCGCCGAAGACATCACCCAGAGGGTGACCGAAGGTGCGACGTTGGCAGAATCGTTGGCTCGGCATGATCAGATCTTTTCTGACGTGCAATGCGCGATGGTTCGGGCTGGGGAGCAGGGCAACTTCTTGGAAGACGTGCTGGAGCGTATTGCGGACAACCAAGAACACGCTGCCCGCATGCGTTCGCAGGTGATTGGCGCTTTGGTCTACCCCCTGGTTCTTTTGGTGGTGGGTCTGGGCGTGGTTGTGGTTGCCTTGACGGTGTTGGTTCCTAAATTTGAGGGGTTCTTGGCCAATGGCAACGCCCTTCCCACATCCACGCAATTGTTGTTGTCTGCCAGCGCCACCATTCGTGCCGATTGGCCTTGGTTGTCGGTGGCGGTTGTTGTTCTTGGGGTGGGACTTTTTGTATTCAGGCACCACCCCCTTCTTCTCCGTGTCCGGGTTGAGGGCCCTCTCCGTATTCCCGTGGCTTCCGGGGTGGTCCGAGCGGCAATCACCGCCCGATTTGCCCGTGCGTTTGGCACCTTGCTGGACAATGGAATTGGACTTCCCCAGGCGCTGGCCATCAGTCAAGATGCGGCCGGCCACCCACGTTTGGGTGAGGCCGTGGGTGAGGCGTTGGAACGGGTCAAAGAAGGTGGGTCTTTGGTGCCGCCTTTGGCCAATTCAGGATTTTTGGATCCGGACACGCTCGAGATCTTGATGGTGGCAGAGGAGTCCAACGCCTTGGCTCCGGCTTTGGGGCGGCTGGCGGGGGGGCTTGAGCGGCGGGTTGAGGACCGCTTGGCCCTGCTGATGCGGTTGGTGGAGCCGATTTTGTTGCTGGCCATGGGCGGCGTGGTCTTCTTTATCTTTCTATCATTGGTTCTTCCGATGCTCAAGATGAACTCCACCGTCTCTTGAGGGGTATGCTTTTCAATCAGGAGAATGCCATGCGACGCGCCTTCAGTTTGATTGAATTGCTTATTGCCATTGCCATCCTCGTTGCCATTGGTGCGTTGGTGGCTCAGAGTCTTTCCGGCACCAAGGCCGAGGCCGACCTCGATCTGACCAAAGCCGACTTGAACACCTTTGGGCGATCTCTTGAACGCTTTGAAATCAACATGAATCGTGTGCCCAGCGAGGAAGAAGGCATTGCGGTTCTTTGGTCGTCTGCGGCTCTTGAAGATGAAGACGAAGCCTCAAAATGGCGGGGCCCATATGTCACCAAACCTATTCCTGAAGACCGATGGGGGACCGCTTGGCGGTACGCTGCCCCCAGCGAGTTGGTGGAAGGCATGCCGTATGACCTTGTTTCTGCGGGACCCGACCGGGAGTTTGACACTGAAGACGATCTCCACAATCACATGGCCCTCGTGGACGTCGATGGGGATCTTCGAGAAGGCATGGAGGACTTTGGGGGCAGTGATGATTTCGGTTTGGGTGGTGATTTCGGAGCCGGCGAATCCGAATGATGCCCCGCGGCGTCCGCCACGCATTCACTCTGTTCGAATTGCTGTTGGCTTTGGCCTTGTTGGCCGCCCTGTCTTCGTTGGTGGTTGGGGTTCTCCTTCGCACCGACCGGGACCATGATTTGCTGCAGGTCCAGCTGGAAGCCTTGATCGATATTTCTTGCATGCACGCGCAGCAAGAGCGAGCAGCGCTGATGGTGTGGGGGCAAGCAGATTTGGCGTTCACTCAACCAGTAAGCACTTCCGAAGAACAAATTCAGCCTTTGTACCTTCGAACTCTCCCTGGTCGGTTGTCCTGGGAAGAGCCAGTGGTATTGGCACTCATTGCGCCCGATGGCACGGTTATGCCCCGTTCATCGGGGCGCTTGGAGGATGGCCACGTCGTCGAACTTGGCGTGGTCAGCGGACAGGTCACCGTGGTGGCTCCGGAACCTGTCCCATGAGGCGTGGTGCGCTTTTGTTGGAAGTGCTTCTGGCTTTGGCTTTGTTTTTGGCCGTCATTTCGCTTGGATTTTCCGCCATCGAAGCCGGGCAACGTGCGGTGGGGCAGGGGCGGCGGGAGGCCCAGGCCGTTGATTTGGCTTTGTCCCGGCTCGCTGAATTGGAAGCGGGAATCTTGCCGTGGCCCGAACTTCGGGACGATCCCGACCAGCCGCTGGGCTCCGCGGACGCCTTCGACACCCCATTTCGTCCGGACGGTTTTTTGGTGCTGGCGGAACGTGAACGCGCTGTTCCAGGTTTATTTCGCGTGATCATCACCGTGCAAAACGTTGACGGCCTTGAAGAAAGGCCGTTGGCCCGAGTGGAACGGTTGATCGAAGTTCGCCCCGATGACCCTGATGGTTTTGAGGCCGATGACTTGTTTGAGGGGCGGCGATGAATCGGGCTTTGACGTTGATGGAGATGCTCGTGGCTTTGGCGCTGATTTTGGCGTTGACGGTTGCGGTGGGTTCATTTGCCGAGACGTACCGTCAGGGTCGTGACTTTGCGGTGTCTGAAGCGATACGAGATCGCGAAGTTGATGCCATGTTCGGTCGACTGGCCGAAGCATTTTCCTGTGCAGATGCCAGTATTGGCGGAGTCTCAGGCGGAGATCGTCAGGTTTCAATTCACCATCGTGGGAGTGTGCTCCCTGCCATGGGCCCAGAGTCCAACCCGAAAGATCTTCTGGTGGACTCCGTTCGTTATGAGGCCCGTTTTGATGAGCAGTTTCAAGAGATCTTTACGGCACGATCTTCAAACAACACTTTGACTTGGCGCAGCACAGTCTCGATCGTCCAGTTGCGATACCACGACGGTTCGAACTGGACGGATTCATGGTCAGTCGAGCAAGGGTTGCCTTTGGCCATTGAATGCAAACTCTGGTACGAATTTGACCCGGAGCCGGAGGCGATCGAAACCGCCGAAGGCACGATCGAGGCAGATGTTCCGACACTTGAAGAGTCGGAGTGGCCACGGCCTGATCGCCATCGTATTTTCGCTCCGGTTGATCCGACCACATCCACAGGATCTTTCCCATGAAATCCGGGGTTGTCTTGCCGGTGGTCTTGCTGGTTGGCGTCAGTGTCCTGCTGTCTGCCGCGGGTTTGTTTGCCCTTTCTTCTCCGGCCGCGGAGCGCGGTTGGCAACGCAATCAACTGGCCCAACGGCAAGCGGACATCCGATCGGCGCTGGAGGTCTTACGTCTGCATCTTGGTCGCCAACGCGAGAAGGTGCTGAGCGGAGGCATCCCTGAAGTTGAGTCCTCATGGGTCATCCGTGAGACCGAGCAGGGCGATCTGACCCTGCGTTTGATGGATGCAGACCCCACCGGACTTTGCTCGCCTCTTCGGGCCGAATCGGGGCGTCTTGACCTTCGTGTGACACCCCAAGAATGGTGGGACCGTGTGGCTGAGCTGGCACCTTTCTCTGCGGTGTTGAACAGCGCTCGACAGGCGACTTCGGTGCGATCACTGATGCAATCTGAGATGTCCTCCCAAGATTTCATGTTGATTGAACCCTTGCTGACGGTGCATGCCGAGGAGCCTGAACTCCAGGTTGACGGTCGACAACGCCTTCCACTCGGCAGCGACTGGAACAACGAGATCGCTGCCCGGGTGGCCGGACGATTTGGTCAAGCAGCTTCAGATGTACTTTCAGATTTGTTCGCAAGGGGACAAATGCCCCAAGACGTCGGCGATCTGGTTCGCGTGTTGCAATCCTTCAACGTTCCGGTGCAGGACTGGGTGGAAATCTTGGACGCTTTCGCGTTTGAGGCCGACTTGGCTCGGGGCCGAATTGATGTGAACACCGCACCGGAGGCGGTGCTGGCGGCCATTCCGGGTATCGGCTCCGCCGCGGCTGAGATGGTGTCTGTCCGATCGACTCTCAGCGATCAGGAGCGATCCACCATTGTTTGGCCGGTACTGCGTGGCATCATTCCTGCCGAAGATTTCGATCAGTGTGCGGTCCATCTCACCACCCGGTCGTTTCGGTGGCGTGTTGATTTTGAGCTCGGGCTCATGGGTGACGATCAGGAGAATTACCTGACTCCTCCCGATCGTGTTCGCTGTGTGGTTGATCTGGGGACGCCTCGTCCCAGTTTGGCCGCCTGGCGTTCGTTGAATTTGGATGCAACGGTGCAGGGTCTTGTCATGGAACAGCGTGCTCAACTTGCCGAGGAAGAGGGCAACGCATCGAACGTCGCGCAGCCATCTCGACGACCACCAAATCGACCTCGCCGGAGAAGCGCCACTGAATCGAATCCAGAACCTTCTTCGGGTTCCTCCCGCGCACCAGCGCGAAATCGCCCGCCGAATGCGTAGGATGTCGTCCGTGCGATTCGGACGTGAAACCTCCCTGTTGGTCCTTGAGCTGCGCCGAGAAGGTGGGCGGGGGATCCACATCAACATGGAAGGCCATGGTGATCAAGCCCAATTTGAATTGAGCCCTCCTTTTGACTTGCCGCCGTTTTCGCCAACCGACTCGGATGCTGCGGAAGAACTGGCCGCAGCGATTGCGGACCAGCCACCGGGTTCTTTGCTCTTGGCTTTGCCAAGAGAAGAGTCGGTCTTGCGGCGTTTGGAATTGCCAACCACAGAACCCGATGAACTGCCAACCGTCGCTCGGTTTCGCCTGCTGCAAGAGGCTCATCTGGATGAGGTTGGGGCCGCGGTGGATTGCTTGCCTATTGAAACCCACGAAGCCACCACGACCGCCATTGTGGTTGGCGCCAACGGGACCATCATGGAATTGGGGAATGCATTGGCCACCACTTCAGGGCGGAAACTTGCCGGGGTTTCTCTTCGGGTGCTGGGTTTACCAGATCTTCTGGACGCCCTTGGTGGAGCACCTGCTCTTGCCATTGACCTGACCCGAGGGCCATCTTTGGCCATTGTGGTCGACGGCGTTGTTCACCGAGTGGGGGCCGCAAGTGATGATCTTGAAGATGTCGAGCGTGAAACAATTCGGCTGGTCTCGGCTTGGCGCATGACCGAAGACAAGCCAGTGGGGGAGATAGTGGTGTCGGGGGCAGAAGAGTTGGCCGACCACTTGGTGGACCGGCTTCGCAGTGCTCTTGGTCTTTCTGTGCATCGGGTTGCAGCCCCGCTCGATACGGCACTGGCGGCTGATGTTGAACACCCAGCTGGCACGCCTTGGGGGCTGGTCGGCTTGGGTCGCGCCCATTTGCTTTCTCACCCTCGGATTGATCTACAGCATCCACGGGCTGCTCAAGATCTCTCGGGACCGCGCCGCCGGCGCGGCATGCTGTTGGCGGGCGTGATTTTGGTGTTGTTCGGGTGGATTTGGTCTTCTGGGAACAAAGAAGTGAGACAACTTCAAGCCCAAATCGATTTGCTCCGGGCCGAGCTCCCGCAACAAACCCAAGCTGAGGGTGAAGCGCTGCGGAATCTTTTCCGCTACCGGCACGCGTTGGAGTGGCTTTCGGTTGCTCCTGACTTTGTTTCGGAACTGCAGGCGATTTCAGAAGTTGTCCCTGATGATGGTCGTGCGGTCATGGGATCGTGGCGCGGTTTCATGGCATTTGACGGGGTGGTTTACGACGACAAGGCTTCTGGAAAAGAGAAGTGGAAAAGCCCATACCAGCTCCGATTTGTGATGACGGGCGAGGCCCAAGATCGAACGGTCGCCGACGCCATCCGAGCGGCGCTGGTCGAAGGGGATCGGTATCGCATCGAAACCAGTGGCGCTGAGGCAGCAAAAGGGTCACGGTTGCCCCGAGCCTTCACGTATGAACTTGGTCGGGAGAGCGAGCCTTGAACATCCGACTCGTTGCTCTTGGGGTCCTGGTGCTCACAGGTCTTTTGTACAGCGCGTACCGGTCGTGGTGGTCGGGGCCGGTGGCTGAAGCGCGTGCCGATCTTGCGGCGTATCGCGAACGATTGCAGAAGGCCGGTCAGGAAGTCCGTCGGGGACGCCAAGCCAGCAAAGCGTTGGATGATCTTCGGGCCCGAACCTTGGGCGGCGATGAAGAAACGGTGGATCATCGGGTTCGTACCCAGCTGAACCGCCTGCTCGAATCTTTCAAAGTGGCGGAGGCGACCGTCATCACTTCTGAGCCTCGCTTGGTCGAGACCCCGGCTCGGTCTGTCATGGGAAGAGCTCAGGCCTCGCTGCGAAAACGCCGTGATGAGCCGGATTTTGCCACCCTCGAATTCAAAATTGGTGGCGTGGCTCCTGTGGGTCGTGTTCTGGGTTTGCTGACTGAACTTCGAGCGCAATCTTGGCCATGTCGAATTGAAGACGTGCGGCTCGATCCAGTATTCGGTGGTGCCGGCTTGCGCTTTTCGGTTCGGTGCACCACCATGTTCCTTTTGGGCCCCGACGCGGGTGAGCCAGAGCCTGCAAACGCATCCCCCGAAGCCTTGGCCCAATTTGCCGACTTTGTCCGCAGCAATCCGTTCGCGCTTCCCCCGGCTCCGGCCGTCGCCGCGGCACAGCCCAACCCAAAGCCGTCTCCGCCTTCGTCGCCTTCATTTCCCTACGACAGATGGCGATTGACTGGAATCGCGAAACTGGCGGGGACCATGGAGTCATGGTGGGTGCGTCCCAATGGCAAGACGGTGGTGCTGCGTGAAGGGGCCGGTATTGGCAGAGCGGTGATCTCGGGCATCGAGCCTGAACTGGTGGTTTTGCAGCGGGCCGACCAGCAACTTCGTATTGAAATTGGCAGCGCGATTCCTCGCTGATCCTCAATCGTCCGATAGACTCTCTGTGCCGGCGGAGCCGGCAGATGCAGCCACACGGAGGTGGATTTTGTCAGGATCACCGCGCAGTTTTTTGGCACCCTTGCTCCTTGGCGGGCTCGTGGTCAGCAGCCCGCTCCTGGCCGCCCCCAAATTGAATCAGGTCACGCTTGAGGACGGGCCGGCCCAGCCCGAATCGGCCGAGCCCACCATCACCTTTGCCTTCAAGGGCGCCACGTTTGAACAGGTTGTGGATTTCTTTGGTCGCGCTGCAGGTTTGCCGGTGGTGTGGGAAGCCGCGCCTCCCGCGGGCACGCTTCGTTACCAAAGCGACCGGACCTACGGTGTTGATGATGGCTTGCAAGTGCTCAACACCATCTTGCAGGCCAAGGGGGTCATGTTGCGTCGCCGGGAGGACATGCTGTATCTCCAGCCGCTTGCCGAGATGGCCAAGCGTGATGTGCCCACCTTCGTGGGCTCTTTGCCGGACAACGTGAGGGATGACGAAGTGGTTACGTTGGTGCTGCCGCTTCGAATTGCATCGGCCAGCGCGTTGGTGGAACAACTTCGAGGACTGGTGGCGGGATACGGGTCGGTCTCAGCCCTGCCACAGCAAAATGCCTTGGTCGTTGTGGAGACCGCCGCCCAAGTGCGTCGTTTGGCCGGGATGGTGGCTTCCTTTGATGCCCAAGACACCGATGGAATTGTTCGCATCATCAAGTTGGAGCATGTCCGCGCAGATGCGATCATGGGGCCATTGCGATCTCTGTTGGCGGTGCGGATCGAAAAGTACGTGGTCGATGCCAAAGGCAAGCAAGTCAAAGTCGAGGATGAACAGATCCCCGGGATCAGCTTCAGTCCCGATGCACGAACCAACAGCTTGATTGTCAAAGGCAACGAGGCGCAGATCTCCAAGCTTGAAGAAGCGGTTCGGTTGCTGGATGTTCCTACGGATCGAAGTTCTGGCCGACGCACGTTTACCTTGGAGAACAGCACGCCTCAAGAAGTCATGCGTGCCTTGGGTCCCTATATCAATCAATTGCCAAGGGACCGGCGTCCCAAACTGCTTCCTATTGCGGCCACAAATCGTTTGTTTGTCGCGGGAAATGATGCCGTTCTTGAAGAGTTGGCTGGTCTGGTCGTTGAATACGATGGCGGCGACGTTCAATTGCCCCGAGACGATGGCGCGCCTGCAATCGAAGTGGTTGCACTGGATGCTGTTCGAGCCTCCGATATTTTGCCCCAAATCCGCGGTGTGCTTTCGGTTCGTCAACAGCAAGTGCTTCGGATGGTTGCTGGACCAGAAGATCGAACCCTTATTTTGGCGGGTCCCGCCAGCGATGTGGCGGCGGTTAAGGAAGTGCTTCCGGTCTTCGACAAACTCCGTGCCGGTGAACGAGACATCGTGATCCTGCCAATGCGCGGACCAGATGCGCAAGCCAACGTGGAGCGTGCGTTGACACTGGCCCGCGATCGTTTGGCCAGTCGTGCTTTGTCAGCAGGAGACCAAACGATTGAGGCCGTGTTCGATGCGCAACAAGGAACGGTGCGTATTGAAGCAACACCGGTTGGCGCTGACACGTTCCGCACCGCGCTCGATGAACTCGATCAGATTCCTTTGGTGGCTCCCACGGTGCGTCAGGTTTCGGTGCAGTTTGGTTCCGCCGCCAAGGTGGCGGACGATTTGACATCTCTGCTGCAAATGCTCTCCGACGTAAATGGCCGTCGTGCCGCCGAAGTGTCAGCAGTTGAGGCCTTAAATGCATTGCTTTTGACAGGGTCTCCAGATTCTGTCGCAGAAGCCGAGGCGTTGTTGGGTCGCGTGGATCTTCCCAAGGCTGGTGCTCAAGTGGTGCGAACCGTATCGGTGCAGAACGTCGCTGACCCGGAGCAGTTGCTTGAGGATGCCCAAGAACTCTTTGAGATTCTGAGCACGGGGTCCAAACCGCCAGATGCATCCATCACCGCGACGTACAAAGAAGAGGCCGAAGTTGTGCTGTTTTCAGGATCTCTGCAAGCGGTGCAGCGCATGGAAGAGGCCATGGCTCAAGCACGTGCCGCTTTACCGGCACCGGATGTCCGACGGGTGGTCGCGGTGCAACGGGGTGACGCCGAACAAGTGGCTGAAAGATTGCGCACGGCACTCGACGAGTACCCCAAAGAGCCTGGGCAGTCGATGGATCCTGTGGATGTTTCGGTGTTGTCGATCACCAACGAGTTGGTGTTGATTGGACCAGAACAATGGGTACAGACTGGCATCAGCCTTCTTGCGAAGGTCGATCGTCTTGGTGATGGGCCTTTGCCGCCGCTGCGTTTGCTTGGGGTGCGGAATACCGATGCGGCCACGGTGGCAGACCTTCTTCGTCGCCGTTTCGATGCTCGAGGAGCAGACGAGCGACGTTCCGATCCGGTTGAGATTGACGTCGCCGAAGGTGCAAACGTACTCATCATCACGGCTTCGGACGATCGTCAGACCGAAATTAAGGGACTGGTTGACGAACTGAATGCGTTCGGTGGTGCCGACCGGGAAGGCCGTGTCATTCGAATCTTCCCCCTGAAGACCGCCCAAGCCGAGGAATTGGCCCGGACCCTCGATGAGATGTTCCCCGAGAAGCCGGTTCCTCTCGACCGTCGCGGTCGACCGATGACGGAATTGCGTGAGCCCCGCGATGTGGTGGTTCGTGCGAACCGGCAGACCAACTCGTTGATTGTCGATGCCCTCGCAGATCGCATGAGCTCTTTTGAAGAATTGGTGCGACAGTTGGATCGCGAGCAAGTTCGGACAGAGACTTCCATTCGAACCTACCGGCTCACCGAAGCCGATCCCCAGCGGGTCGCGGCGTCACTAAGGGAACTGTCTGCCCAGGGCGTGCTCAACGTGGCCGGAGGCGACCGGCGTGTGCCGGTCAACGTTTCGGTGGAAGAGGCGACCAAGTCGCTCATCATCTCGGGGCCAGACGAAGCGTTTGCACGCATCGAAGCGCTGATCGAAAATTTAGATGTTGCTCCGCCGCGGGCCGAAACCGAGCTTCGATTCTTCCAGCTTGAGCATGCGCAAGCGGAGCGTATGGCGCAAATGTTCCGCCCCATCTTGTTGGGGCGAATGCAAGAGTTGATGCCGGACTTGCAAGACCAACCTTCCGCAGTGGAAGTGACCGCCGAACCAGAAACCAACACGTTGATTGTTTCGGCGCCCGTTGCTTTGCAAGATGTCGCGCAGGAGTTGGTCGACCGACTGGACCGGTCGTCCTATGCCGGGCGGCGAACTTTCCGGACACAGCGGCTGGACCCATCGGTTGCTGACGCTGAAGAAATTGCACGCAACCTTCGTCGGTTGCTCGAACGTGAGGGCGGTCCCAGAGTCCGGGTGATGACTCTGGAAGAGTTGCTTTCGGAACAAAGCGCATCAGAACAAAAATCGGAACCGAAGATTCCTGGTCAAGGTGGCATCAGCGCGCATTCCATCTCTGGCTTGGTGGCCGCAGCGGCGCTTGGGGCTTTGCCCGAATCAGACACCGCCGATGTCGACAATGAAGAAGCCGATTTGATCGTCGCGGTGGATCCCGCAACCAACTCTCTGGTCTATCTGGGCTCTCCTGAATCCATCGAGTCGGCCACCGCGCTGGTCAATGAATTGGCCGCAGAGTTGCCTCCTCCGCCCGCCGAAATTCTGAGTATCGAGCTTCCTCCATCAGTCGATCCCAATGCACTCACCAAACTGCTTCAAAATGCGTTGTTGCAGCTGGATGTTGCTGGTGGGACCCGACGTGCCCAGAAGATCGGTCTTTTGCCGAACCCCGAAAGCAATGCGTTGGTGGTTACCGCCAGCCCGTCCGACTTGGAGCTGGTCACTCAATTGCTCGCGGCCATTGCCAAACCAGTTGGCGATGCCCCACGTGAAGCTCGAGTGTTTCGTTTGGAAAATGCTGACACGGAAATGGTGGCCGACGCGATTTACTCATTGGTAGGTCGGGAGGAGTACCGAAGGTATCGACGTGATCCTGCATCCAAGTCTGTGACGCTCAGTTATCCGGGGTTTGACCCGATCGTGATTCAAAATGACCAGGTGGACGTGACCGGTGATTGGTCCACTGGAAGCGTCATGGTCACTGCCCCAGCCAATGCTTTGCCTATTTTGGCAGCCTTTGTTGCGGATCTTGATCTTCAAGAGGACGGCGTGGCAACGTTGGTTGAAACATTTCGTTTGGAGTTTGCCCAAGCGGAAGGGATGCGCCGCACAATTCTTCCGATTGTGAACAGCCAGTTCTCGAACGTGAACCGCTACGGCGACCGTGAAGAGTTACCCCTAGAAATCCGCGCTGACGTACGCACAAATACCTTGGTGGTCGCGGGCACTGAATCGCAGCTGGAAGCTGTTTCAGGCTTGGTTGACATTCTTGATGTTTCAGATGAGGCCGAGGGGCTGCGTCAACGCAAGATCGAGCTGGTTCAAGTCTTGGAGGCCGATCCCAATACCGTGGCGCGAGCGCTGCGTGAACAGTTTCCCCGTGGCCGGGGTGATGAACTGACCGTAACCGTCGATCCACGCACCCGAAGCATTGCCTTGGGCGGTACCGAGGCGGTGCTGGGCCAGGCGCGTGAACTTGTCGCGTTGCTCGATCAGCCTGAAGCTGCCGAACAAACGGTGCTTCGAACCTTCCGGTTGGATGAGGGTCGAGCCGATGAAGCGGTTCGTTTGCTGACATCGTCTTTGGGACTAGATGCCCAAGGTCGAACCACCGGAACAGCCGTCTTGCCCGAGGGAGCCGATGAAGCCGTGCTGGTCCGGGCTCGAATTGTGGCAGATCAAAGAACCAACGCGGTTGTGGTGAACGCGACTGCCGAATCAATGCCGATCATCGAAGGTTTGCTCGAGGAATTGGCTTCGGCCCCGCCGAAGCCCATGCGCGAGTTCCATGTGGTGCAGCTTGAATACGCCATGGCCGATGATGTGGTGTACACCCTGCAGCGTGTTTCGGATCGAGGGACCCGTGATGTCCCAGGTCCCAGCTTTGATTTTGAACGCGATACGAACCGAGTCATCGTTCGCGCCACGACAGACCAGTGGCAGAACATTCAGGATGTGATCGGTAGCCTCGACCGTCCGGTGGAAAATCCACTGGTGACGGAAATTGTTTCCCTGCAATGGTCAGAGGCGAAGCAAGTTCGTGAAGCTCTCGGCATTTTCTACGGCACATATGCGTACGCCGCCACAACGCCCGCCCAACGTTCGGTCTCCATCGTGGCTGATCCCAGCACTGGGAGTTTGGTCATTTCTGCACCCGAAGGCGAATGGGAAAGCATCCGCTCTTTGATTTCCAAGCTGGACCGCGAAGAAAATGATGCTTCTTTGCAACTCCGTTCTTTTACTTTGGACCATGCCGATTCCAGAGCAGTCGCGCGGGCCATCAACGAGGCATTCGCTGGTGAACTTGCGGGACGGAATCAGCGTGCGGGCCAAGCCGTTCGAGGTCGTGAAGATCGCGACGCTCCACCCGCCGTTTTGGTCGAAGCCAACGAATGGGTGCGTGCGAGTGCGGAAACAGAAACCAACAGCGTGGTGGTCGCGGCCAATCGAAATCGCATGGACAAGATTGCTGAGATAATCAACTCTTTGGATCTTGCTGGACAAGAAGCGCAAGGAGGGGTGGTCGAGGTCATCCGCATTGCTTCCTCAAGTTCATCGGTGATTGCCGACGAACTGCGGCGGACATTCAATCCCGTCGCCAAGCGACGCAACCAGCCCTTGTCCATCCAAGCTTCAGTTGCTTCGAACGCCATCATCGTCTCGGCCCCTCCACCATTGATGGAGCGTATCGAGCAGACCGTGGCCGCTCTGGAGTCTTCCGCGCCTTCTGACGGTGAAGCGGTCTTGATCATTGACTTGGATCACGTTTCTCCTCAGGATGCACAACGCTTCTTGAACAGCGTTGGGGCTGCGGGAGGTCAGGACGCTGCGGGAAGAAATTTCCGGGAGCCGCTTCGAATTTCACCGGTTCCTGGACGCAATGCCATTGTCGTGGCGATGAATCCTGCCGATCGAGACCGGGTCACATCTCTCTTGAAGGCCCTCGATCGTGAAAATACCGATGCCGCCGCGGAAGTGCGGCTGGTGCAGCTGCAACGCAATCGGGCGGATGCCATCGTGAACATTGTTCGCCGCGTCCTCGAGCCTTCGGACAGCGCGGTGGGAACGCCCCTCAGCAAAGGTCTCGCCGCCCAGCTTCGCGCGCTCCGCGTTCACCAAGATGGAGGTGCTGACGAAGACTTGGCTCTGGATCTCACGGTTCCCATCAAGGTGCAGCCTGATACGTCCAGCAACACCGTGGTGGTGACATCATCGCGTGCCAATGTTCAGGCGATCGAGTCTTTCATTGAGCTTTTGGATCGCGTGCCGGTGACCCCTTCGGTGTCGGTCAATGTGATGGTGCTGGACCATATTGACGCCGGGGCTTTCAGCGCGTTGGTGCGTGACTTGGCTTCGCAGTCGAGCCAATTGTCTCGCACTCCAGTCAGCGGTGTCGTCGGTTTGCCGGCCGACCCGGCGGGACGGGCTCTTTTGACCGGGATTGCCTTGTCGGTGGATGATCGAACAAACGCGATTGTGGTTGCGGGATCTGAAGAGGCGGTTGCTTTGGTGGAAGTGATGCGCATCAAGATGGATGTGCCGGCTTCTGACGGTTGGCTGGAGCCGAGATTGTTCCCAGTTCAGCATGCCAATGTTGAAGATCTTGCGCGTCGGTTGAATGACTTGCTGTCGAATTCGGGAGAAGAGCCGGATGCAGCACGGCGTTTCGGAAGGCTCCGTGTGGTGCCACCTCTAGGTGATTCTGCGGTCTACAACTCACGACTGAGCGCCCCGTTGGATGAGGTGTATGTCAGTGCAGAATCTCGGCTGGGTGCCATTCTTGTGGTCGCGGAGACGGAGCACCTGCAAATCGCCGCGGAACTGATTGGCATGCTCGATGTGCCTTCATTTCGAACCTCGGGCGGCTTTGCTTCCATTGGTCTCGCGAATGCTTCGGCCGAGCTGGTGGCCGGCCGGTTGCAGCGGGTGATTGATGAACAGCGGGAGATTGGAGCTCTGGGAGACGACGATGGGCTTTTGGTGGAGCCAGATGTGGCCAGCAACGCGATCATCCTCTCAGGTTCTCCACCGGCCCTCGAACTGGCTCGCTCCGTCTTGCCCACTTTGGATACCGCAAGCTCCGATGTGGTTGTGGAAACAATCGCGCTTGTGTTCGCGGATCCCGTACGGGTGGCCGATGTCGCGCAGTCCTTGCTGCAAGCCCGATCCCAGATGCGACAGCGAATGGGGGCGGGTGCTCGCGCTGTGGCCGAAACCGCAGTGGTGTTGCCAGATCTTCGATCCAACAGCGTGTTGGTCACCGCCACGCAGACTGGTCTTGAAATTGTGCAAGATTTGGTCCTGCAACTGGACGTGGAGCGTGACCTCAACGAGACCGTCTTTGAGGTGATTCCGGTGGGTCGGGCCGGACTGTCCCGGACGGCAGATGCGGTCGGCCGGTTGCTGGAGCGACGCACCGTCGGACTTTCCACCTCGGAACGTGCGCGGCGTCAGGCTTTGGTGATCCCAGACGCCCGCACCGGAGCCTTGCTGGTGGCCGCCGCACCAGAAGACATTGAAGTGGTGCAGGCCATCACCGATCAACTTCTTGAAATACCTGATGACCCCGCTCTGGGTCTGCACGTGGTTGCGGTGCCCGCCAATCTCGAAGTCGACGACGTCGCCCGGCGGATCGAGCAACTCATGCAAGAACGCGAGCGTTCGCTGGGTGATGCCGCCGGACCTGATGATCGCGTGGTGGTGGAAGCCGAGCGATCCTCCAATGCGTTGCTCGTTGCGGCCAGCCAAGCCAATCTCGAAGAAGTTGAGTACTTGGTGGAGTTGCTTTCATCGACGGGCGATCAACTGTTGAGAAACCGAGAGGTGGCTTTGATCTCGGTTGAAGGTGACACCGCAGAAAACATGGTGGAGCTGCTGGAGGATCTTTACGTCGACGACGCCAACCGTCGGCGTCCAAACTCGGTGCGAGTGGTGGCCGATTCTCGTTCGAACGGGATCTTGGTGAGTGGATCGCCAGGTGATGTCCGTGCGATCCGTGATTTGATTCAGCGCATTGACACGCAGGATCCGGCCCGGTTGGTTGAAGTGCGTACGGTTGCCTTGGCTTCGGCGAATGCCATCGAGACCGTATCTTTGATCGAAAGCGTGTTGCGTGGGGGTGGGCGATCGCGGCGAGGGGCGGCCACCGTGCTGCGTTACCTCGGTGAGGATGGTGATCCGGTCGAGGTTTCTCTGGCTCTGCGAGATGTCATCGCCCTCACCCCTGATGTTCGAACGAATTCTGTGATTGTCTCGGCCCCGCCAGATTCCCTTTCATTGCTGGTGCGAATGATTTCCGACTTGGACACGTCAAGCACCGGAGCGAAGAGTGTGCGGGTGTTTGAGTTGGTCAATGCTGATGCGGCCGCCATGCGTGAGATTCTGGTTGATCTTTTCAACCTGCGTCAATCGGGAAATTTATACGTGCTCAAGCCTCGTGAAGGTGGAGCTCCGGCCGACGCTGGTGGTGCTGCTGGTGCCGGTGGTGGTGCTTCGGATGTGGGAGGTGGTGAAGGGTTCCTGGGTGACGACCTTACGGCGGTCCCCGACGAGCGTCAGCAACTTTCGATTACGGTCGACCGCCGAACCAACGCTTTGTTGGTTTCCGGGACACCGAAGTACCTCGATTTGGTCAAGAACGTTGTGGAGCAGCTCGATTCCTTGGAAGCCAACGAGAGAGAAACCTTTACGGTTCAGTTGCGAAATGCAAAAGCAACCGATGTCGCGTCCATCGTGACGGATTTTGTGGAAGAGGAGCAGCGCAAGTTGGTGGGCACCTTGTCTGACGAGCAATTGGGCTCGGCAACTCGATTGCTCGAACGAGAGATCACCATCAAGGGCGATGAAAAGACGAACACCGTGCTGGTTTCCGCCTCACCGCGTCACTCCGAAAGGGTGAGGCAGTTGCTTGAGCAACTCGATGTTGACCCCCCGCAAGTGCTGATTGGAGTCATGTTGGCCGAGGTCACCTTGGACCGATCCAGCGCTGATGGGCTTGAGGCGAATGTCACTGCAGGCGGTGGAACCGCACGGGGCACTTTGGGCTTTGGGCTTGGGACCGCCGCGCTCACCGGTGTTGCGGCCCCAAGCATGGAAGTCTCGGGGACCGATTTTGGCTTGTTCTTGAGAGCATTGCGTGCACAAGGTCGACTGCAGGTCCTCTCAAATCCGGCGGTTATGGCGGCCAACAACGAGCAAGCCCGTTTGCAGGTTGGCGACTTGATTCGTGTGGCCGATGCCCAATCGGTGAGCGACAACGGCGTGAACACCACGACTCGGGAAGAGCAGCTTGGGATCACACTTGAGGTCACACCAACCATCACACCGGATGGCTTTGTCCGGATGGACGTCAAGCCGTCGATTCGCGATCTGTCTGCACGCTCGGTTCAAATTTCAGAAGATTTGATCTCTCCTGTGATCACAACCCGGGAAGCAGAAACCACCGTCACGGTGAAGGACGGACAGACCATTGTCTTGGGCGGCTTGATCTCCGACCGCTACGAAAAGCGCACCGAAAAAGTCCCCTTGCTTGGTGATCTTCCGGGGCTTGGCTACCTCTTTCGTGGCGAAAGAGAAACCGATGCCCGGACCGAGTTGTTGATTGTACTGACCCCCCATGTCATCGATTCGCCCCAGCGAAGCTCACGTGTGTCGGAAATAACCAACACCGAGGCCTCTCGTTTGTCGCTCCCCCCAGAGGTGCTCGACATGATTCGTGACGGACGGATCAATCCCACGAGTGGGTTGTTTGATGCCAATGGTGAACGCCTTGATTTTTCGGAGGAAGAGTGAGATCTCTCGCACTGGGCCTCTTGGTGCTCGGCGGTCTTGGATGCCAAACCACCGATGTTCGCACCAACGATGGACGGGCGCTGCCTCCGGTTCCCAGTTTGATTCCTCCGCCTCCGGCGGGCATCACGATTGATGCCATGACACTTTTGGTCGGACAGCGACCCATCGATGTTGACGGGGACGGCTATCCGGATCGCATTGAAGCCGCCGTCGCGCTTTTCTCTGAGGATTATGCGGCCGCATCGCTTCGTGTCCCTGGAACCTTTCTCTTTGAATTGGTGCTTCGGGGAGCCGATCCTTCACCGATAGCTTGTTGGACGGTGAACACCGATGACCCCAGATTGCAGTCGGTCGATGCGCTGTACGGACCGGCTTGGCAGATCGCGCTCGACCTGCGCGAAGTTGCCGATCAAGTGCGTCCGTTGTCGTGGGTGAACTTGCGTGGTTCATTCCAGCCCAATCAAGGGATGATGGTGAAAACCAGTGAAGAACCCCGGCTGATCCAAATTGGTCGCGGTTCCTAGTGGGCTTGTTTGACGGCACATCCCTCGAACGCCCCGTGACGTGTCCGGCGTGTCAAAAGAAGATGGTCGATTGTGGGTGCCCTCGAGATGCGGAAGGCCATCCCTGTCGTCCCCAAGACCAAAAAATTCTGGTGCGGGTGGAGAAACGCCCGGGTGGCCGGAAGGCCACCGTGGCTCGGGGCTTTGATCCGGTGGCCTCGGATCTGCCTCGCATCTTGCGGGAACTTAAGCCGAAGTGCGGCGGCGGAGGCACCACCCGAGATGACTCGGTGGAAGTCCAAGGTGAACACGTTGGTTTGGTGTTGGCATTGCTTGCCGAACTTGGCTATCTCGCACGGGAAGGCTGAGCTTCGGTACAATCTCGCCCATGCCTGACCAATACGAGACCGTGGCCAACGCCAAAATTGGAATTTTGATGGGTTCATCCAGCGATTGGCCCACCATGCAGGCGGCGGCAAAAACCCTCCGCGATTTGGATGTGCCTTACGAAGCCAATGTGATCTCGGCCCACCGTGCCCCACGGCGGCTTGAGCACTACTGCGGATCTGCGGAAGAACGTGGCATTCGGGCCCTGATTTGCGCGGCTGGCGGAGCCGCCCACTTGGCTGGGGTGGCCGCGGCGTTGACACCGATCCCTGTGTTGGCTTGTCCAATGAAAGCATGGAGCCTCGAAGGCTTGGATTCTTTGCTGTCGATGGCCCAGATGCCCAAGGGAATCCCTGTCGCGACCTTCGCCATCGGTTCGGCCGGTGCCACCAATGCCGCTCTTTTCTCAGTGGCGATGTTGGCGGGCACCGATGAGGCGATCGATGCCAGGTACAGAGCTTTCCGTAAAGCCCAGTCTGACAAGACTTTCCCTTTGCCTCCGATTGAAGGCTGAGGCCCCTTTTCTCCTGAAATTTGGGGGGCATAGCCCCTTCTCGTTGCTACAGTCGTTGACTCGGCTGTGCTGTTCCATGGCGTGATCTTGCCAAAGTGCGTCCGAGAATATGCCGCATTTTGACCGTCTCAAGGGATGGTCCGAAAATGTGACCGGTGCAAGTCCGGAACATCTGGCAGTGCGGTTCCATCCGATGAAGGACCAGCGAAATCTGCACCGTTTTTACCCTTTTCAGGAGATCCTTCCATGCATCGCATCGTCGCACTCGCACTGGCCGCCGCTTCGCTGGCGACCGCCGACCTCCCCAAATTCGATCAAGTATCCAACGGATTCAAAGAAGTCGTTTCGACCGCGGACGGTTCCCGGCCGCTCTATCGAATCTGGAAAAAAGACAACGACCTCTTGGCAGAATTGCCCCGGGGTTGGGAACGACAGCAGCACATCATTGCGGCTACGCAAAACCGTGGCACCATCTTCGCGGGACTGCAAGGCCCCGAAGTGCTGGTGTACTGGAAGCGCAATGGTGACCGCTTGATGGTCATGACTCCCGAGTTGGACACCCGGTCCAATGGTGAACAAGAATCCAAAGATTCGGTGCGACGAATCTTCACCGACACCATGTTGTTTGACATTCCCATTCTTGCAATGGGTCCATCGGGCCAACCCGTTGTGGACTTGGACAGCCTGCTGCTCCGCTCCGCCGCTGGTGGTTTGGGACTTGGTGGTCTGAACGCTGGCCTGGCCGAAGTCGTCACCGCCAAGACCTTCCCCCAAAACACGGTGGTGTCGTTCGATGTCCCCAATCGAAGTGGCCAAATTGTTGGTCTGTACTTCTCGATTGTCGACTTGCCCCGAAACAGCGGCTACAAGCCTCGTGAAGCAGACAACCGAATTGGTTACTTCATGACCAGCTACCGTGACCTTGGCGATTACAACCAAAAGACCAAATGGAAGCGATACATCCACCGCTGGAATCTCCAAAAGCGGGACCCCAGCTTGAAGATGTCTCCGCCCAAGGAACCCATCATTTACTACATCGAGCACACGGTTCCGGTCCGGTACCGCCGCTGGTTGCGTCAGGGCGTCCTCTATTGGAACAACGCGTTTGCCGAAGTGGGCATCGACAACGCCATCGAGGTGTACTTCCAAGACAAGCAAACTGGCGCTCACATGGACAAAGATCCAGAAGACGTCCGGTACAGCTTTATTCGCTGGCTGAACAACGACGTGTCAACTGCTATTGGTCCTTCACGGGCCAACCCTTTGACGGGTGAGATTTTTGATGCCGACATCGTTTTGACCGACGGTTGGATCCGGGCCTACTGGGGCTGGTACTACGAAGACTCCCCGGACATCGTGGCTGAAGGGATGAGCCCTGATCTGCGTGCGTGGTACGACGCCAACCCCCATTGGGACCCACGCTTGTTGGTGGCTTCTCCAGCTCGCCGGGCGGAATTGATCGCGGCCCGGACCTCGGTGACCGCCGACGCCGCCGAGCCTGCGATCGCACACAACCCCGATCTCTACGGCACCTGTACTTCGGCTGGATGCACCGAGTGCATGGCCGCCCAAGGCTTGGCCTCGCACATGGCTTTCGCAGGGCTGATGGGTGAAGACCTCGCCATGTTCGCCCCCGAGGGTGATGACGGCGCACAATTGGACGGTATTCCCGAGTGGTTTGTCGGTCCCTTGTTTGCCGAGTTGGTGTGTCACGAAGTGGGTCACACCCTGGGCTTGCGTCACAACTTCAAAGCATCCAGTCTCTACACCCACGAGCAGATGAACTCGGAAGAGTTCAAAGGCAAGAAGACAATCGCAGGTTCCGTGATGGACTACCTGCCGCCAAACTTCCGTGTTGATACCGGCGAAGTACAAGGTGACTTCACCATGATCGACGTTGGTCCTTACGACAAGTGGGCCATCCGATATGGCTACACGTTCGGTGATCCGACCGAAGTGCTTACAGAAGTGAACGTGCCTGAGCACGCGTACCTCACCGATGATGACACGGTCGGCCCCGATCCATTCGCTCGTCGGTACGACTTCACGGCCGACCCGCATGACTACGCAATGGAGATCATGCAGATCGTCGGAATGAAGCGAGAGAAGATCCTCTCTGATTTCGTCAAAGATGGTGAAAGTTGGTCACGTTCGCGGACGGGCTACCTCAAGACGCTGTCGATGCAAAGTCGGATGATTTCCATGATGGCCAACTGGCTGGGTGGCTCGGATGTTTCGAGGAACCAGAAGGGCGATCCTGATGGTCGTGCTCCAGTCATGCCGGTTGAAGCCGATCCTCAGCGCGAGGCTTTGGCCTTTGTCATGGCCAACGCTTTCGAAGATGAAGCATTCGGTATGACCACTGAGTTGTTGCATCACATGACCACCGACCAATGGTCCGACAATTCCGAAGGTGATCGCTCTGATCCAACGTTCCCCATCCACAGCCGGATCTCGGGTATTCAGCGTTCCGCCCTGTCGCAGATCATGAACCCTGTGACCTTGCGCCGGATCTACGACAACGAAATCGCCACGCCGTCTGACACCGACCAAATCACCTTGGCCGAGGTCATGGATGAAGTGGTGGGCAACGTATTCCGCGAACTGGATGGTCAAGTGAATGGTGGTTCCTCTCGCGAGCCCGCCATCTCCAACTGGCGTCGTGGTCTTCAGGCTGAGCTTGTCTCGCGATTGGCAGAATTGTCATCCGGAAAGTCTGGCATGCCCGGCCCCACCCGAACGCTCTCCACCATGCACCTGAAGCGGTTGAAAGGTCGATTGGCTCGCGCGATGAAGGGCAAGGCTGACCCTTACACGGAAGCCCACTTGGACGACCTGCACATGGCGGTGGATCGTGCCCTGAACCGCATTGAAACCGTGGCCGGCGCAACCCAGCCCGCGGCGGTTCTTGGTCGCTTCTTCAGTGCGTCTTGACCTGAAGACAACTTGTCTTTCTTGGGAGGACCTTCGGGTCCTCCCTTTTCTTTTGCTCCTAGCATGGCCGTATGACCCAGTTCGATTTTGATGATCCACCTGCCTCACCTTTGGCTTGGATGGAAGCCTGGTTTGCTGAGGGAGATGCGTTGGACGTTCCCAATCCCAATGCGATGTACCTCGCCACCGTCGATGCGGATGGCACCCCTTCGGTCCGCACCGTACTTCGCCGCGGCTTTGACAAACGTGGTGTGGTTTTTTATACCAACTACGAGTCACGCAAGTCGTTGGCCATGATTGCTTCGGGTCGCGCGTCGGTGTTGTTCCATTGGGATCAAACCGATCGTCAAATCCGAATCGAAGGCCGCATTTCGCAGGTTGAACCTGAAGTTTCTGATGCGTACTTCGCGGCTCGACATCCGGAGAGCCAACTTGGTGCTTGGGCCAGTCAGCAGAGCAAGTCTTTGTCGAACCGTTCTCAGTTTGAACAAGAAGTCGAAGCGATGCGGGTCAAATTCTCAGGAGCCCCGGTTCCAAGGCCCCCATTTTGGGGTGGGTACCGTGTCAGTTTGGATGCGGTCGAAATTTGGCAAGGTCATCCCCACCGTCTGCATGATCGGGTGCGTTGGACCGCCTCTGACGAAGATGGATTTGCGGCGACCCGGCTGTATCCCTGAAGTTGCCTTGGGCGGTCCGGTTCTTTTTTACCTCATCCCGGCAGGCGTGCTTTTTCCAGCATGCGTCCGCAGCGATCGGTGAACCCGCCTTTGATGGGAACATCACCCTCGGTCCCGAATTCGGCCCAATCTAAAATTTGTTCCGGTGTCAGCACGACGATGTCGCCCTCTTCCACCAGGTCGGTTTCGAGCGGAACACACTCCAAGCGAAACGGGCCCCAGTGGCGTGGCTGCAGCCAAACCGTGGTGCCGGCTTCGGAAGGGGCATACAAAACAACGAAGCGGCGTTGGGCCTCCATGTCTCCAGCCATCCAACGGGCTCTCGCCCCAGCAAGGCTGCGTTGGGCATCGTTTTTGGCTTCTTCAATGCACGCCAAATACATGGGGTCATCTGAAGCCACCGTGGGAACCCCATCAATGGTTTGGATCTCTTGCGATCCCTCGCTCAGAACCGACCCGGTCCGGTCGCAGGCGGTCAGGCTCCCAAAAAGACAGGTGGTAAGGAAGAGCTGGCCTTTAGGGGTCATGGGGGGGGTGTCCTTTGGCGATGCGTTCGGCATCCTCAAGGGTTTTGGGATCAAATGAAAATCCACCATGCGGCGGCTCATCCAGAGGCTTGTCCGGCTGAATGTTTTCAACAGGATCTCGACTTTTCACAGATTTTGGAGATATTTTATTCCAAATTGATGGCAAAGTATCGCTTTTTTGTGGTTTTACCGACTCGGCCTCGGCCATCACATCCGGTGGGAGCACCGTGTTCGGGTCAAGGTTTGGGGTCTCCGAAGGCCGCTTCGGGGACGCGGACTCCCGCGCCCAGTCCAATCCCAACTCTTCGAGAAAAGCTTTGGAGTCCATGGTGGAGGCCTTGTGGCGTTTGACGCGGGTTTGTAGGGCGCGATCGGTCGTGACGACCAGAAGTTGGCGGGAAATCGAACTTTTTGAGACAACTCGGGCGATGACGTCATCTGCGGTCACACCATGCCCCGAGAACGTCAATTTCATGCCACTGGGCAGGTTTCTGGGGGCATCTTCCCAAGGTGTACCGTCGCAGACCAACAGGAATCCATCGGGAGACCGCCTCGAGACTTTCAGGAGCTCGACGAATTCTTGCAGGGTTGGGCCGGCAATCTCGGTGGGGAGAGTCTCCGTTGCCCCCAGCACGTTGTTGGTGTCCAAGATCACACGGGCCATGCCCCCCAAGATACCTTCACATCTCTGCTTGACGGGAGGCGCGTTTTCGGGTGAAATAGTCGTTTCCCCCCAAGGAGCTCATGACTTATGGCGATTCGAATCAAGACCCGAACCGGCGAAAGCGTGCAACAAATGATGCGCCGGTTTAAAAAGCTGTGTGAGAAGGAAGGCCTGACCAAAGAGGTCAAGAAGCGTCAATACTTCGAAAAGCCTTCCGAACGCCGCCGTCGTGCCACTCGGAAAGCAGCTTCTCGACTGGTGCGCACAAGCCCGCAAGCGGGCGGCCGTCGCCGCTGATCCTGACATCTTTGGCTTTTCATTGACGCATTTCGTTCCATTGATCCGATCTCCTAGGATCAATGACGAATTTGTCTGCGTGAACATGCCTTGGACACGCCAACGCGTGTCTGCGAACCCCTCATTTTCCTATTGACACCTGGATACACCTCATGGACCCAATGAATCTTTCCCCGCTGTATTGGCTTGGACCCGTTGGCGCGATCAGCGCTCTTGGTGCGGCCTTCGCTTTTAGCCGTGGTGTCATGGCCAACAGTGAAGGTGAAGGTGAGATGGTGGAGATCGCCCAAGCCGTTCGTGACGGTGCGATGGCCTACTTGACCCGCCAATACAAAGTTGTGGCACTGGTCTTCGTGGCTTTGGTGGCGGTGCTGTTTGTGTTGTCCACTCAGGGCACGCAGGCTTGGCAGACTGCCATTGGTGTTCCAGTCGCGGGTTTGTTCTCCGGTTTGTGCGGCTGGTTCGGCATGAAGATGGCCACCAATGCTTCCGCCCGGACCGCGTTTGCCGCCAAACAATCCTTGAATGACGGCCTCAAGGTCGCCTTCCGGGCCGGTGCTGTGATGGGTCTGGTGGTGGTTGGATTTGCCTTGCTCGATATCTCTGCTTGGTTCTTCCTGTACACCCAAGGCATCGTGCCATTGCCTGAAGGCGATGCTCTGGTCGGCATGACCACCATCATGCTTTCGTATGGCATGGGGGCTTCCACGCAAGCTTTGTTTGCTCGCGTAGGGGGTGGCATCTACACCAAGGCGGCCGACGTTGGTGCCGACCTCGTTGGCAAGGTCGAAGCTGGCATTCCTGAAGATGATGCCCGCAACCCCGCCACCATCGCCGACAACGTCGGTGACAACGTTGGTGATGTTGCCGGTATGGGTGCCGACCTCTACGAGTCCTACTACGGATCCATTCTCGCGACGATGGCCATCGGTGCTGCTGCTGCTTTGGCGGGTGCGGGCTCCCTTGGTGAAGGCGTCGGCTTGAAGCTCGCCATCGCGCCCTTGGCCCTCGCAGGCTTTGGCGTGTTGGCCTCGCTCATCGGTGTTTTCGTGGTGAAAGCGGAAGAAAACGCCTCCTTCAACAAGTTGTTGAAGAGTTTGCACATGGGTGTGTGGGCCGCTTCGGCGATCATCGTTGTGGCCTCATGGTTCCTGTTGCAAAACGTATTTGCCGGCACCGAGATTTCATCCGGCGGTGTTTGGGGCGCGATCGTGACCGGCCTTTTGGGTGGCCTCGTGATTGCTTGGTTCACCGAGTACTACACCAGTTACGAGCACAAACCCACGCAAAGCATTGCCGAGCAAGCCCAAACTGGCCCGGCCACCGTGATCATCGCCGGCATCTCCGTTGGCATGATCTCCACTTGGATCCCCATTGCCGTGGTGGTGGTGGGCATCATGCTCGCCTTCTACCTTGCTGGTGGTGGTGACAACTTCTTGCTGGGTCTCTACGGCGTTGGTATTGCCGCGGTGGGCATGCTCTCCACCTTGGGCATCACCTTGGCCACCGACGCGTATGGCCCTATTGCTGACAACGCCGGTGGCAACGCCGAAATGTCCGGCCAGCCCAGCTTTGTCCGCGACCGCACCGACATGCTCGATTCCCTCGGCAACACCACCGCGGCCACCGGTAAGGGCTTCGCCATCGGTTCGGCGGCGTTGACCGCCCTCGCGCTTCTGGCGTCTTACGTCATCACTGTGAAGGAGTATGCGGTGAAGTCTGGTGTCTTTGGTGAAGAGGCGACCAGTGCTTCTGTAAGCATCCAGAACGTGGTGGATCACTACAACGTCACCTTGTTGAACCCCTCCGTCCTGAGCGGCGTCTTCATTGGTGTGATGCTGGCCTTTGTGTTCTGTGCCATGACCATGAATGCCGTGGGTCGTGCGGCCTACGCCATGATGAACGAATGCCGTCGTCAATTTGTTCTGATGCGAGAAGCCTTCAAGGCACAAGGCATGACCGAAGAGCAAATCAATGACCCGATGCAGTGGCCCAAAAAGGTTCAGCACGAGGGCAAGCAATATCCTGACTACGCCTCTTGCGTGGCCATCTCCACCACCGGGGCCCAAAAGGAAATGGTGATGCCATCCATCTTGGCCATCGTGGTGCCCATTTTGGTTGGCCTCTTGTTGGGCGTTGCCGGGGTGCTTGGCATGCTCGTGGGTGGTTTGACCAGTGGCTTCGCCGTCGCCATTTACATGGCCAACGCAGGCGGTGCTTGGGACAACGCCAAGAAGTACATCGAGAAAGGCCACTTCGGCGGCAAGGGCTCCGAGTCCCACAAAGCCGGTGTGGTCGGCGACACCGTCGGTGACCCCTTCAAGGACACCTCGGGGCCTGCTCTTAACATCCTGATCAAGTTGATCGCGATCGTGTCGGTGGTCTTTGCCGGCGTGGTGGTTGAGCACGGCGATCTCGTCAAGCAACTCCTCGGCTGATCCATTGGCCCGCGGTACCACGCCCGAACAACGTGTTCGAACCAAGGCACTCGCCCTTGACTTGGCCAAATTGGCCAAGGACTACGACTGCGACGACATCCGCCTGTTGGATGTTCGCGATCTCTCCGAGGTCATGGACTGGATCCTTGTCATCTCCGGTACGTCAGATCGCCAGATGCGCTCGGTGGCCGACCTCATGAAGAAGCATGCCCGCGAGCAAGGTCAATCTGCGTGGCAAGGCAGCCGTGACGAGCACGCCACCTGGATTGTGCTGGACTTTGTGGACCTGGTGGTGCACCTCTTCGAGCCCAACCAGAGGGCTTGGTACGACATTGAGGGCCTGTGGGGCGATGCTGAAGATGTTGAACTCGGCTTTGGTTGACTGGTTCCCTTTTGGGGATACGTTGGCTTGTGCTCCCTCTTTATGCACTGTCGTTTGCTTGCAGTGACTCCTCACTTGGTCCAGCGATCCCAGATCCTCACCCTGGTCAAAGGATTGTGGTTCTCGGCGACTCCGTCGCATTTGCACTGCCGGCGCGGGTTCCTACTGCCATGATGGGGTTGCTTGATGATGGATCTGTTACAGCGTTCACTGGGAACGCTGGAGGTCCAAATTCGGCTCCAATCAAATTCACCCCAGAGCAGTCTGACTTCTGGTCTGTTCGTGCGCAAGAACCAACCGGCTACGCCATTGAGCAAGATATTGGTCTGGGGACAGTATTTACGCTCCCAGTCGGCCGTATTGTCGAAATGAATATTGAGGCCACCCAGGCTTCTTCCGCAATAGGTGAACTCCAATTTCGCAGCGGATGGTGGTCAGGTTGGGGGAGGAGTTTTCCTCAACCAGGCAATCGAACTGCGGGGAGGCTTCACACCCGTCGTCCAACAGCTGGTGACCAAGAGTGCATCAGCACTGCAAACAATATTTCAGCTCTCTCTGCTCCCCTCCTGCCCCCGCCTTCATTTGTGGGACAAATTTCATCCCCTTTCCAAGGCGTCGTGGATGGCCCTGTTCCCAAGTTCAATTTGATCGATGCAATTGGTGAGGGTGGCCGCCTCCAAATCGCTGGGGGAACGTTCTGGGAAATACATGCCGAATCGCATGAATGGTTGCCAGGCGTTCACTTTTCTTCCTTGGCTGACAGCAGCTGGTCGTTTCAAGGTTTTGGTGCCGACCAAGCCGGAGTCTCAGAGTTTGACAAAACCTATTCGCTTGCCCAACTCCAAGCTTGGCTGGAAACATCTACGATCGATCCAACATTGGATCTCACCTTCATGATCCACCTCGCAAGTGAGCCAAGGGAGGTTGAAGAATTGGTCGAATCATTTCTAGCCATCGTGGATCAGAACTTATCCGCCGCCGCGAACATTGGTCTTACTGGTACGGTTCGAAATCTATTTCTCTTCCCGGCGAGGCGTAGAGTTGTGAATGATCCACAGGAATTGGAGCCAGGGCATTTCGCCAATCACTGGGAGGCAATTTCAAAGGTCATTGCCGTTCGAAACAATGTTTCCGCCGTTTCTCTTCAATGCCTTTGAAGGCCAGCGATTTGATGGATCAAATTCATCTCTTGATTGGCTGACTGAAAATGGATACCAAGCCTTCGAGTTTGCGGGCGAAGTGCATGACTTGACGGGTGATCCATGGTTTGGGGACCTTCTTGATGGCAACGAGCGGCACCCTTGCGATGCTGTGAGCGCTGCTTTTTTTGCGGAACGCGCGAACCGTATTCTTGGTTGGGATGAGCTTGGGCCCAGACCATCTGATGTCGATGGCGATGGACATATCGATTTCTCTGATGTCCTTCTGGTGCTCAATCGGTGGGGGACCCAGAATTGGCTGTGTGACCTGGATTCTGATGGCACTGTGGGGTTCAGTGATATTTTGCAGGTGTTGCTTGATTGGGAATCCTGATTACTTTCTCCGCAAAGTCATCCCCCTGAAGTGGCGACCTTTCGGAATGAATTTTCGCTCAAAATTTGAGCCCACCAATTCACCACGCTTGGCCGACACGCAGGGTTCATAGGGTTCACGTTCAAAGAGAGGGCAGCGGGCGACGTGTTCTTCGTACCACTCCCACAACCCGTCATGATCGGTCACGATGCGAAGGGTTCCCCCCGGCTCGATCACACGATGGAATTCTTGCAGGGTGGCATCTTGGATCACCCGCCGCCGGTGGTGGCGTGACTTGGGCCAAGGATCACTGAAATACAAATGAAAGGTGTGGACGCTTTCGTTGGTGACCCGTTGCCGGACAAATTCGACCGCATCTGCATGCAGCATCCGAACATTTTGCATGTCACGGCGACGCGCTCGATCGGCGGCGTATCGCCAAAAGGCCATCATCCATTCAATTCCTAGAAAATTGTGCTCTGGACGATGCGGCGCTTCTTGAATCAAGAAAGTGCCCTTTCCCGAGCCGATCTCAAGCTCAAAGGGTCGTTCCGGATGGTCAAACCACCGTCGAGGATCGTCTTCGGGACGGGGGGCCTCACCAGCGGGATGAAAATCTTCGGCTTGGTATCCGTAGCCAGTGACGTCAAGTCGAGTTGCGCTCGGAAGGCTTCTGGTCATTGCAAACTCCAGTTTCGCTAGGATCGCATTGCATCGCAAGTGTTGGGATCGTCGTCCCCCTTGCAACGGAGGGCTGGCAAAGTGGTGATACTGGGCATTGTCTTGTTTCTGGTGGTCGTGGGTGCTCTTGTTTTGGCCGCGAGCGCCGGGGAATACGATCCCGATGTCATGGACCCCAGTTCTCCAGATGCCCCGATGTACGAAGAGGAGTACTACTCCGAAGATTGAGGGGGCAAGGTCGGCTTTTGCCAGCTGTTTTCTGGATCTTGGGAAAGCACCGCCGCCGCCATTCGGATCATTTTCCTTGAGATCACGGCCTCGGGGCAGCTTGGTGAAGACCATCCTGGGTCATCGCCACGGTTCTGGGCGGCACGGTCGGCGGTGGATTCTTGGCTCATGACGCAGAAGAATTCGCCTCGAACAAGTTCTGGCGCATCGGTCTCTACCGCGATCCAGGCCATGCTGAGGCAGTTCCCGCATATGCACGAGCCGCGGTGCCCCTCAACAAATGGGACCTGATCGGACCAAGGCCGGCGGCAAAAGTCACACCAAAAATCCTCGGGATTCATATCAAGGGGGTCAGCGCCAGGTCGATGCATGGTTCGGCATGGTACGTCCCGTAGGAATTCGCCATGATGGTGTCATGTCCAACCGATTGTCTCTTGGCGCTCGCACGCGCCTTTTGTTCCTAGGCAGCGCTTTTTTGGTCCTGGTGGTGGGCCTCTTGGTGCCTTGGATCCGGACCGAATCGATCGTGAGGGGCTATCAAGCCAAGGCGCTTGACGAAGCCTTGGGCCGCTTCGAAGAAGGTGGGCCGCTGGAGTCCGACGAATTTGTGGTGGTGCTGACGGAGGATGATCCTCAATGGAATGCGCTGCAGCGAACGATCGTGACTCTCGATGGCGAGGGCATGGGGGGGATACGAACCGTAAGAACAGAGGAAGGCGAAGTTCGAGCCCAAAGGCATGTGGTGCGATCCGATCAATTGTTGCGGGTCGAAGTTCCTGCCGCTTTCGGGGACGCCTTGTTGTTGGAATCCAGAGCGTGGTTTGTGGCCTCGGGCTTTTTGGTCTTCGTACTGGTTTTTGTGGCCTTTCACCGCATCCTGGACAGACTGATCTTGGCTCCGATCATGAGTCTGCTGCATTCAGCGCAATCGCTTGAAGATGGCAAGCCTGATGCCCGCTTCTCCTGCAGTTCGGGGGATGAATTTGAATCTTTGGCGGAGACACTCAATCGAATCGTTGAACGCTCCGAGCGGGCCCGTCAAGATTTGCGCACCATGAACGAAGCGCTGGACCTTCGGGTTGATGAGTTGCGTGATTTGAACGCAGGGCTCGACGAGGCCAATCGTTTGAAATCTGAATTTTTGGCCAACGTAAGCCACGAGCTGCGCACCCCTTTGGGGATCATCATCGGCCATGCCGACGCCATGCAAAGTGGTTTTGCCGCACAGCAAGCTGGTGACGCTGCCGAGCGAAGCTTGAAGCACATCATTGAGTCCGGCCATGATTTGCGTCAATTGATCGAGGAACTGCTCGCCTTGGCCAAAGTTGAAGCAGGACGAATTGAGTTGCACCCAGTACCTCTTCAGCTCGCTGATTTGGCGACGGGACTTCAGCGGGCTTTCTCCACCTCGCTGGATTCGAAAGGGTTGGTTCTGCAGGTTGATGTTTCGGAGTGCCCAACCGTGGAGTCAGATCATGCGAAGGTCAGGCAGGTCTTGTACAACTTTTTGGCCAACGCCATCAAGTATGCCCCAGAGAGTGGAACGCTGCATCTGCAGACGCATTTGGTTGATAGTGCTTCGGTAGAAATAAGTGTGATCGATCACGGCCCCGGCGTCCCTAAGGACTTGAGACAAGTGATCTTTGAGAAATTTCGGCAGGGGGACTCGGGTTTGGCTCGAGGGCACGGAGGCACAGGCTTGGGCTTGGCCATTGCTCGTCAGTTTTCCGAGATCCTGCGTGGCTCGGTCCGCTGTGATGCCACTCCCGGCGGGGGGGCAACATTTGTGCTTCGTTTGCCATTGGTCTGGCCGCGTGAGTCGGGGCGACCCCTGTTGCCAGATGCAGACGACTAGTTTCTCTCGCTCAGCCGTCTGGCCATCGCGACGTCGGCGTCCTTTCGCACCCGTCCAAGCATGGCGCAATCCCAGCGTTCCCTTCGCACATCGCTGTTGACGGATTCAAGAAGGAGACCATAGGCGGTGGCCGCAATGACCGATGGTGGAAGTTGGGCCGAAGGGCACCATCGGTCGTAATCCACATAGGCCAGATAAACCACCACGGCTTCTGGCCCAAACCAAGTCCAGCCGCGATGGTCTTCTATTTCGCCTTTGAGTTGAGACGCGTCCAAAGTTGAATGGATCCTTCCTCGTTTCCAGAGAGCGTAAAAACAGGGGACTCCCCCAGCCGCCCGTACAGCGTGTGGTCCAGTCGAAATCCACGTTCCGGCAGGATACTTACCGCGACATCGGCGACGTTGGGGTACATCACCATCACAACTTCTGGGTTGGTGTGGTTCAAGTCGGCATTGAAATCCCAGTTTGGAATACCACACAGGCTGAAGTCCACGTCTCGGGTCCCGGAGTACACCCCAGCGACTTCCCCGCGGAGTCCAACAACCAGGGGGGCCTGTTCGGTGTGTCCCAAGGTCCAGAGCATGGCTTCACGCACGGGTTGTTTGTCGACCAAAACAACCAGTCCCAAGGGATACATTTGAAGCGCAAGCACGAGCAGCCGTCCCGAAGGCAAGAGGTGAACCAATGCGTGAGCCAATGCGACCACAACCGCAGGGAGGGCAAACAGTCCAAACCGCGTGTAAGCCCATGAGCCTGAGAGCATGATCGTCACCCAAAGAACGAACAGTCCCACGATCGGCCCCAACAGAACGCGGCGGACGTCTTGACGACACCGCAACAGCCCGTGCGCCATGACTGGAATCAGCAGCCATCCGAAAGCCATTTGGCCTCCAAAGACTCGAAGCAAGCCATATCCACCTTGAGGCGCCCCTGCCGTTTGCGTCAGTTGATCTCGAGACAACCACAGCCCGTCGAGCACTGGCCAAAGGAGTGGCATGGCCAACAGGGCGGCAATGGAAGAGGCCAGAAAAAGCCGCCATGATCGATTGCTCAAGCCCAATATGGAATGTCCTACCGTCAAGAAGGCGGTGGTCAGATGGGTGCCCACGCCCAACGCTTGCACAATGGCGTACTTGAGCAGCGTGCCCTGATCCGTTCGATTCTTGGTGTGCAGGTGGTCAGCCAGCGGCAAACTGAGTGCCCCGGTCAGCATCATAAAGGCATATCCCCGAGCTTCGGTGGCATGTTCCAACAGCATTGGGTTTGTGAAAGCCAGCGCGCCCGCCCAAATGCCAACCGCTGGTCCTGAACGCTTTTCTGTCCATCGCCACAGGATGATTGCTGTGGCGAGCCCAGCCACGATCGAGGGCAGGCGCAGTGCAAGCTCTCCCCCCAACCACGAGAACCATTGGAACGAAAGTCGAGATGCAAAAGTCTGCAGGGGGTGATTGGCGGGATCGAACCAATGGGTCAAGCACCACCATGCGGCTCGGCCTTCGGCTGGAGATCCGTAGTCCCGCCAAGCTGCGATTTCGTCGTACCACAGACCTCGTGTCCCCAAGGTGAGGGCCACGACCGTCCAAAGTGCCCCCAGCAGCAGCATGAGCTTGCGTGACATCATGAAGCTTGATGGTAACGCTCGAGAGCACTCCAACGCGGTGCAGCGTACGCTTCGAACATGCTCGAGATCCCATGGACCGACACGCGAGATGCCGAAGCGGTTCAGCACACATTGCGTGAGGCCGCCCAGACGCTGCACCAGCGGTCTTGCCGCCAAGGATCCATTGATGTGCTGCCTGAGCACGGCACACTTTTGGTCAGCGGAGACTTGCACGACAACCCTTTTCATTTCGAGGCCCTGCTTCGGATGGCCCGTTTGGATGCGGGTGAAGATCGCCACCTGATCTTGCACGAGTTGATTCATGGCGAACATCTCCTGAACGGAATGGATTTTTCCTATCGGATGTTGCTCAAGACAGCAGATCTTGTGCAGGTGCACCCTGGGGTTCACCCCATGCTGGCCAATCATGAGATCGCACAGTTGATGAAAACACGAGTGACCAAAGGCCACGGTGAATGCGTCACTTTGTTTCGGGATGCTTTGGAGTTCACCTTTGGGGAACACTGGGAGGCGGTAGAGCTGGCTTTGGACGAGTTCATTGCCGCCATGGCCTTGGGCGTCCGTGCTGAAAATGGTGTCTGGTGTTCCCATTCCTTGCCCGGCCGGGCCGTTATGTCTTCCTTTGATCCAGAGATCATTCGCCGCGCTTTGGTCGTCTCCGATTTTGAGAAACCAAAAGGAAGCGCGTACCTGATGACTTGGGGACGTGTGTTCGAAGATGAAGATCTTGACCAATTGGCCAAGGCGTGGCAGGTGCAACTGTTCTGTTTGGGGCACCGGAAGGTGCCAACCGGAGTGGAGTCCGAGGGCGATCGGCTTGTCTTGGTCAACTCAGACCACGATGGTGCTCGGGCCTTCACTCTGGACTTGAATCAGCCTCCGCCCTCTCCAGAAGAATGCGTCCTGCGTTCCCGGCCTTTGAATTCTGTTTAGTCGCCAGATGGCTTCGGGGGTACTGAAGAGGAGGGGGGCTTGATGTTCGCAGGGTTTCGCTGGGGGAGTTTTGCTTCCCAAGTCCCGCTTCCCGGAATTTCAGTTCGTCCCTCGGTGTAACGCGCTCCCCGAGGTCCCTGCCCATCGCTTTTCTTTATTGAAGCCGGCCCCGCGGTGCGTGCCGGCCGGAATGGGTAGCCTCCCACTCTTCGGTGGACGAAATCGGGTGCCTTGATGAGCAGATTGCCCTCGTGGTACCGGATCGATGCCCAGCTGCCTCCATTGCGGGCCCACCCTTCTGCTTCTACCAGCTCCACAATCAGTTCAATGATTTGTTCGGCTTTCTCGGCGGCCGACGGAAGGTCTGGATCTTCCGATCCACCTTGGAACAGCGACTGCGATCCGTTGCCTCCACCCTGTTGACTGCCTTGGCCAAGGGCGGTTCCAAGATCGAGCCGCGGACCATTGTCGAAGTTGGGCACGTTGGTGATGAGATCTTGGATGGGATAGCGTTTGAGTCGCTGCGCACTCTTGCGGGCCAAGCGGTCTTTTGTCGAAACTTCAACACGTCCCGTGCGGAGTTGCCAGTCACAAGCTTCTCCCGTGTCGTCTTCGTACTGCTCCATCATGATTTCAAGCACGGTTAAGGCGGGCATGCCGCGAACATCCAAAGTGATCTCGACGGAAAGGTCGATGCCCGACTGGCCTTTGTTGTCATCCAGAATGCGAAGAGGGACTCCGGTCGCGCCCGCAAGCCAAGCCACCGCATCCGCGATGGGTGCTTCTTCCATACGAACTTCACAGTCGGTGTACAGGAGACGTCCAAGATGCTCGGCACTGCCGGCATATCGGTCACGTTCGAGTCGGTCTCGCACCTCTTGAATGCGTCCGCTGAGACCTTGGCCCCAGGTGGGGGAAGACAGCAAGCCGCCCACAGTGAAGAAAAGCAACAGAACTGATGCTGACTTGGTCATGGACACATTGTTGTCGGAAAGCCCCGAGGGTGGGTGAAAAATGATCGGAAAGGCGGCGCTCCGCAGCGCTGCCTGCCGGCGACATGTCGGCACGACCCCAACCCCAAGTCTCATAAGAAGCACCCTGAGGCCGGTTCAGAGCGCTGGCGCGGGATCGGCGTGCGTCTTGCCATTCAACAAGTACAGCCCCCAAAGGACCCGGCCATGAACATGAACTTGTTGTATCGATTGACAGCTGCCACCCCCCATCGCAAACGAATGGGTTTGTTTACTTTTGCCGCCTTCGTCTGTCTGTGTTGAGACGTCCCACACCTCAGACACAAAAAAGCCCCCTCCGAGAGAGGGGGCCGTTGGGAGTTCACCATATTGAAGAACAGGAACTGGGCCTGAAGGCTCAGAGTTCGATCTTGTCGGAACCCATGGCTCCGTGGTTGTCCATGCCACCCTTGGAGGGGCGGGCGAATTCATCGAATTCGCTGGCACTGTTGCTGTCGCCACCGACTGGGCCACTGCCGTCGTAGGCCGTGGTGTCGTTGTCGCCCCACTGGGCCCGCTTGAGGGAAAGGCCAATCTTTCGTTCGTCGGTATCGACTCGCAAAATCTTGACTTCCACGGACTCGCCACTTTTGACGACGTCTTGAGGATTTTCGACTTTGTGATCGGCGAGCTCGGAGATGTGAAGCAAGCCCTCCAGACCATCTTCCAAGCTCACGAAGACCCCGAAGTTGGTGATCTTGGTGACCTCGCCTTGAACGACCATGCCAGGCTGGTAGTTCTCGGGGATGGCGTTGATCCATGGATCTTCGGTGAGTTGCTTCACGCCGAGACCAACACGTTGTTTGTCTCGGTCGATTTCGAGAACCACGCATTGGACGGTGTCGCCCTTTTGGTATTTCTCGTTCGGGTGGGCCACCTTTTCGGTCCACGACATGTCGGAGACGTGCAGCAAGCCGTCGATACCGGGTTCAATTTCAACAAACGCGCCGTAGTTGGCGATGTTGCGAATTTGACCGACAATGACGGTGCCCACGGGGTACTTCTCGCTGACAAGCTCCCATGGATTGACTTCGGTTTGCTTGATGCCGAGAGAAATCTCACGCTTCTCGTGATCGATTTCCAAAATGACCACTTCGACTTCTTGGCCAACCTCCACGACCTCGGACGGATGATTCACCCGGCGGGTCCAGGACATCTCGGAGACATGCACCAAGCCTTCGAGGCCTTCGTCGAGTTGAACGAAAGCACCGTAAGTCACCAAGTTGACGACCTTGCCCTTCACGCGGCTGTTGACCGGGAAGCGCTCGTCGAGATTTTCCCAGGGCGAGTTTTCGAGTTGCTTGAGGCCGAGTGCGATTTTTTCTTTTTCGCGATCGATCTTCAGGATCATCACTTCGATTTCTTGTCCATGCTTCAGCATTTCGCTGGGGTGGTTGATGCGGCCCCATGACATATCGGTGATGTGCAGCAGTCCGTCCACGCCGCCGAGATCGATGAACGCCCCGAAGTCGGCGATGTTCGTGACGGTACCGATGACCTTCTGGCCTTCGTCGATCTTGCCCAAGATGGTGTCTCGTGCTTCGGCACGTTCCTTTTCTTGCAGCTTCCGACGGCTGATGACGATGTTTCGTCGTTCTTCATCAATCTTGAGGATGACGGCGCGAATGGTTCGTCCGACAAATTCACCCAAGTCGGTTTGTCGGCGGATGTCCACCTGAGAGGCGGGCATAAAGACGGGCACCCCAATATCGACCAAGAGTCCACCCTTGATCTTCCGAACACCCAGGCCTTCGATCTCATCGCCTTCGTTGTGGTCTTGGAGAATTTTTTCCCAGCCACGGATTCGATCTGCTTTGCGCTTGGAGACGTGGACTTCACCACTAAGGTCATCGACGCCTTCAAAGAGCACTTCGATTTCATCGCCGGCGGCAATCTCTTCCCAGTTTTCGAATTCGCTGCGATGCACGCGGCCTTCGCTCTTCAAGCCAAGCTCGATGATGACATCATCGCCGGCTTTGCCAACAACGGTCCCGGACACGAGTTCACCAGGGGCGGCGGTGTTGGAAACTTCGCCACCAAGGACGGTATCCATGACGTTGTCTTGTTCGGCTTGACCGAAGGCTTCGGAGAGATGCTTTTCGACATCGGCATCAACGTTGCCGATGGAGGCGATTAGGTTGTAATCAATCATGTTGTTGACCTTTCACCCCGGTGGTGAAAGATGCTTCCTGTGATCCTCGGCGGGGGATCGAGTTGCGGATTTTCCGACCCAGAACGTCTGGGCCGGTGCCCCCCAGTTCGCCGAAAAAGGGGGATCGAATACTTTACCGGTAGCCGACAGTTTCCGCGAGGAAATAGGGGGATTTCTTAGCTTTCGCCTTCCCCTCGACGTCCGGTGGCGTCTCCAGCATCCAATTGGACCGAGCGGCGGAACATCAACATTCCCGCAAACGACAGCACCACGCAGAGGATGAAGGCCATTCCCCCTTGACCAGGTTGTGCCACTTCAACCGTGCGATAGGTCAAGGCTCCAATGCCTGGGGCCACCAGTCCTCGCAGGCCGGTCAGCGTGACGTGGACCCCCATGTATCGACCCGCCTGTCCGGGCGGGGCGTAGTCGAGGTGCCCCAAAGTCCAGCCAATGGATCCTCCGGCCATCGCCAGAGCTCGGATGGCAATGGCCAAGAACAGCAACCAAAGGGTTCCGGTAAGTGATGCAGTCAGCAGAACGACATTGGCGCTGACGAAAAACCAACCGTGCACGAGGCGGTAGCGGAGGATGTGTACCCGATCAAAAAACTGGGCCCATTTCGGGACCGCGAACGGAAGGACCAACATCGGCAGGGTCGAGCCCAACAGAATGCCGCCGAAGTAGCCCTGTTCAAACCGTTCACGAATAACTTGAATGATGATGGGCATGGCCATCAAATTGCCACTGCCAAACACAAACATTGCCGCCATGTACCGACAGAATCCCCGATCCTTCTGAAGGATGGCCATGGCATCGTGCCAGGGACGCGGCTTGGGCCGCCGCTCGGCCTGTTCTTGCTCGATCAGCTTCGGTTCGGCTGGTGCGGGAATTCGTTGGTACAGGATCGAGCCCAACCAAAGTGAGAACGCGCCAACGATCAGAATCACTCGAAAATTTTGGTGGTCGAGTTCCAACACCGTGCCCGAAGTGAAGCCTGCTGCGGCCAAGGTGAGGGCAGTGATGATGGACATCCACCCGGCGTAGCGGCCTCGCTCTTTCGCGGGATACATGCAGCGCCAAAGCGTGCTGCGAATGGTGATCATGCCGCCCCAGCACAGCCTTGCCCCCGCACAGCCCAACACGAACAGAAGCAGTCCCCAGCCCGTGTATGGCACGAAAGCGGCAGGAATCATGGCCAAAGCGGCCCACCTCAACTGCCGGGCAATGGCATGTCGTTTGGGTCTTCCCTGTGCCGATTCGGCCCACCACAGGCTGGCCAGGTTGGTCCAAGCTGGCGCTCCTGAGAGCACCGCCACCGCCGCATCAAGCAAGGGGGTAGGCACGACGGATTCCCATGCAATGCGGGCAAACACGGTGGCAACATTGCCATCGACCGGTGAAATCCCAACCACTGAAGTTGCCGTCGCTTGACGTTCAGCGCGGAACGATGCCGCCGGAGTTGCGGCTTCGAAGGTGTTGACAGAGGACTGAGTCATAAAAAAACCCCGGCTGGGCCGGGGTGACAGGTTCGAGTTGGGAGCCAAGTATGGCTCAACACCAATCAAGCCGCCGCCGACGGTCTTGATCTTAGGAGCCAATCAGCGTGGCATGCCGGAGGTGTACGTGATTGGGAATGGGCTCAAACGGCTGGGATGGTCCCGAAGCCAGAAGCGACGGATGTCACCGTTGAGCATGCGCTCGTTGATGTTGTCCATCACCATTTCGTTGCGCATGATGTCGATGTCACGCTGCGATTCGTTGATCAACTCTGGAGTTGGATTTGCAGCGATCGAAGAGTAGTCGGTCCCAACGGAGGCACAGGCTCCAAGGGGCAGGGACGCGAACAGAACGAGAGCGGAAAGACGCATGGTGATTCTCCATCCCGGCAAGTCGCCGGAATTGCAATTGATACCCCGAATTCACGGTCAACGTCAAGCGGGAAGCCCAAATCGCCCGACTTCCTCATCGGAAAAAGGCCCATTGGCTGGCTTGAATGCGGTCTGGGGCTAGGATTCACGCTCGAAGTTCAATCTTCGGGCACGATCGGGTCATGTGTGCTCGGCCTTTGTTCGTTGCCTTGGGATCGCTGACCGCGGCGATGGCCAGGCCTCCACCGAGTGGAAGGCCGGGACCGACGGGACGCGAGCCCCCCTCATTATGAGGGTTCGGGCAGCCTCACCCGATCGTGTCCAAGGGTTGAACGGAAGACAACAGAGACTGGGTTCAGTTGCTCGAGACCCCACGCAGTCCAGCAGAGTCCTTGGCATCCCAAAGGGCCCCAAGAGACACTCCACGGACATCCAAAAATGGCAGGACTTGGTCCACTCGGCCCAGATGGGCACGCAAGCGGTCGGTGTTGGGTCCATCACCATCGAGATGATCGGCGGCTCTGGCATGGAATGCCAAGAGAGCTGGCGCCAACGCCCGGGCGGCGGCTTTTCGGGCATCCCGGGTTTCACGGTTTGCTGGGTTGAGCAAGACCGAACGCAATTTCACAGTCGCGCCTTCCAGACAAAGAAGGTCTTCGGCGGTAAGAGTCTCTCGACTCGCCAATGACTTGAGTGCATCGGCCCAGCGGCGGGCGATGTCTTCGCGTTCTCCGCCGCCAAGCATCACGAATCCTTCCATCACGTGACGATTGGCCGATGGCGAAACCCGTGAGGCAATCCTTCCAAAAATACGAGCCAAATCGCTTCGATTGCGTTCGGCAAGATCCAGTGTGGTTGCTTTGGCGACCCCCTGGCTCAAGGTTTGACACATGGCCATTGGTTTCCACGCCGCGGTTTCGGTATCCAAGTCCACGATTCGTTCCGCCAGATCCAACAAACTGGCGCTGCTGCCCGTGGCGCTCAAGACCGCAAATGCGATCATCTGCTGTTGTGGGGTTCGGCTGTCGTTGTCGTATTCGCCGAATGCTTCGAGCAATCGAGCGCCGTACGCGCGGGCAAAGGCCGGCGTGCATCCCCCAGAAAGCGGGGCCATGAGATCGATTCGAACGGCTTCCAGATGGTCTTCACTGGGGTTGCGTGCCGACAGTGCTCGGCCCGCCTCTTCGGCAAATCGGGAGATTGTGGCCTCCTGTGATGCTCCCAGAGTCCGGTCATCGGCCAGCGCTCGAACGGAGGAGACACCCGTAAGGCCATCGGCGGCATGGACAGCTGGAGTCGGGGCCAGAGCGGCGATGAACACTGCGGTGACAAGCTGGTACTGGGCAATACGCATGAGAGCTCCTCGGGATAGACCCCGGATTGAACAGAACACGGTAACCCGCGATTCGGCAAGGCGTCAATAAACCAGCGATACACTTCCAGAATGCCAAGGAATGTGTGTACGGGGCTCTTCGTGTGGTTCTGTCTGGCGGCCTCTGCCTTCGGGCAGTCTGCCCCAGAAGCGTTGTGTGACCTGTTGGTGCGACGGGCGAGGATGTTTGCCGCCATTCCTCTGGCCACGTCTTCTGATCTGGAATTCGCCCACATGGTCGCCGTTCGGGCCACCGAGCTGGTGCCAACCGACGCCGAGGCTTGGCGGCTGCGCATGGATATTGCCCGCCTTCATGAGGATCAAAAAGATGCCGAATTGTGTTTGCGGCGTTTGATCAAGCTTCGGCCGTCTGACGAACGCCTTGTGTTGGAGCGGCTGGATCTGGCCCTGTCTGACCGGCAAACCGTCGAATCTCGACTTGAGGGACTGGATGTGATTCTGGCCGAACCACTTTCAGGACCCCTGCAAGCCCGGCTGTGGTGGCGCCGGGCATTGCTTCGGCAAGGAAGAGGTGATGGCGATTGGCGGGAAGATGCGGCCAATGCAGCGGTTGCTGATCCTTCATTTTCAGCCCCTCTGGCGGCCTTGGTTACGCCCACTTTGGCGCAGAAAAAGGCTGACCCGGCCGAGGTGATTGAAGCCTTGGCGGCCTTGGCCGCGGCAACGCCCGCGGATGCTGACACGGCGGCTCGGTTGGGGCGTCGATTGCTTCGATATGGCGCTTACGCTGATGCCCAGGCGGCGCTCATGGCTGCGGTAAGCTCAGCTGAGCGAATGGGTCAACGGCCACCACCAACACTCTTGGCCGATTTGTTGCTTTGTCTCTTGGCCGAGGATGGCCCCGCGGCAGTTCGCTCTGCTTTGGCCGAACGTGTCATGCCATTGAAACGTGCCAGCCGGATGCGGATCATGGCTGAAGCCGTTACTTCTGACGATTACCTGCAGGCTGTACCTGAGCCCATTCTTGGAGTCAGAAGTTCAAGGGTGGTGGCAGATTTGGCCTTGCTCCTGAGTGCGACGGCCCATCTAGAGGGCCTCGAAGCACCGGACCAGCCGGTTCGCCAACTGCTGCGATTGTTCACCGATGGTCCCTCGGACGTTCAGATTCTTGCCCAGCCAGAACTGGCATCAGTCAATCTGTTGCGTGGCAAAGAACTTGACGCGTTTCGGCTGCGGGTCAGTTGGTGGACCCTGGCCTTTGGTGGTGATCCTGCTTTGGCCCGAAGTGATCTGGAGGCCATTGCCACCGAGGATGTGATCTCCGAGCAGGATCAAGTGGTCTTCGACGGGTGGTTTGCGTTGCGATCTGGAGAGCTCGAAAAAGCGACAACGCTGCTCGGATCTAGGGCGGAAGATCCTCGGGCCCGATTTGGGTTGGCCAAAGTCGCGAAGTTGGCTGGTCGTTCGGAGGAAATGATCGACCACGCAGCGTTCGTGGCGAGGGTGGTTCCGGAGAGTGTGGTGGGCGTGTTGTCGGTTCGGATGCTTTCGGATCATTTTGGTCGTGCGGTTCGGCCGGCTTCCCATGCCTTGGCCGTGGCTGCTGCGGCGGGGGACATCCCAGAACACCTCGAAGAACTCCACCTTCACCCAGAACGGGTTCTTGATGTTCGACTGCTGCCTCAGGATGTCATTGGCCAGCCGTTTGCCCCATTCGATTTGACTTTCGAAATCAAAAACATCGGCACGCTCCCTGTTCCGATGGGTGAGGGTGGTCTTTCTGAATTCCTTGCCCTAGAGATTGAGTCGGACCTTTCTCGGCGGGGCATGGTGCGTCATGGACGTCCCGCCAGTTTTCGCTTGGAAGGGCCGTTGGTCCTGGCACCTGGTCAGCGTTGTCAACAAACGATTGGTCTGCGTCGCCTTCCTGTCTCGGCCGACATCGATCGGGCTGGTGTCTTGGGTGCTTCGATCGAGTTTCAGGTGATTACCCAGCCCGTAGGCTTACCGATTGCTTCCGGACCGTTTCCCATGGTGAAGCCTGGGCCAATTGGCTCCCTGTCGTCTTCTGGCACGTTCCGCATTCCTGGAACTTTGCTGAACAAAGATGCCATTCGGCAACTTCGAATGACCACTGAGGAATCGCAATCCGAGACTCCACTGCCGGTGTTGGCTCAACTGGGGCAATACATTGCGTTGGGACTGGATGGGCAAGTGAGCGAAGACGTGGCCCAGGAGATTCAATTGGCCCGAGAGGTCTTTTTGAGGCAATTCGCGACATTGGATGCGAATTCGAGAGCGTTTCTCACGGGTGTTCTGCCGAAAAATCAAATGCCAGCGGTGTTGTCAACTCAGGTCTCTGATGACCCAGATCGTTGGGTACGGACGATGTACTTGCTCAACCATGTGGCGGATGAATTTGATCCAGCGCTCAATCGGGCCCGGAACGACCCAGATCCACTGCTTCAACTTACCGCGGAGGTGGTTGATGGTTTGATTGGACTGATCCGAGAGGTGGAGGGTTGATCAGGGGTCGACGACGCCAAGATCAGCGACGGAAAAGAGCGACTCGAATTTCAATCCTATCGCCTCGATGTTTTCTCGAGCGCCTTCTTCACGATTGATCACGCTGATGACGCCACTGACTTTTGCGCCAGCCTTCTGCAACACTTCAACAGCTTCCAGAGCTTGGCCCCCCGTGGTGGCCACATCTTCCAAGAAGACAACGCTCTCTCCCGCTTTGAGATCACCCTCAATCCGCTGGCCTGTCCCGTAGGTCTTTCGTTCGCCGCGAACAAACACCGCAGGCAATCCTGTGACCAAGGATGCGGCTGCGACCAAGGGGATGCCACCCAATTCGGCTCCGGCCAGTCGCTGGGTGCCCTCAGGAATGCGTTCCCGGAACATATGGGCCAATGGCTGCAAGATTTCGGGTTTGGTAGAAAACCGATACTTGTCCAAGTAGTAGTGGCTGGTCCGGCCGGAGCGTAGGGTGAATTCACCCCGGAGCAATGAGGCGTCAGCGATGAGGCGGGCAAGGTCTTCAAAGGTCGGAAGCGTGGTCATGACGGAGGAATCATACGATCCCTACCACCGGTGGTCGTGTCACAGCTAGCATTGACCCGTGGTAGCCGTCTGCTTTTATTTCCAAGTGCACCAGCCTTTCCGTCTGCGGAATTACTCGGTTTTCGCGAACGACCCGTTTTATTTCGACAATGACGCGAACGAGGCCATCCTTCACAAGGTCGCAGACAAGTGCTACCGACCGGCCACCCGACTTTTGTTGGATATGGTCCGGCGGCACGAGGGCCGATTTCGCATTTCATTTGCCATCACAGGAACGGCTTTGGAACAGTTTTCTCGCTGGGCCCCCGATTTGATCGATCTTTGGCGGGAGTTGGCGGAGACCGGGGCGTGTGAATTCATGGCTGAGACAAGTCACCACTCGCTCTCTTTCCTGTACGACCAAGACGAATTCCGAGCCCAAGTCGATGAACATGTTGTCTTGATGCAATCAACCTTTGGGGTCACGCCTTCGTTCTTTCGCAACACCGAGTTGACCTACGACAACCGGTTGGCGGATTGGCTGAAGGCCGACGGCCGGTTCCGGGGCGTCTGCTGCGAAGGCGTTGACCGCCTGTTGGGTGATGGACGAAGTCCAAATTATGTGTACGGTCCTCCCGGCACCTTGGCAGCCGGTGGGGAGGCTCCGCTTGCGGTGTTGTTGAAAAATTATCGCTTGAGTGACGACGTCGCTTTTCGTTTTTCCGATCGGGGTTGGACCGAATGGCCGCTCCGAGCAGAAACCTTCGCGGGCTGGCTCAACCGCATCAACGGCGATGGCCACCTCTGCAACCTCTTCATGGACTACGAGACCTTTGGTGAGCACCAGTGGGCTGAAACGGGCATTTTCCCTTTTTTAGAAAAGTTGCCGGAAGCGGTTTTTGACGTGAATCCTGGCCAGAATGAATTTGTGACGTGTACCGAGGCCGTGGATCGGTTCCCGGCAGTGGGGGACTGGGACGCTCCAGAAATGATCTCTTGGGCGGATTCTGAACGCGACCTTACCGCGTGGTTGGGGAATCCCATGCAGCGGAATGCGGGCCAAGAGCTGTACCGATTGCGGCCAGCAATTTTAAAGCGTCACGAGGCCGGGGACGAGCACATCTTGGAAGATTGGCGGAAGCTCACCACCAGCGACCACCTGTACTACATGTGCACCAAATATTGGGCAGATGGTGATGTGCACAAATACTTCAGTCCCTACGACTCGCCCTATGACGCCTACATCACATTCATGAACGTGCTCGACGCCTTGAAGCGTCGGGCCCAATCATGATGGGACATTGGCGGTTCGCACATTCAACTCGGTAGGCCGAGAGATGGCGTCGTAGTCATCGGTCAGCAGCAAGGGCAAGACCCGTTGTGCTTCGGCACCACCTTGGCGCATGCGAAGCTTCATGGTGAGCTCACGGGCTTGGAGGTCTGTGGGAAGTTGGCATGGCACCGCCACAAAAAAATCACGGATTGGACGCCGACTCGCATCGTCGAACTCAAACCAATCTTGTTCATGCAACAGCTGACCCTTCGGATCAAAAATTTCAATTTTGGCTTCGAAGTCGTAGTGGTAGTTGTTTTCTTTTTGGATGTATTGAAAACGATCGAGTTCGGCATAGAGCACAAAAGTTGGATTTGGCCGGTAGAGCCTCACGGGATCCGCGGGAAGCAGTGGCTCGTAGCGTCCGTAATCAGCAACACTGCCACAGGCCACCAAGGTTGGAATGCGCAGGGCCGATTGCTCATCGAGTCGGTCGGCCAGCACCCGAGCAGCGCGAGCGCTTGTTTCAGGGTCTGTGGGATCGAGTTTGCGCAGGAACCTGGCCAGCAGTTCGATCCATTCGCGGTCTCGAGATCCCAACTCAGACAACAGATCAGGATCGGGTCGGGACATTGGGTCTTCGATCAAGTCGCGGGCGATGGCCCCCATGATTTCTCGCGGGGTTTGTGTCACGGCAGGGTCGGGGGGGGAATCGGTAGGAATTCCAGCCAACAGTCGCTGCACCGGATCCATGGAGGACGCGTCGGTGACCGCGGAAGAGAGGGGGCTGGTGTCGGGCGTTGCCGTGTTGACCGTGGGTGTGGGAATGGAGGTTGATACCTGTGGCGTTTCCGCTCGCAAGAGGGACTCACGAAGCGTGGGATCCATTTTGATCACCGCGGAGGAGGGTGGGCTGGCGGCGATGCCAGGGGGCGACTCTTGGCGGTCGACCGATGCGACCCGAGTGGCCACGTCGCAAGCGGGCAACAATGCAGTCAGCAGCAGCATCCAGTGTCGATTCATGGCACCTTCCTTGGCATTCACGGCCCCAATCCTTAGGGCCGGCCCGCAGTTTACCCAGCGCAGGCCAAAGTGAGCCGAATCGCCAATGTTTCGAGCGCTCGACGTTCATTCCCACGGCCTTGGCGAGGCGCCAACTGGGCGTCTAAGGCTTCCCGGTGCAGTTGGGCTGCGATGTCGGGATTGATCCGAGCACCAACGTGAAGGGTCGGACCTTGGGCTCGGCCCCAAAGTTTGAGGGCTTGGCTGAGCGACCAAGGATCGACACCCCGTTCTGCATTGATCGACAGCGTGGCCAGCTTTCGGGCGAGATCAATAAGGCACCAGAAGGCGGGAACCGTTGATGTTCGACCAATATCCAAGACCTCATGCAGGACCTGAGCGGTGCGTTGTGGATCCCCGGAGAGCACCGCTTCTTGCAGCGCCCACACTTCATCGCTGCTGGATTTCGCCACCAGCTGGTCCACCAGTTTGGCATCAATGCGTGTTTCGCTCGCGTCGGCGAGTTTGCGCATCTCAGCATTGAGCTGGCTCAATTCTGGGCCTACTCGATCCAGCAGCACGTTTTTGGCATCAGCCTCGATTTGACGCTTGTGGTCCTTGGCAAGTCGATCGATCCAACGAGGCATGTCTTTTTCGCTTGCTGGCTTGCAATCCACCAAAGCGCCACCGAGGTTCATGATTGCCCGATCAAGGCGACCTGGACGCCATTCGTCGGCTTGCAGGATGAGCGTCGCGTTGGGAATCGGTGCCGCCAAACCATCTTCCAAGACTTGTCGTGGCGTGCGAGCTTTTTTCCCCCGCGGAGTCACTGAATCTTCGGTCTTCTCGTCCTCTTTGATCAAGCGGTCGGCCCCATCAATGATCACCAAGGTGTGTGAAGCCAGCAGACTGGGGGTACGTAAGGCATCCAAGACATCGGCCAGTTCTATCTGTTCGCCGCGGTGCCGCTCGACGGCCACACCATCCGGTCCATATTGCTGAAGCAGTGCTCGCTCTACGGTTTCAATCGCCAGCTGTTGGAGAAACCGTTCTGTTCCTTTCAGGACCACCACGGGTTCTTGACCCCCCAGAGCTTCTGGATTTGTTTCGGCAGCTCTTTTGGCCATGGCCCCAGCCTACCGGCGGAGAGAATGACGGGGGGGGTATCATGATTCCTATGGCAATCCTTATCGACGGCTCGACCAAAGTTCTCTGTCAAGGCATCACCGGTGCAGCCGGCGCCTTCCACACCAAAGGGTGTCTTGATTACGGCACCAACATGGTGGGTGGGGTGACGCCAGGCAAAGGTGGTCAACAAGATGCCAATGGGCTGCCCATTTTTGACACCGTCACCGATGCCGTGGAAGCCACCGGGGCCACCGCCTCCATGTTGTTTGTGCCTCCGCCCTTCGCCGCGGATGGCATTCTGGAAGCCGCGACGGCCGGAGTGGAAGTGATTTGTGCCATCACCGAGGGTATCCCAGTCGCTGACATGGTCCGTACACGAGAGATTCTCGATCGCGATCATCCGGGTGTGGTCCTCATTGGTCCCAACTGCCCGGGGGTTATCACGCCAGGGAAGCGTGTGGCCGGCGAAGGTCCGGACGCCTCGTTTGAAGGTGGTTGCAAGATTGGCATTATGCCTGGCTACATTCACACCCACCGTACTGATACAGCAAGCGGCAAAGCGGTGGGCATTGTGTCCCGATCCGGGACGTTGACCTACGAGGCGGTGTGGCAGTGCTCCGACCGAGGGATTGGTCAATCAACGTGTGTCGGTATTGGTGGCGACCCGGTCAAAGGGATGAACTTCATCGACTGTCTGGAACGCTTTGAGGCAGACCCTGAAACCGACGGTGTGGTCATGATTGGTGAGATCGGCGGCACGGACGAGGTGGACGCCGGCCGCTGGGCGGCGCAGCACATGACCAAACCTGTGGTTGGTTTCATTGCGGGCCGAACTGCCCCCAAAGGCAAACGCATGGGGCACGCGGGGGCCATCATCGGTGGGGCCGATGACACCGCTGATGCAAAGATCTCCGCCCTCCGTGAAGCAGGACTCGAGGTTTCTGACTCACCAGCCGGGTTGGGGCACGCAATGGCCATCGCGCTGGGACTGGGTGCCGAGGCCACTTAGAAATTTTTTTCGCTTGCAAGTTGCAGAGGTCTAGTGTGAATGGGTCCTAATTCGGAGTCTTTTGCATGAAATACCTGCCCTTTCTGTTCGCTGCGTCTTTTACTGTCCCGACTTTGGCCGACACGGTTGTGATTGCCCAAAATGGTCTTGATTATTTTCCACGCGAAGCCCAAGTCGAAGTTGGGGATACGGTCCGTTGGGAATGGTCCAATGGCACCCACGATGTGGCATCTGGAGCAAATTGCTCGGAAGACGGCGTCTTTTACGGGCTGCTCCGCAACTCGAGTCCGGTCTTTGAATATGTGGTTGAGGAATCACTTGCGGGCCAGACGGTGGAATATCACTGCACCGTGGGGAGCCATTGCAACTTTGGCATGATCGCATACTTGATCGTGGGTGACGTGAGTGTTCCATGCCCTGGTGATGTCAATGGCGATCAAGCTGTTACTTTCGCTGACGTGTTGGAACTTCTTGGGGCATGGGGCAGCAATGAACCAGACAAGGATGTTGATGGCAACGGAGTGGTGGACTTCAATGACTTGGTGGGCACCCTCGCCAATTGGGGCCCTTGCTGAGTTCATCTGGCCACGAAATTTCAAAAGAAACAACGCGGAGCCCTCAAGGCTCCGCGTTGTCATTGAGAGATCTTTGCTCAGGGCTGTTCGTGACAGGAACCCCATCGGGAAAGGATGCGAATGGTGTCGCCCATACCCACCGTGCCATCACCGTCCAGATCATGCTCTGGGTCAACAGTGTCAAAGACACTCAACAGCAGGATGAGGTCTTGGAATCCAACGACTCCATCACCATCAAGATCCTCCGTACAGCCGCCATCCGCTTCATCGACCCAAGCCAAACCGCGGAGGTCGGTCGACAACGGCAAGTGCCGTATGCCATGAAGGTTGACGTAGTTTTCATGAAATTTGGCAATCCGAAACCGGTCTGGATCCAGCCCCCAGACCGCGGACTCGCCCTTGGCCAGATCTTGGATGCCATCAATGCTCCAAAGCCCATCCCAAGCATCGATGAGGTCCCAGTGGCCCGGAGCCACCGAAGTTTCCCAGAAAGAAAGGTGCACCTGGGGCACGCTTGAAACGCCAACCAAGCGGGTGCCGTCGTGGACAAGTACACGGGCGTCCGGTTGGACCGCGACGCCATCGAGATCAAGGGTGCGGCCAATCTGCCCATTTGGCGCCAATTCAGAGAGTAGATCGAACCGATCGCCCTCGGATCGCCACGCCAGATGCAACCCTTGCGGTGAAGTGGCAAAGCCGCCGGTGTATGCGGGCGTTTCTCCGCCAACAGCATGCAGGAGGCTCTCGCTCATCACTTGACCGGTGCCGGGATCAATGCGGCGTAAAACTTCCCAACCGTTGACACGATCGACCGCGAACAAAGCCGCCACGCCACCCGCAAGCCGTGGTGATGACCATTCAACTTCGGTTGGTCCGACCACCGTCAACGTGGCTTCTCCTGGTGTGGTCTCGTCGAGATGGACCAAATTTCCGGTGACCAGATCGATGCTGTGGAACCCCATCCGAGGCTCGACTGGTGGTGGCGGCGGCTCGACAGGCGGCGGCGGAGGTGGCGGAGGTGGCGGTGGAGGGCCGCCATCGCCCGGATCGTTGTTGATATCCGCCCATGCGTTGCCAGGCAACGTCGTGGCCGCAAAGAGCGTGGACAAAATAGACAGCGCGGTGCCAAAAAGGCCCGGACGCCAACGGTGCAGCCGCATGATGACTCTCTCGCTTTCTCGTTCAACCTCTCAATGAAGAGGCAACAAGAACGTGACCGCAAGAGTGTTCGAATCCACTGTGAGTTCAAATTGCGAGAACCCCCAGGAGTGTGGTGCGGTTTGGGAGGGTTGCGCCGTCAGGATCTCAACGTTGCGATAAGTTTTTCTCGGACCGCCGAAGCGTCCGCTTGTCCACCGGATTGCTTCATGACTTCGCCCATGAGGCGACCTACGGCGGCATCTTTCCCTGCAGCAAAGTCTTGGGCTGCTTGTGGATGGGCCGCCACCGCCGCCGCCACCCAGGCATCCATAGCGCCTTCGTCTCGGACCTGGAGCAAGCCTTCACGCTTCGCGATCTGTGCGGCATCGGTGTCTTCTTGGCAAAGCAGGCCGAAAATTGTTTCCACCGCGTTTGAGCCAATGTCGCCCGAGGCTCGCAGTTCCACCAAAGCGGCGACTTGCTGCGGGCTGACGCCCAGCTCTGGCACCGTGGTGTTGTGTTCGTTGGCCATCTTGGCGGCAGTATTCAACAGCAATTTTGCCGTGGCGTGGGCCGCTTCAGATGAGACGTTTTCAATCGCCTCCTCATAAAAGAAGCAGAAGTTCGGATCGGCCACCAAGGCCTTGGCGTCTTTTTCTGGGAGACCGTAGATGCCGGTGTACCGCTGGCGTCGGGCTTGGGGCAGTTCAGGCAGTCGCGAGCGCACTTGGTCGCGCCATCCTTGGTCCACTCGAAGCGGGACCAAATCGGGTTCGGGGAAGTAGCGGTAATCGTGGGCATCCTCTTTGGAGCGTTGAAGAATGGTTCGCATTTTTTCAGGGTCCCACCCAAACGTGGCTTTGCGGCCTGGCCCCATTTCTACGCCGTCCTTCTTCCACTGCTCCACTTGACGCTTTGATTCGTATTCAATGGCGCCTTTGATGGCGCGAAAGGAGTTCAGATTTTTGACTTCGGCGATTGGCGTGGCCACTTCGCTTCCATCTTCCAGCGTCATCACGACGTTGACGTTGGGCTCAAATCGCATGTGCCCTTTTTGCATCACGCCGCCGGTGACTCCTAAGAAGACACACAAGGCATGGAGTTCGCGGGCAAAGGTCACCGCTTCTTCAGCACTTTGCAGGTCAGGCTCGGACACAATCTCGAGCAGCGGGGTGCCGGCCCGGTTGAGATCCAGCAGCGATCCATCTGCTTTTCCTCCGCCGGGGAGTTCGTGGCCAAGTTTGCCGGTGTCCTCTTCCAAATGGGCCCGTCGAATTCGGATGGTCCGGGGACCAGATTCGGTTTCAATTTCAATAGAGCCGCCGACGCAAAGGGGCAGGTCGTATTGGCTGATTTGGTACCCCTTCGGGAGATCGGGGTAGAAGTAATTCTTTCGGTCCCACTTGCAGAAATCTGGAATGTCCGATCCCAAGGCAATGCCCACCATCATGGAGAGCTCGACTGCTTCTCGGTTCAGAACCGGAAGGGTCCCGGGCAAGGCCATGGTGACGGGATCCACCAACGTGTTCGCCGGCGCATCCCAACGGTCTGGGTGGGCCAGACATGGGGCCGAGGTGAAGTTTTTGCTTTGGGTGGACAACTCAAGGTGAATTTCCATACCCACCACAGTTCGGGTCGAGACGATTTGCATGGAGGGTGCATGCTATCGGGCCGCGTAGGATGCGAATATGGTTTTTTGGCCCTCTGCCGTATTGATGTTCATAACCGAGTGCCCCTTGCTTCCCGAGTGGACGGACCAACCAATTGGCCGGTCGATTCCTGTTGAGCTCAGCTCCGAATTGAGTGGCGTCACAAATGCCCAGTTGTTGTTGCTCGACGCGGCAGGTGAGCGTCTTGCCTCTTGTGTTCTGCCGGGAGCATCTTTTGACCTTGGGGCTTTGATGCCTGAAGTCTGGGCGCTGGAGAAGGCGGCGTGGCTGCAGGTCTTTGCGGAAGCGGAGCCGGTGGGCGCCCCTTTGGTCGCCATACCGCTGCTGTCACGACAGGTGCCCATCATGGAAGCAGCCTCCACCCCAGAGGGTCGTGCCTACGCGCGGGTGGTGGGTTGGCGGGACGAGCTCGATGTTCCGGTGGAACCGCCGGTTTTCCCCGATCGCCCTCCGGCCGATGCCGAGCCATCGGTGCAGCGCGCGTGGGGCGAGTTGGTGGAACGCATGCAAGCTGAGTACGAGCGACAACTCGAAGAAGCTGCCGAAATTCGAGAACTTTTGCCCCTCAGAACTGGTCTGCGATTGATCCCGGACCGGTTGGTGGTGATTCGGACGGACTACGGCGAGATCAATGTGCAGATGCGGTGGGATGCCGCGCCTCACACCGCGGAACATTTTTCAAAGTTGGCTCAGAATGGGTATTACCGAGATGTGATTTTTCATCGGATCGTGCCATACACCGGCAACGGAGATCCATTTGTCATCCAGGCGGGCGATCCTTCGGGCACCGGAAATGGCGGGCCTGGCACCTGGCTTCCTATGGAGCGCAGCCCACTGCCCCATGATTTCGGGGTGATCTCAATGGCTCGGGACAACGACCCCGACAGTGCCGGGAGCCAATTCTTCCTGTGTTTGTCGAGAGAGGGCACCGCGCGATTGGATGGTTCCTACACCTCGTTTGGTGAGACCCTCTCCGGGGCAGGCGCCATCCGCTCCATTGCCAGTGTGGAGCTTGCCGATCCGGAGACTGGATCACCGGTTCGCCCACCTCGAATCCTCGGTATGCGCTTGGTTCCGGCACCATCTCGAATGGTTCGGCAGGCTCCGGAAACCATCGACCCGGTGGCTTCACCTGCCAATCGATTCCCTCGTTGAAGAGGTGGACTACAGTTCCTCCTCTCATTCAACCCCGAGGAGTTCCCATGACCTATCCCACCGCCAAAATCGAAACCAGTGCCGGCATCTTCGAAGTCGAACTCTGGAACGATGTTGCCCCCAAACACTGTGAAAATTTCATGAAGTTGGCCAAGGAAGGTTTCTACGACGGGCTGGCCTTTCACCGCATTATCCAAGACTTTGTGATTCAGGGCGGCTGTCCGAATACTCGTGAAGGTGCCAGCGGCATGCCCGGGACCGGTGGGCCAGGTTGGACCGTAGAGGCCGAGTTCAACGAGAAAGAACACCACGAGGGTGTGCTTTCGATGGCACGGAGCCAAGACCCCAACAGTGCCGGAAGCCAGTTCTTTGTGTGCCTCGGGCGAAACCACTGCCAGCACTTGGACCGTCAGTACACCGCATTTGGTTGTGTGACTTCTGGTATCGAATCGGTCCGCGAAATCGGGACCTGTGATGTTGGTCCCGGCGATGAGCCGCGCGAGCGTCAGGGCATCATTTCGGTCACCGTGCTCTCTGAAGGCTGAGCTTCACCCGCCCGCGAGTTCAGCGGTCTACGCGTACGACTTGGAAGCGATCGGGGCGAAGCCAGTCGATGCCTCGATAACGGTGGATGCGTCCGGTGACGCGCACCCGAACACCTTCGCCTTGACGCGCCACCACCCGTGACATCGCGGTTCGAATTCGGCAGGGCAATACGGGGTGCACCACCCCAACCTGTCCCGCGCCTTCGGGAACGAATCGTGGGGACCCCTTGTCGCACAGCACCAAGCGACCTTGACGCTCAACCACTCGTGCCGATCGACTGACATCATCCGGGAGCGGGGCGGTGGTGGTGGTGCCGGCCCTCAGGAGGGTTCCAGCGGCCGCACGCAGCCGCGCTGCGATCTCGTCCGCTTCACTTTCTTCGGTGTCGAGGGTGGTCTCTTCTGGTGGTTCTTGGGTGCCAAATTCTGATGTCTGGTGACCTGAACGCAAAGCATCCCGGGTCAGGAGCAAGACGGGTCGTCCTCGGTCCATCAGGACTTCGGCCGCAATGTTCCATTCTTGGTTGGGCTGCCTTTGGCCTGCGTCTTCCAATCGTTCCAGCGCTTGGCAAGGTGCGGCTTGAAACCAATCGGGGAGGGTGGGGCTTGGTAAAACGGGCACCAGCCGGGTTCCTTCAGGATGTCTTTCCAGTCGTATGTTCAACGAGAGCACTCGAGCGCCTTCGTTGAAGCGAACCGGTTGTTCCGGAACCCCAGAGGGTGGGGGGGCCACATGAAGAAGTATGGTCAAGAGCAACACGACCAAAGTGTACGTGACGGCAGTGGGGGCCAATGAAAACCGCCCCTATGCAAAGCACAGGGGCGGAAAGGCCGCGGCGGGATTCGAACCCGCGGATAACGGATTTGCAATCCGTCCCCTTAAGCCACTTGGGTACACGGCCAGGAAGGACGAGGATACCCCGAGCCGGATGCAAGGGCAATGTTGCTTGGTTTGGATTAGCGCCCAATATCGGCCGGAGACCGCACTCGGCCAACAATCGGCAAAACCAGACGGTCTTCAGGTGGCGCGAGGGTGGTGCGAACGATGACTTCGCCTTGGTATTCCCCGGGGACCGCACCACCAGGGCAACTCAATCGCAGCAGCCAGCCCGGGATGGCTTCGGGTGAAGGCTCAATCATGACGGTGCTGCCCGGCATTTGGGGGAAGTTCACTCTTGCGGATTGCAATTCAAAAGGGCCGCCTCGACTGCGCAGCAGCATTTCCCGCACAAACCCTTGACCTGGTTGAGCGCCAAACCGGAAGGTGTCCTCCGGACGCTTGGTGATGGTCCAATCCACGGCTTCGACGGCCCCCCAGACTTTGGCTTGAATTCGAAACCCTCCGGTATGGGTAAGAACTTCTCCACCAGGTTCGGTGGGACCTTCAAGTCGGGGACGAACCCAACTGAAGAAGGAGCCCCACTGGTCGGCGGTAGGCACCGTGCACCTGATTTCCCAGCAGCCTTCGCCAGCGTCGGCATCTGCGGGACGCTCATCTCCAATGAGCTCACGCCAGTCCAGTTGGACCACGGGATTGGAGGCAGTCACGTCCACAATCTTGAGGGTCGGTGCCGCGGTGAAGACCTTGAAGATCCCGCTCCAAGAGTCCCCCAGCTTGATGAATCCCGTGGAGGCCCGCTGGTTGGTTTGATCGACGTTGGGGGCGAGGATTTTGGGAACCGCTCGAACCAATCCCACCACATTGGCCTTCACGGTCAGACGAAGGAAATTGTGGGGCTCGGGTTGGTCGGTCACGATGTTGACATATTTGAGCTGCTCACCCTCTCCACTGGGATCGAAGGTGACCGTCAACTCCCCCTCTTCACCAGGGGCCCAAACCCGCTTTGGCATCTGGGGGATGGTGCACCCACATGTTCCTTTGAGATCAACGATGCGCAGGGTGGTGCCACCAGCGTTTCGGAAGGAAAGTCGGCGGGTGCGTTCTTCGTTCTCGGTCAATCGTCCAAAATCAGCGGTGGTTTCTTCAAACACCAGCTGTCCAGGGCTTGCCAGTTCGGCCAGGGGGGCAGAAGTTTCCGCAGACGACTTGGTCGCCGCGGTGGCCTGGTTTGGATTGGCTTCCGTGGCTGACGCTGCCGTGGTTTGGATGGTTGCTTCAGGGTCGCTTTGGTCACAAGCAGCGAGAACCAGAGCAATCAAAACGCAGAACATGAGTCGAAACATCAGGTACTCCTTGGGACGACAACGCAGGAACGTGACTCAACCTTATCCCCGGTGGTCGTAAATATGCCGCAAGATTTCTGAAGCGGCCGCTTCAAGATTGGCATTGACCACAAACCCGTCGTAGATCCCGCTTTCGTGCGCGAAAAGTCGCTCCTTGCGTGCTTCGGCCAATCTTCGCGCGATGGCATCTTCCTCATCTCGTCCTCGATTCCGCAGCCGTGCCTCGAGATCGCCTTCATCCGGGGGCTCAATGAAGAGCATGAGGGCTTGGGGCAAGGTGGTTCGAATTTGCTGGGCGCCTTGCACATCGATGTCAAGGATGACCACCCGTCCGGCTGCAATTTCAGCTTCGACGGGCGCGCGGGGCGTGCCATAACGATGTCGACCAAAGACTTCGGCATGTTCCAGCAGTTCGTTGGAGTCGACCATCGTCAAAAACGTCTCGTCGTCAACGAAGTGATAATCCACGCCGTGGGTCTCTTGCGGGGATTGCGGCCTCGTGGTCACGCTCACGGAGAACAGCCCGTCCACTTGGGCCAAGACCTGCCGCGCCAAAGAGGTCTTTCCAACCCCCGAAGGGCCGGAGAGCACCAGCAGCAGTCCTGAATCGGGCATGTGCCGAGTGTACGAAGGCACGCCCGTCGGCGTATAGTTGTTCCTTCAAACAAGGAGTTCGAAGCATGGCTCGAAGCAAAATTTCGATCATTGGTGGTGGCAACGTTGGCGCGTCCTGTGCCATGTGGGCCGCAAGCAAAGAATTGGGCGACATCACCGTGTTGGACATCCCTCAGGCCGAGGGCATGGTCAAAGGCAAGATGCTCGACCTGCTTGAATGCGCTCCAATCGAACGCTTTGATGCGAATGTTGTTGGTACGGCCGATTACGCCGATACCGCCGACTCCGACGTGGTGGTGGTCACCGCGGGTATGCCGCGCAAGCCGGGAATGAGTCGCGATGACTTGATCGCCACCAACGTGCAAATTGTGCGCACGGTGGCCGAACAAGTGGCCAAGTACTCCCCCAACTGCGTCATGATTGTGGTTTCAAATCCCCTCGATGCCATGGTGTACACCGCATGGAAAGCCTCGGGATTCCCAACCAGCCGCATCTTGGGCCAGGCCGGTTGCCTGGACGTGGCCCGCTTTCGCTGCTTTATTGCGATGGAACTGGGATGCTCGGTCGAAGACATCCAAGCTCTGTTGCTCGGTGGCCACGGCGACGACATGGTCCCCTTGCCCCGCTACACCAGCGTGCACGGCATTCCGGTGACCCAGCTGCTGCCCGAAGAGACCATCAACGCCTGTGTGGAACGGGCCAAGGTCGGTGGCGGTGAAATTGTGAAATTGATGGGCACCAGTGCGTACTACGCTCCGGCCAGCGGATCCATTCAGATGGTCGAAGCCATCGTGAAAGACAAGAAGCGCATCTTGCCCTGTGCGGCATGGTGCGATGACCAGTATGGCGTCGGCGGAGGCTTCGTCGGTGTGCCATGTGTCTTGGGCGCCGGTGGCATGGAGAAGGTCATTGAGATCGACCTCGACGCCGACGAAAAGAAGCTGATGGATGAATCCATCAGCCACGTCAAAGACTTGGTTGACACGGTGAAGACCACGTTCCCGGATCTGGCCTGATTTTTCAGACCTCATTTTTTCAACGAATCAAACAAAAGCGGGCCCCACATGGGGCCCGCTCTTGTTTGATGTTTGCTTTGGCTTCAACCGTTGGCGTGCATGTGGGCCAACATGTCAAGGCAGCGGGTGGCGTATCCCATTTCGTTGTCGTACCACGACACGATCTTGAAGAAGTTGCCGTTGAGTTCGATGCCAGCACCGGCGTCGTAGATCGAAGAGCGGGGATCGCCGATGAAGTCGCTGCTGACCACTTCGTCTTCGGTGTATCCAAGCGCGCCGGACATGGCGCCTTCGGCGGCAGCCTTCATGGCGGCGTTGATGTCGGCCATGGTGGTGCTCTTGCTGGTGCGGAAGGTCAGGTCGACGCACGACACGTCTGCGGTTGGGACGCGAAAGGCCATGCCGGTCAACTTGCCTTTGGTTTCGGGCAGGCACAGGGCAACCGCCTTGGCGGCGCCGGTCGATGAAGGAATGATGTTGGTGTACGCGTTTCGACCGCCACGCCAGTCCTTCTTGGAAGGACCATCTTGGGTGGGTTGGGTCGCCGTCGCCGCGTGCACGGTGGTCATGAGGCCTTCTTCAAGACCAAACTCATCCATGATTACTTTGACGACGGGGGCCAAGCAGTTCGTGGTGCACGATGCGTTGGAGACCACGGTGTGCTTGCCACCATCGAACGTTTCGTGGTTGACTTTGTACACCAAGGTGGGGACTTCTTCGGGGCTCTTGGTGGGCGCGGAAATCAAGACCCGCTTGGCGCCGCCTTCGTGGTGCTTGGAAGCGTCAGCGAATGTGGTGAAGAGCCCGGTGGACTCGATGACGTAGTCGCAGCCATGGTCACCCCAAGGAAGGTTCGCAGGATCACGTTCGCTGATGCAAGTGGTTTTCTTTCCGTTGACCGAGAAGCCGTCGGCATGCGCTTCGACGTCACCTTCGAACACACCGTGGGTGGAGTCGTACTTCAGCAAATACGCCAAGTTGTCTGAGGGCACCAAGTCGTTGACCAGCGCGACCTCGAAATCGCCGCGGCGGGTGGCTTGACGTTGAACAAGACGGCCAATGCGGCCAAAACCGTTGATACCAATACGAGTGGTCATGGATGGACTCCGGGTCGGATGAGGGAAAAGATTGGGCGAACAGTGTAGCGGGGGGTCGCCCGGCTTCCTCAGCCCTTCTTCGGAAGCCAGGGGATGTCTTCGATCTGCAGTTCTCGATTGGCCCGCCTCGCCATGGCAAACAGAAGGTCAGAAAGGCGGTTGACCCAAGCGACGACATTCGAGCTCACTGTTTCGGTATGCGCCAACTCAACAATCTTTCTTTCGGCCCGCCGAGCCGCCGTTCTGGCCATATGGAGCCGCGCGGCGAGTTCGGAGCCTCCGGGAAGCACAAAGGTGGTCATGGGGGCATTTCCCGATTCCACTTCATCGATGAACTGCTCCATCTCGGCCACCGCCGCGTCGGGCAGGCGAACGGTTTTTTCCTCGTGGGCGGTGCCCTCGGGGGTGGCCAGATCGGCACCAATGTCGAACAGGCGACTTTGGCACAGGTGCAGTATGGAATGCATCCGGCCCAGGAAGCCTTCGTCTTCGGTGGGTATCGCGCTCATCGCCAGGCCAATGACGGCGTTCGTTTCGTCAACCGTGCCATAGGCCGTCACCCGTGGGTGATCTTTGGAGACTCGTCCTCCGCCAAAGAGCCCGGTAGACCCGTCATCGCCCGATCGTGTGTAGAGCTTCATCGCTGGAGAGTTTAGGCATTCATGCTGTGCAAGGTTCCCAGACCGCCAGCACAGCAATCCCATCTTCAAGCCCAGTCGCGTTGTTGCCATCCACACTGCGGTTGCGGTCGGGGCATCCCCACTCGGAAGGAATGCTCAACACGTCACTCGGTGCCACCTGTCCGTCACGGTCGAGATCGCCCTCGCAGGCTGTGGGAACCTTGGAAGATGGTGATCCGCACACCCCGCCGCAAACACGTTGTTGTTGGCTGCATTGATGGTGTTTCTTTCAAACACTTTTGTCGACCACAGGGGACGGCAGTGTGGAGGTGTTGCCAATTGAGAACACGTCTCAATGCTATACTTTTGAACCGTTATGAAGAGCAAATTCCACACACATCGCTGCGGCTTTACCATTGTGGAACTGCTTGTCGTCATTGCAGTAATCGCGATTTTGGCCGCGTTACTTCTCCCAGCGGTCCAAAAAGCCCGACTGGCGGCAGACCGAACCGATGAAATGTCTTCGGCCCGCCAACTGATGCTTGCGTGGGACTCGTATGCCGTGCAGTTCAAAGAGTCGGTGTTGCCTGGTTACAAGTTGGGTTTGCGTGCTTTTACCCAAGATGGCGATGAAGTCTCGGAAGTTTCCAACACCATTGCGGCCGCCCGCTACCCCTGGCGTCTGGCTCCGTTCTTGGACTATGACTTTCGAACGCTGTACCGAGGTATCAATTCTCGAGCATTGGAGGCGATGCAACAGCAAGAGTTGGAGTCTTACGTGTACGTTGTCTCTGTCTCGCCGAGCTTGGGTTTGAATACAACTTGGGTGGGGGGCGATCAAAATGAACTGGGATTCAATCCCGCGGCCCTTTCAAACTTTGGCCGGTTTTACGTGCAAAAGTTGGGCGATATTCGCAAGCCCGGCGAGCTGATGGTTTTTGCTTCTGCCAAGGGATCCGATCCTTCTGCTCCCGAGTCGACCCTGTACGAAGGTTTCTTCCGAGTTCGTTCACCTCAATTTGCTGCTGGACAGGAAGGAAGATGGGCCGAGGAGATCACTTCGGGAACCAGCCCCGAAGACACCGGCCACGTTGATTTTCGGTATGGCGGCTCGGCGGTGATTGCCTCTGCGGATGGGCATATTGAGACCCAAGGTGCCGAAGCCATGCGCGACATGCGACGGTGGGCCAATCGGGCCGAGTCTGAGGATTACGGGCTTTCTCCGCAGTAAAGCATTTGAAATCGGCTACGCTCAAGCCATGTCTGATTCATCATCCTTTGCCAACGATTGGGAAGCGGTCCGAACGGCGGTGGGCTCAGTTCTGGTGGGACAAGATGATGTTGTAGAAGGCGTCTTGACGGCTTTGTTTGCAGGTGGACATGTGCTCTTGGAAGGGGTTCCTGGGTTGGGCAAGACCCTCCTGGTTCGAACTTTGGGGGCCGCGCTCGGCTTGGACTTCCGCCGGATTCAGTTCACACCCGACTTGATGCCCGCGGATGTCACCGGCACCACCGTGGTGGAAGAAACCGAGCAGGGGCGTTCTTTGGTGTTTCGGCGTGGTCCCGTCTTTACGCAGTTGTTGCTGGCCGATGAAATCAATCGGGCAACGCCCAAGACCCAGTCGGCGATGTTGGAGGCGATGCAAGAACGCTCGGTCACGGTCGGCGGGGTAACCCACGAATTGCCCGCGCCCTTCATGGTGATGGCCACCCAAAACCCCGTTGAGCAGGAAGGGACATATCCCTTGCCAGAAGCCCAACTGGACCGGTTCTTGTTCAAGTTGATCGTCCCCACCACGGGCCGCGATGACCTGGTCGAAATTTTGCGACGGACCACCGGAGCGTCCCAGCCCGAACCCAATCCGGTTCTTGATGGTGGTCGCTTGTTGGCCCACCAGCAAGCGGTGCGTTCGGTCGAAGCCAACGACGAGACGCACGACTACGCTGCGCGGTTGGTTTTGGCGACGCATCCGAGTCATGACATGGCCTCCCCCGAAGCAACGCGTTGGTTGCGATTTGGAGCCTCTCCACGGGCGGCGCAAGCTTTGCTGCTGGCCGGAAAGGTGCGGGCTCTGCGTGACGGCCGGACGGTGGTCCGTTCCGAAGACTTGGTGCCGGCCGCTTTACCCGCTCTGCGGCATCGGCTTCACCGGGGGTTTGAAGCTGAAGCAGAGGGTGTTGATACCGACCAAGTGGTGAAAGCGGTACTGGAGACCGTCCCGCAGCATTCCGTCAGCACTTGAACGGCTGCCGTACACTCTGCAGAAGCAGGAGTTTGTCTGATGCCTCTGACCTCTATTGTTGCCTGTCAGTTTTTCGCGATCGCTGACGTCCCTGGACGCCGAGAAGAGCTGCCGCCCCCACCGTTGTCGCAAGCCTTCGTCAGCTTGATTTTTGACGGTGGCTTCATGAACAACACCGATGTTGGTGAGTTTGGGAATCTCTCCAAACGAACCGCGGGGCTGGAAGTCCTCGCCGAGGGCCGACTCACACGAAACCTGCATTGGGACCTTCGCCTTGAGCAGCGCTTCGACGAGTATGACTTTGCTGGCACCGATGTTTTGGATGGCGGCAATCCCAACAATCCTGCTGGTGACGATTTTGACACCAGTGATCAACCATGGCGCAATGTGTACACCACGACCTTCGCTTTGGAGTTCTCTCGAAAGCAAGGCGCGAACACCACTTTTGGCGGTATCGGCATGCAAGCAGCCCGTCAGCGCTCGGCCGATTACGGGGACGGGCGCGCCTTCGTCGGGCACTGGGGCATCACCACCCGACACAGCGATGATCTTGCATTTGGTTGGGGACTCTCGATTCGTGAACAAATCGATGGTCCCACCCAGTTCATCCCAGTCTTGGCCTTGGATTGGTCGCTGACCAACGACCTTTCGGTTGAGGGTTGGTTTGGTCCGTGGGAGATTCGAGAGCCTCGCGTCGACATCGTCTGGGAAGCGTTCTCAGAATGGGACCTTTTCGCGGGCTTCGGTTACCGAAGAGACCGATTCCGACTCGATGATTTTTCTGGCATCGACATCGATGTTGACGGTGACATCGATGATGAGACCATTGAAGAGTGGTATCAAGGCGTCGGTCAGGACAGCGCCTTCCCCATTTGGGTGGGCGCTCGGTACGTGCCGAACCTGTACCAATCGTTTGAAGTGCGGGTAGGACGCGACATCCAAGGCGAGCTGCAACTTCGGGACCGGGACGGCACGCCTTTGTTGAACAGCGATTACGACGGCGACCTTGCCGTCTCGCTTCGTTGGCAGCTTCGTTACTGAGTCGAATTCACGGGTTTTGAAGATGGAACTCCTTCGGGATTCCACGCAAGCCAATTGAGTTTGAGCCTTGGGTCATTGAGCCCAAACGGATCGGCTGGTCCCGGTACCGCGATGGGACCGCCCCCTTCGTGCATCCTGCGGATCGAGAGCGAGTCTGGAGGAGATTGGCACTCCAGTCGGACTTGCCACCGATCCTGCCAAACGCGTCGGTGGATGATCACTCCGTCCAAGTTGGGCAATGGTCCGTTGGCAGACACCAACACCCCCTGATCATCCAATTGAATCCACAACGTATCCCTTTGGAGGGGGGTTTGTGGTTCGGTGACGCAGGTCACAAAAATTTCTGGGGTCTCGTTGTGCACTCGGCATTCAGCGGCAAATGGCAACCCAGAAGATTGCACCCCAAAAAGTCTTGGGGCCGGTCGAGGTGGATCGAACCGATACGCGGGAGGCGTGATTTGCCCGACCGACTTGGGGAACAGAACGGTGCGCACCCCAGCGCCGGCTCGAAGCGTGGTTTGTGATCCTCCGAGTCCCACAGGCAGCGGGAGTTTGAAATGACAGCGCCGAGGAATCTCGAGCCGCTCTGGAAGTCCATCGATTTCGATGAGACGGTTTTCCCACCCACCATGCCAACCGGCCAAACGTGGGAGTCCATCTTCTCCGATCGTGGTCCAGCAGCCCAAGGGGATCCAAGCATCGAGCGCTTCCAGAGCGATCTGAGACACTTGGTCGGCATTGGTTGGTGCAAGCAGTTTTGGCAACAGCGGGGAGCCATCCATCCACGCCGCGCGAACGCGACCGCTCGTGTCCCGCACTGCATTCGTCAATGCGCTGCGCAGACTGGCAGCGATTCCAGGATCTTCCCCGGCCACCAAAGCGAGGGCCGCTCTCCAACGTGCCGCCAACGCTTGGGCGGCTTGCTTGGCTTCCGGTGTCCAGTTCGAGGGCAATTGGGCGGTGGTGTCGGCTTGGTCAGCCATCAACGCAAGACGCCACCACGCCAGGGGGTCTTGGGGATCTGGTCCACCAGGACTGGTGGTCAAGTCGAGCGGGGGTCTTGGAACCTGCGGGGGAGGAACCCGACTCCAGCGCGACGGCTCGGGAAATCGCAAGGGTTCAATGATGGTTTCGCCAACTTGCAGCGTTCCGGACTCGGGCACGGTCAGCAAGAGCAGCCTGGGCAGCCGAACTTCATCGTCGGGGGACGTCGGACGCACCCGGGTGGGTTGGAGTTCGCTTTCCCAAGTTGTTTCACCCACCGGGATGACCGTGGCCAATCGGTAGGGCCAGGGGACCCCATCCACCAAAACGCTGGGTGGGGGGGAGTCAGGGGCATCGGTTTGGACCGCCAAGGCCGTGGGAGCACCGCGCACCACGACCGGGTTTGCTTCCAGAACGGTCCAAGCCGCAAGGAGGATTCCAGCAAGGCTCAGGGGCACGGGGTCAGCCGCCGGCGTTCGGGCCGCTCTGGGTCGGACTCGGCCCGGACCAAGACAGGACCTGGTTCATGTCCGAGGGCAAGGGTCCATTCCTCTTCCGCGGCTCGAGACAAAACATTGACCTTGGTCTGCATCGCGGTGTACGGCTCGATGTCATACGCCATCACAAAAGCAGGAGGCGCGTGGTTGATGGTGGGAACGACGTCGGCCGGGAAAACCACCGGACCATCCGCGGTGTCGATGTGCACCGACTGTTGGCCCCAAGTGTGTCCAGGGGCCGGCTCGACCGCGAGTCCCTCCAGCACCGAGGAACACCCAGTGTGGGTTTGGACTTGCGAAGCGACTGGTTCAAGATGGGTCGGAAGATACGTGCGAGTCATGACCGCCCGGTTTTCGTTGGCGTCTTTCCATTCTTGGTGTTGAATGTGGAGTGTTGCATTGGGAAAGCAACAGACGGGATTCCCGTCGTTCAGACGAGTAAGCCCACCGGCATGATCAAAGTGCAGGTGTGAAATCACCACGTGGTCAATCTCCGAAGGATCAACATTGAGTTCCTGCAAAGCGTCGACGACGGTTCGGTTTTCGATGGCGTAAATCCCACGCTCTTTCTCCGACCACTTGTCCCCGCAGCCGGCTTCCACCAAAACTTTGGTCCCGCTTTGTTCCAGCAGCAAACAGTTGGTTTGGAGCAAGATCCGGTTGTGGTCATCTGGGGGGGAAAGCCGCTCCCACATTGTTTTGGGCACCACCCCAAACATGCCACCACCGTCCAAGCGCATGGTTCCCGCTCGAAGAATCTTGATGGACCAGGTCATACCATCAGCCTAGCAAGGCGGTGGGATCTTCAAGCAAGCGTTTCACAGTGTTGAGGAATCGAGCACCTTCGGCCCCATCGACCACCCGGTGGTCACAAGACAGCGACATGGGCAGCGACAATCCGGCGTAGATGCGACCATCTTTGGCCAGCACTTTTTCGTACCCACGTCCGACCGCCAAGATGGCGACTTCGGGGTGATTGATCACTGGGGTGGCGAATCTTCCGCCGTACGAACCAACATTAGAAATCGTGAATGAGGAACCGGTAAGTTCTTCGCGAGGGATGCTGCGGTCGCGGCAGCCAGCGGCCAGTCGGGCCACCCCTTCGGCCGCTTCAACAATGGCGAGCTTTTCTGCATTGTGCAGGACCGGAACCATCAAGCCCGCGTCGGAGTCCACGGCAATGCCAAGGTTCAAATTGCCTTTGCGATGAATTTCTGATTTTGCTTCGTCCACCACCGCATTGAGGGCAGGGTGTTCGCGGAGTCCGTGTGCGACCGCCCGTATGACGAAGGGCAAAAATGACAGCTTCCGGCCAGTGATGGCGGAGTATTCCTTTCGCTTTCGATCGAGATCGGTGATGTCCGCTTCGTCCACCACGGTGAAGTGCACCGCGGTTTTGACGGATCGATCGAGGGCTTCGGCGATCTTGCGTCGAACCCCTCGAAACGGGATGACCTCGGTCGTGCCAGAGGGGTCAACGGGGACAGGGGGCAAGATTGGCTCCCTTCCCGCGGTGGCATCCGTAGGCAAGTTGGAAGGTGCTGACGTGTGCTCTGGAATGTCCGCGACCGTGATTCGGTTTCGGCTTGGTTGGTTGGATGGGGGTTCAGTCGTCGCGCTCTCTTGGGCAAAACGTTCCACGTCGCTCGCGGTCACTCTTCCCCCGCGTCCGGTGCCCAAAACACGATTGATGTCGACCCCAAGTTGTTTGGCAATGCCACGAACTGCTGGAGTGGCCAGCGCTCTTGCCTGCTCGGTTGGCACCTCTTCCGCTTCTGTTCTCCGACGGGTCAAGGCTGATGGTGCATCACCATCGTTGTTCATGCTTCCAACGACAGTACCTGCGTCTTCTCGTTCTTCACTGGCGGAACTTTCCGTTGCCTGGGCTTGGTCTGAGGCGGGACTGGCTGGGGGGTGGCCGGTGCTCTCTCCGTAGCGGACCAACACCGAGCCAACATTGATGATGTCGCCTTCTGCCCCACACAGTTCGGTCACCACGCCGGCCCAAGGGCTGGGCACTTCCACCAAAGCTTTGTCGGTCTCCATCTCCGCAAGCGTTTGGTGTTCGGCAACTTGATCGCCCGCCGAGACTCTCCATTTGATGAGTTCGGCTTCGTGAACACCTTCACCAAGGTCAGGCAGGATGAAATGGGATTTGTCGGCGGGTTGTTTGACCTGGGCCATAAAAAAGCTTTCCGTCAGTAGCGAAGGGTTTCGTCGATGGCCGCACTAATCCGATCGGGACCAGGGAGGTATTCCATCTCAAGTTTGTAGTACGGCATGATGGTGTCGAAACCAGCAACCCGCTGCACAGGGGCTTCCAAGTGAAGGAAGCATCGTTCGGTCACCAGAGAAGAAATTTCTGAAGCCAACCCAAGGGTAAGCGGTGCTTCTTGGCAGATCACGCACCGGCCGGTTTTCTCGACCGAGGCCAAAATGGTGTCCTCATCGAGTGGACTGATGGTGCGCAGATCGATCAACTCTACAGACGCGTCACTCTGTTCGGCCGCCTTCGCTGCTTCGACCACCATCGCGCCCCAAGCCACCACCGTGAGGTCGGTGCCTTCGGTGACCACCCGAGCTTTTCCAATGGGCAAGGTGTACGCCTCGTTGGGGACGGGTTCCCGAAAGGCGCGGTAGATCCGTTTGGGTTCGAAGAAAATCACCGGGTCTGGGTCTCGAATCGAAGCGATCAACAGTCCCTTGGCGTCGTACGGCGTGGCGGGCATCACCACCTTCAAACCAGGTTGGTGAGCGTAAATGGCTTCTGGTGCATCGGAGTGAAGTTCCGGGGCATGAATCCCACCACCATGCGGCACTCGTACGGTCATCGGAACCGAAAATCGTCCACGGGTCCGCGTCCGGAACCGTGCGGCGTGCGAGCAGAGTTGGTCGTAGGCCGGGCCCATGAATCCTTCAAATTGCAGCTCGGGAACGGGTCGCATGCCGTTCATGGCAAGCCCAATCGAACTGCCGATGATTCCAGATTCGGCCAACGGGGAATCCACCACTCGGTCCGCTCCAAACTCCGCTTGCAAGCCTTCGGTGGCGCGGAACACACCTCCGTTGATTCCTACATCTTCGCCCAAGATGATGACACGGTCGTCCAGCCGCATTTCGCAGGCCAGAGCATCGGTGACGGCTTGAACCAGCGTCATTTCGGTTTCGTTGGCTGCGGTGGTCATGCGAGATCCTCGGGGAATTGTCCCAGACTGGTGGTTCGTTTGCTGTCGCGTTGACGCTTGAGGGATGCTGGCAAGTCGGCGTACATGTGATCAAAAAATTCACTGCGATTGGGTGCCGCGATGCCCTCGGCGTTGCTGATGATCTCGGCAACCCGCTTTTCGCCTGACTTCAGGGCCTTCTCGTGTTGGCTTTTGTCCCACAGTCCTTTTGCTTCCATCCAACGTTGTAATCTTGGCAGAGGATCACGGGCTTCCCAAGCTTCCAACTCTCCGGCATCGCGATAACGGCGAGCGTCATCGGCGGTGGTGTGGTCACGCAATCGGTAGGTCACCGCCTCGATAAAGGTGGGGCCTTCCCCAGCACGAGCTCGTGCGACGGCGTCTTTCATGACTTTTGTCATGGCAAAAAGATCGTTGCCATCGGCTCGCACACAAGGCATGCCGTACGAAATCCCTCGTTGGGCAAATGTTTCACCGGCTGATTGGACACTGGAGGGGACCGAGATGGCCCATCCATTGTTTTGGCAACAGAACACCACGGGAAGCTTCAAGCTCGCGGCAAAGTTGGCGGCTTCGTGAAAGTCACCCTCACTGGTGGCACCATCGCCGAAGAACGTGACGGCGATTGCCCCGGTTTTTTTGGCTTTTTCGGCCCAAGCCAAGCCCGCCGCGTGCAGCATTTGGGTGCCGATGGGGATGGCAATGGGGGTGGCATTCACACCAGCAGGAATATGGTTGCCGCGTTCATCGCCCATCCAGTGCAACAAGATGCATTCTGGGGGCAACCCATGCCAGAACAAGCCTGTGTTCTCGCGGTAACAGGTGACAAGCCAGTCGGCTTTGTCGATGGCCAAGGCGGCGGCCAGGGAAGGCATCTCTTGGCCAGTGTTTTGAGGGTAGGTCCCCATGCGTCCAGAGCGCTGCAGCTTGAATGCGGTTTCATCGAGTTGTCGACAGAACACCAAATGCTCCATAATGGCGGACAGTTGATCCTCAGGGATCACGCCCTGCCCTAAGGTCTCATCAAAGACACCGTCCTCATCAAGGATGGACACGTGGTCAATCCGGGTTTCATAGGCCGTCGTAATGGGCATGGGTGTTGATCCTAACTTCGCTGCTTAGGCGTCGGAGGTGAGCTTCGGAATAGGTTCGCCGGTATATTGAGATCCGTCGCCGAACTGGTGGATGCCGTCCTGCTTCAAAGGGCGACCTTTGCCGAATGCATCTGGATCCGGGGTGGATTCAGGTATGGCATAGTTGGCTTGTGGCCGGCGACTGGATTCCTCCAGCGCTACCTTGGCACATTCTCGCATGGCATCGTCACTGTTCCGGTACATCCCGGCAAATTCGGCGTCGATGGCTTCAAAGGCCATCGAGCAGAAGTAACGCGCGACGGTAGATTCTTCTTTGACGCGTTGAGCATCCTTGCTGGCGTCCATCGTTTGCTGCAGCCTTGAGAGTGTGCAGAACACCGCATGCAGCCAGATGGCGGCCCACGAGAAGCGGCGTTGGACCATTTGGTTCGAAACCATGCCCTCCTTGTGTTCCCAACTCATCTGGACGAGCTGGTGGGAAAGTTCTTGCACCCGAGCTTCAGCTCGACCGGCAATGTCGCGGAGTTCTGGCTTCACCATGCGCATGCGTGGTTTGCTGCGTCGAATACCGCCGAACAGTTCGGTGGCCAGTCTGAGTCCGGAGATGGGGAAGGCCCACGGCCTCTCTTTCATCGCCAGCAAACGCTCGGAGAATTGCTTGGCGCCGTAGGCGAAGACAAACGAGTGCATGACTTCGTTGGCTCCTTCCACGACGGTGTTGATTCGGCTGTCTCGCCAAACCCTTTCGAGTTCGTTTTCGGTCATGAACCCTTCACCGCCCATCACTTGCATGGCGGCATCAGGACCTTCAAAGCCAAAGTGGGAGCAGAAGACTTTGCAGATGGCGGTTTCCAGCATGATGTCTTCGTCGCCACGATCCACCATGCCCGTGGTGTATGACAGCATGGATTCCATGGCGTAGACCCAGGCTCGTTGTTTGGCAATGTTGTCTTGGACAAGGTCAAACTCACCGATCGGCCGGTCAAATTGGTGCCGGTGTTGGGCCCACTTTGAGCTTTGGGCCAAGGCGGTTCGGGCCGCGCCAACCATACCGGCGGACAGCGTGCAGCGCCCGTAATTCAAGCAAGTCAAAGCAACATTCAGGCCTCGCCCCTCGTGGTGGAGCAGATGCGCTTTGGGAACTTTGACGTCTTTGAATTCCATTCGGGCTTGCCATGTGCCGCGAATGCAACTTTTCGCGCGGTTGCAAGAAGTAATTTTGATGCCCTCCATGTCTGGGGTGCAGATCAAGGCGGTGACTTTGTCCTTGGCTTTCCCCGTCTTTGGATCAACGATCTTCTGCTTGCCCATCACGGTGAAGATGCCGGACAATGCTCCGCTGGTGGCCCATTTTTTTCGGCCAGAGCGGATGATGAAATCACCGTTTTCGTCCTTTTCAATCCGTGTTTCTTGTCCTCCAGCATCGCATCCCACATTGGGTTCAGAGAGGCAGAAGGCCGAAAGTGTGTCTTTGCAGATGCGAGGGAGGAAGGTGGTCTTTTGGGCTTCGGTCCCGAAGAGCATGATGGCACCGCATCCGATGGACTGGTGGGCCGAAACAACAACCGCGGTGGAACCGCAGGTCTCGCCGAGCCGGGCCAACACACGGTTGTACGAGGTGATGCCAAAACCGCCGCCGCCGTACTGCTGGGGAGCGATCATCCCCATGACCCCAAGATCAAACAGCCGGGTGATCACCCAGTCTGGAATGTTTTGGGTCTGATCAATTTCAACGGTTGGATGCTCTGACTCGAGATACACATCAAGCTTCGCCAGCAGTTCATCACATCTGGCGCGTTCTTCGTCGCTCTCCACTGGCATGGGGAAAATCAATTCCTCGCGGATTCTGCCCCAAAACAAATTCTTGATGAATCCCATGGTGGAGGGGTCAGGCCCCAGCATTTCCTGAGCTTGTTCGATTTGCTTCCGGTCTTTTGCGGAGACGTTTTTCAGGCTCTTTGCGAGATCAGGTTGAGACATCGTTAGACTCCTTGGAATGCAACATCCTATGTCGCAAAGCATCGGTTCGAAGTGTCGTAATGCGAGAAAGAGGTGCTCTCAATGAGTCGAAGAATGACCCTGATTGCGGCCCATGCTCGAAATCGAGTGATCGGCCGTGCTGGAGATATGCCTTGGCATTTGCCCGATGATCTGAAGCACTTCATGCGAGCCACATTGGGTGGTGTGGTGGTGATGGGGCGAAAGACCTTCGAGAGTTTGAAAGGTCCCTTGCCTCGCCGTCGCAACATCGTGATCACTCGGAATTCCAATTGGCAGCACGAAGGGGTGGAGCGAGTTTTATCACTCGCCGAGGCACTCGATATGGCGGGAGAAGATTCGGTCCATATTGCGGGTGGTGGAGAGATTTACCAAGCGGCGTTTCCCATGGCCACCCATCTGGACCTTACAGAAATTGATGCGGCTCCCGATGGCGACACGTATTTTCCGGAGTTTGATCTTTCCGAATGGCATGAGGTCGCCTGCGAGCACCATCCTGCAGATGAGCGGCATGCCCATGCTTTTACGTTTCGCATGTACGAGCGGGCGGCGGCTTCAATCGCGGACTGAGATGATCGTACGCCAGAGAATGCCATCGGATTCCAAGAGCCCGCTGATCAAAGGAGTAATCCGATCTGAGCGCCAGAAATCATCTGGCACGGGGCGCTCACCGAAC
>SHAP01000003.1 GCA_004213555.1 Phycisphaeraceae bacterium | reverse complement strand
AGACGCATCATGGAAAGGGGATAGATCACCATGTCGTATCCAAGGGACTCAAATTTCTTGGCTGAGATTTGGGGTGTTTTGCCGAACTCTGTCATGTTGGCCAACAACAGACCCGGGCATGCTTTGGCATATTCCGAAAACTCCTCTTCGGTGCGCAGACCTTCCGGGAAGATCATGTCAGCGCCCGCGTCTCGGTACTGCTGGCCTCGGGCGACGGCATCCGCAAAAGAATGCACACCTGCGGCGTCGGTTCGAGCAATCAGCAAGAAGTCATCGGAGGGCCGATGCTCACTCATTGCTTTGATTTTTTGCGCAAAATCATCAGCCGGGACACATTGTTTGCCATCAAGATGACCACAGCGTTTGGGGAACACTTGATCTTCAACATGGAGGGCTGCTGCGCCCGCGCGTCCGTATTCCACGATGGTGCGAACGGCGTTTTCTTCTTCGCCGTAACCCGTGTCTGCATCGGCCACGACTGGCAGCCCTGAAGCATCAACGATCTCCCTGATGGTCCGGGTGAACTCGGTCAGGCTCAGCAGACCGGTATCGGGAACGCCCGCCACGTTCGCCGTGGCTCCACCAGAGATGTACACCGATTCGAAGTCGGCCTGTTTGGCCATTCGGGCCACCAGGGCGTTGAAGACCCCGGGACAGATCAGTGTTTCGGGCTGTTGGAGGCGATGGTGGAGTGACGTGGCAGGGGCGGGCATGGCAGAAATCCTAGGAAAATCATCGGCGGCCGCCAAAGTGGGGGGTGGTCTGGGCCGATGCCCAAGACGTGTCCCAGCCCTTTCCTGCCCGAGATTGTCTACCCACCCTCAGAGTTTTGGCCTTGGCCACACTTCTGGCGGGGGTGTTGCACCTCTGGCTGGCGACTGCGATCGGAGGTCAGCCGAACAAGGTGTCGAGCAATGTTTCGGTACCGCGGCCTTCGGTGGCCACCGTTTCCACGATGGGTCGACCTCCGCAGGCGTCTTTGAGTTCACGGCGCAGCCTTTCCAATCCCTCGTAATCGCTCTTGTTGACCACGAAGCAATCGGCGATTTCCAAGATCCCCGCCTTGTCCATTTGGATGGAGTCACCCATGCCGGGGACCACTACGACCGCGGTGCGGTCCACGCATTCACGTATTTTGGTTTCATTTTGCCCGGCGCCAACCGTTTCAACAATGACACGGTCAAAGCCAGCGCCGCCGATGAGCTCCAGGATCTCGGGCAGGGTTTCGTAATCTTCGCCTGCAATCGCCAGCGATCGGTAGAACACCGATTCATCCACCCGCCCAAAATCCACTCGAAGCCGGTCGCCGAGGAGCGCGCCTCCAGTGATGGGGCTCATGGGGTCGTACGCCACCACAGCGAGCTTCTCGCCTCGTTGCACACTTTCGGCCGCAATTTGGGCAACCAATGTGCTCTTGCCGGCCCCGGGTGAGCCGGTCATGCCAATGACCGTGCTGGGGCGACGGCGTGGGGCCTCCGCGGGAGCGCGGCCTTCGGTGGCCAGAGAAATCGATCGGGCCAAGGCCGCGTTCCCTTCGTATTGGGCGACCCGTGGTTTGACGGCTGAGCGAACCGTTTCAACCAACTCATGCATGCTGGTGCCAGTGTGGAAGATTTTTCGCACCCCCGAATCAAGCATGGTTTGCACGTCTTCTTGGGGAATGATGCCACCCACATCGATGGCCATGTCGCTGCGGCCAAGTTCAGCGGAGGCGTTGACCAGTCGAGGCACCAACACCAAATGCGAGTTGCTCATCATGGAGCAGGCCAGCACATCAGCGTCTTCATCGCGTGCGCCAATGGCGAGTGAACGGGGGGTTTGCCAAAGACCGGAGTAGATCACATGAATGCCCGAATCTCGCAGGGCCCGGGCGATCAGTTTGACGCCACGATCGTGGCCGTCGAGCCCCATTTTCCCAAGCAACACGCGGGGCCGATGGGGGAGGTCTGCGCAACGGTCAATTTTTTCCAAAGGAGTCGTGGGCTCGTTCGTTGCTCGCATGGTGGGATCTTATGCCCAGTTTTCCGCCAAGCAGAACCGCTCGGCCACCGCGGCGGCAGCGTTCGCACGGTCTGCAAGTGGCCGGTCGGCTTGGGCCATAAAAATACGAAGGCATTGCTCGATGCCTCCGCGTACCCGTTCAAAGCAACCTTCCGGGTCTTTGGCCGCTGGCGGATCGGGGAAGCCCCAATGTGTGGTGATGGCGTCTGGAATGGACAGTGCAGGGCAAGGGTCCGCTTGGGCGGCATCACAAAGTGTGACAATCACATCCCATTGCTGATGTTGAACCGCTTCAACGCCTTTGCTGGTGAGGTGATCGTGGGGGATGCCATGCTGTTTGAGCGCGGCCAGAGCCATCGGGTGGGGTTTCCCGGTGGGGCTGCTTCCAGCCGAGCTGGCCTCCAACTGTCCCGGGAAGAGGTGCGGGGCCAAGGCCTCGGCCATCAAGCTCCGGGCGCTGTTTCCAGTGCAAACAAACAACAGGCGCAAGGGGGGCATGTTTGTCATTGTGCATGAAGAGACCCATCGGTGTTCCGATGGCTTGATTCGTGGTCTCTTAAGATGAATCAAATATGGACTTCGTGTCGATCATCATTGATCTTGCCCAAACCGGGGAATCACCCCCTTGGATTTTTCCGGCGGTGGCTTTGGCGGTTGCTGGGTCGATCGGTTGGCTGGTGTTGCCATGGTCCAGTGAAGGCATGGCCGACGAAGTTGCTGGTTTGGTGGGGAGGTATTTTGGACGACGCTTTCGGCCTTTGGCCGTCAATGCCGGCACCAATTTTCCGGAGCTTCTTTTAATGCTGTATGCCTTGGCATTGGGGAAATGGGGAGGAATAGCCAATCCTCTCGGCTCGAACTTTGCCAACATCTATCTGGTTGTTTTGATCGCGCCCATCTGGGCCCAAATCACAGGATCTGGCGGCGGCTTCAAACAGTTGCGTCGCGAATTTCATTTGGTCCGCAAGCATGTCCTGATGGCCGTTGGCCTGTGGATGCTGTCTCGGTTCGCCATGACTGGTCTCGTTGAATCCAACAGTTCATCTTTCAAGTGGTCATCTGCGCAAGTTCCTCTGGCATGCTGCGGAGGGGGGGTGCTTTTGTTCCTTTGGTGGGCACGAAGGGACCAGCGAAGGAACCCTGAAATTTACGCTGGTGATGATGGCTTTCAGAGCCCAGGTCGTTGGCCCCGGCTGATTTTGATGTTGTTGATTTTGGGTGCTTCATCAGCAGTATTGAACTGGTTGTTCTTGGCCGGGACCGAACTGTACAAAGAAGATCTAAGCCATTTTTTTGGTGCATCTGTTTTTGCCTACCTGCATTACTTCGTCGGAGCGTTGGTCACCAGCCTTCCAGAACTGACAGTTGCCGTCCGAGCATTCCAGCGCAGCACTTCTTCCAGCGCCAATTTGGCCCTTGCAGGCACCTCGGTTTCCAACGCCACCAACCTCTGTATTGCCATGCTTGGCATTCTTTTGGCTTTGCTGTTCCAGATCTCAGGGGAATAAGGGGCCAAGGGCAGTAGGATTTCTATCCGCATGACCAACGCCGATCCCATCGCTTTGATTGATCAATCGCTTCGCGTGGCCATTCGTGCCGCGTTTGGCGAGGGCTTTGATGACGTTGATCCGATTCTTCGGGAAGCGCAGAAGCGTGAATTTGGTGATTGGCAAGCGAATGTGGCCATGAGCCTTGGCAAACGATTGGGCAAGCCACCGCGTGAAGTGGCGGAGACGATTTTGGACCAAGTTGATTTCGGAGACGTCGTCTCAGAGTCTTCAATTGCCGGGCCTGGGTTTATCAATCTCAGGCTCTCGCCGTCGGCCGTGGCCGCGGCATTGTTGGCGATGGACACACCATCACTTGGAGTGGCGAACGATCCCTCCGATCATCCCGTGGCCATTGACATGGTCTCGGTCAATGTGGCCAAACGCATGCACGTGGGCCATCTTCGTTCCGCGGTCATTGGCGACGCCATTGCAAGAACATTGGAGCGGCGGGGACGAACGGTGATTCGTCAAAATCACCTTGGTGATTGGGGAACCCCCATCGCCTTGGTCCTGGCACAGCTTCGAAACAATGGTGTCAATTTGGATGAAGTGACGCTCGAAGACCTTGACACGGCCTACCGAGAAGCGCAAGCCAATGCCAAAGCCGATCGTCGAGGCGCAGAAGCCACCCGCCGATTCTTTGCCGGTTCACATCGGCACGCTGAATTGGAAGCTCAAAATGAGGGTGCTGATGAAGTGATCGCCGCGGCCAAGCAAGATTTGGTGCAACTGCAAGCGGGCGACCCAGAACTGCACGCCGACTGGCGAAAAATGATCGACTGCACGCTCGACGCGGTGCAAGAGACCATTGATTTGTTGGGCGTGCGCATGCGTCGGGACAGCGACAAGGGTGAATCGTTCTACAACGATCAATTGGCCGGTGTGGTGGATGCGTTCTTGGCTTCTGGCAAGGCTCGGGAGGACGACGGAGCGATTGTGGTGGACTTTCCGGATCGCGATCGCCCCATGATCATTCGCAAGCGAGATGGTGGTTTTTTGTACGCGACCACCGACTTGGCCGCCATTCGCCACCGAACCCATGATCTCAATGCCGACCGCATTCTGTACATCGTGGACATTCGCCAGCGGGACCATTTCCGTGATGTCTTCGAAGCGTCCCGCATGTTGGGATGGGACACTTGTGCCGACGGACTTGCGGCCGAGTTGAATCATCTTGGCTTCGGTACGGTGCTTGGAGCGGATGGCAAGCCCTTAAAAACCCGGAGTGGCACCAACGCCAGCTTGATGGGCTTGATCGAAGAGGCCATCCGCCGGGGAACCGATGCCGTGCTCGCCCGTTCGCAAGACCCTTCTGCCCCAACCCATGGTCTCTCCGAAGAAGATCTGGGCCGCATCGGACGTGCGGTGGGGATTGCCGCCATCAAATACGCCGACCTGAGCAGCGATGCCGCCAAGGATTACGTCTTTGATATGGATCGCATGGTGGCGTTTGAAGGAGACACAGGTCCCTATTTGTTGTATGCCCACGCAAGAATTTGCTCTTTGCTGGATCGAGCGGGCGGGGTGCCCAACGGGGCGCAATTCCAGCCCCACGAGCCAGCCGAAAAAGATTTGGGACTCCAGTTGCTTGGCTACGCCAAAGTGGTGCACCAAGTCTCACACTCGCTGGAACCACACCATCTCTGCGGATACCTGCACCGTTTGGCGGGTTTGTTTGCCAGCTTCTACCAGCAGTGTTCTGTTTTGAAGGCAGAAGATCCTGCGGTACAGGCCTCACGGCTCAGATTGTGCGATTTGGTGCGAAGGGTCCTGTCAGACGGTTTGGACCTTCTGGGCATGGAATCGCCCCAAAGAATGTGAGTTCGAAGTAAGACTTTGGCGGTTGGCCCGTCGCATCCGATGGAAGAATGAGGGAGAACCTGCGCATGCCCAACAACCATGAATCCGTTCGTCGCTCCGATGCCCCTGCCGCCTGGGTCCTTGCCCTTGGCATGGTGCTCATGTTGGTGGCATTTGCCTCGTGTGCGGTGTTGTCTTGGTCGCACATTCAAGAGGCTCCCGTGGTGGGGTGTGGCGGTGGCGTTGAGTTGGGCGGCAGCGCTGCCCAAGTGGCAGGAAGCGGTTGCGATCGAGCCAAAGACAGTGTTTGGTCTGCCTTGCCGGTGGTGGGTTGGCCGACCGCGCACATCGGTATGGCATGGTTTGCCGCGATGGCCCAATGTTGGACCATTGGTCGGGGCCGTCTGGTGGGACCAGCGCGGTGGCTGGGACTCTTGGGCGGTTTGGGATCCTTGTTCTTGATTGGTGTGATGGTGGTTGAGGGATACCTGTGCCGCTGGTGTGCCTTCGCCCATGGCGCCAACTTGGCTTTTTTAGCGCTTGCGCTCCTGAAGGGGGGGCGCAAGGGCCCTCAAATTCCGGCCGTCATGCTGGGGATGACATTGACGTTCGCAGGGGTCACCTCGGTGCTTTTGTTGGCGGAACTCCTGCTTTCACCCACGGTGGAAGATGTGGTCCCAGCGTCCGAATTTAAAATTCGACCTGAAGCGAACACAACTCCGCCAAACGGGCCCGACACGGCAGGATCCAGCCCGTTGATTCGATCCGCGCCGTTGCAAGGACGTTGGCGTCTTGGACCGGAAGACGCTGCCATTCGCTTGGTGATGTTCACCGACCCCCAATGTCCCGACTGCAAACGGGTGCACGGTGAGTTGGAAGCCATCCTTGAGGGGCGAGATGACATTTCGGTCGAGGTCAAATTCTTCTTGTTCTGCAAAGACTGCAACGAACGGGCGGCACAACAGAACTTGAATTTGCACCCAAACGCGTGTTGGGGGGCCACGGTGGCCGAGCTCGCGGGCGAGTATGGCGGACCCGAAGCGTTTCATCGCATGTTGGGCTGGTTGTTCAGTGTGGATGGCAAGTTCACCTCGGCGGCCGCGCTGCGACCAGGGTTTGCCAAAGCCGGCGTCACGGAGTACGCCACCGACATTGTGCGAGCCATCAGCACCGGAACGCTTCCTCCCGACAAGAAGAAGCTGTTCGAGGCGGACGCCCGAGAAGGGGTGGATTTGGGTCTGTACTACACCCCCATGGCCTTCTTGAACGGTCAAGAAGTCAAAGATGTGTTGCGTCCCGGAGCGTTGCGTCGGGCCGTGGATGCCATCAGTGCCACTGGACCGGGGAAGGGGACCAGTGCAAATGACTTCCCCAGCACCGCCTTGGGCCGTTTGGTGAGCGATTGGCAGGAAGGACCCCGTCCGAATCTTGGCCCCGATCTGGCTTGTCTCCGGTTTGGCCCTGAGACGGCCAAACCAGTCGTCGTGATTGGTGACATGGCGGAAGACGGCTTCCGCCGCGATGTGCCGCGGCTTTTGGAAGCGGCCGATGCTGGCAGGATCCAACTCGAAGTTCGTTTGCTGCCGACCAATCAAGCCGTCAATCCTGCTTCCGGTTTCCCGCAACTCGATCGCTGGGCTTGGGGTGGCCAAGCCACCATCCGCATCGGTCAACTTCGTCAGGATGGCGACATGGATGGCGCGAAAAAGTTGTTTCGTGACTTGCTGATGGCGTCACAGCCCATGACGGTCTTGCAAGGGTTCGTGCAGTCGCGGCCTGACTTGCTGGGTCGGCCAGAGTCCTCAGTGTTGGACGAAGTGGCCAACACCCACCGGCAGTGGAGCGCTCTGCGACGATTCAATGTTCGTGGTCTCCCGGTGTTGATTCTCAACACCCGATTGGCTGCGCGGACCCAAATCAAGATGAGCGACAATTCTTCCGCAGATGCGTTGTCCGAAATTTTGAAAATGATTGATCAATGACGGGCGAAGATGCACTGCCACTCCACCGCGAAGATCGTGAGCGTGCGATTCAGATTGTTGGTTCGACCACCCGTCGCTTCGCCAAAGCAGTCGGTGTGTATTTGATTTTCGCGCTGCCAAGTTTGGTGATGGGCGTTGCGTACATCGCCTTGGAGTTTGGTGACCTCTTGTCGATGGATCCGCTCGAATCCGGTCGCCGGGCGGGGAAATGGCTCCAACTCGCATTGACCGTACTGGTCGCGGGGGTGCCCAGCCTGCTCCTGGTCTGGTTCATGTTTCGCGTGCAGACCAACACTTGGTGGCGCCGGTTGATGGTGCAAGCGTATTTTCGCCGGGCATTGAAGATTGTCGTGGGCATTCGTGTGGTGTCTTGGTTGTTTTTTATGGTTATTGATGCCCTCATCGTTCTGCTTGTGGTGGCCGTGATTGCGATTCCTGCACAAGGGCTCCTTGAAGATACGACCGTGGGTCTCGCTCCGGCCGAAATTTTGCTTTACGTGTTGCTGCCAACAATTGTTGTCTCGGTCCACTTGTTGGTTTGGGGCATGTTGATGTTCATTGTTTGTGCGATCACGTCCGGGGTGATGGGTCAGACGGCCTTCCCATGTCTTTGGTGCGGGCACGAGCAAAGTCCAACGGTCGGAAACCGTTGTCCAGAGTGTGGGATTGCTCTTTCCGAAGCAGAAGTTCGTCGCGCGAAAGCACGCGGGATTTATCAACCCATGTGTGATGCTGGCTCAGCGGCCAACGACCTTGAGAATCCGACCACGAACGCCTGAGCCAGGGTTCGCACGGACGTGATCGCAGATGTACATTTCGCCCGCTTCGTCCTCTCCGAAAGACGCCACGAAAGCTCCATCTCTTCCGAGGTCGAATTCACGCACATCCTCAACCGGGTTCATACCGTTCGGGCGCATGATCCAGAGTCGTCGTGTGACGTAGTCGCCGCACATGTACAGACCTTGCAGGGCCGATTGAGGCCCGCGGTAGACGTGGCCACCTGTAATAGAAAGGCCTTTCTTGTGGTTGTATTCAAAGACAGGCTCAACGAATGCTTCGGTATTTTTTGTGCTGTTCCGTCCAAATCGATGGGCCCCTTCGCGCACCTTCCAGCCGTAGTTGCCACCTTTGCGAAGAATGCTGACCTCTTCCCATTTGTTTTGACCAACGTCTCCCGCCCACAGTTCGCCGGTGGTGCGGTCAAAGCTCATACGCCACACGTTGCGTAGGCCCCAAGCCCACAGTTCCCGTCGCAGTTTGGGATTTTGACGGTGCTGCTCCATGGTGATGGGATTGTCGGCCGGGATGCTGTACCCACGGCCAGCCTCTTTGTTGTCGACATCAATTCGAATGACCGAGCCCAGAAGGTTTGTGGTGTCTTGGGCGTTGTTCCAAGGATCGCCCGCGGCCCCACCATCTCCAAACGACGCATACAGCATGCCATCAGGACCGAAGAGCAGGGTGGATCCGTTGTGGTTCCACGCGGGCTGGGGTTGTTCCAGCACCACCTGCAAACCAGGGCGGGCACGGTTGGGATTGTCTTCGCTGGCTTTGCCTTCGGCAATCACGCTCCGCCGGGGATCGCCAGCGGAGTAGTACACGAAGAACCGGCCGTTCTCTTTGTAGTTGGGGTGGAAGGCAACAGAGAGGAGACCTTCCTCGTTGGTGGCGTCATTGACGGGATCGGTCAAGTCAATGAAGACTTCTGCTTTCTTCACATCAGGTGAATTCGGAAAGACCATCACTCGGCCGGGCTGTTCCACCACGAACAGTCGATCCGACCCGTCCCCCGCATGGGTGATTTGCACTGGACGTTGAAAGTCAAGCGACGCGAATGCCGGTTCCAATCGAACAGAAGGGAGCGCGGTGGGTTCACTGTGTGCATTGGCCTTGGAGTCGGCCGTAAGAGCAAACAAAGAGCTCAAGATCAAAGAAGAAATCATGGTTCAGCTCCGTTCTGGTTCCGGATGGATCCATAGTCCTGTGGGTTCATCTTATGGGTCAGGGGGCCAGGTGTAGAAGCGATTCTGGGCCGCCGCTGTCATGTATCCACTGGAATCGACCCGAATACAGATGCCACCGTGCAATCCTGTCGCCAAATGCGGCGAACCCGACCACGTGTGCCAAAGGCCTTTCTGGGCCCGCCGCCGGCTGCTGGACTGCAGCAGCAACCTTGGCGGCCTTTTTTGAAGGATGGTGGCAAGCCCCCGGCAACGGGCCCCATGGTGCGGCAGTTCAAAAACATCGGCCGAGGGTTCATTTTCGATTTCAGAAATCATCGATTTGGAGTCTGCATCACCAGACAATCGGAATCGTCGACCATGAACAACGATTTCCAAAGCAAGCGAAGCATGGTTTCGATCTCGGGACACAAGATTTTTTGGTGGCCACAGCGATTTGAAAGTTGAAGATTCAAAGATCCATTCATCCCCGCCTGCAGTGACAACCACCGGTACATCCATCTCCGCCGCAGTGGCAAGCAGCGTGTGGCTCGGGGACGTGGGGTGATCCAGTGCTTCTTGGAGCATGAGAGGTGGAATACGAAGTGTTCCTACGGGTATGGCCTGCAAGATTGGCACCACACCGGCGATGTGATCCAAGTCGGCATGCGTACAAACAATGCCTTCAAGCGTTCGAATGTTCTGGTTGCGGAGAGCTGGAAGAATGCATCGACGGGAAACTTGAAGATCGCCCGAACTTCCAGCATCGATCAGCCAAGCCTTCGACCCCAACTGCAGGAGATGGGCCGAACCATTGCCAACGGAAAGGACGTCCCAACGAAATTCACTTTGCTCGATCGCATTGGGTCTCATGTCGGGCGAGCACAAAAGACCAAAGACCACTGCAGAAATCGACCATTTGATTCGACCACCAATCAGGCACAACAATCCGACGGTGACCAGGGCGGTGGTGATTGCCGCATCAGGTCGAAAGATATTGGTGGTGATTTGAACGAATGGCAACGTGGAAAGCGTTTCAAGCAACCACTGCAATGTCATCAGTATCGGTGACACAATCAGACCCAGCACCGCTGCGAGCTCAGGAAAGCCAAGGCCAAGAAAGACAGTCAACCACAGGATCGGCAAGATCAAAGAAAGGATCGGAGATGCAAGCACAGTCAGCACCGCGCCATAAGGATGAATGACTCCGAAGTGGTAAGCACTCAAGGGGAGAACTGCCAACCAAGGGGAACACATCACCAGCACCACGCGCGAAATGCGACGTGGCCAGTCGTCAAAAGGGCGTCTTTCCAGTCGGGGCATGGCCAAACCAAGAGCAGCCGTCGCCACGAAAGAACATTGGAACCCAATGCTTGACACATGTTGTGCGTTTCCGACCAACAGGAAGCCGGCCACCCCAGCCAGTGTTCCAAGAAAGAACCACCGGCCGGCTCCCAGAAACATTGGCACCATCAGGATGGCCTGAAGACTTGCCCTCAGGACAGGTGCTTTCCATGGCACCGTCAACAAGAGCACCGCAACCACAACCAAACTCACGATTGCTTGCCAAGCCATGGACATGCCCATCAGTCGGAGTGGTATGAGGCCGGCAAAAATCAACATGCTGACATGCATTCCGGAGATTGCGGCCATGTGGCCGAGCCCAATTCCACGCCACGCTTCAAGGCTTTCCCCCTTGTTGTCTCCGAGAACCAACGCGTTCAGCCAATCTGTCGAGGTGTTCGACGAACCAGAAATACGCTTGATGCTCTCGGCGACACGCTCCTGATGGGATGTCTTGATCACTGACCATGGAGATATGCCCTCAGGGATCGGCATGGAATCAACAATGACATCCTTCCAATTTCGAAGGACCGCAACACCTTGGGTGTCTTTCGCGGTTCCGCCAGCCCAAACCGGTGGTCGAGCGGGAAGCCAGGTGACGGCACATATCACTTTGTCTCCGGCCCCAACCGTTGTGAAGCCCTGATGGGGCAGCAAAACCTTTTGAACGCCACTTTTGGTCCGAAGTTGCATCCAGCGTGAGGGTGGAGGGCGTCTGGGGTCACGCTGCCATTCCGGGATCCGAGGTTTGGTCTCGACCGCGACCACGGTCCCGGAGAGCGTGCTCCGGTGTAGATCACTCGGCCCATGCGAGAGTGGGGACGGCGCTTGGATCCAGAACGTGGCGCACAGCGCACACAGCCCCAAACAAGTGGAACGAGCGAGGCCGGGGCGATGTTTCCATCCCCAAGCCAACAAAAGCAGCCCGAGGAGGCCAATGCTGTTCGCAGATATTGGAGGTGGGCCAAGCACATGCATGCTGCTGCTGAGCAAAACGAGGACAAAGCATGGCCAGACCAGCGGCCTCTTTTTTGTTGCCTCCCCCATGAGCCCAGTGTCTCCGAAGACGAGGTGGGTTCAAAATGTGCCGGAAGAATTCTTCGTGCAACTACTCTGCAACCAACGGTTCAACTCGGGGATAGAGGGCAACCTTTTGCACTTTGGTGCCCGGCGTGAGTCCTCCCCAAGCGGCCAGTTGGTCCAGTTCATCAAATTCGGGGTCAACCGTTTGGCCCAACGCTTCCCAGCATCTTTGCGAGCCATCCGGGAGGAAGGGGTGCAACAGGGTGGCTGCGATGCGTACGGCTTCTAAGCATCGACCCAAAATGCCGGCCAGTTCTTCACGACGGCTTTCGTCTTTGGCGATTCGGAACGGCTCGGTGTCGTTGATGAAGGCATCGACCTCTCGGACCAGGCTGATGGCCGCTTCCGCCGCATCGTCCAAATCGAAGCGGTTGATGGCCGCCTGCCACCTCTCGGTGGCTGTGGCGGTCAGGGTGGGCCAGTCGCGATCGGCCATCGAGTCTCGACCGCCGTCGGTCATCGCGGGAACTTCGCCATCGAAATACTTCATCGTCATCGCCGTGGTTCGACTGGCACAGTTCCCAAAGGTGTTCACCAAATCGGCGCTGTAGGTTTCGAAGAACTTTTCCCGTTGAAAGTCGGCATCTTGACCTCCCAGTGGACCTTGGGTCAGCAGATACCAGCGCCATGCATCGCGTCCATAGTGGCCAATTGTTTTTTCGATGGTGGGCAGATCTACGAAGTTCCCCAGACTCTTGCTCATCTTTTGCCCTTCACTGATCCAGAAGGCATGGGCGTGGATGCCTCCCGGCAAAGGAAGATCAAGCGCTATCAGCATGGCCGGCCAAATGACGGCGTGGAACCACAGGATTTCTTTGCCAATGACATGCAAGTCGGCGGGCCAAAAGTGCCCACGGGCTGCGTAGCGTTCACTGTTTGCTTCTGCCAAACCAAGGGCGGTGGCATAGTTGAAGAGCGCGTCGATCCAAACGTAAATCACATGCTCTTCGTCTTCAGGCATCGGAATACCCCAAGAAAAGTTGGTCCGACTGACGGGAACGTCTTGAAGACCCTCTCGGATTCGCCCCAGCACCTCGTTGCGTCGGGCTTCGGGTCGAACAAAGTTTGGTTGATCGGCAAACAACTTTTCCAGTCGATCCTGGTACGCGCTGAGCCGAAAGTAGTAGTTCGACTGTTTTTCCCGTTCGAGCGGTTTGCCACTGATGGGACTTTTGTAGTCAAGTTCACGGGCTCGATTTTCGGTGATGTACTCTTCTTGCCCCCGGTCGTACCAGCCTTCGAATTCGCCAAGGTAAATATCACCGCGATCCATCAACTTTTTGACGAAGAGTTGAACTTGGCGAATGTGATCAGGGTCGGTGGTGCGAATGAACTCATCGTTGGTCAAATCGAAAAGTTCCATGGCCTTGCGGAATTCAGCGCTGTTGAGATCGGCGAGCGCCTGCGGGTCCAACCCCTTGTCGCGCGCGGATTGCTCAACTTTGACGCCGTGCTCATCGGTTCCCGTCAGAAAGAACACTTCATCACCGGAAAGACGCATGGCTCGTGCCCAAGCGTCACACAAGGTGGTGGTGTACACATGCCCAATGTGGGGCCGGTCGTTCACGTAATAAATAGGGGTTGTGATGCAGCGTGATTTGCTCATGGATCGACGAGTGTACTCTGGCAGATGGCTTACGCCGTCAGATCAATTTGACTCCCGGGCCGTGATTGCTTTTGGGGCACATCACTCGAGGGTTCAATTTTCTCTGTCGGGGTTGGAATGCTGGTGGTGTCCCTGGGACGTCGGGGCTGCTTTGCTTTGGAAAGTTGTTCAGGACGTTTGCCCAGCCCCGCTTTCACGAGCCCAGCCGCCGCCAATTGTGCCAGTCCAGGAAGCAAACCGCTCATGTTGTTCCATCGGAATTATGGGTGAGAATTGTGCAGTCCGAGGCCGGCATCCAGCAGCTTGTTGACCGGATCTTCAGCGTCAAGTGTTTGGCGGATTTCGTCTCGTTTCGCAACTTCATTCATCAGGGTGTGCAACCACACCGCGAGACGGGATGCATCTTCTCGCTCAAAACCTTGGAGCTGTTGAATGCCTTCCCGAAGCCGTTCGTCTCGAGGTCTCAATGTTGGTTCCGGCCGCACCCCAAGCAAAACCGGCAGGCTTTGCAGCATTCGATCGAACGAGCTGGTGGCGGTGGACCAAAGTCCGGCACCAAGGTGAGCCAGGACTTCACCCAGCATGGCTTCAGGATGGTCGGGAGACAGTCGAAGAATTTTGTCGGCGGTCAGGCCCGCATCAATCCACCTGCGATTCTTCAGCTGATTTTCCAGGGTGCTTAACCAACGATTGCATTGCGACTGGTCTTGCTCGAGATCGAGAGCAAGATCAGCGACGACAACCGGGGCCTGCGCTGCAGAATTGATGGCCTCAACTCGAGATTCAAAATTCGTGGTCGCGGATATTGGATCGACTGGCGCGAGAAGTGATTCGGCAGTGGTTTTTGCATCTTGACCGGTGGCCAAGGCCGCGTCCCCAACAATGGTGCGCCATATTGGACCTCCAAATCGAGCCACTTCTGCCGTGGTTTGCAATTCATTTTGGCGGTTTTGATTCCAAGCCAAACTGGGCTCAAACGCCATGTTGATGGCGCCTCCAAGAACGGCATCGCTGGCGTCCTGTCGCAGACTTCTTTGGCTTGGGGCGGAGAATTGAAACCCAGACAGGTCAAGCACATCGGGGAGCTCAGCCGTGGTGCCAAATGGTGTCGCCAAAAGGTTCCACTGGATTTGGTCACGATTTCGGATGCCAATGGTGGTTTGCAAACGTTGGGTGCTGGTGGTGGCCTGTTCGATCAACCATGGGGTCCGACCTTGGGCGGGTGCAAGGCCAAACATCATGAAGCCCGCGGTGTTCACCGGACGGGGCAGCCGGTTGCGTCTTTTATATTCCGCCATCAGGGTTGGTTCGATTTCTCGGATTGCTTCGGGAGACAACCATCCCGCCAATCGATCCGAAGGACGGTCGTGCTGAATGGGGTCGTTCGAATACGATTGACTCAAAATTAAAATGGTGAGCATCATGCATTCTTTCTGCGGGAAAATCTTGCCACGAACAAACCTGGACCAGCGGCATTTGGGTCGGGGCGTAACGGCCGAGAGTGAGCGAGATCAAGCGGGCAGTGTTTGGTCCACTCCTCCAGTTGATCGGCAGAAAACCCAAGATGCCGGTGGGCCATGAGCTCTCGATATTCCTTGCGCTCATGGGGCGTCATGTCCACCACCACCAAGGTGCCCTCTGGTTTCAGAATCCGGGCGGCTTCGTTGACCGCCTTTTGAGGCGCTTCAAGGTGGTGCAGAACCAAAAGAATGAAGGCCACATCAACACTCCCTGTCGGGAGGGGGAGTGATTCCAAATCGGCCGCATGGAAGTCAACATTTTCAGTGCCTTCGAGTCGCTTTCGTGCCGCCCGAAGCATGGCGGGTTCCCGGTCCACCGCGATCACCTTCTTCACGCTGGCCGCCAGGAGGCTCGCGGCGTCACCTGTTCCACAACCTAGGTCGGCCACCGTCCAGGACGGATCCGCCAACGCCGCAAGGGCTTCGGCGGTAAACGCCCGGCCAAACAATTGGGTGCGGATTTGATCCCACTCACCACCCACTCGCCCAAAAAAAGCTTCGGCATTTCGAGCCCGCTCGGCCAACACCGAAGAAAGGCGACGGTCATCTTCTTCCAGTTGGGGGCTGTGGCCGAGGCCCGCTCGCGCGCTTTGCCATAAGCCTCGCAATGGTTCCGGTAGTGGATCATCCGCCAGTCGATGGAGATGCGCGGTTCCAACCGACCGCCGACTCAGCCATCCCGAGTCCATGAGCGTTTTGAGGTGGCGTGAAGCTGTCGATTGTGGCAACTGGAGTGCCGAGGCAATTTCGCCAACGGAAAGTTCGGCGCGCTCAAGAAGCCGGAGCATCCGCAATCGGCCAGAATCAGCCAAGGCGGAGAGTGCGGGAATCAGAGCATTTCGGTCGTGTTCCATGGGGGGATCACAGCCCCGGTGGCACAGCCAGCGTGGGCCCAAGAATCAGACCGTAATCCTCTGCTATGGCCAAGACACGAGGATCTTCTGGGGCAAGACCATACGCCTGCCGTGTTCGATACTTGGCGGTGCTTTCGTCGTCTTGAACTTTCGCCAAGTCGATCGCCGCGAGGTAGGCCTCGACACAATTCACATCCAGATCAATCGCTTGTTCGATTCTTCGAGTGCTGAGGTCGACATCTCCGGTCAGGGTTGCGTACTTCGCACCACGAACGGCATCGAGAGCGGACTGGCTGCTCCATTCGTCGAGTCGCGCGAACATTTTGTTCCATGACGAGCGACCCGCTCGGTATTCACACTCGGCCCATGTGTCACGCACTTGCAGATTTTCTTGCTTCAACGAGATTGCAATCTTGATGTGTCCTCTTGCTTCAACATTCGCTTCGGCCTGATTCAACTCAAGCAGGGTTCGGGCGGTGTCGAATTTGGCACGCCAGTCGCCGGGATATCGCAGGGCGACCACGCGGTACAGTTCCGAAGCTGATTGAGCATCACCTTCAAGTTCGGCGTCACTGGCTTTCTCGTAGAGCACGGACTTGGGCATGTTTTCAGGGGCGGTGTTGCATCCCAGAAGCCCAAAGGTGCATCCGTACGCGAGCGTAGATCCCAAAATGAAACGAGCAGTTGCATTGGTCATGGTGCCATGATACGACGCCCAAGACTGGGCCATGCCATCAACGGCTTCCGGGAAGACGAAGAAAAACCCCGGAAGGCCCGGGGTTGAGTGAATCGTGGGACTTTGGAATGGGGGCCGGTCAGTCCAGATCAGCGATCAAGCCGTCAATGGCCTCTCCCAAACGACCTTCGAGGTCGTAGGTGCCATTGGCAATGGCCTCTCGCAGGGCGGGGACGGGGTCGTATCCGCTGGACTCCTCGGACAGGGCTTTGGCCACCAAGGCGGCTTGGTCCGAGAACTCAATGCGATCGCTTGGGTTGGTGTTTTGATTCTCGGACGCTGGGGAAATGCTGCTTCGACTGGTGGACGCTGCAGCTTGTCCGGTCCGGTCAATGGGGCCCGGATAGCCGGATCCCACCCCTGGATTGAATGCAATATCTGACATGAAAACTCCTTCGCAACAATGCAGCCTTGATCTTCGCTTCAAGGCCCGTGGAGGCTTTCGCACGGCTTCCACAATAAGAACATCGGCGGGGCGCTGACGAGTTCTTGAACTTTCAGTCTTCATTGTCTCGAATCGTTGGCTCGCTGTTGGCATATGGTGAAGGAATCTCATGAATGCTTTGAAGATCATGTTGTTCTCGGCCCTTCTGATTGAGCTGGCTGGCTGCTCCACTCCACAAACGTCCGAGAACTCCGCCCCATCGGTCCGGAGTCAAACCTCTTCAGAGCCCCAGGACCGCCTTTCTGTGGTTTGGGGGGTCTTGCTGAACACTTTTGATGGGATGGGTCATGAAATGGCCGCCCAACGCATGGCGCAAACATGCCGCTCAATGTCGCCAATTCTGAACAACACGTGGATTCACTCCAAGCGTCGAGGTTCGTCGGTGCTGATTGGTCGTTTCCGTGCCGCTGAAGACCCAGCCGCCCGTCGCTTGCTTCGCGATGTTCGAGCCATCGAGCGGAATGGTCGGGCGGTCTTTCCCCGCCCCATGTTGGTACGCATTGATCCTCGGAAACACCCTGAAGATTTTGGGGAGATGGAACTTCTTCGGGTTCGGGGTTTGTTCCCGGATCAGACGTTGTACACCTTGCAGGTAGAAGTGTGGAGTGATTTTGGCACGGGGGAGCTTTCTGCTTCCCAAGTTCGTGCGCGGGCCGAAGAAGTCTGCGCTCGTCTGCGACGCGAAGGTTGGACCGCCTATGTTCACCACGAAGTTGATCGCGTCATTTCGTCGGTCACCGTTGGTCTGTACGACAACCGATCCATTGATGCGGAAAGCGGTCTTGATTTGGATGCCGCTTTGATCCGAGCCCGAAAGAGATTCCCACACCACTTGGTCAATGGTGAAGAGTTGCAAGAGCCGATTGACCCTCGTCGACCTGCGCTGGGTACCCGACGCCAAGCACCGCAGTTGGTGGAAGTCCCCAAGCTCTAGCGTTGGCTTTTTGTCTTGCTTACTGGCCCTTGCGGATATTCGATCGACGAATATCTTTTCCGCAAATTGCCGGAGCGCATGATTTTCCGCGTGATCTTCCGCCCACCAAGCTGCATGCTGATTCTGGCAGAGTCAAGCAGCTTCCATCATCCAAGCAGCACACCGGAGTGAGACAGCGGGTTGCATTCGCACAGCCGGGCTCCCCGAAGCCTCCAGAGTTCAAGCACTGATTTGGAGACATGGCTCGACAAGATTGGTCGGGGAGGCAGCAGGAAATGATGGGATTGCACTCCACGGCGAGCGCCTCACATGTGGCCAAATAGGGATCTCCGTTGGGTGGTTGCAACTGGCACTGGAATTGCCCCCCCAGTTCAGCACAGTCGCGCAGGTTGTGTTCTGTGCATCTTCCGTCGGGCAAGCAGCAGGGGCCAGGGGGGTTGTCAAAGGTGGGATTGTCCAACAGGCAGTCACAGTCCTCACCCGGGGTCCCCCAAGTTGATCCCCGGCACTGCTGGCAATCGGCTTCCAGCACACCCTCTTGGCAACCATAGAACTGGGTCTCACACACCGAGACAGGTCGGCATGAATCAGAAGCACAAGACACGCAATCACCAAGCCATCGTCCACCAAGAGCATGGCAGTCCACTTCGTCCAAGGGAGCGCATTCTTCCACCGGACCGCACAAACAACAGGCGCCTTGTCCCCCGCACGGGGCGACCGAACAATCGCTGCATCCCCCAAGCCACGTTCCCCCCAAATCAGCACACCCGCTCAGGGTTGATGTTTGGCATGGCTCGTTGCACACACAGCAGGCGCCGAAAGCGGCCGCGGTGATTTCAGCGCAAACCGCACAATCTTCAACCCACTTGCCATTCAGATCGGTGCACTCGTTTTCGTGGCTGAGGTCAACGCAAGTGCCGTCACAGAGAACGCATGCTTGCGAAGGAACACAGCCGTTTGAGCAGGTGCTGCAGGGGCCGAGCCATTGCCCGCTCAACTTGTTGCAGTCTGCTTCGGTGGCTTCTGGAAGGCAGACCGAGCCACAATCCAGGCAGCATGAACCGGTTGGAACACAAGAGGGCAAGCAAGGCGATTCTTGTCCCGACCAAATTCCACCAACCGTCGCACAACTGGCCTCAGAGGTGAGGGAACAGCTGCCATCACAGAGACAACAACCACCCAAGATTTCAAAGTTGGTGGTGATCCGGACGTCCAATTCACCCAGAACGGGGTATTGGGAGAATTCAATACTCCCGGGGGCGGTGTATTCCGCAACTGAACGGGCGAAAACATCGAGTGGCCAAGCGGGGTCAACTTGAATCACTTCACCTTGGCTTTGGAACGTGCCCCCAAACGTGCAACTTTCGAGCGGAGGCAGGCAATCTCCGGGACAGCACCCAATGGTTTGGTTTTCGGCAACAAATGCTGTCCCACCAAGCAACATTTCGGTCAGCAGCACCGCATCGGTCGAGATAGGGCTGTCACCCAAGTTGCGAAGCCGCAGCGCGGTCCACGTTCGGCCTTTGATTTCAACCGTGGTGGAGATGGGCACTCGATAGCCACCTCGATCATCAAACGGGGGGGCAGCCAACTCTTGAACACCCGGCAAACCCCAAGGGCCTTTCACAACATCGATCACCACTTGTTGGCAGGTGTTGGGGCAAGCGCTGTCGAAGCCTTGAAGGTCTCCGCCTTGGTCCACGCATTCTTGCAGGCTCAGGTTGGTTGCACATGAATCACTGAGGCAGCATGCGCCCAAGCAGTTGATCTCATCGCAAGACGTTTCCAGCCCTCTGGGGAATCCGCCGACTTCTCGGCAAAGGTCTGCATCTTCGGAAAAACATGTGCCGTCTGGCAAACAGCACCCACCCTCAAATGGGCATGGCACGGGGATGCAGTCGCTGGCAGCGCCCATCCAAGTTCCACCGATGTCGCTGCACTCTGATTCAGAGACGCCTTCGGCACAGTTCAGTCCCGAGGTGCAGCAGGCGCCGACCGCTTCGCACTGGGCCTCCGCACAACTGCTGGCCTTGGACACCGAGCCACCAACAGTGGTGCAAAGCGCTTCAGTCAGATCAAAGCATGATCCGTCATTCAGACAGCACGGCCGCAGTGGCTCCCCTTGAGTGGTGGTGAGCCCCAAAATGAGGTAGAAAAAAAACATGGCCCCAGAAGGGCCACGATAATCATAATATTATGGTACACAAGGGTTTATCGGAACAATGCTTTGATTCTAAGCCGGTTTAGAGGCAGTTCCCGGAGCACCCGGATCCAGTCCACTTCCTGGCTGCCAGTGCCGCCGCCGACGCATTCGGCATCGTCGCAGCTGGTCCCCATGCCGTTCCACATGCCGCCTCGGTACCCACATTCTGCGGCTGGCAGTTGGAGGCAAGTCCCATCTCGGAGACAGCAGGCTCCAAATTCTGGCAGTCGGAAGTCAAGGTCATCAGGAAACCAAGGCCTCATGACCGGGGCAGCCTGAACATTCCCTCCGAGACTTCGTGAACCAAATTCCATTCGCAAGACACCTCCGAGGGATTCGCATTCACCCAGGGTGGCTTCGACCAGTCGACCGTCCGGCAGCCAGCACGCGCCAACCTCTCCGTTCCAAGATTGGTTGACTTTTTGGCACTCACAATCCGGCCACCATTCGCCATCGTGGGACAGGCAATATTCCTCGGTGGTGCTCTGTTGACACCGCAGGTCATTGGCTTGGTCATGAAACCCTCCACGGAGCAGGCAAGAACCCACAACGGGAACAGGCTCGCGTGCGTCACAGGGAGAATCAACAAAGAGCATTGAATTGCCTGAAAGTCGAGCTTCGGCCAGGCCGTCCTCGACGGTGACATCACAAATGGCGTCCATAAACGGCTCGCATCCCACCATGCGACCCAAGCCATTCAAGACATACTCCCATTCGTACTCCAAAATCACTCGAGCATCAATCCATCGTCGATGTCCCAAGATGAACGAGCCGCCGCCGGTGTAGGTGTGAATGCCACCGAGTTGGAAGTCAACGTCGAGTTCTGAAGCATTGACCAAGCCGACCAGATCTTGGTCGTCGAGATCTACCCAGCTGTTTGACGTGAACGAAACGGGTGAGTGGAAAGTGCAGGTTTCAAAGGGGGGCAGGACGCCGTTGCATCCCTCCAGTTGTGGATCGCCAAGTCGACTGTCGTAATCGAAGCCAGTCAATTCACCAAAGAGCGGATGAAAGACCCGCCAATGGGCACTGATGTCGATCACACTGGGCAACTCAAAGTCACTCAGGCTTTCCAACCAGAGCACACGGTGGAATCCACCGTCGAGCCGAAGTCTTGCACCGGTCAAGCGGCGATCTCCATCCCAGTCATCAAACCCTGAGAATTGGATGAGGCTGGGAGCTTGTTCGTTGTGGGCATGAAGGATGTTGGCCACTTGCTGTTCCACCAAGCACCTACCGTCCTCGCAGACGGTTCCAGACCCCACGAGAACGCCGCCAAGATTGGCACAAGCGTCCGGGCCCAAGTCGTCCAAACATTTCATCCCGTCAATACAGCAGGCTCCCGAACACACCACGCGGTCGCACTGGGTGTCGAAACTGGCACCAGGCTCGCCGGTGGCGTATCCCAGATATTCCCCTCCAAGGTTGTCGCATTCCTCAAGCGTCAACAGGGTGCATCCACCGCTTCCGAGGCAGCATGCGCCTGCTGGTGGAGGGCACATTGCACCAAGTTCATACTCATCAGCAGATGAGCCATCACCCATGTACTGGCCACCGGCCAAATTGCATTCGGCAGCGCTGCTGGAGAAAGCACTGAGGTCTGGCATGCAACACGCTCCAAAAGCGGTGCACACGAATGTCTCGCAATCACTCCCCGACTGGCTCCACCGGCCCCCCACCAATTCACATGTTTGTTCACTCATCTGGTAGCACAAAAATTCATCACCGTGACTGACGCAGCACACGCCAGAATCAACAAACATATTCAGGGCAGCAACAAGCAAGAACGTGGACATGACAAACCTCCGGGCCAACAGGCGTTGGAGGGATCGGGCCATGAAGGGCTTGGTTTTACTTGTCGGATTGGATTCTGCAGCGTTCGCGAACGCGCAGGCGGAACAAACCGCACACATAGACCCACGGCATAGGGATGTGGTTTACTTGCCGCTGAAGAAGCGCTTCAGACCATGGAAGGTGGCCGCACGACCAATCCGAGCAATCGATTCCGTCAAAGGAATCTCTTTCGGACATGCTTTCACGCAGTTCTGGGCGTTGCCACAGTCATTCACGCCGCCGACTCCCAAGATCTCTTCCATTCGGTCATCTTGGAGGATTTGGCCGGTAGGGTGTTCGTTGAACAGCAATGCTTGGTTGATCGCGTGAGGTCCCAAGAAGGCATCATCCCATTCGGCGGGGGCTTCTTCTTTGTTGAATTGGGGACATGCTTCCAAACAGCAGCCGCAACTCATGCAAGTGGCCATGGTGTATCGCATTTGCTGATGATCTGGCGTGTCAATCGGACCAGCACCAAGGTCATAAGTGCCATCGATGGGTACCCATGCTTTCACGCGCTTGAGGTTGTGAAAGAGTCGCTCCCGATCAACCATCAAATCACGAACCACGGGGAATTTGCTCATGGGCTCAAGAACAATTTCATCGCCCTCTCGCGGGGCGTATTCATCGACCAATGCGGTGCAGCTTTGGCGGACTTTTCCATTGATCACCATGGTGCAAGAACCACACACCTCTTCCAGACACCCGCAATCAAACACCACAGGGGTGGAGTCATCACCTTCCACGGTGACCGGGTTGGCGGCCACGCGTTGCAGACACGAAATCAGATTCATTCCCGTCTCAACTTCCACCTGAAAGCGCTCCCACCGGGGCAGGGCCTCGGGGCTGTCCTGACGCAAGATGCGTAGGAAGATTGTTCGGGTTCCGGGAGCACGGTCGTTGGGAGCAATCATGAAAGACCTCGGTCACAATTGTAGCCCCTAACAGTCAAGATTCCGCATTCTCGATCGATCTTGGTGCAGAACCCGACCGATATTGACGAAAGTGTTCGTTGTGCCCCCGATCCTTCAATTGTTGCGACCAGCAGACTGGGTGAAGAACGTTTTCGTTCTTCCGGCCTTGGTCTTTTCCTTGCCTCGAATGGTGCAAGATGGCGTGGAGTTGGTGCCCGCCCTTTGGGCCACCCTGGCCGCGGTGGCTGGTTTTTGCGCCACGGCCTCTGGCTTTTATGCCATCAACGATGCCTTGGATGCCACAAGCGATCGCAAACATCCCGTGAAATGCCGACGCCCCATTGCTTCGGGGGCGATCTCTGTCCGGACCGGTTTGGCAGTGGGAGTGCTGTTGCCGCCACTCTCAATTCTTGCGGCACTTTCCATCGATGTCGGCTTGGGTTGGATTCTTCTGGCTTATGGCATGTTGCAAGTGCTGTACAACCTTGGACTGAAGCGATGTCATGGATTGGATGTCATGGTCCTTGCCGGCGGGTTCACCTTGCGTGCGGCTGCAGGTGCCGCGGCGATTGATCGCCCCATTTCTGTATGGCTTCTGCTTGAAGTTTTCTTCCTGACCTTGTTTCTGGCCTTCATCAAAAGGCAGTGTGACTTGCAAACGGCAAAGAACAACCACGCCGAAGGGTGGAGAAGTCCGGCGGGCTACCACGACGAGCATGAACTCGATTGGGGCACTGGTCTGGCTGGCGGATTGGCGGTGGTGGTTTTTGTGATGTACGCCACCTCAGGACATGCCCGCGAAGTGTTGGGTCCCGGGGCCGAAGGTTTGGTTTTTTTGACTCCATTTGTGATCTCCGCATTGCTTCGCTTCCACCGCCGCGCCCGTGAGGGCGCCTCTGATTCTCCGTTGGCTGCGTTGTTGGAAGATCGCATCATGTTGCTCTCGGCAGGGTCTTTTGCCCTTGGATTGGCGGCGTTGCTTGCTTTTCCGGATCTGCGGCAAGCTTTGGATGGGATTTTGATGACTTCTCCGGAATGAATCGCCCGGGTCTTCCGTCTCTCTCTAGGCTGCAAGGACCATGATGTTTTCCACCATGCTGTTGATGTTCTTCGGGATGCCCCTTGGGGGCCCTCTTGAAGAATCCCCACATGCTTCGAAGCCAACGCCTCCGTCTTCTGAAGCGTCGGTTCGAGACGTCTTGGACCAAGCTGAGCGTGTGGCGGCCTCCTTGGAGTCTTGGACTCGACCCGCTTTGTATCGCACCGAAAATGATTTGACCGGTGATTCCGTCTTGCGGACCGGTTGGATTTCATGGCGTCGTACTCAAGACAACGTGACCGTCGGACTGTTGCTGGAGTGGGAGGTTGTGGATCGGGCCCGACGGAAAAAAGTCAAAGACTTCATCCTGAAGGGTCCTTTTCTTTGGGAAGTTGAGCATGAGGGCAAGTTGCGGATCAAACGAAGGTTGTCCACCGATGATTCGGCCACCACTTTGGGGGCCTTGGGGCGGGGGCCTTTGCCCCTTCCAATCGGGATGTCAGCCGATGCTGTCTTGGCAAAGTTCACCGTGACCGAAGGTGCTCAACCAGACATTGGTGTGTTGGCCAAGATTCAAGACGAGCGTGTGCGCTATCTCAGATTCACACCCAAAGACGGCACGCCGGCGGCCGATGAAATGGACCACGCCGTGGTGGCGTACATGGCCGATGGTTTGCCTCGTGGGGTCCGTGTTGAGCGACTCAACGGCGATGTTCGAGAGGGGCGTTTTGATCCCCTTCGAGAAGGGCAATCACCCCCGCTCGATTTGAACCAGCGCATGAATCCAGAAACCGCACCCCGTGAGGGCTGGACCATTCAGGAGCCGGTGGATTGATCGGAAGGGGTTGCGGTGGCAAGGACTGCGGCCAATTCACCTGAAGCCACGGCCCGTTGTTCACCGCTCTCCAAATCTTTGAGTTCGATTGGGCCATCGAGGCCTTCCTCACTCAAGATTGCTGCAAATCGTGCCCTATTTTTTGACGCTTCGGCCAACAGTTTGCCCACGTTCCGGGTGCTCTTCACACTGGTTCGAGCATGCAGACCAGCGCCTCTCAACGCACGAAGCAGCTGTCGGACGGCATCTGGTCTTCCGCCCGCATCGATCACGAAGCAGTCAGGACGAGGAAGAATGACATCGCCTTCCGGAAGCCGCTGCAAATTCTCCAGAACCAAGCCCAAGACCACGTCGCCCATGGCAAAACCACAGGCTGGCGTTTTGGGGCCACCCAAGAGTTCGATCAACTCGTCGTACCGACCTCCGCCGGCGATGGCACGTTCAGCGCCACGGCACTCGTGGACTTCAAAGACCGTTCCGGTGTAGTACGCCAAACCTCGAACAATGCCAGGATCAAACGTCACCCAATCCTGAAGTCCGGCATCACGAAGGGGATGGGCCAAATCGAAAAGGGGTGCGAGGCCCTCGGTGGACAGGCCCAGACCATTCATGGTCTGGGCGAGGGCATCGGTGGTGCCAGATGAAGAAAGAACCGCATTCAACTTTTCGATTTCATCCGGTCCAAGCCCCAATGGCTGGGCTTTGTCCGCGAAGACTTCTGCAGGCATCTTCTCCTTGCGGTCCAGCAGGGTGAACGCCGCATGGAGCTGATCTTCATTGACACCCAGACCCTGGAGGACCGAGGCTGCGGCATCACGGTGGGACAGTCGAATGGTGACATCACCCGGTCGGAGACCAAATCGTTCCAGAGTTCCAGCCAGAAGTCCAAGAAGGTCCAGCTCGGCGTTCATGGATGGATCTCCGATCACGTCGGCATTCCACTGCAAAAACTCCCGCAGTCGACCACGTTGGGGCCGCTCTCCGCGGAAGAATGGGCCAATGCCAAACCATCGCAAAGGCAAGGGTCTTTGCCGGACTGCATCAGCGGCCAATCTCGCCACGGTTGGGGTCAATTCTGGCCGCAGGGCGTAATCGTCGTCCCCTCCTGATCTCCGAAAAGAGAACAACTCCGACACAATCCCATCACCACTTTTGGTGGTGTACAGCGAGAGATGCTCAAAGGTGGGACCGTCAACTTCCTCGAACCCATGGTTCGTTGACACCGTTCGCCAGCGGTCTTCAATCCACTGACGCTGGGCAAGATCTTCCGGGAGGAAGTCGCGGGTGCCTTTCGGCGCCTGAAAACCTGCGGCCATGCCACAAGTGTACGTCCTTGGCGTTAGAGAAAGAGTTCAACAAATCGACTTGGTGTCCGAAGTGTCGCACGAAGCTGTCGATGCAGTTCCCCAAGCAGCTGGCTGACCCTTGACTCACTGAGCCCAAGGACCTGTGCGGTTTGAGCCATGGACAGCGACTCGCAGTAGTACAGCGCCACCATGGTGCGGGTCCGGACATCAAAAGTGCATTCCAGCCAATCCCAGAGTTCGCTGCGTGCTTCGGAACATGATTCGGCGGGGGGCAGGCAGCCTTCTGGTTCGGGCTCGTTGGCGGCGATCACACTGACGGCCACGGCCGCCCCCCGAGTGGACCAAGTCTGCACATGGAAGACTCGATCGGGGCGAAGACCGGTCAATCGACCCAGCACTTCTTCCTCGGGCTCAAATCCATATCGGGTTCGGAATTGGTCGGCGGTGGTTTGAACTTTTCGGACATCCGCGCGGGCGCCTCGAGAGAGCAGGTCTTCCCGGCGAAGCCAGTCGTGGATGGATCCGCGAATACGCTGCTTGGCATAGGGACGGAAGTCGTCACAAACTCGGTTGTCAAACCGATGCCACGCATCGTGCAATCCGAGATAGCCAGCTTGCTCAAGGTCGCCCAGCTCCACCGAAGGGGGCAGTTGCCGGTGTTGGGCCCGGGCAATGGGCTCGACCAGTTCCGAAAAGTAGTGATGCAGCAATTGGTCACGTGCGGCAGGACAAGACACGCGCGTCCAAGCTGCCCAACCATCGCGTAGGTCGCTCGGTTGCCGCCGAGCGTCCCCTCCCTGATTGTGGGGCATGGAGATTCCTTTCAGTTGCCGACGGCCGTCCTTGGCCGACATGTAGCCCATCGGACGGTCCCGGCCAATCTCCACAGAGATCTTGAAAAAATTTTTAGGCGTGGGGCAAAATCAGGTCCACGATCAATCCAAGGACCAATCCCAAGCCGGCGATCCCCAACGTGACTTGCAGGGTAAACATCCCGACCTCTGGCCAATAGCGTTTGAAATCACGCAATCGCCAGGCTTTGTAGACCATCCCGACCCCAAATGAGAACGGGATCAGAGTCAGCCACCAGAGTTCTTGGAGGCCGTGCCAAGGGTCGATGAATGGCATCAGACATCCCCTTTCGGCGTGGCAAAACCTGCCTCCAAGATCAAGACCAGGTTCATGAGGCCTCCGAGGGCAATGAACAACGTGCCCACTTCGTTCACGTGCGACAGGCCCTGTCGACGGACGGCGTCCATGACTTCTTGCTCTTGGGCCAGCCACCGTTGACCCAGCGAGGGGGTTCGCTCCCAAGAGATGTCCTGAATTTCTCGCCCGTTGATGCTGGAGAGACGACTCCGAGCAAAGTCGGTGGCGAAGGCAATTGGACCATTGAACGCTTGGGCATAAAACCAAATGCCGTCATGCTTCCGATCGACGGCGTCCAAGCCACCGATGAGCAGTCCTGAGAGGTACAAGAACAACACTCCACCCATTGCTCGGAAGCCGCGTGCGTGCCGGCGTTCCGCAAAGTATCCACCCCCTGGCCAAAGCCAAGCGAAGAGCATTCGGTCCGGTTTCATCGCAGATCGGGCCATACCAGTGGCAGTATCGGCATAACCCGACCTTGTCCCCCTGATTTCGATCCGGTTCGCTGCATGTGAGGGCTCTTGGGGGCGATAGGGGATGTGATGAGCACTGAACCCACTCGATCACGACCCACCGTTGTTGACCGCCGCCTTGGTATGGATCGCCGGGATGCACTCCCGGACACAAACTTGGAGCGACGACGCGGCCCCGGCCGTCGACGATCAGATTTTCGCCGGGATGCTGATGAAGGCACTTTTGACACCGAGCAGATGTACTTCTTGAAAGCCATTGAAATGTGGCGTCGAGAAGCCAATTTGTTTGATGGCGCGGTGCCAAGTTGGGATCAAGTTCTTCAAGGCATTCGCAGCATCGGTTACCGCAGAACGGCGGCAGACAGCATCCGATTGATCCATTCAGAAGCACTGTTGGCCGAGCCCGAGGACGCCTCTTGTGAAGCGCTGCTCGCGGAGCAGGCCCGATTTCAGCAGGCTATGGAAACATTCCGGGATGTGACAGAGGTTCACCTGCCCCAGTGGACCGATGTGCTTGAAGTGATTCGGCGAATGGGCTACCGCAAAGTTCAGTCGTGTGGATTTGATCTTCGCGGTCGGATTGAAGAATTCACTGAACGATCGGACGCACCTGCTCGGGTGGATCGGGCCGCACGGGACGGATCAGATCATCAATCGGCGTCCTTGAACCAGTCGGCATTCTTTTCGACGTAATTCTTCCACTCATCGGGAAGATCCTCTTCGGGAAAAATGGCTTGCACAGGACACTCATCCACGCACAAGCCGCAGTCAATGCAGGTGTCCGGATCAATAAAGAGTTGATCAGCGCCGCCGTTTCGTTCGTCAGATGGGCCAGGGTGAATGCAATCCACCGGACAAACATCAACACAAGCGGTGTCCTTGGTGCCTACACAGGGTTCAGCGATAACGTGTGCCATAACATCTCCAACTTCGGGAAAAACCTACCGCTGAATCGAGGATAGTCCACCAAAAAAGAAGCGGGGAGCCCAAAAGGACTCCCCGCGACGTTCTTTTCACGCAGCTTGAATCAGCGGCGGCGAGTGGCCTTCTTGGCAGTCTTCTTGGCTGCCTTCTTGCGTGTGGCCTTCTTGGCAGTCTTCTTGGCTGCCTTCTTGCGTGTGGCCTTCTTGGCGACCTTCTTACGAGTGGCCTTCTTGGCAGTCTTCTTGGCTGCCTTCTTGGCGACCTTCTTACGAGTGGTCTTCTTGGCAGTCTTCTTGGCTGCCTTCTTGCGAGTGGCCTTCTTGGCGACCTTCTTACGGGTGGCCTTCTTGGCAGTCTTCTTGGCTGCCTTCTTGGCGACCTTCTTACGAGTGGTCTTCTTGGCAGTCTTCTTCGCTGCCTTCTTGGCAACCTTGCGGGTAGCCTTTTTGGCTACTTTACGAGTGGCCTTTTTGGCCGTCTTTTTTGCCACCTTGCGGGTGGCTTTTTTGGCTTTCTTCTTTGCCATATTTGGTTCCTTACTCTGTACAACTCGGTCGGAGTCATAGTCGGACAAAGTTGCAACGACGCCGTTGCAAAGAGAAGTTGTACCAGAGTCGGGCCAAGACGGAAACAAACTTGAAGAAAACCTGCAACTTCTGGGGACTCAAAAGGGACAAATATGCACCATCAAGCACTTGAACACGTTGATTTTTTGTGCTCATCAGAAGTCGCTCGGAAGACTTTTGCGCTCCAATGGAGCGTCCCTCTTGGATCCGCGCGAGGCAAAAATGATCGAAATGGTTTGTCTCCTTTGCATGCTGAACTGGCACAACGCGGCGGCGGTGGCCGCGATGCCAAAGACTTTGCTTATGCCCTTGATGAGCTTGGTGTACGGCGTTCGATTCGCTTGGGAACACACTTTTTGCACATCGATGCATTGGGCCTTCCCGAAGCACTGCTGCCGGCCCTCTCACTCTGTGCAGATGTGATCCGAGACCCCAATATCACCCCAGAACACCTGAAATCAGCGAAATTATTGGTAAACCAAGGTCGTCGCAGTATCGAAGATGACCCAGGTGAACTGGCCCGTGACCACCTTCGTCGCCTGCATGCCCCGCCTCCTTTCGATCGAGGTGCATACGGGTGTGAAGAGGTGGTCGAAGCCGCCAATCCAGAGGTGATGCTTGAAGATTGGGCCAATTGGAGCGGGCACCGAGGAGGGCGTGTTGTGGTTGCTGGCAAGTTGGATGCCAAGCGAGTGGTCGAGCATCTTCAATCCGAGTGTCAACGCATGACATGGTCAAATCGGACCTTGGATCCTCTTGCCTTGGAAGCGCCTCATGATCCCGTCAAAAAATTTATCGAGCGTCCTCTGGCCCAGGTTCATTTGGTGTGGGCTTGGTCCGCGCCAACGCTGCATGATCGTCATCGGGCAGCTTGGCAAGTGTTGTCACGCATTCTTGGTGCGAGTGGCTCGGGCCGTTTGTTCTACGAAGTTCGCCAAAAACGGAGTTTGTGCTACGCCGTTGGAGGTGGCTGGGCCCCTTCTGATGATTTTGGAAGATTCATGGTTTCGGCCGGTACTACGCCAGATCGAGCCACTGAGACGGTACGAGTGGTGGAAGAAGTCATGCAGGGCATCCAGAAAGACCGTCCTGGTGAGGAAGAAATCGCTCGAGCCAAAGAGGGGGTTCTTTCGGCCCTGACGTTGCGGAGAGAAAGCACGGCGGCTCGCGCCGGTGTGCTCGGCAACCATTTCACCACCTATGGGGAGGTGTGGGATCCAAAGAAGGAAGTGCGGTCCATTGTTGAAGTCGACCAAGCTGCGATCGATGCGGCGTTGTCCGAATGGGCACCGGGAATGCCTTGGGCGGTCGCTTTGGGGGCAACAAACCCATTTTCTGACACTGTGACCTGATCTATACTGGAGCAAGTGTCCCAATCTTTGCAAATTTCGGCCGGTACCCGGGTCCGAGTGACCCAGCAGCTGCCCCGTGGCGCGGAGACTGCTTGGTCCACCACCACAGAAGGCGTGGTGCTTCGTGCCCGACAAGCTGAAACTGGCTCATGGTTCGCACACAGCCGGAATGATCGCCTGTGGCTTGATCGGCTGGAGATCCAAAAAGACGACGGGGAAATCACCACCTTGAATCTCGATCAGTTTTCTGTTGTCCAGACGCTCGAGAACGCAGGCTGACGCATGTCGTTGTTGACGGCGGTTGGGCTGCAGGTCCAAGTTGGCCACCAGGTGCTCTTTCGTGACTTGGGGTGCACCATCGAACCCGGACAACGGATCGGGCTGGTGGGCCGAAATGGCACCGGAAAAACAACCCTTTTGCGGGTGATCTCAGGTGATCGTGAGCCCGATTCGGGCAAAGTTGAGTTGAGACGGGGCGCTCGAGTCGGACTTCTTCGCCAAGATCCTGTATTTACGGCCGGTGACACCGTTCGTTCCGCAGCAGCCCGAGCTTTTGCACCATTGATCGATGCGATTGCAACATTAGAAGCAGTATTTGATGCCATGGGTGAGGCATCTCAAGACGAACTTGAGTCTTTGTTCGCCAAGCAAGGTCGACTGGAAGACCAAATTGAAGCCTTAGGTGGGCGCGCATGGGAGCATCGAGTGGACGAAGCGCTGGCTGGCGTTGGCCTCGGCCATCGAATGCAACAACCCGTTGAAGGTTTGTCCGGCGGTGAACGGGGGCGGTTGGGATTGGCGACGCTGTTGCTTGAAAATCCGGATGTTCTTCTGCTCGATGAACCCACCAACCACTTGGACATCGCGGGAAGGGAGTGGTTGGAGAATTTCCTGTCGGAGACTTTTCGCGGCGCGGTCTTGGTGGTGAGTCACGATCGGGCTTTGCTTGATCGACTGGTGGGCACGATTGTTGAGTTGGATCGTGGTCAACTGGAGGTGTATCCAGGCAACTATTCCGATTTCCGTTTGGAGCGTGTGGAACGTCGGAAGACACTCATTCGAACTTGGGAGAAGCAGCAAGACCGGATTCGCCACGAGCAGTCTTTCATCGACCGCTACAAGGCCGGTCAACGTGCTCGTCAAGCCAAGGGCCGAGCCTCTCGATTGGAGCGAATGATCGAAGACGAGGGATTGGAGAAGCCACTCGAATTGGACGTGGTCGATCTTGATTTGCCCAACCCACCTCGCAGTGGTGATCTGGTGCTCAGAACAGAGCAACTCTGTGTGCAGCGCGGAGACCGGACGTTGGTGAATGGGCTCGACTTGGAGCTCCGCAGGGGCGACCGCCTTGGCATCGTTGGTCCCAACGGAACGGGCAAGACTTCTTTGATTGCCACCCTGTTGGAAGAGACCCCTCCGTCAGCCGGGGGATTGCAGATTGGCTCAAGGCTGAAAACAGCTTGGTTCCGTCAGCGGCACGAGGCACTGGATCCTGCAATGGTGCTTTGGCGGCATCTGCAGGACACCTTGTCTGAGGGTCGAGGTCGAGATGTCACCGAGCAGGAAGCCCGAAATCTTGCCGGCGCGTTTTTATTCAGTGGTGTGACGCAAGACAAATGTGTTGGTGACCTTTCGGGCGGCGAACGTTCTCGACTGGTTCTCGCTGGGTTGCTCGCCACCGCCCCCAACATGCTGGTGTTGGATGAGCCGACCAACCACTTGGATATTCCTACGGCCGAACGGTTGGAGCAGATGTTGGCTCCCGACGCGGGTTGGGAAGGCACGATGGTCTTGGTGAGCCACGACCGCGCGTTGCTTGATCAGGTGTGCACGCGGTTGTTGATCCTTCACCCCGACGGTAAGCATGAACTGTTCGATGGCGCGTGGTCGGCTTGGCGGTCGCGTCAGGTCACCTCAGACACAGAATCGGAGAAAAAAGCAGGGAAAAAAGAACGAGGTGGCCCTTCACAAGTTGGACCAGCTGTATCCAAAAACCCCCATTCCCACTTGTCGTTGGAACAGTTGGAAAACAAAGTGATGGCTTTGGAAGAAAAGTTGGCCATCGCCGATCAAGCCCTTGGCGACCCCGAGGTTTGGTCGAATCCGGAAAAGCTGAAGTCACTGCAGGCCGAGCGAATCGCGCTGGAAGAAGAACTTGGCCCCCTGAGCCAAGAGTGGGAGCGAAGAGCGTCTGGAATGTCTTAAGGATTGGAGATGAAGTCTGAAAACTTCAGGGGTGCCCAGCCCAATTCGATCAACTGACGGAGATCGATCGGGTCAGGACAGCGGTGCCATCTTGATCCAAAAACGCAACCGTGACGGTTTGGCCGTCGGTGTTGCGGAGGGCGGATTGTTCCACCACATCAGCTTGGAACTGTCCGCCACTGGCTTGGTAGGCCTGTTCGAACATGACCTTTTCGTTCAAACGAATTTGCACCATGGCAACGTTCTTGGGAAGGCCTCGGCTCAGCAGCACGAAGTCTCCAGTTGAATCGTTCCACACAAGCTGACCGCTTCCGAGCTCGGCTTGCTCAAACTGAAGAACCTTGTTGCCGCGATTGGCCAAGATGCCATTGATTTTTGGAGAAATCTCAAGTGCCTCGAGGTTTCGTTGCTTGCCGTTGCTCCGGGCTTGTTGTTCCTGCCAAGTCAAAGATTGGTTGTTCAGCATGATCATGGCCAGCATGCCGGCAAACATGGCCAAGGCGGCCGCGCGCCAAATTGCCGCGGAGCGGGTGGCTTTGCGATGGATCTTGGTTTGCCGGCTGAGGGTGAGCTTCAAGTGATGTTCGGGTGACTGCTCTGCGGCCCGTGCGGCGGAGGCAATGCATGCCGCTCGAAGATGGGAGCGAGGCGTGACCAAAGGCAGGGGGGCTTCGGCGGCCCACTCCGCTTGAAGGACTCGGGCCGCTTCTCGCTCCGAGGCCGGAAGTTGTTTCAAGAGTTGCTGCAGCTCCACGCTCTCGGACTCATCGAGGAGACCCAAAGCGTCCAGAATGAGATCATCTTCCAAGGTAGAAGGTTCGTCAGGATGGGAGACACTCTCTGTCACGGTGTTACTTTCGCATTGAATTGCAGCCCGGTTGCAGCCAGAGCCTGAAGAACATCAAAACTTTACATCTCGGGCTTTGGTCCCTCTCGCATCGTGGCTAAAGCGCGAGAAAGGGCACTTTTTACGGTCCCAAGGGGGGCTCCAAGTTGCTCAGCCGTTTCTTTGAGGGTGAATCCTTGGAAATACGTTCGGGCCACCACTTCCTTTTGGAGCTCGGAAAGCCTTTCCATTCGAACCTTGAGTTCAGCACGAATTTCCATGGGGTCTTCGGTTTGGTTCGGCCCATCGCCCATGGGATCGGACACGTAGTCTTGGGTGGTTGGCCGTGTGTGCTTCCGACGCAAGCGGTCGATCATGTGTCGCCGAGCAATCAACATGACCCAAGTCACCAATTTGGCTCGATCGGCATCAAAGCGATCTGCGGTCCGCCAGAGACGTATAAATACCTCTTGTACAGCGTCTTCGGACTCGGACCGGTTCGGAAAAAACTGCCAAGCAACGCGAAAAACCAGCTTTCCAAACCGATCGTACAGCTCGCCGAAAGCCACTTCGTTTCCCGAAGCGACCTCGTGCATCAGTTCTTGATCGCTGAGTGGCATGGCTTTCTGAGTGTAGTCGGGGCCAGAATCGGTTGAATTTCAAATTCAAGGGTTCCTCTTCTGACACGTAATTGATACAAATGGGTCATGTCCAGGCTCGAGTCAAGCAACATTGCAGCAAGACGGGGCTTCAGTCTCGTGGAGTTGGTGGTGGCGCTTGGCGTGGGGCTGAGCATTTTGGCCATTGTGTTCCCGGCCTTGTCCGAAGCCAGAACATTGGCAGTACGAAGTGTGACGCAATCCAATTTGCGACAAATCGGTGTGGCGACCCACGCCTATGCCCAGACTCGATCGGGTCAACTTCCAGAATCGCTTCCAGCGGAAATTGGCCGCTTTGCTTGGCTGAATTTGGTTCGACTCCCACGTGATCCGGACCGGGGCGATGCCCGCTGGGATGGGTTTGGCCAGTTGTTTGCCAATGGGTACACCGACACGGGAGAAATTTTTCACGCTCCCACCGTCGAGGGCGAGCCCACGTGGACCCATGATGTCTCCTACCGATGGGCGACCCCGAGGCCGGATGAATTCGAACCCTTGGCGTGTTCATACGACTACTGCGGTGATCTGCGATGGGAAGCCGAATCTCCCGCCCGCCGAAGGGTCCGGCGTATTGATGACCGGCACTTGGTTCTGGCCACTGACGCCATTCGCTGTCCAAACATTGGGGGACAAGGCGGCTTCAGCGTTTTGCGTGGCGATGCTTCGGTCCTTTGGTGCGATCGCCCCGTGCTGGCTTCACAAGCTGGAATCTTGGCGGAGGACGACTCATTCCCCGCCATCTGGCGTGCCATCATTGACGCATCCCACCGATGATCCTGTTTGTTGTTGGCAATCAACCCATCCAGTTCATGGGGTGGCTCTGATCAGTTGCGCGCGTTGCGGAAGGTGATCGCCGACCTCAGGGCGGTACGTGCTGTACTCCACGCAGGTCCATTGATCGCTTGAGAGCAAATGATCCAAATGCAGTATTGGAAATCGTGCCGGCCAAGTCATCACCGGACCGTTTCCGGCTTGATCGAACGCGTGGGTGTGGTTGGGAAAGGCTTGCTGCATCGATGCGGCATTTCGAGGGCAATTGAAGTCGCCAAAGACCACGTCGGCAACACAAGGCCCGAGACTTTCCTGAATACGTCGTGATGTGGCCATGCGGGGAAGGCGTGGATCGGAGGGACAATCCAGTGCCACAAAAGTGATGGCCCCATCGGGATGCTCAATAGATCCGCGGGCGATGTTCAGCGGGTGTTCGTCGGTGTGATTTTCTCGCAACACAATTTCACAGGTCATGGGCCATCGAGAAGCGAAAAGAAACGGCCACTGCACTCTTTGAAAGGGCAGTTCATCGAGTTGCTCTTTCCAGGGCAATCGCAGCACCGTGTTGATGTTGACCAAACACAAGAAGTCGGTTTCGAAACCACTGACCGCTTCGAGGGTCATCTGGGCTCGAGCTTCATCCAATTCTTCCACCGTCCAATGCATGAAGGTGATGGGCCGTTGTTTATGGTCTGCTATTTTCTTGGGCTTCCAATCATGGACGCACCAGTGCATCACCGTGATCAGGCACAACACGCTGCTGGTTTTCTTGAGTGCTTTCGTGTTTCCCAAAAAGACACCAAGGATGCCAAACAATGGAATCAAGAAAGTTGGCACCCAGTGCAAGATTTGGAGGCTGCTGAATTCATCAGTGATGTACTGACCAACGAGGAACAAACCTCCAACCAGCATGGTTGCGGCACAGAGCGCGGCTCTGATTGTTTGCAATCGAGGTGGACGTCTCACTGGTTGGTCACTGGAATGGGAAAAAGATTGGAATCAACAGCGCCATCAGCAGGCCGCGCAGAATCACAAGTGGAAGGCCCACTCTGGCGTAGTCCAGGAAGTGGTAGCCGCCAGGACCGTACACCATGAGATTTGTGGGGTACGACACCGGTGACAGGAAAGTTGAACTTGCGCCGAGAATGACCGCCGCCGCAAAAGGCTCTGCGGCGAGCTGCACAGATTGGCTCGCTGCGAAAGCAACGGGAAAGACCAACACTGCGGCAGAATTGTTTGAGATGAGATTTCCAAAGACCACCGCCAACACGTAAACGCACGACAAAATGGCCAGAGGTCCATATGGCGCGGCCAGCATCAACAGCTTTTCAGCAATCTGTTCAGCCGCCCCCGTGTGTTCCATGGCACGCCCAATGCCGATGGCCGCCCCGATCACAAGCAGCATGGGATAGTCGATGGCGGCTCGAGCCAATCTTCCGGGCAAGCAGCGGCTGAGCACCATCAGGCCAGCGGCGGTGAGTGCGATCACCGCACTGTCAACCGGCGCAAGGGCGATCCCCAAGACCATGGCCAGCACGATGGCAAGCGCAACTTGCGCTTTACGGTGGTTGGGGGGTCGAGAATCTTGCACCCTTGAAATGACATCGAATTGCTCGCGTGCTTCACCGTCGGACAGAAATTTTTCATTGGTGTCCAGGAGCAGGGTGTCGCCTCGCTCCAAGATCATGTCGCCAATTTTTCCCTCGAGCGGAACGCCCCCTCGGCGCACCGCAATGATGGCCGCATTGAATCGAGTCCTGAAACCAATATCACGTACAGATTTCCCATGGAATTCAGAATCCCATGACACCACTGCTTCAACCAACGTCCGGAGTTGATGGGCTCCCTGTACTTTTCTGGCCTGTCCATCGAGCATCTCGAGTCCTCGGATGTTTCGAAGATCTCGCACCGAATCCAAAACACCGGTGAACCACAACAGGTCGCCTTCCAAGACGGTCTCTTCCGGACCAGGAGCTGGGATGTCTCTGCCCTCACGTTCAATTCTGGTCAGGTAGACGCCGGGAAGATGCCGCAAGTCAGCCGCTTCCACGGTCTTCCCGACGAAAGGCGCGTCGCTTCGAACCCGCATCGCCAACTGGTAGTCCCGGGTGTCCAAACTTGGAGGTTCGGCGGGCTGGCGTTCGGGGAGGAGCTTTTTGTTCGTCAGTGCGATGACCACGATCCCAAGCAACATGAGGGGCAGCCCTACGGCCCCGATGGCCAGGAATGAGGGAACGCCATTTTCAACAAGACGAAGTGGCGCTTCAGAGGCCGCCAGCATCACATCCTGTTCTCCTTCGTAATCCAACAACATTTCCAATATCACGATGTTGGATGAAGTCCCAATGGCGGTCAAAGCTCCCCCAAAGATGGCGGCATAGGACAGTGGAATGAACAGTCGTGAAGGGGAAAGGCGAAGCCGTCGACACCAGTCTCCCAAGATGGGAAGGTACATCGCCACCAGCGGAGTGTTGTTCATGAGGCCGGACAAGAGTCCCACCGGAATCATCAACCGTAGTTGGGCGCTGAGCAGTCCTTTGGGGCGACCCAAAAGTTTTCCGGCGATGAGATGAACACCGCCGGTTTCTCGCAGTCCCGCTGCGACCACATACAAAGCACCAATCATCACGACGGCTTTGTGACTGAATCCTGAGAGGCCTTGTTGAATGGGGAGAATTCGATCTCCTCCTAGGATTTGATCCGCCAGCAGCAAGAGCAGAAGCCCTCCAACCATGGCGGTGTCGACGCCGATCCGTCGGCTCATCAAAGCCGCCGTCACCAAGCCGATGACACCCAAGACAAAGAGGCCTTCGGAGCTCATGTGGCAGACCCCACGGCTTCCAGCAACGCGCTGTGGATTTCTGGGGCGGCCGCAATCACACCAGTGTTTGCCTCGAGTCCTCGTCCGTGACCGAAGTCCAGTGGTTGTCCAAAGATGTCGGTCACGGTGGTTCCCGATTCCATCGCCACCAAGGCGCCCGCGGCGTGGTCCCAAACACGCTCGATGTATCGCTTTCCTGTTCTGGGCAATCTCAAATATGCGTCGGCTTGATCGCGGGCAAGCAGACCATATTTGGCTTGAGAATCCAGTCGTACCCCAGTCCACTCTCTTCCGAGCGCTTGCATGGCGGCATCGACGGCGGTGTGGTCGGTGTGAGCGGCTTCGACGGAAGTGCATACCCGAACCAGACCTTCGCATGGGTTTCTCTTGACGGGTGCGAGTGGGCCTTCCATCCCACCGGTGGCACAGCCCTGCCCTGCTTCGGCGGCCACGATGACCCCCTGACCATCCACCGCTTCGGGGTTTTGAGAATCGGCAACGTGCAGGTTGGGGCAACCCAAGACACCCAGAGTGGGATGGCCATGACACACCAGACCCAAGGCGACCGCAAAGTGTTCCCCGCGAAGAAAACCTTTGGTCCCATCGACAGGGTCAAGCACCCAGTACTCCCGCGCGCTGGCGTCGTGCCCACCGTGGTCAAGAAGGGCAAGGACATCCTCGGGTGAGCTCGGGCCAATCGCTGCAGAGACAGTCTCGGTGACCAAGCTGAGCAGCGCGTTGTTTTCGGGTGCGCGGAGGACGGCACTGGTCTCTTCACCCACCAAAGGTGTGTTGCCATCGGCATCACGCAAAATGGAAGCCACGATGGCCTGGGCCGCGAAGTCCGCCACGGTGACGGGGGACCGGTCGTCTTTGGTCAACCCAGAGACTCTGCCCAAGTCATGTTGAACAGATTTGGCCGCGAGTGAAGCTTGCCGGACAGCATCGGTGGCGATATTCAAGCGCATAGAGCCATATCGGCTCTCTGACGTGGCTTCCTCAGGCGGATTTCGGCCTGTTCAGGCGGAGAATGAGGATCCGCAGCCGCAGGTGGCGTTGGCGTTGGGATTGTTGAACACAAATCCCCGACCCATCAATTCGTCTCGGAAATCAACGGTGGTGCCATTCAAGTAGAGGTAACTCTTGGGATCGCAAATCACCCGGACCTCCACGAGGTTTTCGGAATCGGAGGCATTCTCCGCGGCCTCACTGGCTTTCCCGTCGACGACCAGGGCCCGAAACGTCCAGACTTCGTCGGTTTCCTTTTGGTTTTCAGTCAGGTCGAGCAAGTACGAGAAGCCGGAGCAGCCTCCGCCCTTGACCCCAACCCGGAGGCAGGTGGTTTCAGGGTTCAGGTTCTGCTGCTTCATGATGTCGCCAACTTCTTTGATGGCGGTTGGGGTGACGATCACTGACATGGTTGGCTCCTTCGGGTTCGAATCAGTTGGGCTGGTGTCGTTGGGTGCGGCTCAGGACTTGATGCGAGCTTAGTGGTGGTGATGGTCGTCCTCGACCTCGTGACCGTTCTTTTTTTTCCAGTCGTTGATGGCGGTCCGAATGGAATCTTCTGCCAAGACGGAGCAGTGAATTTTGACCGGGGGCAAAGCCAACTCCTCCACAATTTCCGTGTTCTTGATGGCAAGAGCTTCATCAACGGTGCGGCCTTTGATCCACTCCGTGGCCAAAGAAGATGATGCAATCGCCGATCCACAGCCAAAGCATTTGAATTTGGCGTCTTCGATTTTGCCGGCCTCGTCGACCTTGATCTGGAGTTGCATGACGTCGCCGCATTCGGGAGCGCCAACAATGCCAACGCCAATATCGGAGCGTTCTTTGACGTCGGAAGATGCTCCGAAAGAACCCACATTTTGGGGTTTCTGGTAGTGCTCAATGACTTTTTCGCTGTAGGCCATGGTTTTCCTTTTTGCAATTGACCATTCGTTGGCCAACCCGGTTTGGTTCAGTGCGATTGCCACTCAATCTTGGAAATATCGACACCCTCTTTCCAGAGGTCGAACAGTGGGCTCATGGCCCGCAAGTGTTCCACTGCAGCGGCGATGCCTTCGATGGCTTCGTCGACTTCAGCTTCGGTGGTGTTTCGTCCCAAGGACAGACGCAACGAGGAGTGGGCCAGTTCGTCACCAACTCCAAGTGCTTTCAAGACGTAGCTGGGCTCAAGGGAGGCTGAAGTGCAGGCTGAGCCTGAAGAGCAAGCAATATTCTTGATGCCCATCATCAAAGATTCACCTTCGACAAAGCCAAAGGAGATGTTGGTCATGTGGGGCAACCGGTGCTCCCGGTGGCCATTGACTTCCACCACTTCCAGCCGGGACATCAGTTCGTTTTCAAGTTTGTCGCGGAGGCCTCTGAGACGTTCTCCTTCGGCTTCCATCTCTTGTTTGGCGATGGCACATGCGGCGCCCAGCCCCACAATGCTGCTGACATTCAGGGTGCCGGACCGGAAGCCGCGTTCGTGGCCGCCGCCATCTTGAATGGCCTCCAACCGCACGCGAGGTCGACGCCGCCGAACATACAAGGCGCCCACACCTTTGGGGCCGTACATCTTGTGGGCGGAGAGTGACAGCAAATCGATGTTGTCGGCTTCGACATCCGTGGGAAGTTTGCCCACCCACTGGGTGGCATCGGTGTGGAAGACGGCTCCGTGTTCTTTGCAGATCTTGCCAATGCAGGGAATTTCGTTGATGGTGCCGAGTTCGTTGTTGGCCCACATGATGGACACCAGAATGGTGTCGTCTCGGAGGGCGTCCTTGACCATTTCCGACGTGATGATGCCGTCAGATCCTGGTTCCAAGAACGTCACATCAAAGCCTTCGCGTTCCAAGCGTCGGCAGGGATCGATGACGGCCTTGTGCTCGTGGACCGCAGTGATGATGTGACCACGGTTCTCGGAGCCGGACGGGGCCTTGGCGTACATCCGGGCCGCGCCTTTGATGGCAATGTTGTTCGATTCGGTGGCTCCCGAAGTGAAAATGATCTCCTTGGGCTGGGCACCCAAAAGATCGGCCACTTGGGATCGTGCCGTATCTACCCCGTTTTCGGCTTCCCATCCGTACGCATGGTTCCGGCTGCTTGAGTTGCCGTAAATCGAGGTGAAGTAGGGAAGCATGGCGTCCACCACCCGCTGGTCGCAGGGCGTGGTCGAGGCATGGTCAAAATAGATGGTGGTGTCTTGTGCGGTCATGGCTTGTGAATACCACCCATTCTAGCCAACCCCCGGCCAAACATTGGCACTTCGTCTGATCTACGATGATGAATTCGTGGCAAGATTGACGGAAAATGCAGGTTTAGATGCGTTCTCGGGCGGTGTCTTTGTGCCAACCATGGGTGGGTTGCACGAAGGCCATCTGGAATTGGTGCGGACCGCCAAGAGTCTGGGTCGGCCGGTGGTGGTGAGCGTTTTTGTGAATCCTGATCAATTCAACAACCAAGAGGATTTTGCCGGCTATCCGCGCCGGTTCGAAGTGGACGCTGGATTGGCCGAATCTGCGGGGGCCGATGTGGTCTGGGGCCCCACCCAGCAAGACATCTACCCAGACGAGGTTGATGTGCCGACGCCAGATCTTCCCATGGTGGCCACAAACCCCGGACTTGAAGACGCCCACCGGCCGGGACATTTTGCTGGAGTGGCTCGGGTGGTGCAGCGGCTGTTCGATTTGGTGCAACCCAAGGTGGCCGTTTTTGGCGAAAAAGATTGGCAACAACTGCAGCTGGTGCAAGCCATGGTGAGCCGAGACGGCGGGCCCAGAATTCATGCCGTGCCCACGTCGCGTGAAGCCAATGGATTGGCCCGATCCAGCCGAAATGAGCGGTTGTCCAATGCGTCTCGGGAAAAAGCGCGGGCCGTGTATCTCGCCTTGCAAGCGGCCGCGGCGGCAAACCATCCATCCACCGCAGAAAAAATGATGCGAGACACCTTGGAATCCCACGGTCTTGAAGTTGAGTATGCCGTGGTTCGTTCTGCTGCGGGCTTGCGGCCGGTGAATGATTTCTCGCGCCCCAGTCGGGCATTGGTGGCCGCTTGGTTGGATGGTGTTCGGTTGATTGACAACTTGCCCATGCCAGTGTGGACCTAGCATCTGGGTATGGCAGCGCCGCTTCTCCTGTACGGGGGGACGTTTGATCCTCCGCATGCCGCCCATGGCCGTCTTCCTCAATTGGCTGGCCAAGCCATCGGCGCGTCACGGGTGGTTTGGATTCCCGCGGCCCAGAACCCGCTTCGCACCGAGCAGTCGGCGCCGCCAGAGGATCGGGTGGCCATGCTGGAGGCGCTCCTGGCTGGAAACGCCGAGGCGGAAATAGATCAACGCGAATTGCGTCGTGGCGGCCCCAGTTACTTCGTTGAAACCTTGCGATCTTTTCAGGCGGAAGATGCAAACATTCCGCTCCGATTTTTGATCGGTGCGGACCAAGCCTTGCAGTTTCGGCGTTGGCACGACTGGGAACAGATTCTGGATTTGGCCCATCCGGTCATTGCCCCGCGGCCGCCTCACGATCGGGTGGCACTGGAACTGGTGCTCGAGCAATTGGACGAAGGGCAATCGCGGTCCGGTTGGTGGCGAGGTTCGGTGTTGGATCTGCCGCTGGACGATGTGTCGGCCACCAAACTTCGGGAAGCCTTGGCCGAATCTGACCAAGCGGCTTTGCAGGCCGGCATCCCCGAGTCGGTGTTGTCGGTGATTCGCGCCCGCGGCTTGTACGGGAGATCCGATGCCTGAATTGCCAGAAGTCGAACACGCAAGATCCCTCTTGGAGCGGTTTGTGGTGGGGCAGCGAATTGTCAAAGTTCGAGTGGGCCCCGACACCATTGTGTGTGCCGAAGACCGTCCGCAGAAGATCGCCAAGACGTTCCGCAACGCGATCATGGAAGTCCCTGATCGTCGTGGAAAGCAGTTGTGGCTGCCATTGGTGGATCGTCCGGCGGTGTTGGTCCATTTGGGCATGACGGGCGCGGTTCGCGTGCGCGGAGAACAAGGCTTGCAGTTGGTGGCGCACGGCTCAGTGGAAGAGCATTGGCCGCCCCGGTTTGAAAAGTTTTGGCTCAAACTCGAGAACGAAGTCGAGGTGGCCTTTACGGATCCCCGAAGGTTCGGTCGACTTCGTTTGCGCAAAGACCCCCTACACGAGCCCCCAATTTCAGATCTTGGGCCGGATCCCATCGTGGACGAGATCGACATGTCCGCCGTGAGCGATGCGATGTTGCGTCGCCGAGCCCCCATCAAAAGTGTGTTGCTGGACCAGAAATTTATGGCTGGCGTTGGCAATTGGATTGCGGACGAAGCGTGCTATCAAGCCAAGTTGAATCCCCATCGACTCGGTGCGGAACTTGAGCCAAAAGAGGCCAAATCGCTGGTGCGAAAAACCATTGCAGTCATTCAGAAGGCTTGCTCAGTTGATGCAGACAAAGACCGCTTTCCGCGCTCCTGGCTGTTTCACAACCGCTGGGGCAAGGTGCAGGGCGCCCGAACCGCCAAGGGCGAATTGATTCAGTTTGATGCCATTGGTGGCCGCACCACAGCTTGGGTGCCGGTTCGCCAGAATTGAAGCGTGTTGCATCTGGCAAACGCTGCGAATCACATGGGCTTCTCTTCGATGGTCTGGTCGTAGACCTCAAGCAATTTGGTCTTGTCGAAAATGAGTTCCTGTCGAGTCATACCAGTGACTTCGTAGAACGGGGTCAATTCAATGGCATCACAAGGGCATGCTTCTTCGCACATGCCGCAGTAGATGCAGCGAAGCTCATCGATGTCAAATTGCTTGGGATACTTTTCCCGGTCGTCCCAAGGTGATTCTTCGGCGGTGATGTGGATGCAGTTGGCCGGGCAGGCGGTGGCGCACATGAAGCAGGCCACACAACGCACGCGATCGTCTTCGTCCTTGTTCAGTCGGTGGACTCCACGGAAGGTGGAACGCTCTTGCCCGCCTTCGACCACGGGCCGATCGTCTCGCTTTTCTTCGGGGTACTGGACCACGTAGATGTTGTCTTTGTTTTTCCCTGGCTTGGTGATGTTGCCGAACAGGTGCCGGAACGTCGTGCCAAGCCCTTTGGCGATTGCCGGCAAAAAGATGGCTTCTGCCGCGTGCATGGGCTTTGGAGTAACGTCAATAATGGACTCGTCGGAGATGGCCATGGAAAGAACAGGATAGTCGCCTCAGAACCCGTAGCATCATGAAGATGACCAATCTTGATCATGGAAACGATCGCAGAAGAACCATGGGCCGTGGGGTCCGAATGGCCGCGATCGGCACCCAGACTGTGGGGTACGTCTTGGCGGGCTGGTGGCTGGGGGGCCAGTTGCATCCCGTTTGGGGCGAAAAAGCCGGGGCCTTGCTTGGCGTGGCCGTGGGCATGGCCCATCTCATTCGCAGCGCGATGACCCTGCAACGGTCCTTTGAGGCGGAGGACCAGAAGAAATGACGGAAAGCGAGAGCATCCGTGCTGTTTCACTCCCTTGGGGGGCCATGATTGTGGCGGGATTGGTGGGTGGCGTGCTTGGAACGGTGGTCGGCTGGTTGGGCCACCCCACGGTTCCGCTGGCTTCGGTGGCCTGCGGAGCACTTGCGGGAAGCGGTGGGTATCTGCTGGGCAGCATGGTGCTTCTGCCATGGGTCGCGCGCCCATTGGAACAGTGGATGGCCATCTGGCCGGGGGCGTTGTTGAGCCGGCTCTTGGCGACGGGGATCATGGCTTGGCTGCTATACTTCCCCCCCCCTGAGGGGGATGGTGGGTTCCGCGCCGCGTTGGTGGTTTCCCATGTCGTGTCGATCTTTCTTGATGCGGCTCTCCTTTCCCGATGGTCTCGGTCTTTGGACCGAAATCCCGTGCACGAGTCCTGAACGACACATGCTGATCCCACTGCTCCTGACTGCTGCCGAATACGACCCAAAGTCACACGTCTTGGATGTGGTTCTTTCGGGCACACCCGATGCGCCAGTGCTGACGATGCACATGGTGACACTTATGGTCAGCGCCATCTTGACTGTTCTTGTCATGGTGTACGTCGCCAGCAAGGTTGCCACCGGGCCGGCCTCGCAAGGGAACGATCGCTTTGTCACCCAAGGCCGACTGTCGCAGTTTGTGGAGTCCATGATCTGTTGGCTGCGAGATGAAATGATTGAACCGGTGCTTGGGGAGCGGGGCACCAAGCGGTGGCTTCCGCTCTTGCTGACGCTGTTTTTCTTCATTTTGATCAACAACTTGATTGGACTGATCCCTCTGGTTGACATGCAACATCTGGCGGGATCTCATGACACCCCAATTGGCGGCACTGCCACCGGAAACCTCGCGATTACGCTTGGTTTGGCTTTGGTTTCCTTCGTCATTATCCATGTCCATGGCATCAAAGAAAGCGGTGTCGGAGGGTGGATCATGCACAATTTTGCGGGCCTTCCAGTCTTTGGTTTGAATTCAAAATCCATTGCTGATTTGGCCTTGCTCCCGATTTCTATCGCGGTTTTCCTGATCGAATTGCTTGGACACTTGATCAAGCCCGCCGCGTTGGCCATCCGTCTCTTTGCAAACATGGTTGCCGGTCACACCGTGATGGCCGCGTTGTTCGGCTTGGGTCTTGGTGTTCTCAAAGACCTCACAGGTCCTGAAGTGGGCACTGTGATTGGCTCATTTGCCGGGTTTGCTTTTTACTTCCTCGAACTTTTTGTGGCCTTCTTGCAGGCCTTTATTTTCATGTTCCTGACGGTTGTCTTCTTAAGCCTGTTCAACCATCACGACCATGAGCACGATCATGAGGCGGCTCCCGCCCACTGACCCTTCCTTTGGAAGGTTCGCCCCAGGCGGGGGGCGGGCCGACCGGATCCTGTGAACCCCGCCGGAGTTTCTCCTAGCCATGAACAAGCTGTTTGCCGTTCTTGCCCCTCTCTTCGTCGCTTCCACCGTCATGGCCGCACCTGAGGCCGAAGGTGCTGCAGAAGCCGCTGCCGCTGCGGGGCCAATGGTCCCTGGTTTGGCTGCTGGTCTTGCCGTCTTGGGCGCCGGTCTTGGTATCGGCCGCATCGGTGGCACCGCCTGTGAAGCCACTGCTCGTCAGCCAGAAGTGAAGGGCCAAATCTTCACCAACATGCTGCTGACTGCCGCTCTGATTGAGGGTGTGGCATTCGCAGCAGTCATTCTCGTTGGCGGTTGATCAAACATAAGTTTTCGCCCCGGCCGGATCACTCCGGCCGGGGTCTCCTTCCTTTTCTTGGAGATTGAGCATGCCTTTTGCATCTCTTCTGTTGGCTGCTGACAGTGCCACCACAGTGCCTTTGACCGCCGCTCTGGACAATCCGGTCGGTCAGATGTATCCCATGATCGCCACCGTGGTCGTCTTCCTGATCGTCTTTGGGATCTTGGCCACCGTCGTGTGGCCCAAGATTTTGGGCGGTCTCGAGGATCGCCAGCAAAAGATCCAAGGAGACATCGAGCAGGCTGAGCAATCTCGTGCTGAAGCTGAACAGGCCAAAGCCGATTTTGAAGCCAAATTGACCGAGGCCCGCAAAGAAGCCGCCGAAACCATCGCCCAGGCGAAGGCCGACGCCCAGCGGGTGGCCGATGAACTTCGTGCCGCGAACGATGCCGAACTCACCCAACTTCGCACCAAGGCCATGGCTGACATCGAATCGGCCAAGTCTGCGGCCGTGGCGGAAATCCACGCCGAGGCGGGTGCTTTGGCCACCGCGGTGGCAAGCAAGATTTTGGGGCGTGAAATCACCGTGGCCGACCAGCAGCAACTGGTGCAAGAAAGCCTTGCGGAAATGAAGGGTTGAGATGAGCGAAGTTCGCACCGACGCCCTGTCTGAACGCTACGCAGAAAGTCTGCAAGAGCTGGTTGTGGCCCAAGGTGGTGACTTTGCTGCCGTGTGCGAGAGTCTTGATGGTGTTCTTGAATTGGCCGCCAAAGAATCCTCTTTTGCAGAGTTTCTTCGCAGTCCCATCATCGATCCCAAAAAGCGAGACGCCAGTTTGGTTCGGATGTTTATGGGCCAAGTCGAACCCGTCACCTTGAACTTCTTGCGTTTGCTCAACAACAAGGGCCGCCTCGCGGCGCTGCCCGGCATTGTTGAAGCGGCCAAAGCTCGCGCCGACGCCGCCGCTGGCCGCGTTCGAGTCAGTGTGACCACGCCTGCCGACATGTCTTCGGAACACGATGCGTTGGCCGAAAAGATCGGCGCGGCCGTTGGCGGGATTCCGGTGATCACTTGGAAAGTGGATCCCACCCTGATTGGTGGCTTGCGTCTTCAAGTGGGCGACCGACTCATTGACGGTTCCATTGCCTCTCGTTTGCGGCGCCTTGAATACGCCTTGCAAGTGGAAGCGGGGGCCAAAATTCGGGCTCGTTCTTCGGAGATGGTTGGCTCCTGATGTCGCTGCACCGCACGATCTTGGTTGCCTTGCTCTTGGCCGCCCCTGTTGCGGCTGAAGACGCAGCTTCCCAGCTGAGCGTGCGTGGTGAGGCGGCATTGAAGGTTCCGGCCGATCAAGCCAGCCTTCGCATCGTCGTTCGGGCCGAAGCCGACACCGTGGCCGAAGCCATGCGATCGGCGGGCACCCGCATCAACAAGATCACCGACTTCCTCGACAGCTTGGACATCGAGCCGGGCAAAGAGAGACGAACCGGGGGGTACTCCCTGGAACCCATTTGGTCCCAGCGTCCTCGCAACCCAGCCGAAGACTGGAAGCCCACGGTGTTGGGACACCGGCTGGAACATCGCATTTTGGTCGAGACCACCCGTTTGGAACTCGTGGGCGACCTCTTGGCCAAGAGCGCCAAGCATGGGGCGGACGAAGTGAACTTGGATGGCTTTGGTCTTTCCAAGGCTGCTCGCATGTCCCAGCGTGACGCGTTGCTTCAAGAAGCGGTGCGCAACGCCCGCCGTGAAGCCAGAGTGGTGTCCGCCGCTTCAGGCACGGCCTTGGTCGGCATCAGAAACATCGACATTGAATCAGACAACACAAGGCCACCAGCGATGGCTCGGGGACGCATGATGATGTCCGCCGAAGCTGACTTTGGGGCCCCCACCATCGAAGCCGGCGAAGTTGAGGTTCGAGCCGCCGTGCGCATCGTGTACACCCTCGGACCTCTTTCGGAATAAACCAACCGTCTTTTGACGCCTCTGTACCCCTGGAAAGAACGCTGTGAAGATCAAGACTGACGAAATCACCTCTGTCCTTAAGCAAGAGATCGAACAGTTCGGCGCTGAACTGGAAGTCTCGGAAGTCGGACGCGTGGTGGAAGTGGGCGACGGCATCGCCCGGGTATACGGGCTGGCCAAGGCCATGTCCGGTGAACTCGTGGAATTCGACACCAGCAAAGGCCCGGTGATGGGTCAGGTGATGAACCTCGAACTCGACACCGTGGGCTGTGTGATCTACGGCGATGCTTTGGCGGTGCAAGAAGGCGACACGGTGAAAGCCACCACCCGCTTGCTCGAAGTGCCGGCCGGTCACGGTCTGCTGGGCCGAGTGGTGGATCCATTGGGCGCCCCGCTTGACGGTGGACCCGCCATCGAAGGCGACGCCCAAATGAAGCTCGACATTGTGGCCCCCGGCATCGCCTTCCGGCAGCCCGTCTCCGAACCCATGGCCACCGGCATCAAAGCCATCGACTCCATGATTCCGATCGGTCGGGGCCAGCGGGAACTCATCATTGGTGACCGGAAGACTGGCAAGACCGCCGTGGGTCTTGACGCCATCATCAACCAGAAGCGGTACTGGGGCACCGACGAGGCTGTGGTCTGCGTCTACGTTGCCGTGGGACAAAAAGAATCCACCGTGGCCGCCGTGGTGGAGGACCTGAAGAAAGCCGGTGCGATGGATTACACCATTGTGGTCTCGGCTTCAGCATCTTCCCCAGCTCCGATGCAGTACATCGCGCCGTATGCCGGCTGTGCGATGGCCGAGTACTTCATGTGGCAAGGCAAAGAAGGCAAGTTGCCCAAGCACGCGTTGGTGGTGTACGACGACTTGTCCAAGCAAGCCGTGGCGTATCGCCAGCTCTCCTTGCTGCTTCGTCGTCCTCCAGGTCGTGAAGCCTATCCCGGTGACGTGTTCTATCTGCACAGCCGGTTGCTCGAGCGGGCAACCAAGCTTTCGGACGAGAACGGTGCCGGTTCGTTGACCGCGTTGCCCGTCATCGAAACCCAAGAAGGCGACGTGTCGGCCTACATTCCCACCAACGTGATTTCGATCACCGACGGTCAGATCTACCTGCAGCCCGAACTCTTCGCGGCCGGTATTCGACCCGCGGTGAACGTGGGTATCTCCGTGTCCCGCGTGGGCGGTGCGGCCCAAATCAAAGCAATGAAGGAAGTGGCCGGTTCGCTCCGTCTGGACCTCGCGGCGTTCCGCGAACTCGAAGCGTTTGCCCAGTTGGGTACCGAACTCGACGCAGCCAGCCAGCAACAACTGGACCGTGGTGCCCGCATGGTGGAACTCCTCAAGCAGGGACAGTTCACCCCGTTCGACACCATCGACCAGTGCATCGCGATCTACGCCGCGTCCAAGGGCTTCCTCGACGACTTGGAAATCTCCAGCGTCGGGAAGTTCGAAGAAGGCCTGCTTGAGCACTTCAAGTCGGCCCGCAAAGATCTGCGTGATGCTTTGGCCTCCGCTGGATCGTTCAAGAAGATTGACACGGATGCCTTTGAAGCGGCCATCTCCGAATTCAAGGCAGGCTTTACGGCCTGACCCAATCACTCATTGATTTGTATCCAAGCCGCGGCCAATTGGTCGCGGCTTTTTTGTGATGCCGTCGAGTGATTCGCTTACAGGATTCGAACCCTCGACATTCACGTTGGGAACGTGACGCTGAAGTTTCAGAACTCGTAACGCAGGCCCACGGAAAGGCTGGGTGATCTCACGTCCATGGTGAACGGCTGGGTCAGCTCATTTTCCAATCGGGGTTCATCGGCTTGGAACCATCCAAGTTGGGTAACGAATCCCAAATCATCGGTAATGGCTTTTTCAAATCCAACAAAGCCTTGGAAGGCGATGGTGTCTTCCGAGAACTGCCCGACATCAAAGTCGGTGTCTCCACCCAAACTTCGAAGATCAAAATCAATGCTCGAATAGCCCAGGCCGACGCCGCCAAAGATGGTGATGTCCAGCCCAAGTTTTTGCCGGGCGACCGCGTTGAGGAAAATGGTCTCGACGGATCGGGTGGCATCGGCTTCGATCGTGCCAAGCTCGGGCAGGTTGCCTGAAACCAGATCGTGTTCGGTGCTTCGGTACTCCAGCTCAAAGCCGAAAGCAAATTCTTTGGGCTGCCAGCCAATGGCCGCGCTGAAGCCAAACGAATCGTCAAAGCCCAATTCCAGCTCATCCCCGTTGGTCAAGATGCGCAGGTCGTTTTCATAGGGATCCGACCAGATGCCCATGGTCCGCACCGACCAGACGTCTTCGGTGGGTCGGTCGGCACCAAAGGCCGACGCACTCAAGATCAGGAGGCTTCCGAAGGCCATGTTCGCACCACAATGGCGGAATTCTGGCCGCCGAAACCGAAAGAGTTGGAAAGACATGCGTGAACCTCCGCGGGTCTGGCATTGATGGGGACGTAATCAAGATCAAGCGCAGGGTCTTGATCGGTCAAGTTGGCGGTGGGCGGCAACATGCCGTGTCGCAGCGCTTGCACGCACACCACGAGTTCAGCCGCGCCGGCAGCGCAGATGAGATGGCCCAACATGCTTTTGACACTGCTCACCGGAACCTTTGGGGCGTGGTCACCAAACACACTTTTGATCGCCATGGTCTCGACGCGGTCGTTTTCACTGGTGCCCGTGCCGTGGGCCGAGATGTAATCGATGCCCGGCCCGGTGGAGGCTTGGGGGTCGATGTTGGCTTCTTTTAGAGCGGCCCGCATGGCGGCTGCGGCCAAAGCGCCTTCTGGGTGCATGTCGGTGATGCGGTAGGCATCGGCGGTGGAGCCATAGCCGGCAATTTCTGCCAGCGGGGTCGCGCCGCGGGCGGCCGCGTGTTCGGCCGATTCCAAAATGACGATCGCCGACCCTTCGCCCATCACAAAGCCGCCTCGCGTGCGGCTGAAGGGCCGACTGGCGGCGGGGGGATCTTCGTTGGCGGTGGAAAGCGCGGTCAACCGGTTGAATCCGGTGACGCCGAGCTCATGCAGCATGGTGTGGGTGCCGCCGGTCAGCATGAGGTCCGCTTCGCCGCGACGAATCAAGTGGGTCGCTTCGCCGATGGACTGGGTCCCCGCCGCGCACGCCGTCAGGCAATTGGAGGTTGGTCCACGCAAGTCGTACTCCAACGCCAAGTGGCGCGCCGGAGCGAACGGCTCTTGCTCGGCTTCGAATTCTCGAGAGTACGCCTGCTGGGCGGTCTTGCCCCAGGTGGGCCAGTCGTATGCCTCGTCACGAACCCCGGACATGTGGGACCGGCAGGTGGCCACAAAATCGAGGGGCCCCTCGCCCGCACCAAGGTAGATGCCACTTCGATTTGGGTTTGGTGGAGACTGGTCGAGTCCGGCCATGCGCCATGCTTCGGCGGCGGCGTGCAATGCGTAGGTGGTGTGTCGACCCGGGTGGCCGTGTTGCACGGCGTCACGAACCGAGTGCTTCCAATCGAAGCTGTCCGCCACTTGGCCGGCAATTCGGGTGGGGAAAGTTGAGGCGTCAAATCGGGTGGTGGGTTTGATGCCAGATTGACCGGAAGTCAAGGCCGACCACACCGTGTGGAGATCTTGCCCCAAGGGGGTGATCCAACCCATGCCCGTCACCACAACTCTGCGTGTCATACGCTTGCCTCCAACACCAACGCGGCGTGTTGTCCGCCTTGACCGGTGACAAACGCCAAGACCCGCTGGGCTTGGCCTTGGCTGATGCGCAGCACGGCGGTGCTTGCCACCAACGCGCCCAAGCCTGCGCCGCAGTTGCCAAAGATTTTGGCGGGGGTCGTGATGCGAGGGTCTTGCGCTGGCCAACCAAGAATCGAAGCAATGGCGTGCTGTTCGGCGTGGTCGGAGTTCACGCCGGAAGCACTGGTGATCACTTCATCAATGTCTTGGGCCAAAACCCCGGCATCTTCCATCGCCCGTTCCATGACTGAGGCGAACGAGGCGTCGTCTTTGGGCACGCCACCATCTCGGGTGCAGTGAGGTGATTGTCCTCCGGCAATACCAGTGACCCGCGCTAAGATGGTGGCGTTTCGGGCCGTGGCGTGTTCTAGAGACTCCACAATCAGCACCGCGCCGCCTTCGCCCGGGACCGCTCCCGTATCTTTGAAGGGTACGCCTTTCCCCAGACGCTCCGACAAGTGCTGTCGCATCCGCTGCACCGGGTGGATGCGATCTTCCGTGCCGCCGGCAAGACAAGCATCCGCATCCCCTCGTTCGATGACCCGAGCGGCTTCGGTGACGGCCAGCATGCTTCCGGTTTCCCCGCAGGTCATGGTGTTGGATGGTCCCTGCGCTCCATGCACGATGGTGACGTGGCACGCGGGCATGTTGGGTAAATACTTCAACATCCAAAGGGGAGTCAGACGTTCCATGCCTTCGCGGCCCCAAAGTTGCACATCGACCACGCCTTCAGGCGCGGCCACGGTCATGGCTCCGCCCAACTCTTCAACGTCTGCCGCAATGAGCCCAGCCCCAAGTTGACATCCCAATCGCAGGGGATCGGGGATTGGGGTTTCTTCAGGATGGGTGGTGGTGGTACGGAGGTTGGCGTGTCGAATGGCCGAGTCGGTGGCGGCCAAAGCCGACTCAATGTCAGGACACATCACTTTGATGGCTTTGCGGTGGCTTTTGGGGACCACGTCTCGGATTTTGAAACTGTCCGCCGGGATCTCACAGGCCAAATCGGTGGCAAGACCAAGCCCTTGGTTTTTGGTGGCGGGCTGCGCCAGAGGCTGGTCGGTTTGGAGCGCGGACGAAAGAGCATCTGCGCCAAGCCCGAAGGCTCCGACAGGTCCGATTCCAGTGACAACCACGTTGTGGAGCGGCATGGACCCAAGATTCTACCGGCTGCGGGTTATTTCTTGCTGATTCGATCTGCCACCAAAAGGGCAATTTCAAGGGCTTGTTCGCGGTTCAGACGAGGATCCACTTGCGACCGATAGGCCTGTTCAAGGTCGGCCTCGGAAAGGTTTCGAGCACCCCCGGTGCACTCGGTGACGTCTTCGCCGGTCAATTCAAAATGAACACCCCCAAAGTGGGTGCCCATGCGTTCGTGCACGCCGATGGAACGCTCGACCTCACCAAGGATGTCATCGAAGTGTCGGGTCTTTCTTCCTGATGCCGTGGTCACCGTATTCCCGTGCATGGGATCACACACCCAGACCACTTTCCGACCATCGGCTTGCACGCATTCAATCAGCCGTTCCAACCCATCGTTGACCGACTGCACACCAAAGCGGTGCACCAAAACCAACCGACCAGGTTCGTCGTTGGGATGCAAGATGTCCATGATTCGGCGCAGTCGATCTGGCGCCGTGTCTTCACCAATTTTGACCGCCACCGGATTTCGAATGGTGGCGAAGTACCGCACGTGCGCACCATCGGGGTCGTTGGTGCGCTTGCCGATCCAGGGCAAGTGGGTGGAAAGATTCCAAAGGCCATCCCGACGGGGCACTTCGCGGGTGAGGGCGGCTTCGGCTTCGAGGTGCAAACCTTCATGGCTGGTGAAGAAATCAACACGATCCGTTTGTCCCAAATGGCGACCGGCGATGGTTTCCATAAAGGAAATGGAGTCTTGGATTTCTTCCACGATCTGTCGGTACCGATCGGCGTTTGGTGAATCCGCCACAAAACCCAGGTTCCAGTATTCCGGATGGTGCAAGTCTGCAAATCCGCCGTCAATCAATGAACGGATGAAATTCAACGTGAGGGCGGCACGCTCGTGTCCCTTGACCAAGCGCCAAGGGTTCGGGGTGCGGTCTTCGGCCGTGAAAGCTGGGCCATTGACATTGTCACCCCGGTAGCAGGGCAGTTCGACGCCGTCTTTGGTTTCGGTGTCTTTGGATCTGGGTTTGGCGTATTGGCCCGCGAAGCGGCCCACTCGGACCACCGGTCGGCGGGTGCCGTGCACCATGACCAGAGACATTTGCAGCAGCACCTTGAGCTTGCCCGCAATGGCGTCAGAAGAGCATTCGTCGAACGATTCCGCACAATCCCCGCCCTGCAAGAGGAGCCGCTTCCCGCTGGCGGCTTCCGCCAATTGGGTCTTGAGGGCTTCGATTTCCCAACTGGTGACCAGCGGCGGCAAAGCGCGAAGTCGACGTACCGCCGCTTGGAGCTGCTCTTGGTTTGGGTAGGTCGGCTGTTGAAGGGCCGGGAATTCTCGCCAGTCTGACTGCGTCATCGTGATTCCTCTATCGGCTTCTGGGGACCGCAGCCCAAGTGGCACTTGGCTTTGCGATCAAGATCTTGGCGGGGGCTCCGCAAGTGGCCCCGCCCGGATTCGAACCGGGACTGGCACGGACCTAAACCGTGTGCCTCTACCAATTGGGCTACGGGACCAACAATCGGACTGGAGCAACCATCACCAGCATGTAAACTAAATCTTGAAATGAGTTTACGTGCCAAAAGAGTGCTGGATGAGCCCGAATTGCACCTCCATCATACGATCGCATTTTGGAGTCGGTGTTGCCGTACGGCCCGATAGTTCAGAAGTATGAAGCGGCGGAAATCATGGCGGCCTTGGCTCGATCCAGTGGGTTTGGTGGCGAGACTGCTTCTGGCGGTGATCGCCCTGTCCACGGCCATCGAGGTCTTGGAATCCACAACCTCGTTGCGTGAAGAGCGTTTGTCGGCCGTTGGCATCCAAGCGGTGGGAGAACTCGACTTGGTGTTGGGCCTCGTGATGCTTTTGGCTGGCACCTTGGTCTTGGTTGGGCTTTGGACTCGAGCCGCAGTGCTGGGGGTGCTGTTGACCTGGTGGCCAAGCTTTCCTATGCCAGAGGACGGATCCGATTGGATCGCCACTTTTGCGGTTGGGGGATTGGCCATTCATTTGTTGCAACGAGGCGCAGACCGATTCAGTATCGATTGGGCCCTGGAGACCCCTCGAGATCAGCCTTCGGTCTTGCGTCGGTCGTGCACGGTCGATGCACAAGATGATTTGGTGTAACCCAAGGCTTTTGGGGTCCACCGCGACCCAAGGTGCCAAGTTCTGAAGAACTTCTTCGTCAACAAAAGCGCTGTGTTGGTCAGGCGGTAGGCTTTGGATTCGATGTCTGAAGCGCTTTGCGATGAAAGATCTTCTGCCACGTCGGACGAGGTGGAAGCCACCCTTGGCGAACTCCGTCGAGAGGCCAAAATCCGTCAAACCTTGCCCTGGTTCTTGTCGGCTTTGCTGCATGGTTTGGTTGTGTTGGCAGGATTCTGGATGACCTTTTTGGTGATTCAGGGCGAAGACGAGCCTCGTCCGGTTGCTGTTCGCTCGGATTTTGAATCCTTGGCCTTTGCCCCAGTGAGCATGCCTGCTGACAGTGTGAAAGTGACTGCTTCACCCTCGGCGGGCCAAAAGTCTCCAGCCTTTGATCTCCCTGTTCCCGCACTTTCTGAGCCCTCACTTTCTGAGCCCTCACTTCCGGAACCTTCTCTTTCCGCATCTGCTTCTTTGGTATCACCCGTGCTTGCTTCTCGATCAACTTCAGAACGGGGCCGGAGCGCGTCTTTTCTTGGCGTTTCCGGCAGCGATGTTCAACGTGTTGTGTATTGCATTGATGCTTCGGGATCCATGATTCGGTCGTTGCCCATGGTCTTGGAACACTTGGGACGATCGATGGCCCAGCTCACACCACCTCAGCGGTTTTCGGTGGTCTTTTTTCAAGACAACGAGGCGGTCCCAATGCCCAATTTTGCGGCTTTGCCGTTGGCCACTGCAGATCAGAAGCGTGCGGTCCTTCGGTGGATGCACCACGAGATTGTGCCCCGTGGACGATCCAATCCTCTGCGTGCTTTGGAGCGGGCACTCGCGCTGCAACCCGATGTGATTTTCTTGCTCAGTGAAAACATCACCGGGGCGGGTCCTTTTGAAATAGAAGCCGACCGCTTGCTTGCCGCCCTGGACGACCAAAACCCTGTTCGGTCTGATGGGACCCGAGGCACGGCCATCAAGTGCATCCAGTTTTTGGAAGAGGATGTTTTGGGCGTGTTGCGACACATCGCGGAGGTTCATGGCGGACCCGATGGGTACAACTTTGTGGAGCGAGACACCGCGGGTCGCTTGCGTTCCCGACCAGACGATATGGAGAATGAAAAGGGTGATTGAAATGGGAACAAGATGGGCTCGGTCGATGTTGGGTGCGCTTGGCGTCTCGCTTGGTGTGTTGGTGGGGTCCGCCGAAGCGAGTGAAGGCGCGGGATCACCTTCACGTTCATTCGCTGATGCATTTTTTGTCTCAACTCGGGCCATGGCGGACGGGCAACGCAGCGTCGAATGGCTTGGCACCGGCATCATTTGGTTGCTTATCGCGGCCAGTGCGGCCAGTTTGGGGGCAGCTCTTTATTTTGTTTGGAGCACCCAATCCAACGCCTTGATACCCAGCCAGAGTCGAGGGCCTGTCGCTCGTTTTTTGGCCGCAGGCGGATATCGCAAGGCCATCAGAGTGGCTGCAGAAGATCAAAGCTTCTTCGGCACCGTGCTTCATGCGACCCTTCTTTCGGCCCCCAAAGGTCATGCCGCCATGGTGATGGCGATGGAAGACGCTGCTGATGAAGAAACGGCCAGGCGGTTGCGAAAGGTGGACTTTCTGAACGTGCTGGGTCAACTTGCGCCAATGGCGGGTTTGTTTGGGACCGTCTATGGCATGATCTTGGCGTTCCAATCCATTGTCGCCGCGGGCGGGAACGCTGACCCGGTGTTGCTGGCGGGGGGTATTGGCACCGCTTTGGTCACCACTTTTTGGGGATTGGTGGTCGCGATCCCAGCCTTGATGGGATATGCGGTCATTCGCAACCGGATCTTGAACGCATCAGAAGCGGTCGTGGCCGAAGTGACCGCGTTGATCCGTCCATTCGATCCCGCCCTGCGGAAGCCTTCGCCTCCAGCGGCCAAGCCCGCTTCCAGCATTGAACCAATGGGAGACTCGGCACCTCAGCCACCTGCCGATTCACACCCAAACGCCACGATTGCTGGGGACTGATGTCAACGTTGCTCCACACCAGGCGGAGGCACGCACCGACGGAAGTTGAGTCCAACTTGACGTCCATGATCGATGTGGTTTTTTTGTTGGTCGTCTTTTTCATCTTGGTGTCTCAAGTGGTCAGCCGTGAAGCCGAGCCTTTGGATTTGCCCAAAGTTCCGGACGCGGCGGCCGCGGTTGCCGGTGAAGACCCCCGATTGGTGGTCAACGTCCTGTCCGATACCAGCCAACCGGGTGTGGGCCTTCGTGCAATGGTGCTGGGCCAACCGTTCTCGCTCGATTCCGACGGCTGTCAGGCGTTGTCCAACAGAGTCGCGGTTGATTTGGAACAGCGGCCTGATCTGGCCATCCATCTGCGTGCCGATCGCGAGGTTCATTTTGAATGGATTCACCCTGTCCTCGAAGCATTGCGTGCCGCCAGTGCTCGTGTTGATGGTGCAGAGGCCAAAGTGCACTTGGTTCTGCTGGAGCCAGCTTCCTGATGTCTGCTTCGGAAACAAAACAGCACATTCCTGAAGACGCGTGTTCCGAAGCGAGACGGGCCCAACGTCGAAGGGATCGAAAGTTTGACCGACGCTCGAACTGGAGGCCCGCACTCAATCTCACTTCGATGATCGATGTCGTGTTTCTGTTGCTGGTGTATTTCATGGTCGCCACTGAGTTCAAACGAGCCGAAGTGATCGAGCGTCTTGATTTGCCCAATCGCTTGGGCGCGGGTGTGGCCGACCCCTTTGAAGTGCCAGATCATCCGGTGGTTATCACGGTTTTTTCCCAAGACACGAATTCTGGACGCTCGACGGTGGCGGCCGGATTCACCATTGGGATTGAAGGTCCATTCCCTCAGCCGACCACCCTCGAGTCGCTCACCACTCTGCTGTCTGAACGCCGAATGGGGGGGACTGGGGGACGCGGGCTTTGGCCTGATGACCATCCGATTGTTCTCCGGCCCGCGGCAGGAACCGATTGGGAACATGTGGTGCGTGCGTTTGATGCCACGGCTCGGGCGGGCTACAACAACATTTCGTTGAACCCAAATGCGGGTTGATCGTGCATTAACGAAAGTGGTGGAGCAAGTCGGTCATGCTTGGTATTGACGTCAATCAATTTGTCCATCGTGTTCAAATCACAATGTTGGTTGCACTGACCGGCTGCCTTTGTTCCAACACTTCGGTCCATGCGGGAGGCATGCTTGCCGAGGAGCTTGCTGATTTGGATCAAAAAGTTGCTCAAGCCAATCCCGAAGAGGCGATGGCGCTTCGTCGTGAACGCATCAATTGGCGTGAGCAGCACCTTGAACCCAGTTCGACGTCGGCGCGAGTGGCTTTGGATCACGCCGAGGATGTCCTTTTGGTCCATCTTCGTTCGGGGCAGAACGCATTTCGTCAGCTTTGGACTTGGCCCTTGGTTTCGCCCGAGCAACGTCAAACCATTCACACCTCGGTGCGCGCTTTGGACGAATGGAGTGCGGCCGGAATGGCAGCGCTTGAGCAGGAACTAGAGGCACTGGAACAGCACCCAGATTTTGAGACCGATCCGGTGCTTCGTCTGGACCGATCGAGTTTGGTGTGGCGTGAGCGTGATCACCGTGGTCCGTGGTTGAGATTTTTGGCCCTGAGTTATCGCATTCAACTGGATCGCGTTGAGGACCTGCCCATCGCACCACGCGATCTCCGTTTTGAAGAAGCGATGCCTCAGGAATCGATGCGTCGAGAGGCCGCGATGTGGAGCACACGACTCAGAAGCCAAGCGTGGCGTTCGAGTCCGGGGGCGATGCCGCAAGATTTGGCTCTGTCGCCCACCGCACTCGCCTTGTTTGAGCTGCACGACGTCATTTTTCAAAGCACCACCAACCGCTCGATTGTCACTTTGGATCGGAACGCTTTGGATCCCCAAACTCTTGAATTGTTGACCCCTCCAGAACAGCAGTTGTTCCGATGGCTTTCAGGAGAATTTCGTTTTCAAGAACAAGACCCTTGGGCTTGCTTCGATTGGGCCAATTTGAATGTTCTGCAGGGGATGGTGAACGCGCCGCTTTCGGAGGTGGGCTTGAGCAACAGCATCACACCCTGGTTGAAAATCCGCGGGCCCCTTCATGAAGCCGGACACGATTGGTCTGGTTTGGTGGGTGCCCGCATCGCTTGCCTGTGGCGATGCTGGCAGGGGTCTCTGCGTTCGGAGTGGTTGGTCGAGCATGCCCCACCATGCGGCTTGGTTTCAATTGCCTCTGAGCTGGCCCAAACCGATGCCAAACGTTCGACCGATCTTTACGAAAGAGCCATGCGCGAAGCTCGTGCGGAGGGTACGGATCTCTCCCCATTTGTTCGAGCTTCATACGCCCTTGGGGCGCAAGCTTTCCGGGCCCAGGACATGCCCCGAGCCATCATGATGTTCCGTCAAGCCACGTTTGCGGTTCCAATTGGGAATGCACCGCATATCGACGCCCTGCCTTCGATTCCTTCGCAGCGGTATGGCATCACTTGGTTGCTCCGAGCATGTGCAGAGGTGGCCGCTCCCGACTCTGAGCTGGTCGATCCAGAATTGTTGCATTCGCTCGAACCCATGCTGAACACGACCGAAGATGGTCTGGCCATGGCTCGATGCTGGGTTGGCCTCGGTGAGGACGCCCGCGCCCAGCCACATGTGGAACGGGCCCTTCGGTCTGCTCCTGAATCGGTGGAAGTGCACGCTGCCGTATTGGCCATGGAACGACAAAAAGTCGCCCGTTCGAGCCCCGAACAAAGGGTCGCCAAAGCACGGGCTGCTCGGACAAGACTGGAGGCTTTTAAGGCTTCGTTTTTGAAGCCGAGAGATCTGGAATCACCCGAGGATCCAGTTCTCGCCGGGGAGTATCGACTGACCAACGTCGAGGTGTCCTTGGCTCTGGATGGTCCTCGATCTGCCCAACGGATCTTCCAAGAAAAGCCATGGCCGAGCGTGTTGGATCACAGCATGTTGGGTGATCGGGTTGCCTTGGAAGCCAAGGTGAACGCAGAGTTGGGGGTCTCGATGCCAGAAGCTTTGTGGGATCAACTGGACCGTGATCCCAAGCAGGTGGCACCAGTGATGGCAGGCATGCTGCGAGATCAGTTGTCGATGGCCGACCGGTTGCGGCAAACTTTTGCCCCGGAAGCCAAGCAAAGTGCGCAACGTGCGACGCTGAAAGGGACCCTTCAAAGCTTTTCACGATGGCTCCTTTCTCAGGAGGACCCATCGGCTCTTTGGTTGGAATTGGTGGCGGATGCTTGGCTCTTTCTTGGGGATCACCAATCCGCCTTGCCGGTGTACGAGCAATTGCTTGCGCTTCAGTCAGACGCAGCGCCTTGGCTTTTGGGGCAAGCGCAGTGTCAACTGAATTTGGCGGGGTCCGATCGTGATCAACTGGTGGACCCGATGGCGACCTTCCGACGGCTGGCTTTGGCCACGTCACCTCAAAAATTGCCCAAGGTGTACTGGTCTTGCCAAGTGGGCATGCTTGAGATTTTGCAGCGTATCGGCACACCAGCATCGGAATTGTGGTCACGTGTGGAACGACTTCGGTCCGCATCGCCAGAACTTGGCGGGGGGTGGTATCGGTTCCAGTTGGAGCTCTTCCAGCGGTCAAACCGAAGCGATTGACGGGGTTCCGAACAGAAGCTGGCGGAAAGAAAGCCAACCGGCACTTTGAAGTGCGCAACAATCGCTGCTTGGAATCGGATTCCGTTTGTTCCGTTCGTGCAGGTTGCCCCATCGGTTCCGAAACAATTCGACTTCTGCGTTTGACAGCACAACTTCCTCGTCCGATTGATTTCTGTGGCGGAACCGTTTCGTGGATTTCGCCGAATGTGATGAAGGATCACAAGATCCTGCGAGGGCCAGCATGTCCAGAAGCCATGGAGAACTCGAGCACTACCTGCAAGAGATTGGTCGCACCAATCTTTTGACACCGCTCGAGGAACGAGAGCTCGGATGGTCCATCATCAACGATGGTTGCCATCAAGCCAAGGACCGTTTGATCCGAGCCAACCTTCGCCTCGTGGTTGCGATCAGCAAGAACTACAACAACCGTGGCATGACGTTGTCTGACCTGATCGAAGAGGGCAATGTTGGGTTGATTCGTGCGGCGGAGGGATTTGATCCTGCCCAAGGCGCACGATTTTCGACGTACGCCTCTTGGTGGATCAAGCAAGCCATCAAACGCACGCTGCTCCACGCTCGTCAGCCCGTGCATATCCCGGCGTACATGGTGGAATTGATCGCTCGGGCCAAAGAGTTGGCTCGGGACTATGAGCAGAAGCAGGGTCGTCCGCCCACCGATTCGGAAATGGCCAAGTTGCTTTCGGTGCCCCCGCGAAAATATGCCGTGGTACGCCAGGCGATGGATACACAGTCTGCAAGCACCATTTCCACCGCAAACGACGACGAGCAGCGTGGCTTCTCAGAGACCTTTGCCGATGCCAGTCAGGTGGCCCCCGAAGAGCAATCTGGAAACCGCGAGATTTACAGCGTGGTGATGGAACTTTTGGATGTCATCGACGAGCGAGATGCCAGCATTTTGCGGCTTCGGTTTGGACTGCAGGGCGAACAGCCATTGACCCTGAAAGAGATCGGGGCTCGAATTGGTTTGACTCGGGAACGTGTCCGCCAGTTGGAGTCGGAAGCCTTGGGTCGCATCCGCAGTGCCATCGAATCTGGACACCCCGTCCGTTGGTTTGAAGAGCGTCGCAAGCTCCGCCAAGGTTGAACCGATCTGAACGCTCTGGACTCAGAGCATTTTGGACCGAGAGCCCTTAAGACCGTTTGTAAAAAGGCATGGGTACGACGGTGGCGTCTGCCACACCTCGGCCAATCTCCACTTGCAGTTTGGTGCCTTCGTTGCTCCACGTGGTGTCCACCATGGCCATGGCAATCGACTGTTGCAGGCTGGGTGAGACCACACCACTGGTGACTTCGCCAACCGCCTCATCTTGATGCTTGACCACGGCACCTTGCCGGGCGGCACGGGGGGCATCGATGCTGAGGCCAACCAATGTGGTGGGCACACCCTGTTCGGCTTTCTGCCGCAGAGCTTCTTGGCCCACAAAACCTGGAGCATCTTTCTCGAGTGTGACGGCGAATCGGAGTCCCGCCGAAATGGGGTCCTTGGTCTCGGAGAGCTCATGGCCGTACAGCGGCATGGCCGCTTCCAACCGCAAACTGTCCCGCGCCCCAAGACCGGCATTCACCACATTGTGTTGGTTGAGATCGTCGAGCACCTCAATGATCGCTTCGGTGGCGATGCTGGGCGCGATGATTTCGAATCCATCTTCTCCGGTGTAGCCCGTTCGGGCGACAAAGAGCGCGTGCTCGCCGTGTTCGATCAGCCCGCAGCGGTACCGCTTCATTTCTGCCAAATGCGGCCACCGGGCCGTCATCCGTTGCACTGCGGCCGGACCTTGCACCGCAACCATGGTGGAGCCCATGGTGTCATCTGAAACGTCTGCCCCGTGTTCGTTGTGGACCTGCAGGTGTTTCACCACGGCTTCTCGATTCGCCCCGTTGCACACCACCAAAAAATCTTCTGGTCCCATTCGGTTGACGATGAGGTCATCGATGGTGCCCCCGTCTTCTAGACAAGCCAATCCGTACCGAGCTTGCCCATCCTTCATACCCGCCATCATTCGGGTCACCACCCGTTCCAAGAGGCTTTCGGCGGCGGGACCGGTGATGGAAAGCCGACCCATGTGGCTGACGTCAAAAATAGAACCAGAAGTTCGGGTGGCGTGGTGTTCCTCAAGGATGGAACCAAAGTGGAGGGGCATTTCCCACCCCGCAAAAGGGACAAGTTTCGCGCCTTGTTGGCCATGTCGGGCGTAGAGCGGGGTGCGATTCAAAGCATTCTCGGACATGCCCACAGGGTAGCCATGCCGGATTGTCGGAGTTGTCGGAATGACCTGAACCCACCGCAGCTCTGGTTCAGTTTGTGGCTCGTTTGTCCTCCATTCTTGGTCGACGTGATCTTTGGAGAATGCAGATGCCACAGTCCAAATTGTCAAAAACCAGCCTCCGTCAGCGTCGATCTCAACCGGTGGCTCGGGTTGCGTCTCAGCCAACCCAGGACACCGCTTTGGGCACCATGGCCATGGTTCTCTTTGCCTTGGGGATGATTGCCTCCTTGTGGCTCGGTTGATCCGGCATGGGGGGTATCCTCCTCCCACATGTCGGTTGCGTCCCGCATCCTGATTTTGCTGCTCTGCTCCACTTTTGCGGGAGCCGAGGATCTGATGGTGACTCTGGCCGGTCGACCGGTGGGGACGGTCCGCGTGCTGGGGGGCACGGATTCAGACACCAGATTTGCGCTGAACAACCTCCGAAGTCTGGCGGGCTCTCCTTTGGACGCCGCCATCGTCCGGGCGGATATCCGACGTCTGACGGAATTGGGGCGATTTTCAGAAGTGGTGGCCAAAGTCACCGAGCGTCCTGATGGTGCGGTCGACTTGGTGTACCGCGTGGTCCTCGCGCCCATTATTCGTTCGGTCGAGGTCCAAGGCAATCGCCGTCTTGGTTCCGAAGAAATCCTGAACCGGGTCCCACGCTTGTTGGGTTCCATACGAGATGAAGCGCTCCTCGAACGTGCCGCACGCGATGTGGAACTGTGGATGCGTGGTGAAGGGTATTTGGAATCTCGAGTGGAATTTACCAGTGGGGATCGACCGGAAAATTTGATTCTGTTGGTCAGCGAGGGCCCTCGTGCCAAAGTGCGATCGGTTCGCTTTCGAGGCAATTCCTCCATGAGAGGCGACCGCCTTCAACAATTGGTTGAGGTGCAACCCGCCATCTTGCTGTTGGAATCGGGCACGCTTGACGAATCCAAGCTGGACGAAGACGCGAAAGCGGTCCGTGATTTTTACCGAGGCCGAGGCTGGCGTGATGCTCGGGTGGATTGGTCAGTGACACGAAGCCCCGACGACCGCGAAGCCATCGTGACGTTCTATGTGCTCGAAGGCGTTCGCTACCAGTTGGGTGATGTGCGTATCGAGATCGCTGAAGGTGAAAAAGCGGTGATGGATGCCGCCCAGATCAAATCCTTGTTGGACCTCCGGCTTGGCAGTGCTTGGGAACAGGCCAGCATCGATGCCGCCATCCTCAAGGTGGAATCTGGGTACCACGCCCTGGGCTATTTGGATGTTCGCATCGAGGATCGACCCGTTCGTCCCGGCCCCGGAGCCAACATCGATTTGCAGTTGAAGATCTCTGAGGGCTCCCTGTCGAGGGTGGGGCAAATCAACATCCGTGGCAATGTGGTCACCCGAGACAAGGTGATCCGGCGGGAACTGGACCTGCGTCCCGGACGTCCTTTTGACAAGACCGGAATCCAGGAGGCGGAACGTCGACTCGACAATCTTCGGCACTTCAGTGAAGTCCGAGTTCAAATCGAACCTCCCAAGCCAGAGCAGCCCGGCGTTCGTGACTTGCTGGTTTTTGTACGGGAGCGTAACACCGGGGTGATTTCGTTTGGGGGCGCGGTTGGTTCTGACAGCGGGATCTACGGTGAATTTCGTTACAGCCAATCCAACTTCGATGCCACTCGTCCTCCCGAGTCCTGGGGTATTGATGGTTTCCGCGAAGGCTTCCGCGGTGGTGGTCAGAACTTTCAGTTGACCATTCAGCCTGGTACCGAGTTGTTCCGGTACAGCCTGAATTTTGAAGAGCCGCGGGTCTTCGACACCGAGTGGGGGTTCCGCACCAATTTGACTTGGCAGGACCGTCAGTACATCCGACAGACGGAATCTTCCCGCCGGGCCACGGTGGGTGTCGATCGAAGATTTGGCAACAACTGGAATGCCTCATTCAGTCTACGAAGCGATGCGGCCGAGATTGATCCCACGAATGACTCCGTCCCCATCGAGTATTTTTTGGATGGGGAGCGTTCCACCGTCAATGGTGTTGGTTTGCAATTGCGTCGCACGACGTTGAGCAGCTTTTTTCGACCCACCGATGGCGGCAGTTTGGAGCTCTCCTTGGAACAAGTTGGGTTCTTGGGGGGCGATTTCAGTTGGTGGAAGGCCGACTTGGAATGGACCCAATTCTTCTTCATGGGCACCGACGATCAAGGACGCAATCGCGTGCTTCGTTGCAACGCTCGTCTTGGCAATATTTTTGACAGTGTGCCTCGGGTCCCGCTGTGGGAACGGTATTACTTGGGCGGAAATTCATTGCGAGGCTTTGAGAACCGCACCATCAGCCCCAAGTCGGTGCGGGCCAGTGACGGCGAGCCCAGTTCTGACCCCATCGGCGGTTCCTTCTTGGCCTTTGCGGGATTGCAATACGAGCATCCATTGGTTGGTGAAAATTTTGCCCTTGCGGTGTTTGTTGATTCGGGAACGGTTCTCTCAGAACCAGGTGTCGAGTCGTGGCGTGTTGCGGCCGGCATTGGTGGCCGCTTCTATCTGCCCTTTTTGGGTCCGGTCCCCATGGCCATCGATCTGGCTTGGCCGCTTGTTCAAGAGGATTTGGACCAAACCCAGGTCCTGTCTTTCCGTGCGGAACTGCCTTTCTGAGCCGAGGTCCCTCGACGGGGTATCCTGTACGACCTAGAAGCCAAGATCCGTGTGATCTTGTTGGAGAGCGTGTATGCGACTCGCAAGTTGGTTCCCATTGGCGGTGCTGGTGGGTTGGATCGGGGCCGATATGGCCGACGGCACCACCGCCAGTTCCGCATCTGCGGTCATTGTTGCCGTGGTGGATATTGAAGAAGTTATTGGTGGTCTCGAGCAGCGGGCGGATGCCGAACGAAGGTTGCAGGCTCGTGCGGCAGAAATTCAAGCCGAAGGCGATGCCTTCCAGTCTCGGTTGGCCGAAGCGGAACAGGTCATGCAAGCGGCCGAAGGCTCTGCCGCCCAGCGTGAAGCAATTGTGGCATTCAAGAATCTTGAGTTTCAGTACGAAGGCAAGATGGCCTACTGGAATGACATCTTGGAACGCGAGCGGGTCAAACTGTGGCAGTCGGTCTTCGCGTCGTTGCGTGAGGAGATTCGAAAAATTTCCGAAGCCCGCGGCTGGGATGTGGTGGTGGCTGATGATTCATCAGCAGAATTTTTCCCCTCCCGAGACGTTCCCCTTGAGGCCCAATACAAACAATTCATGCGGGACCGCCGCATTTTGTACGCCGGACAACCGGTCAACGCGACCGCCATCATTTTGGACCAGATGAACCGAAGCTGGGCCGCTGGATCCCAAGGAGAGTGATATGCGTCAACCACGCACCATGATGTTGATGTTGGGATGCGGCTTGGCTGGCTTGCTTCTAGGTTTTTCGAGAAGTGCTGAAGGCCCTGTGGTTGTGGTGGATGTGGTGGCAGCCATTGAAGCTTCTGACGCTTGGAGTCAAGAAGAAACGCGTTTGGTTGATTTGGCCCAGCGGATGCAATCCGAAGCCGAGAAGTTGAAAGACGAAATCACCACCATCCAAAACGATTTGCAATCGGGCATCCTTACCCCAGATTCCCCCGAAAGGATGCGACTCGAAGACCAACTTCTTGAAAAGGCCAACGCGTTCCGTGCCATGCAGCGCACCATGGAGTTGCGCATCAACTCTGAAAACGCACGGATGCTCGAGCAGTTGCACGGCTTGGCACAGAAGGCCATGGCGTCCTTGTCCGCCGAGCGTGGCTGGACCGTGGTGTTGCCTCGGACACCGTTTGCTGTTCCTGAATCTCTTGATCCAAATATTGTCCGCAGTGCGATTTTGGACCAATCGGTATTGCACGCCGAACCCGTAGCCGACGTGACCGCCATCGTGACCAGCCGGATGAACGAGCTCTGACCCGTCCCGCCACTGCTCAGGAACTCGCCACACGCCTGAATGCTGAGGTCATTGGCGATCCTTCTCGAACCATTGTGGGACCCGCGGCACCAGAGCATGCCACTTCGGAAGATGTGGTTGCGGTATCTGGCACGGCTTGGCTAGCGGTGGCCAAGGCTTCGTCCGCGGGAACCGTGGTGCTTCGAACGCAGGACCTGGAGGCGTACGGTGATGCTGAAAACAAAACATTGATCCTTGTCGATGATGCCCCGCTTCGGCGGACTCTTGAAATTTTCGCCCCCAAGGAAGATGTTCCTGCCCCAGGCATTCATCCTTCCGCCGTGGTCGACCCCAGTGTGAGTTTGGGCAGAGATGTTTGCATTGGCCCGTTTGTTGAAGTGGGCCCCGGGGCAGCCTTGGGTGACGGGGTCATTCTTGAATCTGGATCACGCGTGGGCGCTCGGGCCAAAATTGGTGCACGAACACGTTTGCGAAGCCATGCCATTTTGGGTCGGGATTGTGAGCTTGGTGAAGATGGCACTTTGCACGAGCACGCCGTGGTGGGTGGCGAAGGGTTTGGCTTTGACTACGCCCCCGGACAAGCAGCCCACCGTCTGCCTCACTTGGGCGCGGTTTGCATCGGCAATCGATTCGAGCTCGGGGTGCAGTCTTGTGTGGACCGTGGTCTCTTGACGAACACCACCATCGGCCACGACGTCAAAATCGACAACTTGTGCCAAGTGGGACACAACGCCAAAGTGGGTGATCGAGTCCGCATGAGTGGGATGTCTGGAGTCGCTGGATCATCGGTCTTGGAAGACGATGTGGTTTTGGCAGGTGCGGCCATCGTGAAAGATCACGTGACTGTGCACCAAGGTGCCACCATTGGGATGGATGCTTGCGTTATCTCGGACGTTCCGGCCGGTGAGGTCTGGTCTGGATCTCCCGCCCGCCCGCATCGACAATTCTTGCGATCGGTGGCCCTCATCAATAGGCTGGCAAGGACGAAACCTGGGCATTCCACATGAACGCTTCCTCTTCATCCAATCCGCATTCAAGCCTGTTCCAACGAACGGTGGCGGCGGTTGTTGAACTGGAAGGCCCCGGACTTTTGACCGGTGAACACTGCCGCTTGCGTTTGCATCCGGCTGAGCCGGGGACCGGTCGGGTGTTTGTTCGTACCGATTTGGAGCCGGCGGTGGAGATCCCCGCGTTGGTGAAATTTGCTCGTCGAGCCGAGCGACGCACCATTTTGGAACTTGGAGAAGTACGTGTCCAAACCGTCGAGCATCTCTTGGCCGCATTGGCGGGGCTGGAAATCGACAACGTCCGAATTGAATTGGATTCGACCGAGCCTCCGGGCTTTGATGGTTCCGCCAAAGTGTTCGTTGAAGCCATTTTGGGAGTTGGCATTGTCGAGCAAGACGAAACCGCAGCGGTCCTTCATCCTGAAAACCTGACGGCAGAATCCGAGGAGCAAGCCTTGGTTGGGTTGGCGCCGGCCAAAGCCGGCGGACTCGAAGTCATGTACGACTTGGACTACAGCCGTGACGATGGTTTGGACGACGGCCGAATCCCGCGTCAGTCTGCAGCTTTGGCGTTGACGCCAGAGACTTTTGCCACGGAGATTGCCCCCGCTCGAACGTTTTGTCTTGAAGAAGAAGCAGAAGCGCTTCGGCAGGCTGGTTTGGGGCGACATCATCGCGAAGGGGACATGCTGGTTTTTGGGGCCGATGGTCCGATTGGCACCGAACTTCGCTTCCCGGAAGAACCTGCCCGGCACAAGATCTTGGATTTGATTGGCGATCTGGCTTTGACCGGTCGCCGCATTCAAGGCCGGCTCTTTGCGGCCCGATCGGGACATGAACTCAATCGCCGACTGGCGCTTTCGTTGGTGCATGATCTTCCGGTCGATCCAAAACTCCTTCGCGAAGGTCGCGCCATGGACATTCGGTCCATTCAGCGTGCCCTCCCGCACCGTTATCCCATGCTGTTGGTGGATCGGGTTCTGGAACTTGATGGTGATCAGAAAGCCATCGGCATCAAGAACGTCAGCATCAATGAACCCTTCTTCCAAGGGCACTATCCCAATGTGCCCATCATGCCTGGCGTTCTTATTGTCGAAGCCATGGCCCAGTTGGGGGGGCTGCTGGTCTCCAACACGGTGGACAACACCGGGAAGACTCCAGTCTTGCTGAGTTTGGATGGGGTCAAGATTCGGAAGCCAGTGACCCCGGGTGACCAGTTGGTCTTGGAAGCAGAGACAATCCAAGTTCGGGCCCGAATCATTTCGGTCCGCTGTCGAGCAACCGTGGCGGGAACCCTGGCGGCGGAAGCGAGAATTCGCTTCATGCTCATCGAGGAGGACAGCGTCGATTGACGCGTGACACGCCATGACCATTCACCCAACTGCTGAAATTGACGCCACGGCCCACATTGCCGATGGCTGTGAGATTGGCCCGTTTGCGGTGGTTGGTCCGCGCAGTCATCTCGGATCAGATTGTGTTCTCCGGGCCCACGCGGTTGTGGGGCCAGACACCACGCTGGGACACCGATGCACGGTCCACCCTTTCGCAGTCGTTGGTGGCGATCCCCAGGACCTCAAATGGAAAGGTGAGCAGGTCAGCCTTGAGTGCGGGGATGACAACAGTTTCCGAGAGCACAGCAGTGTGCACCGCGGCACCGTGCAAGGCGGTGGACTGACCACCTTGGGAAATCGAAATCTCATCATGGCGGGAAGTCATGTGGGGCACGACTGTCACATTGGATCGCTGTGCATCATTGCCAACAACGTGATGTTGGGTGGACATGTGGTGGTGGGCGACCGTGCCAACTTGGGTGGCGGGGCTGGTGTTCATCACTTCACCACCATTGGCTCGGGGGCCTTCTTGGCTGGCTTGGCCCGAGTGATCAAAGACGTTCCGCCTTGGATGATGGTCGATGGTGCTCCGGCCGAAGTGCGGGGTTGCAACCGAGTGGGGATGCAGCGAGCACAAATGAGCGAAGAGGACATTCAGGCGGTCTTGGAGTCGTACCGCATGCTCTACCGCGAGCCGGGTGGTGATCAAGAGTCAACGTGCGCGGTCCTGTTGGAGCGGTTCTCGGGCAGCGAGACCATCCAAAGCATCGTGGATTCCATTCGCGCGACGTTGTGCGGCAAGAACGGTCGAGCGCTCGAGAACCAGCGCACCCATGACAAGACCGTTGATCCTCGGGACCGTTAATCCAGCCTGACGCCGTAGACCGCGGTGCAACCCGGCGCTTCCCCAATTTCAACCCGGTGCAGACTTGCCCCCTGAGGCATGCGATCGACCAGTGTTTGATACACGTAGTCGGCAATGGCTTCTGCAGTGGGGTTGCGTTGGTTGAATGGTGCGGTTTCGTTGAGGTTGGCGTTGTGGAATGGCGCGATCACGCCATCGACTTGTTGCTCGATGGCATGAAAATCACACAGCAGTTCTTCTTGGTCGAGCTGGGGGCCACGCACTGCCACGAGCACTCGCCAATCGTGGCCGTGCAAGGGTTCCCGCTCGCCCTGGATCACAATGGCGTGGGCGGCCGAAAAAGTTCGTTCAATACGCAATTCAAAAGGCACGCAACGATGCTAGCGTTCCTGTCATGACTGATGCACCGTTAATGCTTTCTGTTTCTGGTGCCCGGGGCATTGTTGGTGTCACCATGACCCCAGCGGTCGCCGAACGCTACGCCGCCGCATGGGGGACCTATCTGGGTTCGCAGAGCACAAGTGATGTGCGGGTTGTGCTGGGCCGCGATCCCCGTCCGTCGGGGGCCGACTTGGTGGCGGCGGCTCGCAGAGGTCTGCAGGCTTCGGGATGCGATGTCGTTGATCTGGGCATTGCGGCAACGCCAACCGTCGGTTTCGCCGTCGGACGATTCGAGGCCGCGGGCGGATTGATGGTCACGGCCAGCCACAACCCCATCGAATGGAATGGCATCAAGTGTCTCGACCATCGAGGGGTCGCGCCACCGCCTGCGATCGCCGAGCAGGTGATTGCCCGTTTTCAAAACAACGATGTGCAGACCGGTGGATCGGGCCAGAGCATCACTGATGATTCATTGACCGGGCAGCACGTTGAACGCGCGCTCGCGGCCGTTCCGGTTCGAGGTGTGCCTGGTCCGGTCGTTCTTGATTCGGTGAATGGCGCTGGATGTGAAGGGGGACGAATACTTTTTGCCTCGGTGGGTGTGCCCTATGAGCACTTGTACGGCGAACCGCATGGTGTGTTTGCCCGACCGGCCGAACCCATTCCCGCCCACATTGGTGACTTGTGCGATCGGGTTCGCGACTCTGAAGCGGTGGTCGGATTTGCCCAAGATCCCGATGCCGACCGGCTGGTTCTGGTGGATGAGCGCGGTGTGCCCATTCACGAAGAATGCACCTTGGCCTTGGCCGCCACTTGGGTGCTGCGGCATCGTGGCCCCGGTGTGTTGGTGGCCAATTTGTCGACCAGTCGCATGATTGACCGAATTGCCGAGGGGTTTTCAGGGGCCAAGGTGGTGCGTTCCGCGGTTGGCGAAGCCAACGTGGTGGATGCCATGGAGCAGTCAAACGCCATCCTGGGTGGTGAAGGCAACGGCGGCGTGATTGATCCAGAGGTGGTCAAAGTTCGGGACTCCATCACTGGCATGGCGATGGTGCTGGATTTGTTGGCCGAAGAGGGACGACCATTGTCGGCGTTGGTCGCCGACCTTCCCAATCTGGCCATGGTCAAAGAAAAGCGCGATTTGTCGGCCATCGGCGGTCGAGCGGCGGTGCCCGAAGTGCTGGAGGCGGTTCGCTCGACGTACACCGATGGTCAGGTCAACGACCTCGATGGGGTTCGGGTGGATTTGGATGAGGGGTGGGTGCACGTTCGACCCTCCAACACTGAGCCCATCGTTCGCATCATTGCCGAAGCCGACACCACTGATCAGGCGGAAGCGATGGTGGCACGCGTGACGCAGGCCGCCAACTTGTGATTGAAATTACGAGGACAGATGTGATTGGTGCAGCGTGGGCACCAGCGTGTCGCCGCCGCATTCAATATGCACCACAAAAAAACCACCCGGAGAGTGGGCTTTGACTTGTGGCCACAATATTTCCCGGTCGGTGTCGGGGATGCCAATCTTCTCAATGTCCTCATCACGCACCCACTTCAGCTCACCTTCGTCCATCACCATCGAGGTGATTTCATTCGGATCAATGGTTCGAGTGGCTTCGTAGACAAAGATCAGCCAGTGGTTGGTGTTCTCGTACGCCCGCTCACTGACCATTCCGAGCAGATGGACCTCATCTTCTTTCAGCACGATCCCGGTCTCTTCATGAACCTCACGCACCGCGCAGGTGTGTGGTGATTCTCCATCTTCGACCTCGAGTTTGCCGCCAACCGGAGAGTGCATACCGGCATTGGGCTCTTTGGTCCGGTGAAGCACGAGCCTCCGGCCCTGTCCGTCGGTGAGGTGGACAAGAACGGCAATGCGGTAAGGCACGCCGGCGTGATCAACGGGTGGGGTACTCATCGGGCCATCTCTCTGATCAACGCTTTCATTTCCCGCACCGCATCGCGCATTCCGATGAGAACCGATCGAGAAACAATGGAGTGCCCGATGTGCAGTTCACGGACGCCGGGCAGGGCGGCCACCGGCTGGACGTTGTAGTAATTCAGCGCGTGTCCAGCGTTGAATCGCATCCCGAAGCGTTGAATTTGTTGCCCCGCGTCCGAAAGTTGTTGCAAGAGGGATGCGACTTCGGGCGCTTCGGCATCTCGGCCATACTCATGGAAGGCGTGGGCGTACGGTCCGGTGTGGACTTCGCAGATGGAGAAGCCCATTTCGGCGGCGGTGTCAATTTGTTCTGGCAGCGCGTCGATGAAAGCACTGGTGGTCAGTCCGGCGTCATGCAATTGATCCACCAGCGGCTGGAGTCGTGATCGGCCTGAAACCAGGTCGAGCCCACCTTCGGTGGTGACTTCTTCGCGTCCTTCGGGCACCAGCATCACGGTGTGAGGCTGGGTCTCGATGGCGATCTTGATCATTTCTGGGGTTGCGGCCATCTCTAAGTTGAGTTTGATGTGGACCAATTCTCGAAGTCGTCGAACATCTTCATCTTGGATGTGCCGGCGATCCTCGCGCAAATGGACGGTGATGCCGTCCGCGCCCCCAAGATGGGCCTCGGCCGCGGCCCAGACGGGATCGGGCTCCCACGTCCGCCGGGCTTGGCGGACGGTGGCCACGTGGTCGATGTTGACACCAAGTTGAATCACGTTGACGAGCGTAGGGCCGGAATCAACGTTCCGCCACCAACTGTGCCGATAGATTCATGTCATGTCCTTTGAAGATGCCCACGCTGCGATTCGATCGAACCTTGTCCGCCAAGGTGAGCGGGTTCAGAGCCTCCTGCTGTCGGCCGTCGAAGCTTGGTTCGACCTCGATGAGGACAAAGCCAACGCCGCGGTCTTGGCGGACGATGAGATCGACCATATGGATGTTGAAATTGAACGGGCTTCGGTGCCACTGCTGGCCATGGGAGAAACCGATCATGCTCGCATTCGCTCGGTCTTGACGGTGGTCAAGCTCAACAACGAGTTGGAGCGGATCGCGGACTGCGGGGTCAACATCGCAGAGATTGTGCTGCACCATCGAGATGATCTGGATCGTGCCCCAGATCCCGCTTTTCGTGTGATGGCCAACAGTGTGGTTGGGATGACTCGGGACGCCGTCCGCTCTTTTGCCGACCTCAATGAAGACTTGGCCGGGCAGGTCTTGGCTTTCGACGACACGGTTGATCGTTTCCGGAACGAAATCTTGCTTTCGGCCGAACAAAAAGTTGCCGCATCTGAAATGCCAGTCCGTTATGCCTTTCGCCTGCGTTCTACTGTTGCGCAGCTGGAACGTGTCGCTGACCACTCGACCAACATCGCTGAACAAGTCATCTATCTTCGAACGGGTAAAACCGTTCGGCATCTTCCTGACGGTTGGACCTCACCAACGGATCCAGCGTAAAGGTTCGGTCCGTCGTGTCCTCATTCGATTCCGAATCGTTTGCAGCGGCGGGCCAGTCACATCTTCTGCAACGCTTGGATCAACTTTCTGGTGAACAAGCCGCTTATTTTCAAAGCGAGCTTGAGCGTTTGGATCTTCCCTTCTTGCAAAGGTTGTGGCAGGAAGATGGCCAGAGAAAGGCCGAGACTGTTCCCGAGCCCCCAGCTCTGGTTGAGTTGGTCGACCAAGCTGCGCGAACGCAAGCATTTTCCAAAGGTCAAGCGTTGTTGGCTGAAGGCAAGGTTGCTTGTCTGACGGTGGCAGGGGGCCAAGGCTCTCGTCTGGGCTGGGATGGCCCGAAAGGGACGTTCCCTTCTGGTCTTATCACTGGCGATTCGTTGTTCGCGCAGTTTGCGGGTCAAATCGATCGTGAAACCAAGCGCTACGGCAAAGCCGTGCCCTGGTGCATCATGACGAGCCCATTGAATCACGAATCAACAGTTTCGTTTTTCGAGCAGCACCACCATTTTGGTCTGGACCCCAGCACGGTGTATTTTTTTACCCAAGGGGTCATGCCTTCGGTCGATTGCGAAACCGGTGAAGTGTTGCTGGCTTCCCCTGATGCCATTGCATTCAATCCTGATGGCCACGGTGGCACGCTGCGTGCTTTGGCCACTTCAGGATTGTTGACCACCTTGCGAGGCCGAGGGATCGAGCACTTGTCTTACTTTCAGGTCGACAACCCTTTGGTCCGAGCCCTCGATCCTGTTTTTTTGGGATTGCACATTGATGGGTCTGTTTCGAGCGCTGAAGTGACCAGCAAGGCGGTGGCCAAACGGTCGCCCGAAGAAAAGGTTGGTGTCTTTGGAGTTCAAAATGGCGAGTTGACGGTCTTGGAATATTCCGATCTTGATCCTGAGGTCTGCGAGGCCACCGATGACGATGGCAAGTTGAGGTTCCGAGCGGGAAACATGGCCGTGCACGCTTTTGGTTTGGACTTTTTGGATCGACTGACCAACGGCACGGGTCTTCCATTTCATCGCGCCATCAAGAAAGTGCCCTTCTTTGACGAATCGACGGGGAAAATGCAGCAGCCCGCTTCCCCAAATGCAGTCAAATATGAGACGTTCATTTTTGACGCATTGCCTTTGGCGTCCCGTCCTTTGGTGGTGGAGTCGGACCGGGCCGAAGAGTTTGCCCCGATCAAGAATGCCGAGGGATCGGATTCCGTCCAGACCAGTCAACTGGCCCAATCACTCCGAGCGGCCAACTGGTTGACCCAGTCCGGTGTGCAGATTGCTCAAGACGCTTTAGGGCAACCGGTCGCCCAAATCGAAATTCGCAGCTCCACCGCGACTTGTCCTGAGGATCTGGCCTTGTGTGAACTCCCGGAAAAATTAGGGCCCGAAGAACGGTTCTTGGTGTGAGGCTCTGAGCGCCGTGCCGGGTAAACTGTCGCCATGCGAGCAGTTGTGACCGGACAAATTGGTATGGACAAAGCCGACTACCTTCGCCAAGTGGTGGACTTGGCCGGGCAAGGCGGAGATCGCATCGATTCTTTCCATGTTGGCAAGATGATGTACGAAGAGGCCCCTGACGTTCGAGATGGACGAATTCTTGATCTGCCCATCTCTCGTTTGGCTTCGCTTCGGCGGGCCGCCTTCAAAGACATCATCAACCGCAGCCATCCCATCGAAGAGCACCCCGATCTGATCGTCAACACCCATGCCACATTCCGCTGGCGGCATGGTTTGTTCAGCGCGTTTGATTTCGATCAAATGCAAGCCCTGCAGCCCAACATGTTCGTGTGCTTGGTGGACAACATCGAGATGGTTCATGCTCGATTGCACAAGGAACACGAGATCGACGCCTCGCTGAAGGATTGCATGGTCTGGCGTGAGGAAGAGATCTTGTCCACCGAACTGTTGGCCCAAGCCATGGGCTGCCCCAATGATTTCTACATCCTGAGTCGTGGACGGCACAACGCCACTTACGAGACTTGCCGACGGTTGGTCACCCGACCCGAAATGCGGAAGGTCTACCCATCGTTCCCCATGAGTCATGTGGTTGACATGCCAGACGTCTTGGCTGAAATTGCCAAGTTCCGCGCGGCACTGGCGGAGCACTTCATTACGTTTGATCCCGCCGATGTTGACGAAAAGCTGTTGCTTGATCGTGCGATCGCCGCCGCCAAAGAAGGCAAAGATTTTGTTGATGTGGAGCCCCATGAGTTTGGGGGTGGTTTTGACCAAACCGAGGATCTCCGTATTCCGGTTCGTGAGATCCTTGACATCGCTGGTGACATCGATGGTCAGATCTACATGCGAGATTTCAAGTTGATCGACCAATCCGACATGATCGTGTCGTTGGTACCGGAACTTCCGGGGGGCGTTCCAGGCCTTTCCAGTGGAGTAGAACGCGAACTGCAGCATGCTTGGGAGCACACCAAGGAGGTGTACGTGGTGTGGAAGCCGGCCAAGAGCCCAAGCCCCTTTATTACCGAGACGGCAACCCGAATCTTTGCTTCGGTGGATGAGGCACTTGCGTGGTTTGAAGCCAAAGGGATGTTCGGGACCAAGAACCTGTTCGGGAACTGATTGTGCCCCGCTTCCGTTTGACCGTGGCCTACGACGGCTCCGCTTACAGCGGATGGCAACGCCAAGATCCACCCACCGGAGAAGTGATTCGTACGGTCCAGGCCACCTTGGAAGATGTGGTCTCGCGGGTGGTGGGAGAGCCAGTGGTGGTGCACGGTGCTTCAAGAACCGACGCCGGTGTCCATGCGAAGGGTCAAGTGGCGTGCTTTGACTATCGCGGTCAAGTACCAGTTGAGCGGTTGGCGGCCGCCATCAACAGCCGTCTTCCTGAAGATGTTCTTGTCACCGATGCAGCTCCCGCGCCCGAGGACTTCACGCCGTCGTGTGAGGCGGTGACCAAGCAGTATTCCTACACCTGGGCCCACGGTGGGAAGAACGGTGTCCTTCGTCCGCTGTTCGACCGCCATTTTGTGGCCTTTTCTGCCTACGCCTTGGACCCGGCACCCATGCATGAAGCGGCACAGTCTTTGGTGGGCACGCACGACTTTTTGGCGTTCACCAAGATTGATCATGGACGAGAAACCACGGTCCGCACCATTCACCGCTGCGACGTTGTGCGTATCGACGAGCATCGCCTGCGGATCGTGGTCGAGGGATCAGGCTTTTTGTACAACATGGTCCGCATCATCTCGGGCACTCTGGTTGAAGTTGGACGAGGGCATCGAGAGGTGGATTGGGTTCGCGCGGCTTTGGACTCGCTTGATCGCAGCCAGTCTGGTCCGACCGCACCGGCCCAAGGACTTTGCCTCGAGTGGTTGCAATATCCTGACGAACGGTGGCACTGGACATCTGAGGCCCCATGAGTCTTCGGATCATGCACATTTCCACCCGCCTGATCCGTGGCGGCTCCCAAGAGAACACGCTGCTGACGTGTCGGGGTCAACGGGACCGTGGTCATCAAGTGGCGTTGGTCCATGGCCCCATTCATGGTCCCGAAGGATCCATGGCGCGCGATGTGCCCGCGGGCATTGAACGGATGGAATCGCCGCACTTGGTTCGCGATCCAGCACCCCTGCGAGAATGGCGCTGTGAACGCGAATTGCGAAGGTTGATTCACGATTGGAAACCGGATGTGGTGCACACGCATTCTTCGAAGGCGGGCATCCTTGGTCGCCGGGCCGCTTGGACAGAGCGGGTCCCGGCCGTGGTGCACACGGTGCATGGCATGCCGTTCCATCGTCACCAAGTTTGGCCGCTGCGCAAGCTGTACATGGCGCTCGAACGGCACGCGGCCAAACGTTGCCATGCTCTGCCGGTGGTGTCTTGGAGCATGCGTGATCAAATGCTCCGGGCCGGAGTGGGCACGCCCGACCAGTACCACCTCGTACGCAGTGGCATGGATGTCGAAGCATTTCAAACCCCAAACGACTCCGATGCCACCCGAGCGGCGTATGGATTCCATGCCGACCACATGGTCATCGGAACGGTATCGCGTATTGCCGACCTCAAAGGGCATGATGATCTGCTGCATGCAATAGCGCCGTTGATGCAACGAGACGAACGTCTTCGTCTGCTGTGGGTAGGGGATGGCTGGAGAAGAGAGGCCCGCCTTGCTTTGGCCCGGAAGCTTGGCCTCGCCAATCGGCTTGTGGTGACAGGAATGTTGCCTTCGTCGGAGATCCCCTCGTTGATTCAATCCTGTGATCTCTTGGTCCATCCTTCGTATCGAGAAGGTTTGCCGAGAGTGGTGGTCCAAGCCATGCTGGCTCGGGTTCCGGTGGTGGCCACCGATGCGGATGGCACGCGAGAAGTTTGTGTGCCCGAGAAAACCGGGCGCTTGGTGCCCATCGCTGATGTTGAAGCCTTGCGATCTGCCCTTCAACATCACCTCGACCATCCCCACTGCTCTCAGCAGTGGGCCGAACAGGCTGAAGCTTTGGTTCGAACCGAGTTCACCGAAGATGCCATGGTCAACGCTTTGGAGACGCTGTATGCCAAGTTGTTGGCTTGAAGCAATGGTGTTGCTGCTTGGTCAAACTTTTGGATTGGCCGCAGAAGATGTGCGGCCCAGTTTGGACGAGCCGACCTACCAGACGGTGTTGCGTGAGACTCTTGAATCAGAGTGTCAAATGGCGGGGGACCCAGACGATTGGCCAAGTCGCGCTCGAAAAGGGTGGCGCCAACTGATCTTGGCGCATCTTGAGGCCGCTGGCCAAGATGCCTCAGGGGATCGATTCTTTGCCCGGGCGGTCCGCATGCACAGTCTCACCTCTGAGGTCGACCGGAAGATCGCTGAAGGCGACCTCGCGCTTTGGATGCAACTTGGTATCGCGAAGCCCAATCCGGGGCACTTGGTTTCTGTGTGTCGGGCTTTCCTCAATGAGTCTACGGAGGTTCCAGAATCGGCGATTCAGATTCTTCAATCGGATTTGGGGATCGATCCAAGATGGAAGCCGTTCGCAGAAGATCTGCGACAACGGATTGACCTCCCCAGTGTTCGGAATTGCTTTCAAAGTGCACTTCAAACTCAGACTTTCCTTGACGCGGCGGGGTTTCCCTCGGGCGAGCTTGGTCTTGTGTGGCGGAACGGCATTCGCGATGTTCGGATCCGTTTGCTGAACCCAGCCACCCGCGCCCAAGCTTGGCATGAGGCCAGCGTCTACGAAGCGTTGTCCCCGGTGGTGGATCTTTTGGGTCGAGTGCCCCCTCGGGAATCACGAGTTCTGCTGCAGGGCGTCGAGCAGCTTCGCACACTGTTGCTGCGTTCGGATTCCTCTGCTGCTTTGGATACCAGTGGTGTTGAACGTCTCGCGGTGGTGGTCGATCAGTTTGTCAAGCGTGCAGAAATGGACCCTGACCAAGGTGGTCGACTGTTCCGTCGTCTCTTTCCCCAGCTTCGGATTCAAATTCGCGCGGCAGATCGTGAAATGTTGGCCCGTTTGCCGGAGATCTTGGGAGGACGTGAAGTCCTCCTGGATCCAGGCCGTTTGGCCGTCTACGAACGATTTCGTACCCGCTCCAACCTGCTCGGTTACGCCCAGTCGCTCGAAGAGTGGTGCACCCTTTGGCTTGGAGTCTTCCCCCAAGACCGTGAGCGGCTGGAGGCCGTGCTTCGAGCCGCGCTGGCCGCGGCCACCGATCCGGTGCTGGGCGATGATTCGGTGCGATGGATCGAATCTTTTTTGGAGCGCTCTGAGGCGTTGTATCCAAAGGGCTTGGAGTCCGACTTGTCGGAAGTGCCTTGGCTTTCCCAAACCCACGGAGCCCTTCAGGAACAACTTCAAAGCACCCGTGATCGGTGGTGGAACGCCGTGCTGCAAGGAGAGGGTGACAGGGAGGATTTGGAGCCGTTCGAGGTGCTGCGCTTGATTGAAGCTCTGCTTGAGGCCGATCAAAGGTTGCCTCACGGGCATTGCGTTCCGCAATCATTGCTCAAAAAAGAGTTGCGGTTGTTGCAAGAAGAACTGCCCACCACGATGCTGAAGTCCGGTGAGCAGAGAGAGGTGCTTCTGGCTCGAGCGCCGCTGGTGGATCTGACGGTTCGTCTGGCGAAAGCGCATCCTGAATTGGAATCAGACCCTTTGCAGGCCTTTGTGCGTGATGCCCTAGAACTCGTGCCTGACCCTTTTGCCGAACGCCGTCCTGAGTTGGATTACGTGGTTCGATACGCCATCGAAGCCAGCTTCTTGGATGAGCGCGGCCTGGAGTTGCCGGCGTTGCAGCTTCGCAAGGGTTACGCCGCGACCATTCGATCCTTGCAACATCGTTACGGCGTTTGAAGTCCAGTGGAACCGAATCCGCCATGTCCGCGGTCTGTTTCGTCCAGTGATTCGGTTTCGATGATTTCCACTTTGGGCACCGCCGCGATCACCATTTGGGCAACGCGCATTCCCGGTTCCACCACAAACACTTCAGGGCCAAGGTTGATCAGCGGTACTTTGACTTCCCCTCGGTAATCCGCATCGATGGTGCCCGGCGCGTTGGGTATGGAGATGCCATGCTTCAGGGCCAGCCCCGAACGTGCGCGAACTTGAGCTTCGTAGCCCGCCGGCAACGCCATGGCGAATCCGCAAGGAATCGCGGCAATGGCTCCAGGCTCAAGACGAATCGGGGAGTCCATGGCCGCGCTGAGATCAAGTCCCGCCGCTTGGGCGGTGGCAGGCTGAGGAAGCGAGGCGTCCGGACGCAAGCGGGTCCATCGAAGTTCGACCGGGTGGTTCATGGCGTGGAGCCTATCGGCGGGCCGATACATCGGTATGCGAATTTTGATCACGGGGGCTGCGGGCTACATCGGATCCCACGCCGTGGTGGGACTTCAGCGGCAAGGCCATGAGGTGCAGGGTTTGGATGATTTCCGGGCCGGTCGCCCCGATGCCCCCGAACACTTGGGTGTGCCCTTTCACGTGCTTGATGCTGGAGATGAAGAAGCCATATTCGCGCTCTTGCGAGAAGAATCTTTCGACTGTGTCCAGCATTTTGCCGCCGATGTGCATGTCAGCGCTTCGGTGGGTGCGCCCATTGTGACTTGGGAGAACAACGTAGGCACCACCACCCGATTGCTTTCGGCGGTTCGCCGGGCCAGCGTGCCCAAGTTCGTGTTGTCCTCCACGTGCGCGGTGCTTGGTGATTCAGGCGCTGCATTGGTTCGCGAGGATGACCCCGTCTGCCCCATGAGTCCGTACGGTTCCACCAAGGCCGCTTGCGAGCGGTTGCTCGAAGAAGAGGTCTCCGCAGCCGCCAGCGCGGGCGCGCCGTTTTCGGCGGCAGTTTTGAGGTATTTCAATGTGTGCGGGGCGGGTGCAGGACCTTTTGGTGAACCCATCGCGGGTTCAGGCCATGATGTGCGTCTCAGCCAAGTCCTGCTTGATGTGGTGCAGGGGCGACGGGACCACATCACGATTTTTGGGACGGACTACGCCACTCCAGACGGAACATGTGTTCGGGACTACATCCATGTTGATGATGTGGTGGCGGCCCATTCGATCGTGGGCGATCGGCTGAAATCAGGTGAATTTTGTCGATATCACGTTGGAACCGGCAAAAGCACCAGCGTCTATGAAGCCGTCGAGGCCGCTCGTCGGGCCTCCAGCCACCCCATACCGGTCATTTTGGGCAATCGACGACCCGGTGACGCCGATTCCGTCATGGCCGATTCGAGCCGATTGCAAGCCTTGGGGTGGACCCCAGGGCATTTGAGCTTTGATTCTATGTTCGCCAGCGCGTTGAATCATCGGGGGCCCCAATGAAGACGCGGATTTGGGCCTCTGCTGCCGTATACTTTGCAGTTCATCTGCCCGCAAGGATCCATGCATGAGCGCCATTGACCACCACGATGACCACGCCGACGAGCCTTGGCTCCAACACCACTGGAACAACTCAGGTCAGCAATTTGAAGCTGGGAAGTTGGGCATGTGGCTGTTCTTGGCCACTGAATTCTTGTTGTTCGCAGGCCTCTTCTGCGCCTACGCGGTGTACCGCTCCAATCATCCCGAACTCTTTGAGTACGGCGCGAAATTCCTCGACTGGAAGTTGGGCGCCACCAACACCGCCGTGCTGATTGCCTCATCGTTCACCATGGCGTGGGCGGTTACGGCGGCCCAACGCGGACAGGTGAAGTTGATGAACGGCTTGCTGTTCATCACTTTCTTCGGCGGCGTTGGCTTCTTGGGCATCAAGTACATGGAGTACACCAGCAAGTTCAAGGACAACATCTACTGGGGCACCGCCTTGTACGAGGAAGTCGAGGGCGTGACCCACGACCTGACCATGACCAATGATGTCATCGCTGATGACAGTGTGATGGTGGAAACCCGTTTTGATCTTCCGGCCCCTCAACCCGAAAATCTCTCGGCGGTTGCCGAAGCCCCAGCAGGCCCTGGCGGCTTGTCGGCCAGCGGTTTGGCGTTGCTTGATGCCGAGCAGACCGAAGCGCATGATGACGATCATCATCATGATCACGGCGATGACCATGACGATCACGAAGCCCATGCGCATGGAGATCATGGGGGGCATGATGACCACGCCCACCATCCAAATCCTCGCGTGGATCCCGAGCGTCCTGCCAACGCCCACCTCTACTTTGGCATCTACTACACCATGACCGGCTTGCACGGGGCCCATGTCATCATTGGCATGATCGTGATTGCATGGCTCTTCCTGCGTGGTATGCGTGGAGACTTCAGCGCGAAATACTTCACCCCTGTGGATCTGGGCGGGCTGTACTGGCACGTCGTCGACCTGATCTGGATTTTCCTGTTCCCGCTTCTGTATCTGGTCTGAGCGACCACACACCCAACCCCTACGCTTCAGTGCATGGGGAAAATACGGTAGCGAATCGGATCGACAATCCCATTGATCTGATGGGTCACTTCTTCCATCGGAAGCAGAGCATCAAGTTCATGGATTTTGGTGCTGTCGTAGCAGGCCAACACCGGCATGGATTGTTCTTCATACACCCGGAATCGGCGGTGGATCACTTCGGTGTCTGCATCATCTTCACGCTTGGACTCGACCGCGCGCTTCACGATGCGATCGGCGAGCACGTCAAGATCGCTGGCCTTGAGGTGCAGCACGCCACAAACTTCCACCAGATCTTGCAAAATGCGAGCCTGTTCCACCGATCGGGGGATGCCATCAAGCAGCAACATCTCTTTTTCGGGCTGGTAGCGTTCGGCGGCAATTTGGTTGTGGAGGTAACTGCGGAAGATGGCCATGGTCAGGCTGTCGGGCACCAGCAAACCTTTGGCGGCGTAGTACTGGAACTCCCGGCCGTGCTCGGAGTCTGGGTCCAACGAACGGAATACATCTCCGGTGGCGAGATGGAAAAATCCCTTCCGCGAGCCCAAACAATCTCCCTGTGTGCCTTTGCCGGCACCGGGGTATCCAAACAGGAGTATGGCGTGGAATCGACTGCTCATTGGGGCTTTGAACATCCTAGTCTGACGTCAATTGTCAGTTCGGCTTGATTCTGCGACGAGTTCAGTCTTTCCTGACTTTGAAACCCGGATACCCTCGGGCCATGGGTCGCGGGCTTCGCTGTCGCTGGATTGAGCCGAGTGCATCAGGGGTGCCAGTCGGTTGGGCTGGTCCACCACTGGTGGGGCGATTGCTCGCCCAGCGGGGCATTCAAGATCAAGCGGAGGCGGACCATTTTCTTCAAGCGCCCCTGACCGGAGTGCACGACCCCCAGTTGCTGCCCAACATCACCGAGGTGGCGGAGGCCGTGCTTGCAGAACTCGACAACAACGAGGGACGCACGCTCTGGATCCACGGAGATTACGACGCCGATGGAATCACCGGATCCACCATCTTGGCGCGAATGCTTCGCCAACTTCGGCCGCGGGCTGCGGTTCAAATTCATGTGCCAGATCGAATGACTGAGGGCTACGGCATCTCGGTGCCCAAACTCGAGGAAATTGCCGCGGGGGGAGACCGCATGGTGGTCAGTGTGGATTGCGGAATCACGGCACTGGAAGCGGCCCAGCGTGCCAAAGAGTTGGGACTGACTCTTCTGATAACCGATCACCACAAGCCCCTTCAGGATGAATCTGGTGCACTTTGCTTGCCGAGTGTGCCCATCGTCCACCCAGGGATTGGCGGGTATCCATTTGATGGAATTTGCGGGGCGGTGGTGGCTTGGAAGTTGGCTTGGATGTGTGCCCGATTGGCCGCCGGCGACGAAGAGGGCCGCTTGCCCAGCCATCTCCGAAGTCTGTTGGCCGACCTGACATCTTTGGCCGCCATCGGAACGATCGCCGACGTGGTTCCTCTGGAAGAGGAAAATCGAATGATTGCCGCTTGGGGGCTCCGTCATATTGCGCGGTGCCGCATCCCCGGTGTGGAAGCTTTGCTTCGGGTGGCCAATCTTGAAAACAAACGACAACTGACTGCGATGGAGGTTGGGTTCCGTTTGGGGCCTCGCTTGAATGCGGTGGGACGGTTGGGCAGAGCCGATGCGGCGGTAGAACTGTTGTGCACGTCCGACAGCAGTCGTGCAGAGTCACTGGCCGTCGCGCTCGACGAAGTCAACCAGGAGCGTCAGGAGCTCACCAAAAGCATGGCAAAAGAGGCCGAAGCCATGGCCTTGGCGAATGGCTTTGACCAAGACGACCGACGCTGTGTGATTTTGTGTGGCGACGATTGGCACCCCGGCGTGGTCGGGATTGTGGCCAGCCGCATGGTGGAGCGGTTTGGGCGACCGGCCATTTTGTTGGCAAGAGAAGACAACATGTTGCGGGGCTCTGCACGCTCGATTGACGGGTATTCGATCCATGCGGGGATTGAGTCGGCCAAAGAGCATGTGCAAAAATTTGGTGGGCACGACATGGCGGCGGGTTTGAGTTTGGCGGTTGATCAATTTGAGGATTTCACCGCAGCGGTTTTGGAACATGCACGGTGCATTGATCCTGAGAATTTGACGCCTGCCTTGCGTGTGAGCGCTGATGCCACGCTCGTGGAAATCGATGTGGACTTGATTCAATGGTTGCAGCAGTTGGAGCCTTTTGGGCGAAGCAATCCCGAGCCTTTGGTACGGATCCACGCCACTTTGGACCAAGTGGACCCCATTGGACGAACCGGAAGCCATGTGGCCATCCGACTTCGGACAGAAGACGCATCTCTGCGAGCGATATGGTTCAATGCGTCGGAGTGGTTGCCAAGGCTTGCGCGGGGTCGACGTGTGCGGGTGCTCGGAGTGCCTCGTGAAAATAGGTTCCGAGGTTCGGTGACCGCAGAACTGGAAGTGAAGGATTTGGCGTTGATCGCCGAGAGTGAGCCATGCTGAGTGAATTGTTGTTGCCCCTGCTTCTGGTTTCATTCGATGAGAACCACACCATTCCCGGCCTCTTGGCTGACGTCGTGGTCACCATCGACGATCGAGGGGTGCCCAAGATCAGTGGAGAAAGTCGGGCCGATGTGGTTCGGGTCCAAGGCTGGATGCACGCCCGGGATCGTTTGTTTCAAATGGATGGCCTGCGTCGTGTGAGCTCCGCACGATTGGAAGGTTTGGCGGGTCCCCAAGCCCGTGGTGAGGACGATCGGTTTCGAAAGTTTCGGATGTTGGATGCGGCCGATGAAATCTTCGCCGCGCTGCCCGAGGACCAACGTCTGTTGCTGATGGCTTACGCCGATGGTGTGAATGCTGGGGCCAAAGCCCATCCCAAGACACTGGAACACACCATCCTCCAAATCAATTTTGAACCGTGGAAGCCTCGAGATTCCATTTGCGTTTTGCACACCATGTGGGCCGCGTTGTCCATCGAACGCCGCATGGAATTGGTGCGTGGTGTCATATCCAACTTGGGCCCAGAGCTTTTCGATTTCCTGGCCCGAGGTCGATCCCACTGGGATGCGCCTATCGAGACTTTTGCCGATGAGCCTTTGCGATTTCCGACGATTCCTTCAGCGGATGTCGTCAATCTGCGTGAAGATCTCGAACGATCCCAAACCCGGGGTTTGGTCCAACCTGTGATGGCCATGTTGGGTTCCAACAACTGGGCCGTGAGCAAAGAGAGATCTGCCACCGGGTACGCCATCATGGCCAACGACCCTCATTTGCCATTGAGTGCGCCCGGATATTGGTACCGAGCCGATTTGCATTGGCCGGGCATCAACGCCATGGGTGCTTCACAACCTGGTCTTCCGGGCGCTACGGTCGGTGGTACCGATCACTTGTCTTGGGGCCTGACCAACACCGGGGGCAACTTCATGGACTACGCCGAAATCAAAATTCGGCGTGATGACGAGGGTTGGTGGTTTGACACGTTTGGGCCCAAGGAACGCCTGCGCGGTGTGCCCCTTGAAGGCGAGACTCTGGTTGGACTTCGAAGCAGCCTGGGCCCATTGGTGGAAGTCATGAATCAAGAGGAAGACGACGCTGTGGTTCGATTTGCGGTCTGGACGGCCTTGCGTCCCGAGTCCGCCAACCTCACCCAGTTCGACTTGCTTGATGCCAAGAACGTTGATGAAGGTGTCGCCGTGACCAGCGCTTGGTTTGGCCCCTCACAAAATGTGGTGATGGCCGATGCTTCAGGTCGAATTGGCTGGACCATCAGTGGCTTCATTCCCAAACGTTTGGGCTTTGATGGCAGCACGCCGGTGCCGTGGTCGGCCGATTGCCGCTGGGATTGGGGATCGCAAGCGCCTCGACCTTCTTTGGTGGATCCTGAGTCTGGTGTGCTCTTCACCGCCAACAATCGAGTGGCGGGCTGGGAATACGCGCCCGCCATCGGAGAAAACTGGGATCCTGGCTACCGAGCCTCACGCATTCGAGACCTGCTGGACCAAAAGCCAGCGCACGATGAGCAGTCGTTGCTGGACATTGCGTTGGATACTCGCGTAGAGATGATGGATGCGTGGCACCAGAGGTTCACCGAAGCGATTCAATCGCTCGATGGTGGGGATGCTGGACGCGCCCGCAACCTCAGCAAAGATTGGAACGGGACCGCCGCGGCCGATTCGCGTTCTTATGTGATGGTGCAAGCGTTCCGCGAAGTGGTGGAGGATGCCCTGCTGTCACCCTTGGTGGCCCCCGTGGCTGAAGCCATGGAGGTCTACAAAAATAAATTTCCGGCCCGAGAAGAAGCGGTGGAAGCCATCCTTCGAACGCGTCCGCTCCACTTGCTGCCTTTGCCTCATGACACATGGGAAACTTTCCTGAGCGACTGTGCCGAGAAGAGCATTCAAGTGCTGATTCAAAAAGGCGGGCCCAACGCTCTGGCCAAACGTTGGGGCGAGAAAAACCGTCCCGGGGTGGCCCACCCTATTGCGAATCAATTGCCACCACTGTTCGATGGTTTGGTTCGGTTGCCAGATCCTCCCCAATCCGGAAGCATGGATGCGGTCAAGGTCATTCGACCTGGGTTTGGTGCGTCACTGCGAATGGTGATTTCTCCCTCCAACCACGAATCGGCCATCTTTCACATGCCTGGCGGCCAGTCTGGCGATCCTCGAGCAGACCAGTACCGCAAGGGGCACAACGCTTGGATCAAAGGCAAGCCCACGCCGATGCAGTCCGGGCCTGCGGTGCGAACCATTCGGCTCACTCCGGCAAGCTGACCGAAGCGCTACCACGCGGCGAGTTCACCCGTAAGCGGCTCCACAAGATCTTTGACGGTCACCACGCCCAGCGGGGTCAACGTACCCGCCTTCACCACAATGCCCATGCCTCGACCTTCGGATCGAAGACGGTCGATGGCTTCGAGCATGGAGTCGTTGGCATCCAGAAGCAGGGGCTGACGCATCAGATCGACCGTCGCGCGATCGGGATCGGACAAGGCCCGCACCGTGTTCAACACACCCACCAATCGACCATCGTTGTCGACCACGGGCAGGCGGGTGAAGCGACTGCGTTTGAGCACGCGGCGTCTGGATTCGGGCTCGAGGGATCGTGAAATGGTGGTCACTCGCGCCCAAGGCACCATTCGGGTGCGGACCCGGCGTACCCGAAGGGCCAAAATTCGATCGATCAGTTCCGTATGTTGATCACCGATGACCCCTTGCCGTGCGCCTTCTTTGAGGAGACGGGCAATTCGTCCGCGGGCATTTTCGGTTCGACTGGATCTTTTTCCAGACAAGCGACTGGCCATGGCTTGCATCATTTGGACAAAAGGAAGCAACAAGACAATGGTCGCCGCCCAGCGCAGGATGGGCAGCGGCGCAGAGAGGCTGTAGACCAATCGATCGGCATGACGGCGGAAGATTTCTTTGGGCAAGGATTCGCCCAACACAAACACCAGAGGCGTAATGACCAGCGCTTCGATGGCAATGGCCAAGCCTTCGTTGGTGGCCAGATGGGCAAGCAATCCGCCCAGGCCGAAGGTGGCCAAATAATTCATGCTGTTGGTGAGCAGCAGCAAGAGGGCAAGCAGTCGTCCGGGTTGTCGGCGTTCTTGTTCCACTCGGCGGGCGGCGGCATCGCCGCCAAGAGCGCGGTGTCGAAGTTGTACTGGATCCAAGACGTAAAATCCTGTCTCCAAACCTGAAGCCAGAGCGCTCCCGATCAACCCCAAGGTGAGGGCGCTCCCCGAAAGAATCAATGGAAGGTCACTCGGCATCGGTGGCCTCCAAGACGAGATTGATTTCTCGAATACGACGCTGGTTGGCCTTGGTGATGGTGACTTTGATGTTGTCGATCACAAAAGCCTCACCCGCTTGGGGGACTCGGCCCAAGTGCTCCACAACGTAGCCGCCCACGGTGGCTGATTCGGTTTCTTGCAGCACCAGGTTGAATTGGTCTGCCAAATCTCGGATTGAGCATCCGCCGGGAACCGACCAAGAACCATCCTTCTTGGCGCTTGGGGCCAAGTCGGCCGGTCGGTGGTGCCGCAAATCGCCCACCAATTCTTCAGCCACATCTTCGATGGTGAGAACGCCCTCGGTCCCACCAAACTCATCAACCACGATCAGGGCGCGAGAACCGGTGCGTTTGAATGCTTGGAGCGCATCTTCCAGGGTGGCGGTTTCGGGAATGGCCCGAACCGGTTGCAACGCCGAAGGGTGTCCGACGGTGGGGAGTTCTCGGTGCAAGAATCTCTTGGCGTGCAAAAATCCGATCACGTCATCGGGCCCCTCACCAATCACGGTGACCAAAGGTGTTTGCTGTTGGGACAAAAGTCGAGCGGCTTCGGCCCGGGTGGCGTCGTGGGACAGCATGGGCATGCGAAGGCGAGGCGTCATGGCATCCCGCACGCGACGGGAGGGCATGGACATGAGTTCGGAAAGCATTTCGGCTTCACCGCTTTGCAGAACCCGATCGGCGGCTGCTTGTTCCACAATGGTGCGCAGGGCCCGACGACCGGCATCAGGATCTTGTTCTGCTTCGGAACCCGAGAGGCGGGCCAATGGTTCCACGATGGTGCGCTCGATGGCGGCGGCCACGGGACCGGCCAGTTTGGTCCAAACCAACAGCGGTCCGGACAGGAGCACCGCCGCCGACACCCGGGCGACATCGCACAAGGCTTTGGGAATGATCTCACCCACCACCACCAAAATCAGCAGCAAGCCGGTGGCAACGCCTGCGGACCAGGCCGCGCCAAGATCGGCTTGCAGCAGGATGGCCGAGGTGATGACAAAGAACAAACAGTTGATGATGGTGTTGCCCATCAAGATGGAGACCAGCAGCCGTGGTTCATCTTTGGTCAGCCGTTCAATGCGTTTTGAAACCGCGGGATGCCGCCCGCGAAGTTCAGCCCGGTCGGCCGCCGACAAACCAAACAGCATGGTCTCCGATCCTGAAAAAAATCCAGAGAGACCCAGCAAAGGCAAAGTGAAGAGCAAAGGAAGAAGATCGACCCACATCACAGTTGCTCGCGGAGTCGTTCGAGGTACCGAACTTGGTTCAAGACCATCCGGACTTCAGTGCGGTCATCTTTGGAAGCTGATTCGGCATCAAGCACCGGTGTGATTTTTTCGTAGGACTTGGTGCACTCGGCATCCACCCATGCTTGCCACCGCGTGGCGGCAGGTTCGCCTTCGGAATCGATTTCGGCATCAATGCGTTCACGGAGTTCCAGCATTTCCATCAGGAATCCATCGGGCAGCCGTTGGTCTTGATCTGCATTGGGTCCGCCCAACATCTTCAAGCGCAGGTTGGCCCTTTGTTCAGGATTGGCCAAGAGCTCCCGTGCTTCGTTGAGTTGGGCGGCGTGGCCGACATTGCCTCCGGCGTCGGGGTGGGCGGTGGCACTCGCCCGCATCCAGGCCATATCCAATGCATCGGTCGAGAGGGTGAAGGTGCTTGGCAGTTGCAGCAAAGCAAAAGGATCGATCACGAGTCGAACTCCGAAATCCGATGTGCGACCGAACGGTACACGTGTCGGGCCAGAATCCGGAAGCGATCGGGCCGGGGCCGGGGCTCGGTACGAAGCGAAAGCACCGCTTCTCGTAGTCGCCCCGGAAACTCTCGAGTGTCTTCGCCGTCTTCCAAATGAAGTGGTGCACCAAAAGCAATGTGTGCGGTTTCGGGTCGTGGCACGGTGCTTCCAGGAGGCAAAATTTCGTTGCTGCCCGTCACCCGAACCGGCACCACGGGGACGCCAGTCTTTTTGGCCAACAGGCCAATGCCGGGCTTGAACTCACCAGGAGTACCAGTGCGGCTTCGCGTGCCTTCGGGGTAGATCAGGAGATTCCACCCATGATCAACCAGTTCAATCGCGGTTCGGAGCGAGCGAAGCGGAGACCCGCGGCGGTCGAAAGCAAACGCGCGAAATGCGCTGGCCACGGCAAATTCCACCGCTGTCTTTTGAATGTCCTTCAGGGAGTGGATTTCATTCGCCGCGCCAAAAGTGTCTTGGGCTGCGGCCACGCACGTGCGGTCCCGAATGCGTGAGGGCAAGACCGACAATATGGCTTGGGTGTCGGCATGGCTGGTGTGGTTGGCAGCCAAGATGAATGGTCCATCGATGGCTCGAAGTCGGCCCAAGCCTTCGCAGGTCCAGCCGAATTGCAACGCCCATTGCAACAACATCAGGCCGCCTTGGGCGAGAGGACGGGTCCCTTTGACCAATGGGTGGTCAAAAGTTCGCTCGATGTCTTCGGCGGTGGGGTGGGGGGCTGGGTCGCTCACTTGTTGTAGTGTAAGGTCGCAGCGTCAAATCGCCCACGCACAAAGGAGGCCTTGTGAGCCATTCTGAACCCCCAGTGTTGCAACAGCACCGCGCCAACGTGGTTTTTGGGTTGGGGCTGTCCTCCTTGATCATCAACGTCATGGGTTGTTGCACCAACCAACTCGTGCCGTTTGCTCTGACGGTGCTTGCGGTCGTGTTGGGAATCCTTGGTTGGACTTTTGGTCGTCATGATTTGCGATCCATGCGAGAAGGATCCATGGATGCCTCGGGGTATTCGACCACGAAATCCGGAAAAACCCTTGCCGTGGTGTCCGTCATTCTGGCTTTGGTCGCGCTCGTGGTGCAGATGTTGATCATCTTTGGGGTCATCGCAGCCTTTGGCTTGTTTGGGGCGGCCGGGGCCTAAGGAAGCACGGATCTTCTTGCTCGAGGCTTCGGTTGGGGTAAACTGATTCGTTCTTTGACATCAGGGGCCGACTGGTTTTGACCGGACGGTTGACGTCTTCTCGCTGCGTGTCGCGGCGCACACACCCGCGTTATCAAGTGTGCAAAACCCTTATCTGCAAATTCGCAGTACTCCCTCGCGGCCTAAACCGCGACGGTCACCACCCGACGCCTTCTGAGGTGGGGACCGACAATTAGAGGGCTGGCCCAAACCTGTACGACAGGGGGGAGGGCGAGACAACACTGTCGTGTGGAATTTCGGAATGCTGTCGCTTGCAGCCCGAATGCCCGAGATCAAAGAAGCGACTGCACACGGAGATGCGGCTGATTGATCCGCCTCGGCACGGGGGTTCGAATCCCCCCGGCTCCATTTTGATTTCGTGAGAGGAAGGTTTCAGCAATGGGCAACCAGGAACGCATTCTGGTGACGGGAGGCTCAGGCTTCCTCGGTGCGAGTTTGTGCGAGCGACTGGTGCAAGCTGGACATGAAGTGATCTGTCTGGACAATCTGTTGACCAGCAGCATTGACAACATTGAACATCTCTTGGGCTCGGGCAACTTCAAATTCATTGAGCACGACGTCACCGAGCCGATTCGTTTGGAAGTTGATGAAATTTACAACCTGGCCTGCCCGGCCTCGCCGATTCATTACCAAGCGAATCCCATCAAGACCATGAAAACATCCGTCTTGGGCATGATCCATGTCTTGGGCATGGCCAAACGGTGCGGGGCGAGGGTTCTGCAGGCTTCAACCAGTGAAATTTACGGCGATCCTGACGTTCATCCCCAGCCAGAGTCGTACCGCGGATTGGTCAACACGCTCGGCCCTCGCGCGTGCTACGACGAAGGGAAGCGTGCGGCTGAAGCTCTGTGCTCGGATTACCGCAGAAGTCACGACGTAGAGGTTCGCATTGCGAGGATCTTTAACACCTACGGCCCAGGCATGGCGACGAACGACGGTCGAGTGGTTTCCAATTTCATTCTGCAGACGCTTCGGGGAGAACCGGTAACGGTTTACGGCGATGGTTCGCAGACCCGGTCCTTTTGTTACCGGGATGATTTGATCGAAGGTTTGGTTCGTTTGATGGCATTGGATGGGAAAGAACCTTGGCCGGTCAATTTGGGCAATCCAGAAGAATGCAGCATGCTGGATTTGGTGCAGGCGGTCGCGCGAGCATGCGGCCGTGAGGCCACGGTGACCTACCAGCCGATCCCTAACGACGATCCCAAACAACGCTGCCCAGACATCACCCGGGCTCGGGAATTGCTGGATTGGTCGCCGTCCGTCAGCCTGCAGGAAGGGTTGCAAAGGACTGTTTCTTGGTTTCAGAACCAAACCTGAACCAGAACGAAGTGCGGCGACGTAAGATCATTTGGTATGAAGCTCACGATGGTTGGAACGGGGTACGTCGGCTTGGTCACCGGCACTTGCTTTGCAAACACCGGCAACGACGTGGTTTGTTTGGATGTGGATCCGGAAAAGATCAAGGTTCTTGAAGAGGGCGGTTGTCCCATTTATGAATCAGGGCTGCCGGAACTTTTGGCCAAAAACATCGAAGCCGACCGGCTGACCTTTACGCTGGACAAAGAAGCCGCCTACCAAACCGCAGAAGTCATTTTTATCTGTGTTGGCACCCCAACCGGTGAAGATGGCAGTGCCGATTTGCAATACGTACTGGCTGCGGCCCGCGATGTGGGAGCGGTGATCAAAGCATTGGGTCCGGAACAGAAGCCGAAAATCGTGGTGGTCAAATCCACGGTGCCCGTAGGCACGACCCACAAGGTTCGAGATGCCATCCGTGAGATTGTGGGACCTGATGTTCCCTTTGCGGTGGCTGACAACCCCGAGTTTCTCAAAGAAGGGGCGGCCGTCCGGGACTTCAATTACCCCGACCGCGTCATTTTGGGGGTGGACGACGAAGAGACCGGCGTGGTGCTTCGGCAGTTGTACGAACCCTTTGTGCGCTCGGGCAATCCCATCATGGTGATGGATGTGCTCTCGGCAGAGATGGTGAAATACGCCTCCAACAATTTTTTGGCGACCAAAATTTCTTACATCAACGAAATGGCCGCCCTGTGTGAGGCGTACGGAGCTGATGTCGAACGCGTCCGCCGTGGCATGAGCGCGGACCCGCGTATTGGCGGAAAATTTTTGTATCCCGGTTTGGGCTACGGGGGCTCATGTTTTCCCAAAGACACCCGGGCCTGCATTGCCATGGGAGAGGCCAAAGGGGTTTCGACCCCGTTGTCCCAAGCGGTCAATGATGTCAACGTGATGCAGCGGACCCGGTTCTTTGCCAAAATCTGCAGTCAATTCGGTGAGGATTTGCAGGGTTTAAAATTGGCTTTCTGGGGTATTGCGTTCAAACCCAACACCGACGACATTCGAGAAGCCCCCGCCATCACTTTGATGGAGTGCTGCCAACGCGCAGGCGCGACCTGTGTGGCGTTTGACCCAGTGGCGTCTGAAAATTGCGCGCGTCAACATCCGGGTTTGTGCGCTTTGGTTGGCAACATGTACGAGGCGGTTGAAGGGGCCGACGCGGTGGTGGTTTCTACGGATTGGGATGAATTTAAGAGCCCCGACTTTGCCCGCATGAAGTCATTGATGCGGACACCGGTGGTGTTTGATGGTCGCAATCTGTACAGCACGGCCACCGCCCGCAGTCAGGGCTTGATCGTGCATTCTGTGGGTCGTCAACCGGTCAACGTCTGACTTCAGACGCCGGCGGCTTCGAGCAACTCGTTGAACATCGCCACCGGACGCATGACGGCGTTCGCCTTGGTGGCATCGGGTCGGAAGTACCCGCCCAAATCCACGGCGTCGCCTTGAGCGTCGTTTAAGGCCTGAATCACGTTGTCCAGTTCGGTGTTCATGGTTTCTGAGAGCGGTGCGAAGTGCGCCGCCAGATCGGCATCGTCGGTTTGCTCGGCCAAGGCTTGGGCCCAGAACGCAGCGACGTACACGTGGGTGCCACGGTTGTCGAGTTCGCCGGCCTTGCGGCTGGGGGCTCGGTTTTCCATGAGGTACCGCTCGGTGGCGGTGTCGATGGTGGTGCCAAGGACCTTGGCTTTGGGGTTGTTGGTGGCGTTGGCCAAGTGCTCGAATGAGGCACCAAGCGCCATGAACTCACCCAAGGAGTCCCAGCGTAGGTGATTTTCTTTTTCCACTTGCTGCACGTGTTTGGGGGCCGAACCGCCGGCTCCGGTCTCGAAGAGTCCACCGCCGTTCATCAATGGAACGATGGAGAGCATCTTCGCGCTGGTGCCCACTTCAAGAATAGGGAACAAATCGGTGAGGTAATCACGCAGCACGTTGCCGGTGACGGAGATGGTGTCTTCTCCGCGGCGAATGCGTTCGAGGCTGAACCGGCAGGCCTCGGCCGGCGCCAAGATGTGAATGTCCAGGCCGTCGGTGCCCAATTCGGCGAGCAGGGGCTCGACTTTCTTCAGAAGTTCTGCGTCGTGGGCGCGATTCCGATCGAGCCAGAACACTGCGGGCGACCCCGTGGCTTTCGCGCGGCGGAGGGCGAGCTCCACCCAGTCGCGAATCGGGGCATCTTTGGTTTGGCACATCCGCCAAATGTCACCTTCCCGAACCGCATGCTCCATCAGCACGGTGCCATCGGCGGTCGCCACTCGCAACGTGCCCGCGCCAGACATTTCAAAAGTCTTGTCGTGCGATCCGTACTCTTCGGCCTTCTTGGCCATCAAGCCCACGTTGGGCACGCTGCCCATGGTGGTGGGGTCGTACGCACCATTGGCTTTGCAGTCTTCGACCACCGCCGCGTACACGCCGGCGTAGGTGCGGTCGGGAATGACGGCCTTCGCGGCTTGACGCTCGCCTTGGGTGTTCCACATGCATCCGGAGTCCCGCAACATCGCGGGCATCGAAGCATCAATGATGACATCGCTGGGTACGTGCAAGTTGGTGATGCCGCGGTCGGAGTCGACCATGGCAATGCCGCTTAGGTACTCAGCCACATCGGCGGTGAAGGCCGCCTCGTCGGCGTGGCCTTGCATCTTGCTGATGGCGTCGCCAAAGCCGTTGTTGGGGTTGACGCCCAGGGTGGCAAATGTTTCGCCATACTTCTCGAAGAGGGGGGCAAACCACGCACGAACACCATGACCAAAAATGATCGGGTCTGAGACCTTCATCATGGTGGCCTTCATGTGCAGCGAGAACAGCACGCCGTTGTCTTTGGCGCAGGCGACTTGCTTCTGCAGGAATGCCGTCAAAGAAGCCTTGCACATGAAAGAGGAATCCACCACTTCACCGGCTTCGACGGCGACCGGTGCACGCAGCTCGGTGGCGTTTCCAGATTCGTCGGTGAAGGTGATGTGCACCTGACCCGCTTCGGCCATGGTGACCGATTGTTCGTGGCTGAAGAAATCACCATCGGTCATGCTGGACACGTGGCTGTCGGAGTCGGTCGACCATTTGCCCATGCGGTGCGGGTTGGCGCGGGCGTAGGCCTTCACACTGCTCGGAGCGCGACGGTCAGAGTTGCCTTCCCGGAGCACCGGGTTCACGGCACTTCCTTTCACCGAGTCGTAACGCGCTTTGAAGTCACGCTCTTCATCGTTGGCGGGGTGATCGGGATAGTTGGGCAGGTCGGAGCCTTGGCTTTGCAACTCAGCGATCGCGGCTTTCATCTGCGGCATCGAAGCGCTGATGTTCGGCAGCTTGATGATGTTGGCTTCGGGGGTCAGGCACATGGCCCCCAGTTCGGCGAGGTCGTCGGCCACGCGTTGGTCGTCGCTCATGCGTTCGGGGAACTTGCACAAGATGCGAGCGGCCAGCGAAATGTCTCGGGTTTCCACATCCACGCCCGCGGCGGCGGCAAAGCGGCGGAGGATGGGAAGGAAGGAGACGGTGGCGAGCGCGGGGGCTTCGTCGGTGATGGTGTAAATGATTCGAGGGGAGTTGGCCATAGACCATGGATTGTAAAAAATCCCGAGTCAGTAGGGGAGATCCACCAGAACCGTGGCCACGGAAGCGGGATCAAATCGCTCAGCGAGCGATTGGCGGATGGCCGCCTCCGTTCGGTGCACCTGACCCTGCAGGAACGGCGTGCCGTTGACGACGATCTCGATCGGCCGATCGAGGTCCACCAAGGCATCGGAAAGCCGCAAGGTGTACGGCACCAGTGGGTCTTTGGTGATGCGAATCGTTTGCCCATCCACCTCGGCGGTGATGGTTTTGCCCTTGCTGGTCTTCGGCGATTCGGTGGATAGCCACGCAAAGCGGGCGTGGGTTCGACCGGACTGGTGCCAGACCACTTTGTTGGGCCACGGGTCGCGGGTGTACTGCGCCATCCACGGCAATCCTTCGGCGTCTCGTCCATCCATCCAGTGCCCGAGTCCTTCATAGATGGTGCAGCGGTGGGGGTAGCCTTCGGGGTCGGCCGCCTGCAGTTGTTGCAATCGGTTGCCCCAGTCTCGGGCCACGGTGTTGCGGTTGTACGCGCCGTCTTCACCGCCCATGAAGATGGCAAAGGGCAGGTTGCGCAGTGAGGTGGGGTTGGCGTTGTTCGGATGGCCGGCCATCATGGACGCGGCGGCAAAGCGGTCGGCCATGCGGGGGGCCAGTTGATATACCCCGTCTCCGCCGGCGGAATATCCCAAGAGGTACACACGATTGGGGTCGACGCCTTCGGTGGCGATAAACGTTTCGATCAAGCGATCGAACAAATCGTCGATGTGGCCTTGGTGCCACAGGTTCCACGTGTTGGTGGGGGCGCGGGGGGCGATGTAAATGCCTTCGTCGAGGGTGTACAGCTTGATTTGATTGCGCCATTGCTGGTCGTTGACTCGCGCTGGTGCGCCGCCGCCGCCGTGCATCGAGATCCACAGACTCCTTTGGCCCTCGGGGGCTTTGCCAAAATCACGACGCAAGTACTTGAGGGTGTGGTCGCCGGTGGTGAACGCTTCTTCTTTCAGCTCAGCCGCTCGCTCTTTGGCCAAAGCATTCTTGCGCTGTCGCACCATGCTTTGGGTAAGACGATTGGCTTGGTCTTCGGTGAGGCGCATTTCATCCCACACCAAATCCACCAACAGTTCGCCCGACGCCGCGGCCCGTCGAGACGCAGTGCGGGCGTTTTGCCCTTTCCCCACCGTGATGGTCAACAAGGCTTCGGGTTCGACTTCAAAGCGGGGCATGTCGTTCATGTCCGCTCGCCCCGCTCGGGTGCGCTGGCTGCCGTAGTTCTGGAAAGCATCGGCCACGGTGACGGGAAGCGCCATGCGTTCGCCTCCGGTCGACTGGCGAACCCGAACCGAAACAAAGGACCCACTCTGGGTGGCTTCTTTTTCTGGGGGGGCGTACCGCGTGGTGACGTCTTCTCCGCCAACGGCTCGGCTTTCGGGATTCCACGCCATGGTGAAGTGCCCATCGACGGGTTTCCAACTGGTGGCCCACACGCCGAAGACCGGATCGCCCGAGACCGCTTTGCTCGCCGCTCCGGTGAACCAACCACGGTCAAGGCCCTTGGCGTCGTACTCATCCGCGCCAAGGAATCGCCAACCTTCACCATCGTGGATTTCCACCCAAGTGTGGTTGCCCCGTTGGTCGTGCCAATTGGCCACGCCCGCCGCCCGCGCGGGGACGCCGACACTGCGGCAGGCATCGACGAGCAAAATGGACAAGCCAGTGCAGGTGGCCATGCCTTGTTCGATGGATTCGCTGGGGCATTGGTTGGTGGCGCGACGTTTGGTGTTGTAGTGCACGTTGACCAGGTTGAAGAATTCGCGGTTCAAGGTTTGCGCGGCTTCGGCCGCGGTGGTGCACGTGGCCACCAGAGGCGCGCAGCGTTCAAGCAGGTCGGCCCGCCAAGGCTCGCGGCGTTCATCGAAGACGGCGTACGGCAGGACGTCGTTCAAGAACCGCTCTTCCGAAAGATGTTGGGCCCATGCGAAGGTGGACCGCGCTTGCATCGCGAGGTCGAGGTTTTCGATCAGCAGTTCGGCCGGCAATTCTTGGTCGTAGCTTGGTGCGTGCTCTTGCAAAAACGCCGCCGCTCGGCGTCCCAAGTCGCCGTGTTTGGCTTCGGCGTGTTGGGAAAAGGCCTCCCATGAGCTTGAGGAAAGGGCGAAAAAAACCAGAGCAACTGCATTTGGGACCATAAAAACAGCATAAGAACCTTCGGAAGTTCGGGAACACCTTGCAATAGGCTGCGAATCGGTCAACATAGACACCACAGGAGATCCTTCTCATGCGTATCGCCGCCCTTTCGATCTTTGCTCTTTCCGCCATGGTCTCCGCCGAGACCGCGACCTTGCGGGTGATTTCGAACGCGGCCGCGCCCGGCGACTTGGTGCCGGTGGAGTTGCAACTGGCCACCCCCGACATCGTGGGTGGTTTTGAGTTTGTGGTTGATGCCGGTGATTGGATGGTGGAGTCGGTGTCCTACGACGGCGTGATCTTCGAGAACACCACATGGGAGGGCTTTGACGCGGCACCAGGCGTCCAGTGTTGGGTGTCGGCCTTCTGTGTGTTGCCCCAAGACCAAATCTTCGGTGGCGATCTGCCCATCATCCACGTGAATGTGCGCGTGCCCGCCGACGCCGAGCCCCTTTCGACCCAGCCCGTCACGCTGGTGAATGAGATGGTGACGGATTACGCCTTCACGTTCTTTGATGTGACGGTGGAGTCCGGCGAGCTCGCGGTGACCAGCGACACCATCTGCAATGAAGATGTGGATGGCGACGGTGAGGTTGGATTCCTCGACCTGATCTCGGTCTTGACCGACTGGGGGAGTTGCCCAGGCTGCAGTGCTGACACCGATGGCAACGGCAGCGTGGACAACGGCGATTTGATTCGCGTGTTGGCGGCTTGGGGCGGTTGCTGACCCAGACCGATTGCGGGGTACGATGTGCCCGTTGCCCCGATAGCTCAACTGGACAGAGCAGCGGACTTCTAATCCGCAGGTTGCAGGTTCGAGTCCTGCTCGGGGTGCTCATGGGTGGGGGTATTGGTCCCTACTGAGACAAGTCGTCGGCAAAGATGTCGGCAGACACGAACCCGTCTGCCTTGGGTGTTCTGTTTTAAGACCAAGGCCCCAAGTCCCCTCCGGGGGGTGATCTGTAGACCCGAGGTCATGAATCCAAAGTGGGGGGTAGGGGGGACCAAGGTGTTCCTTGGTCTCTACTAGAGCTCTTGGAGATTCCTAGCCCCAATCCATATTGTTCTTTCTCAAACCTCTTCTAAGAGGGAGATCAATATTGATAATCCATATTGGTTACCGCTTCTTAACCCTTATCCCTTTGTGCCCAACTTAAGAGAAACCAAGGTCTACCTAGGGTCACTAGCACCAATCCATATTGTTCTTTCTCATACTTTCTCAACCTTGGTGGAGAAAAAAACAGAGGCCTTGGCAGAACCAAGACCTCTGGAAGTATCACGTTGTTTTTGATTCATGAGTGGTTCTGTCATTTTTGTGTTGCCCTTGAGTCCGTTACTCTCTTGGGATGAAATTTCCCAGCTGCGTCGTCTTCATTTTGCTCGCTTTGACATCCGCCCTGCATGCTCAATCGTCTTCTTCTCTTTTGGAGATGAAATGGAACGTCAATGCTGAGGAGCGCACCGGGTTGGTGCATCTCCCGGTGTTGGACAAGGGCTTGCAAGCGCCGCTTGTTTTTGTCTGGCATGGTCATGGTGGAAGCTCTCGAGGTGCAGCCCGACAGTTTCGCATCCATCAACACTGGCCAACGGCGATTGTGGTGTACCCCCAAGGCCTTCCAACCCCATCCAGGCTGATCGACCCCGAGGGGCTCCGTTCTGGCTGGCAATCGGCTGGAGATGCCAAGACCAATCGTGACATTCGTTTCTTTGACGCCATGCTTGAGGATTTGGTTGGCCGGGGGATCGTTGATCCCGAGCTGGTGTTTTCTACCGGTCATTCCAATGGCGGCGGATTCACCTACAACTTGCTTGTCGAACGGGGGAAGCGACTTGCGGCCATTGCGCCCTCTTCCTCGGCCTCCGTCCGCCTCCGAAACCGTGCATTTCCCAAAATTCCAATCTTCCACGTGGCTGGTCGGAACGATCGACTGGTCAAGATGGAATGGCAGCAGGCCACCATTGACCATTTGCTGCGCGTCTATGACTGCGGATCTTCAAAGCAATGGGGTGGGCGCTCCGACTGCTTGGAGTACGCCTCGAAAGAGGGCCACACTCTGGCGACATACGTGCACGAGGGGACACACAAAATGCCGGAGGACGCTGGGGCATTGATTGTTCGTTTTTTTCAAAGCCAGGCAGATTTGGTTCGAAAGCGATCAGGCAATCCCGACCAATTGAATACTGGCCCAAAGAGGAGTCTTGAGCGACCCTCTCAAAACTCACTGGTGTATGAACTCCGAACATACACCGCGGCCGACGGCAAGTTGGATGCGTTGGAGTCCCGCTTCCGTGACCACACCATGGATCTCTTTGAGCGTCACGGGATGAAAAACATTGCCTATTGGATACCGGTTGATGTGCCCAATACCCTGATATACGTGCTGGCCCACCAAGACCGAGATGCGGCAAAAAAGTCTTGGCGATCTTTTGTGAACGATCAAGATTGGCAGCGGATTTTTAAAGCGTCCAGAGCTGACGGTCCACTGGTGGCTCGAATTGAATCTGTTTTCATGAAGGCCACCGATTATTCCCCAATGCCTTAGTTTGGTTGCCAGAGAAATTCAAACCTGACTCCGCAGGAGAAGCGATCCAATGTCTGACCAACTCGCCATTCAAGATTGTGTTGATCGGTATTACCAGAGCCTCTGCACCTCAGATCCTGATGGTGTCAGATTGGTGTTCCATCCCAGCGCCCGTATCACCGGATACTTGCCGGATGGGCTTCATGAAATGACGGTGGAAGACTTTGCCGGGTTTGTGCAGTCACAGCAGCCTTCACCGGCCGAATCCGGTGCCGAGTCCATGCTGGAAATTCTCTCTGTTGAGGTCGCTGGCCATACGGCGGCCGTGCGGCTTCGCGAGTCCTACCTTGGCATGGTCTTTTTGGACACTTTTGGCATGCTGCATGTGGATGGCCAGTGGCTGATTTACAACAAGCTGTTCCACGTTGAGGGGTGATGCACTCGAGACTGCCCCCAAGGTTTCGATGCGTGGGCTTGGTGTATCAGTTCTGAAAGCACGAGCCCCAGCTGCTGATCAATTCCACCAAGTCAGCGAAGCCAATGGTCCCGTCGTTGTTCAAATCCCCAAAGCATTCTGATTGGCAGGGGCCCCAAAAGGTCAACAGGGTGATCAAGTCATCGAATCCCACGTCACCGTTGTTGTCCAAGTCCGCTCGGCAGACTTGGCGAAAGTCGACACAAAAAAGCAGGTGATCCGAACTGGATGAATCTTGCTCTTGCAAATCGTTGCCTTCGAGTTCGTCCAAAGACATTTCCCTCGTATCCAACAGAAAGTCGTGGGTTCGCTGCAAATTGGAGTCGCTGAAGATCATGTAGTCCAAGTGGCCGGGCCAAAACCAACTGTTGTCGGACCGCCAGGTGTACCCCATGCGCTGTTCGGTCAGTCGAGAAACGGTGTTGTGCAGGGATGAACCGTCGGGGTCGGGCAGGAAATCTGGGCCGAACCATCCGTTGTCGGCGATGTCGCCCGTGATCAAGGTTTCCAGCTGGCGGGCCAGACCAACCAAGTTCAAATCTCCCGCGATCAAGACGGGCACGTCGTCCCCAAGATTGAGTGCTCCGCCGGGCTGGTAGGCCTCCCGAACAAAGGCCATGACTGCATCTGCTTCCTCTTGGCGTCCTTCGTCGTTGGAACAGCAGGGGAAATGTGCGTTGATGCACAACATCGGCGTGCCAATCGACGCGGTGGTGTCGATCAGGACCGCCAAGTTGCCGTCGATGGACCAGCTGCCTGTGATGGGATAGCGGCTGATGGTTTTGCAGTCGTTGTGCCCAGCGGAGAACCATGTTCCACCCAAACAGGTTTCAATCAGCGCTTCGGTTTCTTGGGTGCTGTGGCTGTAAATCTCTTGGAGGTGCAAAATGTCCGGACGCACCGAAATCCACTGCCGAAAAAATTGATCTTGCCACTGGTTGGAAAATGGTCGGTCGTTCAGGACGTTGTGCGTGATCATCCGGAGTTCATCGATCTGTTTGCGAGGAACAGATCTCTTTTCAATGGGGGGGGCTGCGCCCACATCAAAGGTGTAGGTCACCGCACTTCCAGCATTCGGGATTCGATCCCCATTCGCGTCATCTTGCACGAACAGACGCACGCTCGAACCTCCAAACAGAGGGTTCTGCCCATCTGGCGTGGCCAATCGGCTGATGCTGATCTCGAACCCGTGGCTGGTTACCGTCGGTTGCCCACGAAATGTGATGTCTGTGTGGTACAGAAAGGTTTCGTTGCCGGCGTAAAAGAAGGTGCCGGAGCGCTCGCCGGGCCGCCATTCCAATTCAGCGCCAATGCCACCGATGGACTTGCCTGTCGAGGCATTCAAATCTGTATCCAAGTACAGACGGAGGTTGTTGTTTTCGCTGAGGTCAAACGACGAAGATGCTTCGATCTTGAGAAAGAGATTGTGATCGTCGTCGGCCACCGCCAGAGCCACAAAATCGGGTCCGTCGATGCTGTCTCCGATGGGATCCGTGGCGGCAGAGTCCACAGTCTCCCAGTCGTCCAGAAGACCGTTGATGCAGATCGGTTGTTGATCGCCCCACGCGATGGGTTGGCTGAACAGGGCGATGAGGAACAAGATTCGATGCACGGCAAGTGACCCTTTTGTAGGAAGGAGCTTGATACTACTGCCCACGTGGTCTTACGCCAAAGCGTCAATTCTCCTTGCGGTGATTTTGAATGAACCTCAATCTGAGACGGGCTGACCGCAATAGCAACTGGCGGGAGGCATGACGTCCGCGCTGCGCCACGCCCGCCGGAATGCTTCATCTGCCAGTTTGGCTTCGTCTTTTCGGCCTTGTCCGCGAAGCGCGTCGCGCAGACCCAAGAGGGCCCAACCGTTGGCGGGCAGCACCTCGAGATCGCGCAGATAGACCGCTTCGGCTTCTTTGAATTGACCGTTCGAGATCAACAGGGCGCCATAGGCATGTCGCGCGGGCATCATCCATGGTGCAGGCTCGGCGTAGACGATCTTCTCCTCCATGGCCACGGCCTCTTTAAGCGCGCTCAACCCAACTGTGGTGTTCCCGGCTTTGAACTCCACTTCACCTTCCAAGACCAGTTTGGCCAGGGGCATGATTTCATGGGCTTGTTGGTTGCCCAGCCACCGGGGATCACCCTCTTCAAGTGTTTTCTGGGCTAGGGCAAAAGCTTTCAGTTCTTCACGGGCGCGATCAATTTGATCGGTGTTGGCAAAAGCCACGCCTCGAGCGTAGTGGTACAAGCAGCGGCAGACGGTGGCCCACTCGGGGGGTGCAGGTTCGGCAAGAATTTCTTCCCAAAGGCCAAAGCGCACCAGCACGTGCCATTTGCTGGCCAAAACACCATCGCTGTTTTCTGCCAGGGCTTCTAGAAGCGGGGCGGGGGTCTCTTCTTCAATGCCCCGAACGGAAGTGACGGCTTCTCTTCGGCGACCTTGGTAACAGGCGGCCCAAGCCAAAAAGTGTCGGTTGTGGGCGGCATAAAAACGATATTCACCGGCGAGTGGATCGCCTTCAAACCAAGCGCTGTCCAGGGCGGCTGCTTTCCGATTGCAGTCGGCGGCATCGTCGTAGCGGCCGGTCTGCATCCAGATGTGGGAGGCCATGTGCACCAAGTGGCCGCAGCCAGGAATCAAAGACCCAAGTCGGTCGGCGGCGGGCTCGGCGATCTCGGGCCACGGCGAAGACTCCATGGTGTGGATGTACAGATGGTTGGCCGCCGGATGATCGGGGAAGCGCCGCATGGCGTCTTCAAGGATGGCCCGAAACTCCGGGGTACGACCCACCGGTTCGCCGTCGAGGGTCCAGTAGTTCCAAGGTTGCAGGCAAATCATGGCTTCTGCCGTCCACACAGCCACGTCCGTGTCCAAGGGAAACTTGTTGTGCACGTTTTGCATGGCTTCAAGGTATTTCGTGTTTTGATCCGTCAGATCCTCAGGCATGGGGTACTGGTACCGATCGACAATGGCTTCAATCAACGCGCGGTTGGCGCCGGTTTCACGTTCACGAAGCGCATAGGCCCGGTTGGCGGCGGTGAAGCTCCATTCGTCCTTGGGCGGAATGATTGCGGGATTGTTCTGGTTTGGTCCCGATGCGTATGCGATACCCCACCACGCCATGGCGAACTCAGGATCACGACGAATGGCTTCGAGGTACGAGGCAATCGCGCCATCAAAGTTGTAGCCCAGCATCAAAGCCATGCCTTGGTCAAACCATGAGCGGGCTTCTTCCGAATCGGTTTGCACACTCCGCCGAAAATCTCCCAGCTCTCGAAAGATCATTGGTGGAGGATTCAGACGTGGCTCGGGAAGCGATGGAGGTTCAAGAGCAACACACATCGCAAGGATGGATTCGATCATCGCCGCACCCTAAAGGATTCGTACCCGCGCTTAATTTGAATATCAGAGGATCGGCACCCTGCCCGCCTCTGGCCCGGAAAACCCTTGATCGACCGGTCGTCTTGACCACGTGTGGATTTGACGGATAGACTGTTGACTATGCATTGCCAATAAGAAGGATCTGGCCCATGAACACTTGCTGTCCCAACTGTGCTTCCAACTCTGCTGTCGGAAATGAACTTGTTTCCGTGTGCACGGAATGTGCTTCGGTATCGGCTGGAGGGATCTCTTTCAGCATGCCCATCTTGGCCGCCGGTACGGCTTGCGTTCTTGGGTTGTTGTTGATGCGGGCGGTGTATCGACGGGTTCGTATCCAGCCCGCCCTTCCGGCCTTGGCCTGATTCTACCTTGATGCCGACTGAAGCCTGACCGGCTGGGCGGCACACACATGTCTCGATGATCAAACCCGCGAGTGAGGTCGCGGGTTTTTTGTGGAATATTTCGGGGTGCTCTGCGTCTTCTTTCGGTGGCATCATTCTTTCTTGCCGGGAATACAAAACACGGAGCGCACTATGGACTTTGAAAATCGAATTCTCGCCTTGGAACGTTCGCTGGATCGTCAGCGCAAAATCACCACAGGTTTGCTTTGCTTGTTGTTTGCGGTTTTGGGTATGGGGGCGACATCTGTTGTGAAGGAGACTGTGGAGGTCACCAATGGCGGGTTTGGACGTCCACTGAAAGTGGTGTTGGTCAACGGGACCTCTTCGGGCGCTCCTTACTACAAAGTGGAATGAGTGCACGCGGTGTTCATTCTCGCTTTGATTTGATTGGTCTGGAAGAGGTATCCTTTGAACCACGATCATGCGCATTTGCTTGCTGACCACCCAAGATCTGGATGCAGACCCGTTTCCCGAAGACGACTGGCCTTGCGATCCGCGTCCCTTCATGCCCGAAGCCACCTGGACCGTGGCCACTTTGTCCGGCAAGGTCAACTCCGTCAGGCAAGTGGAGGACTTGATTGACAGCGGCGAGTACGACCTCTTCTTTAACCTTTGCGATGGCGCGGCCGATCAGGACCTTCCTGGAATCGAAGTCATTCAGAAGCTTGAAGAACGGCAAGTGCCTTATGCGGGCGCGTGTTCCACCTGTTATGAACCGACTCGTGTGGAAATGAAAGAGGCATGCGCGAGGATCGGCATCGCTACGCCGAATTACGTGGTGGCCAGAACCCCAGAAGACGTGGAGCGTGCGGCTGCCGAATTGAATTTCCCATTGTTCGTGAAGCACCACAGCAGCTATGCCAGCGTCGACCTGAGTCGCCGGTCCCGGGTGCAATCTCCGGAAGGTCTTCGCATTCAAGCCAAAAAGATTATTTCACGCCACGGGGCCGCCTTGATTGAGGAGTACATCGACGGCATCGAATGCACCGTTTTGGTGGCGGAGAATCCAGACGACCCCAACCGCCCCAAGACCTACACGCCCGCCCAGTATCAATTTCCTAAGGGGGAGAGCTTCAAACATTCTGATTTGAAGTGGGTGGACTACGAGGGACTTTCGTCTTTCCCCGTCCAAGATTTGAAACTCGCGGAACGTTTGCGTGATGAATGCGCGAAGTTTTTTGTCGAGTTGGGCGCGGCCAGCTTTGGACGGTGTGATATTCGCGTTGACCGCTCGGGGACGCCGTACATGCTTGAAATCAATCCGAACTGCGGGGTGTATTACCCGCCCAAGGACTACGGCAGCGCCGACATTTGTTTGTCGCTGGACCCAGAAGGGCATGAAGGTTTTACGCGGCAACTTGTGGCGGCAGCTTTTGGTCGGCACCGTCGCCTGACGGGATCTTCCTGATCGAATTCTTCAATTCCGTGCGTCACATTCAAAATCTGGCCGTACATTCGTAGGGACGGAGGCGATTGATGAAGCGCAGCATGGTGTTGGTTGTGTGGTCCCTGCTGTCGATGAATGCCGCGGCGGATGGCCCTCGGGGGCGACCTGTCATTGACGCGGCCTTTGGATTCAACACCATCCTGACCGACCAGCACACCCGATTGAGAGGCGTGTCTCTTTCTTGGGACGGCGGCGATCCGTATGGCAGTCAGCCCAAAGTTATTCCCTCGTCGGTTCAACTGCAGCGACTCGCAGAGTCTTTTGGATTGAACACCATTCACGTGTATTTGGAAGGCAACGCCTCGCAAAACCCCAATCCCGTTGGGGTCAATCTTTTGGACGCCGACGCGCTGGTGGCGGCGACTCGAAGCGCCGGGCTGTATTTGATTTTGACCATCGGGTGCAACGGTGAGAACGGTTCCATCCACAGCATGGACTTCGCACGGGACTTTTGGTCTCTCTATGCTCCGAGGTACAAAGATGAGACGCATGTCATCTTTGAAGCACACAACGAACCAGCGCTGTACACCCCAAGCCAGTGGACGGTGCAGGATTGGAGCCGACAGGTTGAGCTCTACCATCACATCCGCGACCGCGCGCCCAACTCTTTGATACTTTTGGGGTCCTTTATGGGGTTTGCGGGAGACCCGACGTTTGGCATCAATTTCCTTGCCGCCAACGGTGTGGGTTGGGACAACTGCGGACTCGCGCACCATGGGTACGAAAGCAAGGCCGGCATTGAGTCCACCATCGAGTCGGTGCAATCCGGCCCCAACAAGCCTGCCTTGCTGAACACGGAATTCTGGCCTGGAGATACAGAGGGCCAGGGATACAACAGCATGTACGAAAGCCACCTGAACGGGTGGATGCAATTCCAATGGTTGGGGGCTGAGGATGCCGAGCTCGATGTGTTCCGGGCCAAGATCACCCAGGCGGGAACGATCTGGACCCCCGATGCCTCGGAAGCGGTGTGGCCGGCAAAAGGTTCACCAGATTTCCCCACTGAAGGTGAAGAGTTTGGTCTCTACCAACGGGGGGCCCAACGGTTCGTCCGGGTCAGTCCAACCAATTTCTCCGAGCTCGCAGCCGATTTGCCGTTGTACACCGGAGGCGCCACCAACGGTGGCTTCTTCTTCGAACCTCTTGACGGGCCGTATGGTCGGCTTCGTTTGTCTGGCAACGCGTACGTTGAAGTTGAAGATGAGGGCATCAGTCTCCGCGTGGGGACCGCTGATCCGCAGCAAGCCGCGGTTTTTGAGTGGATCCAGCGACCCAATGGAGATGTGGTATTGCGCTCGGTGGCTCGAAGCGGACATCTTGTGCGTTGGCAACCGGGTACGAATCGGTTGTATGCCGACGGGGACGACGGCTCGGATCCGGCCTCACACTTTGTGGTGGTCCGCACTCCCGGAGTGGTTCCAGATCCAGTGGTTGGCTTTCCGTACCACGGTGTGCCCGCCCCGCTGCCTGGTCGGTGGGAGGCGGAGGACTTTGATCTTGGGGGCCCAGGCGTGAGCTTTGTGGACTTCGATGCTTCCAACAACGGTGGTGCGTATCGACCTCTTGAATCGGTGGACATCCAGCCCACCTCCGATCAAGGCGGTGGGTTCAATATTGGTTGGATCGAACCAAACGAATGGATGTCGTACACCCTTGAGAACCCCTATGAAATCGAGATCTCCGGGGTGGTTCGAGCTCGGGTGGCCACCAATCAACCCGGTGCCACCATGGGCCTGAGCTTCGACGGCGATGACCCGCTAGGCGACATTGCCCTTCCTTCGTCCGGGGGATATCAAAATTGGGTGACCATCAACCGTCCTGTGACCATCTCTTCGGGGGTTCAAGTTATGCGGTTTGAAAACCGGGGTTCGGTGTCGTTCAATCTCAATTGGTTTGAATTCTCTTGCGAGACCCAAGATTGTCAAACGGAGCCGGAATGCCCTTGCCTGGGCATTGGGGACATTGATTGTGACGGTCAAGTTGGTTTCTCAGATGTACTGACGGTGCTGAACGACTGGGGTTCTTGTCTTGGATGCGATGCCGACTTGAATGGTGATTCGGCCGTGGAGTTCAACGACATGTTGTTGTTGCTGTCGAACTGGGGTGTGTGTTCAAAGTAAGAACGCGTTTTGTGGGGTCAATTGTTCATTCGTGTTTTTCCAAACACACCCATGCAACAATTCTCCGATAATCCCAGCATGACTTTCTTCAGCTGTTTTGCTCTTGCTTCCATTCTTCAAGCCTCAGATTCCCCGGATCAATTGCGAGTCATGGTTTGGAATGTGCTTCGGGGAGGGAATTCTGTAGAACAGGGCCCAGAGAAAGCGTTGCAAGTCATCCGGGAGGCTGGACCAGACGTTGTCCTGCTTCAGGAGAGCTATGACATCGAAGGGGATCGGCCCAAACTCGGTGCGTGGTTGGCGGCTGAGTTGGGTTGGCGTCAGTTTCAAGGAGAGAGTGCCCATTTGTGTGTGCTCACTCCTTACGACATCGATGCAACATATTTCCACCATGAGTGGCATGGGGTTGGAGCAAAGTTGAAGGACCCTTTGGGGAGGTCTTTTTTTGCATGGAGCATTTGGTTGGACTGGCGTTCTTTTGTGGGGTACGAGCTTCGAGACAATCCAAAGATGTCCGACGCCGAATTGATGGCGTCCGAGACCAAGCGATCAGGCCGCCTCAACCAAGCCAAGGCGTTGCTGGAGCACCTTAAGCAAGAAGGACATTGCAATGAGTCTGTCCCCGTTCTCTTGGGCGGAGACTTCAATTGTCCGTCTCATTTGGATTGGACCAAGGACACCCAGCGGGTGTTTGCACGTCGGCGAGCGCTGGACCTGCCCGTAAGCCAACTTGTGTTGGATGCCGGATTCGAAGACACCTTCCGCAAGATCCATCCCAACCCCGTCCAACATCCGGGAATCACTTGGTCGCCGATGTACCGCGGAAGTATTTCAGCAGAGGAAGGCACGCCACAATCTTTTGAGCGCATCGACCGGCTGTACGTCCACAAGCGGAACGAGGAGCTGACATCAAGGCTGGTTCCAATGGCCGCCCAAGTTCTTCCCGTTGTTTGGGAATCCGATCAAATCCCCGCCGAAGCAAGGGTCTTTCCTTCGGATCATGGTGCAGTTGTCATTGACTTCGAATGGATCAGCACGGACCCCATGCCGAAGTGATCTGCAGCAGGTCGGGGAAATTGACTTCGCCATCAGCGTTGATGTCTTCAGGACAATCAGAACAGCTGCCCCATTTTGAAATCAGTTGGACCAAGTCTGGAAAACCAACGGTTCCATCGTTGTTGATGTCGGCGGGACAAGCAGGGGGGGCGGGCTCAAGGGTGTAGGCACCAGTGACCAAATATCCGCTGTAGCGTTCTTGGTAAATCTCTTCCGGGCAGCAGTCCGTGCAGTCGCATTGCACGCAGTCCCAGCCACAGCCGTATTGGTTGATGGATTCGTAGGGCTCTCCATGGCCATCGTCCATGAGGGTCAGCCGGTAACTCCCCGGGTTGAGCAAGGTGCCATTCAGTGCTGACAACACGCCGGTGGTGCTGGTGTCGGATTGAAGATCCCGAAGTTCATAGCCATAGTTTCCCGTCGTGGTCCACAGAAGGATTTCTGTGGCCAAGAAGTCGACTTCCAGTGTCAGTGATGAGGCGTATTGGAAAAATTCGCTTCCCCCATACCCGTCAAAATAGTCGTAGGTGCCGGAGCCTTCATTGGCTTCAAAAGAACATCCATGGGCATCCCATCCCGACCAAGAAAAGCCTTGAGGTTGCCACACTCCTGGGCCCTGGGGATATTCGTACGAGGCAATTGGTGTCGATGGCAACGGGCCGTTGAAAACAGACGAGCCGCTTAATGCATAGACCGCGTTGCTGTTGAGTTGAATGTAAGGCTGGCCAGTTGGGGGATTGTCTGGGCCGTCCAAGTCTTCGACACTCCAGCTCAGAATATTCAGCTCTCCACTGGGATCGTCAAACTGTCCCGCACTCGGTCCGCCCGTGAGTGGCGTCACTTGATCCCACGCACTGATGTCTCCGCCCCCATCCAGCGGGATCGTCACGGGCCCCGAGGCGGAGGGGTTGAAACTGTTGGTGACGTCCCAACCGCCCGTGATTTCACCCGTGGATCCGGCGTAGGACAAACTGGTGCCGTTGAATGATCCAAAGATCACTCCGGGCAGGTAATTGATCGTTGCCGAACCCAAGTCAATGGTCAGGATGGGGGTTCCGGATCCCGGATCGGTGAATGAGCCGGTTCCGTTCAGGGTCATGCTGGCCGCTGAGTACAGCGGCGGCAGGCTGTATTCGACCGTGACTTGGTATTCCCCAGCCCAAGCCTGGCTGATTCCACAAAAGACAGCACCCATGCAACGAAAGACCGTAAATCCACGGTACAACCGATATCAGGTGTGATAAACGGCCCAGATGAACTTTTTGCCGCCCGCTACCCATAACAGTTGGTTGGTTTGCGACTTTTTTGGATCTATGATGGACCCATGCGATACACCCAATTCTTTGTGGCTCTCTCTTTGCTCCTTCTGAGTGCTCCAGTGGCCGGGCAACAACAGTCGTTTCAAAATCTGACGGTGAACGGCGAAGCTCGGAGATACCTGCTGTACTTGCCTTCGAACTTTGATCCCGCGGAAAACCTCCCGGTCATGATGTGGTTCCACGGGGGTGGTGGGAACGCAAACGGGGGGCCTTTCGAAGCTGACTTCCGATCTTTGGCCAACACCGAACGCTTTATCGCGGTGTATGCCGAAGCGGTTCCCGATGTGCTCGAAGGCTGCTACTGCTGGGGGTACGACCTGGGGGGTGAAACCAACGGCAACTACGAGAAGGATCTCGCGTATGCCAGCGCGGTGATTGATGATCTGGTTGATTCTTACAACGCCGATGCCCGGCGCATTTACGCCGGGGGATATTCGATGGGCGGAAGTTTTGTGTGGGATTTGGCGTGTGCCAAGAGCGATGAGTTTGCTGCCGTGGCCCCCGTGGCCGCCAGCATGTATCGCTACACGTACGACAACTGTTCGACCGGTTCACCCACGGTGATTTGTCACATTCTCGGAACGGCTGATTTTTACGCCCCGTATGACGGTGCTTCTTGGGTGCCTTCGGTCAACGAGCAAAATGCTTTCTGGGTGAACAAGAACCAATCGGAAGCCACACCCGAAGTGGTGAATCTCGGCGGTGGTGTGACCCGCTCCACCTGGGGACCAGGCGTGGGCTGTCACGGCGTTCAACATTTCCGGAGACAAGGCGGGGGACACGATGTTCCTGGTTTTGCCGCGTCCGCGATTTGGGACTTTGTATCCGCCTACGACATCGACGGAGAAATTGGATGCGGCGGCCCGCGTCCGTGTTGCTTCTTCGATGGCAGCTGCACCGTGGAATTGCCGGCCGACTGCTCCGCCAGTGGTGGAACCAGCAACAGCGGGGACTCTTGTGAGCCTCAACCCTGCCCCGAACCCACCACGGGGGCGTGTTGTTTCGGTGCAAGTTGTTCCCTGCTCAGCCCAGAGGCTTGTGGCTTCAGTGGGGGTGCTTTCACCGGTTTGGGATCTGTTTGTGAAACGGGATGTGATCCAGGGGCATGTTGCCTTGGTGAATCCTGTGTGATTTTGGTGCCAGGTGTTTGTGCCTCAGCCGGCGGAACATTTGGCGGAGGAGACTGCACCCAGAATTCCTGCTCCGTTGCCATTCCTGGTGATGTTGATGGCGACGGCATCGTTGGCTTCACCGATTTGGTGCAAGTGCTTGGTGTGTGGGGCATCTGTTCCGGCTGCCCAGAAGACTTGGTCGAAGATGGAGTGGTGGGACTCAACGATTTGCTCGTCGTCCTTTCCAACTGGTCTTGATGCGTTAACCGCAAGACGATCCAAAAGCACTCAACACGATCAACAGATCTTCAAAGTCACAAATGCCGTCTTGGTTGACATCGGCCTGACCATTCCCGCTCCATCCGGAAAGCAGTATGGTCAGATCCTCAAAGTTGACTTCGCAGTCGGTATTCACATCTCCCCTGCAATCGCACGGCGCTGGCTTGGGATGGGCCAAAAGCCAGTCCATCAGCGCTCCAGACAAATTGAAATTGCTCCAGACCGGCAGGTGTCCCAAGCCTTGAACACTCCAGCTTTCAACGGTGACTCCGGACCGGCAATCACCGTATTGCCGCACCACCGTTTCCTCGCCGGCGAGACTTTCGTGCAGATCGATGGTGCTCTCAAACACCGATTCGTCTTCACATGAATGCAGAGACTTCCAGTGTTCCACGGATTGTTCGTGGCTGGGATAGGGGCCGACCCCAGGGATCAACGGCAAGGTGCCGCCGTTGTATTGGATGACCGCGTCTTCCGTTCCGTGAACCAAAAGAACACTGACAGGATCCTCGGCGGGACAGTTGGCGGGGTCCAACCAACTTCCCCCGGCAAAGGAGGCCACAGAGGCCACCACGTCGGAGTGGTCACAGGCCATGCGGTTGGCCATGAACCCTCCGTTGGAGTACCCAAACAGATGAATGTGTCGCGGATCAATTTCAAACGTGGCTTGAAGTTGTTCGATCAGTGCTCGCAGGTAGCCGGAGTCATCCACCCCAGTGGTGGGGCCGCAGCATGCGAAGGTTGCGTTCCAAAAGCGCAGAAATAAAAAGCCGAGGGTCCCATTTGGATAGCACAGAATGACTTGCCGGTCCTCGGCGACGCTTTGCATTTGCATCGTCGACTCCAAAATGAACCCGCTGTTGGAGTAGGCATGCAAACCAATGGCAAGGGGAAGTTGTTTCCCAGAGGAGTTCTCTGGCACATACACGTCGACGGATCCGCGATCGGTACCAATGGATTGCCATTGGGCCTCTGTTCTTGACACGACACCAAAGAGCAAGCAGAGGATGATTCCACATCGAGCCATACCCGTATTGTTGTCATTTTTTGCCGAGGGCTTTGAAATTTTTTTCCGATCGGATTGATTCGGCCCATCTTTTTTAAAATTCCCTCACCCAATCGAGGAGACGTAGTCCACACTACGGGTGATGAGTCTTTTTCTTTCTTTGCTTTTGTCGCAGCTGCAGCCGGTTGACTACACCGATCACGCGTTGGTGACCTTCACACCGCAATCCACACTCGAAGCGGAACGCATACGAAATCTGGGCCGATTCGCGGGGTGCTGTGAGCCGCGAGGCTTGGGTCCGCAGCATCGAATTCTTACACCGGCCGAATTGAATCTGGCCGGGCAGATGGGTTTCTCATTTGAAGTCACCACCAACAACGTGGGTCAAGCCATCCAAGAGGCTCGCGCTCCCCAAGGGCTGGTCGGAACATCCTTTTTTGACGACTACCGAACCAACGAAGAGATTGACGATTTTCTTGATCAATTGGTTGCCACCTATCCTGGAGTCAGCCGATCGGTCGCCGGCCAGAGCATTGAAGGACGTCCGATTCATTTCTTACGATTTGGATCCGGTCCTCAAACCGTGGCAATCACCGCAGGCCAGCACGCGCGAGAATGGATCAACCCCGCGGCCACGCTTTGGATGGTGGAAAACATTCTGAAAAAGGCAAACGAGGGGGACCGTGTCTTTGTCGATCTCTTGGAGCGCACGAGCTGGCTGGTGGTCCCCATTTCCAACCCCGATGGCTACGCCTATTCGCACACAACCGATCGACTTTGGCGCAAGAACCGTCGCAATCTTTTTCCAAATGTGGGAGTTGACTTGAACCGAAATTGGGGTGCTGGCTATGGCGGCCCCGGAAGCAGTTCCAATCCCGCCGATGAAACCTACCGGGGGGTGGGTGCATTCAGTGAACCAGAGACGGCAGCGCTTCAATCTTTGCTCGAAGCCGAAGAAAACCTTTTGATGTGTTTGGACATCCACAGTTTTGGCCAGTTGCTGCTGTCCCCTTACGGATATCAGGATTCTGAACCCACAGAAGGCATGGGGCCCATGTTGTCCGGACTCGCTTTTGATGCCGCCCTGGACATGTTGGGAACCCACGGATCTTTGTACACCCCCATTCCAGCCCATGACCTTTATCTGGCAAGTGGTATTGCCTCTGACTGGTCGTGGGATGACCTTGGAGCACCTTCTTGGACTTTTGAATTGCGTCCGGTGGGAGGGGTTGGCTTCTTGCTGCCTCCAGATCAGATCGTGCCCACCGGCGAAGAACTCACCGAGGCTGTTCGTTCGTTGGCCGAGCGTTTGCTGTTGGGCCGTGGTCGACCCATCGCGGGACCATCCGGACTCACCAGCCAATTGAATCAGCGTCTGGTGAGTGTTCTGGAGCCGTTGCCCGGACGCACGATGCAGGGGTCCACGTTGTATTTGGATGGCCCTGAGGGTCCGATCGGTTTCTTCACGGAAGATCTGGGAGACAACCGGATTGCGGCGAATTTGCAAGGCGTGTTGTTGGAGTGCACTTCCGGGACCACATGGTGGTTGGAAGCGTTTGACAACGAAGGCACCACGTATCGAATTCCATTGGATGGTGGGTACCCGATCCGACAAGGCTCGGGGACAGTTCTGTTCAGCGGCGACGGCGAAGCTTCGCTTGGTCTCGAAGTGATCAACAGTTCGGACCTGTCCGACGGTGCGTGGTCGCGGGGTGTACCAGCCGGCGCGGGAGACCGTGGTGATCCCACCAGCGACGCCGATGGTTCGGGCTCGTGTTGGTTGACGGACAACGTTTCGGGCAATTCCGATGTGGACGGTGGAAGTACCACGCTGCGAACGCCACCCGTGGCCGGAGTGGATGGGAACACTCAAGTGACTTACAGCCGCTGGTTCCACACGGTGGCCGGAGGGAACCCGGGACAGGATCGATTTGTCGTGGAGGCCAGCTTTGATGGGGGGCAGACTTGGCAGCAGGTGGAAGAAATTGGTCCCGGCAACGCCGATTGCGGAGGTGGTTGGCGTCAAGTGACGGTCCAGGCTTCGGACTTGGATGGCTTTGTTCCGACCGACGCCTTTCAACTTCAGTTCACGGCCCGGGATGACGACCCTGGTTCTGTCGTGGAAGCCGGTGTGGATGCAATCGTGATCGACCGGGTGGGTTGCGATGTGCTGGTGGAAGATCTTGATGGCGATGGCACGGTTGGGTTTGGGGACTTGGTCCTGCTTCTCTCAAGCTTTGGTCCATGCGACAATTGCCCGGCCGACTTCAATGGCAACAGTGCGGTCGACTTCGAGGACCTTGTGCGACTGCTTTCAGCTTGGGGCTGATGGGGGGGCAAGCCCTTCCAGCCATGTGGCTGGGTTGGTCTTGTCACTTTCGATCGCGTTGCCAGTGTTGACGATCCCGGCCGGCTCGAACAGCAGCACATGACACTCTTGCTCGGCGACGGGGCGATGTTCCACGCCCCGGGGGACCACGATCAACTCGCCTTCACGCAAGACAACGGATCGGTCACGAAATTCCATCGTGAATTCGCCGTGAACCACCAAGAAGAGTTCGTCTTCGTCGTCGTGGGCGTGCCAATCGAAAGCGCCCTGAAACTTCGCGAGTTTGACTTCCTGATCATTGAGAGAAGCAATGATCCGTGGTGACCAGTGTTCAGAAAACTGACGAAGGCAGGCGCTGAGGTTGATTGGCTGCATGGTGTGCAGAGGCTACCGAAGCTGGCGCTAGGGAGTCTTCCCGCTCAAGCTGCGACGCGGTTGGCAAAGGATGCCAGAGTTTCGTCAACACTGGAGACGGTGCTGAAGATTGGGAAGATTTCGCTGCAGTAGAATTCTTGTTCAAAGGCTGATCGTCCCGCGGTGCAATCTGACAGGATGCTGACGCTGTATCCCTTGTCCGCCGCCACTCGAGCGGTGGAATCGATGCAGACGCTGGTGACTACACCGGCAATCACCACGTTTTTGATGCCGCGTTCCTGCAACAGACTGTCCAGACCCGTGTTGGAGAACGAGCAAAGCCCCTGCTTTCCTGGAAGTTCAACGATGCGATCGCTGAATTTTTTCAATGCATCGACCGTACGAGAACCGGGAGAGGACTTTCGGAACGCCCCCAACTCTTTGATGGTCTTCAGGATGCCCACAGGGTTTTCCAATTCACGATAGTCGTCGGTGAAAGCAATGGGGGTGGAGACCACCGTCACGCCCGAGAACAAGGCCCGCTCGAGAAGACGAAGGGTGTTTGGCAGCACATTTCGGTTCTGAATTTCCTCACCGACGGCACCGTGGAGCAAGCCGTCTGCGCGAAAGAAATCATTTTGATAACCGACGAGAAGGATGGCTGTTTCTGTGGGATTCATCTTCATGTTTGATGAAGTCGGATCGATTTCATGCCGACTTCAGTGCCATGTCGGAAAACGCCGCCAATTCGGGTCATTCCTCTGAAGAGCTGTTGCTTTTCTTGGATACACCAGGCCGCTTTCCAGCCTGGATTGCTCCTTTGGATGGGCTTGCCGCAAAACGAACCGTGGTGGGCGAAGAGGAGGCGGTTTTTCCGTACCTCTCCATGCACCCTTGTTCGGCGGTGCTGACCACCGACGACTCCGTGTTGCGTCTGGGCACCCGCATGCCTGAGTTTTTCCGCGAGCTGGTGGAGACCCATCCCGGACTCACGGTGCTTGTGGTCTGCGACCGGAACGTTGATCCGTCTCTCAAAAAAGCGGTTCTGCATGCCGATCGAGGCAAGGTCATTTTGGTGTCCGCGAACGAGGATCCCACGGTTCCCGTGGAGTACTTGCGTTGGGTCTTGGGTCTTGAAGAAGCAATGGGGGAAAGACCGCCGGTTCAAACTGTTCCAAGAATCGAGCAGTTCCTTCAAGAAGACCGCTTGCAGCCGCACTTTCAGCCCATTGTTGATTTGAGCACCGGCTCGGTTCGGGCATACGAAGCGCTGGCCCGTTCACGCCGTCGATCGATTTTGGGAAATCCCAGTTTGTTGTTTGCATACGCCGCACGGAAAAATCTCCACCGCCGCCTCGATGCCATGGTGGCCCAGTTGGCCATTGAAGAGGCCCGCCAACTTCCAGGTCAAGCGATGTTGTTTCTGAACATCCAGCCCCGATCGTTGACGGATGTCGATTTTGCGGAGAGGCTTCACGCGTCGGTGATGGCGGGCGGACGCCAGCCCAACCAAGTGTGTGTTGAATTGACAGAGCAAGAGGACAGCCGGAACCACCAGCGGTTTTTGGGATCGGTCCGCACGCTGCGCGAACGTGGATTCCAACTGGCGGTTGATGACTTTGGTGAAGGCAACGCCAACCTGGAGCTGGTGCATGAGGTGCGGCCAGAGGTCGTCAAGATCTCTGGACAAATCTGCCGCCATGTGGAATCGAGCGCCCTGGCTCGATCCATGATCCAAGCGGTCACATCAATCGCGCGAGATTCGGGGGTGCGCACCATTGCCGAATTTATTGAATCGGAGTCGGCTCGAAAGCTGTTGCAAGATTTGGGTGTGGACGATGGTCAGGGTTGGCATTTGGGTCGCCCGATGCCAGCACAGATTTGGGCCGAAGGACGCTCGGCCGCCTAGGTCACTTTGTTCGCCGTCGTCCCTTGAGGCGAGATCCTCCCAGAAGCAAGCCGAACCCAACTCCAGGATTTGGCACCAAAGCAATCGACCAGTCTTCCACGTCGACCTGAAGCGGGGGTTCTTGTTCTTGTCCAGCGAAGGAGAGCGTTCCGGTTCCCTCCAGGAGTTGTCCATCCCAATTCTTGGAAATGTCGGTTCCAGAGAGGACTCCGTCGACGCTGCCATATTCAAGGTTCGGTGGGAGGATTGGCGGAAGGGTGTCATTTTCGGTGTAGCTGCCCATGGGCCAGGAGAAAAATGGCCAATGGCTGAGTTCCATGGACAGGTTCCCGACTTCGAACCACAGACCAGGCACGAACTGGTACTCGAGTGTTCCAGAACCCGAAAAAATGAACACCTCGGTCCCTTCATTGTCTGGATCTGAAACCAGTCCACCATCTCCAAGCATGGTGAATCGCAGATCGTGGTTGGATCCATTTTGCTGATATGACAGGTTGGCGGTGAATTCATACAGGTCGGCCTGGGCCAAGGCGTTGAGACCGAGGCTAAGCAGGATGGTTGCTCTGGCTTTCATGATCTGCACAAAATCCATGGTGACAGAAATTTCGTTTCACAAAAGCGTGAACTTGGCAAAACTGAACCCGGTACACTTTTCCCTTCGTGTCTTTCGCTCGCCCCGCCATCACGCTCCTCGGTGCCGCAGGCGAAGTTACGGGCTCATGCTCGTTGGTTGAAGCAGGACGCAGCCGAATTGTCGTGGATTGCGGCATGATTCGTGGGTCCTGGGAAGACGAGCAGAGAAATCTGACACTGCCCAAGATCGATTGGCGCTGGGTCGATGCCGTGGTGCTGACTCACGTCCACCTCGATCACTGCGGACGTCTGGCCATGCTCTTTCGACATGGATTCGAAGGCCATGTGTATTGCACTCCGGCGACGGCAGAAATTTTGCCGCGTTTGGCCAAAAGCAGCGCTCGTCTCCAGCGCACAAAGTTGGCTGAATTTCACGCCGGCGTAAAAACCGAACTCCCGGAGGATGCGGAAGAACCCCCGGTCCTGTTTTCGGAACGTGAGGCCCAATTGCTGGCCGAACGGCTTCGTCCAATTCCGTATGGCTTGACCGAACAACTGACTGAGGATGTCATGCTTCGCTTTGAACCTGCGGGGCACATCGTCGGCGCGGGTGTCGTGCATTTGGAGTGCGGGACAGGTACCGAGAGCGCCCGCGTTGTTTTTTCGGGCGACGTGGGCTCGAAGCATGTCCCCCCGATGGCAGCGCCCGTCTCTCCGAGGGCCGCCGACATCTTGGTGTTGGAATCCACCAATGGTGGTCGAGTGCGTCCCAAAGATGCCGATCCGGACGCCCACCTTGCTGAACTGGCGGCCGAAGCTTTTGCCAAAAACCGCAGGGTGTTGTTCCCAACATTTGCCATTGGGCGTGCTCAGAATTTCTTGTACCGCTTTGCGAAGTTGAGTCGAGCGAACAAACTGCATGTCCCAGTTCTTTTTGACGCGCCAACCGCGATCTTCGCCACGGGGGTGTACCGTCGCTACAGCGAGCAGTACCGCCCAGAACTCGCCCGACAAGCGCAAGCCGGTGATGACCCGCTTGATTTTGATGAGCTTCACTACATCTCCAAGCGGCGCGAGATGAAAGAAATCAAGCGTTCTCGTGAACCCGCTTTTGTCATGGCCGGAAGTGGTTTTTGTGACGGGGGGCCCGTCATGGAACATCTTCGACATGGCCTCCCCAATCCGGATTACACCGTGGTGCTGGGGGGATTTACGGCCCCAGATACCCTGAGCCGTGCTTTGGCCAATGGCGAGCGTGAGGTGTCGGTCGAAGGCACCAAGATTCAGGTGGAGGCACAAATTGTTGCGTTGGAAGGCATGAGTGGACACGCTGATGGCGGAACCATTGTGGACTGGGTGCATGGCATTCAGGATGCCCCAAGCATCATCATGTTGAATCACGGCGAAGACGAGGCCAGGTCGGCGTTGGGCAAACGTTTGGAAGCCGTTCGCGATTGGCAAGTCCTTCGCACTGCTGGCGAAGAACGGGTCGAGCTCTAAACTCAGTTTTCTCTATGCCCGAACTTGTGCAACAACTCCCGGATGGCCCCATCGATTTCATCGGCGATGTTCATGGTGAGTTGGAAGCCTTACAACGGTTGCTTGCCCACTTGGGGTATCGGCCAGATGGCAGCCATGCGGCCGGCCGGCATTTGGTTTTCTTGGGCGACTTGGTGGATCGCGGGCCAGATTCCCCGGCCGTGGCCTTGTTGGTGCGTGAATTGGTGGCCAACCATCACGCCAGTTGCATCCTTGGCAACCATGAAATGAATGCGATGCTGGGAAAGAAGCGCACGTACAACCGCTGGTTGGGTCATCACGAAGGCATGTCAGGACCTTTGGAGCACGCACCACAACAGGTCGCCACCAACAACGAGCGCGTCAAAATTTTGAATTTTTTCCGCACGCTTCCAGTGGTTCTGGAGCACAACGCATTGAGAGTGGTGCACGCGTGTTGGGACGACCGAGCGGTTGAGGTTCTTCGACAAGCTGGACCCGACGCCGATGTGGTTTCTTGTCTCCGCGTTGCGGACGATGCACTTCGACGGGCCAAACTGGTTGGGGCTTCGGACCCCTGTGCCAAAGCCAATCTCAATCCAATCCGCCGATTGTTGTGTGGTCCCGAGATCCCCGCGTTTGAGGGTGCGTCCCGTCAGACCGTCCGTACACCATGGTGGGAAACCGATCACGGTGATGATCGTGCTTGTATTTTTGGTCACTATTGCCGGGTCTTTTTGGCGGAAGGAACCGCAGCGGAAATCGAGAGACGCGAGCATCCATTTGGGTCCATGAAACAGCGTTGGACTTGGGCTTCCAAGCGGACCATCTGCGTTGATTTTGGCATCAGCCGGCGTTGGTCTGAGCGTTTGGCGGGCCAAGAACCCGATCTTTTCCAAACCCGTTTGGTCGCCTTCCGTTGGCCCGAGGAAGTCTTGGTGGATGATCTGGGTCACGAGATTCAACCTGAACCGGCCGATACGGGCGTTTGACCCGGCACAAGGCCTCGCCGAGCGCTCCACCCGCGGCAAAAAATTAGGAAATCCTGGCGGTACGGCGGTGATGGTCCCGCCACCTCTTTTAGCAACTGAGCCGAAAGGGGTCTCTTTCCATGTTTCCATCTTCCAACACTGTTTCTGCTTCCTGTCCCGTGGCCGTGAATGGTCAGAATCCTGATCCAACGGTCCATCCTCGCGTTGCCGTGGGGATGTGTGCCACACTGGCCGCCAGCCTCTTGGTGTCATCGGTCCACGCCGTTGATGTTGATGGGGTGATTACCGTCGACAACGCGTATGGGTTCGCCTTTGGCGACGTCAATGGGATCACCACTTCCAGCTATTACGGAGGGCTTCGCAACACCAATGCCAGTGAAATTGCGAATGGTGCCCCTGTCTTGTTTTCGGGTCCCACTGGACCCGGATTCACCAATCCTGGTGTTGGACCAGAGCTGTACGACCTTCCAAGTCTTGCCCCACCCGATTACATGTACCTGATTGCTTGGTCGGACGACAGTTCGTATCAGGGAGCGATCGGGTCATTCACCGTTGGTTCCACTTCGGTGGGCACTTTGCCCAACACAGGGTGGGAAGTGTTTGCCACTGGCATCGATCTTGATTCCACCGTGGCCTCGGACACCTTGACCACCGATCCGGCCGATGTCCAACTCATCAACGACCAGATTGCGATAGCGAATGCCAACGCTGGGAATGCCGGCACCAGTATTGGTTGGGTTGACGAAAACGGCATGTTGCCCAATGGATCTCCTGGCTTGGGAGAATTGGTGTTCTCTATCGACGACAACACCGGAGGCAGTGGAGGCCAGCTTCCTTTTGGTGCCATTCAAGGGATTCCCAGCAACGCACGCTGGATGTGGTACAACGAAGATCCGGTCAACATTTCCAATCCGTTTGGAGCGTCAAGTGGCGGTGGATCCGACGGGCACAAAGAATTCTTGATCTTCCGCATTCAAGTGGAAGAAGTCTTGCAGCAGATCACCGGCTGTTGCTGTTGGGTTGATGATGCCGGCAACCAACTGCAGTCCCAAACCAGTGAAGCAGATTGTCACGCTTTGAGCGGGGTGTACGCCGGTGACGGGGTGGACTGTGAAGATTTCAACTGCCAACAAATCACTGGCGCTTGCTGCTTCTTGAAAGACTTTGGTGTCATGTGGTGCCACGACAACTACAACGCATCGGATTGTGCATCGTTGCCCCTTTCAACCTTCTACCCCGGCCAAAGCTGTTCCGATATTCCTTGCGACATGAATCCCACCCTGGGCGCGTGCTGCTACGAAGACCCTGACTTGGGTTGGACTTGTGTGGAGACCGATGAGCTGAAGTGCTTGCAAGCGTTTGGTGGTGTTTGGTACGTCGGCCAGCCTTGCTCTTGGATCGACTGCCCAGCGGCCCCTCCCACCGGAGCATGCTGTTACGAAGATCCAGATTTGGGCACGTTGACCTGTGCTGACAATGTGGATGAATTCAAGTGCCTTCAAGTCTTCGGAGGCACTTGGCATCCAGGCCTGACTTGCGTGGACATCGCCGACGAGTGCATGGATCCCCGGGGCGCTTGCTGCTTCCAGAATCCAGATGACGGGTCCTACGACTGCATCGACAACATCACGGAGTTCGAATGCACTCAGTACTACAACGGCCTCTGGACCGGTGGTGCCACCTGTGCAGAAGTGGATTGCTGCCCCAAGCTCGGCGCTTGTTGCGTGAAGGATGTCTGCGTCCAAACCACCACGGACAGTTGCGATGCTGCCGGTGGAACCTGGATGGGCATGGGTCTTCCTTGTGACCAAGCCGACTGCCCGGAACCCTGCATCTTTGATGTCACCGGAGATGGCTTGGTCAACTTCAGCGACCTGATCGCCATCATCAACAACTGGGGATTGGTCTGCCCGTAACCATTGATCCAGTTCTCTCAATGCCGGGGCCGGTCATTTGACCGGTCCTGGCTACGTTTGGACCCGCGGCAATTCGCGCCAGCAGGTGGTGTATTTCGGAGAACAATGTTCACGCTTCATGCGCCAACCTTTGGGGGTCACGCCAGTGGCGGCCGGTCGCAGCGTGCCCGCACCCATCTTTCGATTGACTTCATCGAGGGCGGCCATCAAGCGATCGTCACGCGGGTGATCCCGGGTGTCAAACAGGCCACCTTGAATTTCGCCAAAGGAAAGATCGCCCAGCATGACACCAGCTTTCTTGTAGTGAAAGCCTTGACGCCACGCAAAACGTGTCAGTCGCATGGCTTCACGAAGAATGATGGGGGTGGACGCGGTGGCAGGAAGAAACGCGGCCGTGCCGCCACCGTGGTACTGGGGCAAATCGTCACGAAATCGGTTCGTGGACAAAAAGACCGAAACCTGTCCGGCGGTTCCTCCTTCATGACGCAATTTTTCGGCGGCCCGGACCGCGTGATTGGCAATGGCTTCTGACATCTGCTCAAAATCAGTCACCATGTCGCCAAAAGAGCGAGAACGCACCAGGGTTTTTCGCGGTGGGGCCACGTCTTCGAGTTCTTGACATACCAGCCCTCGAAGTTCCAAAGCGGTTCGTTGGGCCACGACATTGAATCTTTTTCGCAAGTCATCGGTGGGCATACGCGCCAAGTCCAGGGCGGAACGAATGCCAAGGCCTCGAAGCTTGGCGCCCCAGCGCGACCCTACACCCCACACATCTCCCACATCGACTGAATCCAGCGCCAGAGCCCGATCGGGATCGGTTTCGGGCAGTTGGAATACACCTTGAGCGGTGGGATCTTTTTTGGCAATGCGGTTGGCCAGTTTGGCCAGCGTCTTGGTCGAAGCAATACCAATGGAAATTGGAATGCCCGTCCATTGTTTGACTCGATTGCGAATGGTTCGACACAGTGATTCAACGTCCAAGTGGTTCAGGGGGCGAAGGTCGAGAAATACTTCATCAATGGAGTAAATTTCGACGTCAGGGACAAATTCCAAAATGGAACGCACCACCCTTCGGGACATGTCGTCGTACAGCGTGTAATTGGAGGACCGAACCACCACCTGATACCGATCAAATCGATCGCGGCATTTGAAGGCGGGTTCACCCATACCGATTCCCGCATCTTTTGCTTCTTGAGAACGTGCCACCACGCATCCATCGTTGTTGGACAACACCACCACGGGTCGTCCTTCAAGCTTTGGCTCGAAGACCCGTTCGCAAGACGCGTAAAAATTGTTGCAATCCGCAAGGGCGTACATCGCGTTACGGTCGGTGGATGACAAAAGTCACAACACCCCAAATGCGCACATCGGTTTCTTCTCCGACCGAAACGGGCCGGTAATTCGGATGCTCGGCTTCCAAAGCGAGTCCGTCATCGGTTTGGGACAATCGTTTCAACGTGAAGTCACCATCGACGATGGCCACGACCACCAGGCCAGGCTGGGGAGACGCGGCTCGATCCACGATGAGCAGGTCGCCGTCGTGGATGCCCGCCCCGACCATGGAGTGTCCGGCCGCGCGGAGAAAAAACGTGGCGTGGGGGCGATGGATGAGCTCTTCGTTTAAGTCGAGCGAGCGCTCCATGTAATCGTCGGCGGGCGAGGGAAAGCCGGCCTGCACGGTGCCAGCGAGCAGGGGGCGGGACAGCGGTGACGCCCCAGGAGCGGGGGCGTAAGGAATGGAGGGGAGCATGGGCAAAACCCTAACAATCACCGTACAAAAGGCAAGGCCACCTGGGGGAATCGGGTCTCAGAGGCTTTCGTAGCCGGTCAAAGCCCTGAGATGGCCTCAAATCGTCTGACAAGCACCGTGAGCAGAGCATTGACCTTCACCAGTCTGCCCCGTCGGACAGGGTGGTTTCCGGAGAGAGATCTGGGAGGGAATTGGGGGATGACGTTGATTCAACATGGACCCCACCGCGCCAGCAAGAACAAGATATCGGCGAACTCCACGGCCCCGTCGCCATTGGCGTCGGCTTCGGGATTGGTCGTGCCAAAAGCGCCCAAAACCGTGAGCAGGTCTGTGAAGTCCACCGCGTTGTTGCCATCCAAATCTCCAGCGCAACACTCGTAGTCCTCATCCCAAAAATCAAGCAGGAGCTCGGCGGTGGCGTATGAGCCCAAGACCAGTTGTGTGGCAATGATTTCCAGTTGAGACTGTGCGGCGATTGGGTTGCAGGCTTCGCCAGCGATTTTTCGATTTTGAAACAGTCGAAAAATGGATTGGTATGCGTTTGGCGGGGCCGCGCTTCCGGTAAGTCTCTGCAGGGCGATGAGGTCTTGGAAGCCACGCTCCACTGTGGGCTCAAAAATGGTGCCTTCGCCAAAATCATTCCACGTGGTCAGTTGAACCATCTCGATGGATTCTTCGTTGGCCAGGGCGGCATCAATGGTGTCTTCAAGCGTCCCTCCGTCTTCGTAGGGGATTTCAAAGCCGATGATGTCTCCCACCCCACCTTCTTCGTAGAAATCAATGAAGCTGGGGTACACCGCTCCCACGGCTCGATTCAAACCTGGGGCACGGTTGTTGTAAAAGGTGTTCAACAGAGAGAGATGGTTGTCGAGCGCTTCATTTTCAGTGGGCCAGTAGAACTCACCGTCTCCGTTGTTGCCCACCTCACTGCTTTGGTACTGCAGGGGGAGAAATTGCACCGGCTCCCCAGCCGCGGACAGGATTTGACTCCAGGTGCTGGGGTTCTCAAAGGTGATGGGCCCAAAGTTAAAAAACCAAGGCTCGTTGGTTTGATCGTCTCTGGCATAGCTCGGCAAATCAAAATAGTTGTCCCGGCAATACGCCACGTTGGCCACGGCATCACCGATGTTCGAGCTGAAGCGGTCCTCCAGCATCACGGCGAAGTCGAGACCATAGGTGTAAACCTTGTTGGCGATCGCGTTGGAGTTGCGAAGCAACCCCCCAATGTCTCCGTTGGTTCCTTGCACCCCGTACCAATCGATAATGATCCCATCGATTCCCGCGGCTTTCATGAGGAGCAAGTGGTACTCAATGACGTCAGGGTCATTGGAGGCGTACGGCCCAATCAGAGGGTAGAAATGGCTTGCGATGTCTCGCTGACCATTGGGGAGAATGATGTTGGGGTTGCGATTTTGGAGCGTCCAGTGGTATCCCCATTGACCTGGAGCTTCAAGATTGGACTCTGGGGTTTCGAACCATGGCATGTAATGGGCAAATACCGGAACATCGGTTCCGGTCGCCACGAGACACGCTGTGATCGCCGCCAGCATCGATTCAGTCTACGCCGTCACCGATTTGCGACAAACGGAATCATGTCAACTGATGCACAAATCCCGCACAACCCGACCATGCACGTCGGTCAATCGCATCTCCCGACCGCCGTGGTTGATGGTCAGGGATTCGTGTTGCACCCCGAGCAGGTGCATCATGGTGGCGTGCAGGTCGTGGATCTCGAGAGGATTTTCAATCGCGTGGTAGCCAAAATGATCCGTCGCGCCATAGACCGTCTCTGGTTTGGTTCCGCCGCCCGCCATCCAAATGGTGAAGCCATGTGGATTGATGACTTCGGCCGCGTCGTGGGAGGTGTGCAAGGCAAGATCGGCTTGACCTCCGTCCGTGTCAGGTCCGTGGCAGGCGAAGCAGCGTCGAGCCAAAATGGGACGAACCTCGAGACCGAAATTGATCCGGTCTTCCAAGGTGCAGAGCAAGGCGGCCAACAGGAGCATCGAAAATCGATCCTAACGAGGATCTTGGGGCGTGCCGAGGCTCATTTCTTTGGCGTCTGGGTTCAGGGGAATCACCTCTTGCTCACCGGCCGCGAAGAGTGATCCATCGTTCCAATGGATCTCAAAGCCGCCGGTGAACGATCCAAAGGCGGGCAACGTCATGGTTTGATGTTTGGCGTGGAAGCAGCGTGTTCGCAGATGCGGACCACCACGTGTTCCCAAAATCGCCACGGGGTGGATGTGCCCGGCCAGCATGGGTGATACGGATGTGGGGTCCGGTTCGTGACGCAGTCGAAGCCCATCCAACTCTCCATCTTCGGCCGCGATGGTCAGTTCCAAGCTGTCGAGGTCCTTGGTGTGCAGATCGTGGTTTCCGGGAACCAAATGGACTGGCACAGGAAAGTCGCTGAGTCCTTTTTGAATCTGTGCGCCGAGCTCGCCTCGAAGCGTATTCCGGTCATGCAACAGATCACCCAACACCACGACAGTGTGGGCATCGTATTTTTTGGTGAGTGATGCAAGCCGCTGGAGATCTGGAGTGCTGGACTCCGGCACAGGCACGCCATGCGCGCGAAAGGTTCCCGATTTTCCCAGGTGCATGTCGGCCACAAACAACGTTGCGGTGTCTGGTCGATACGCCACCCTTCCTGGAAGCAAATCAAGTTCGATCCCGCCAAGTGCAATATGAACAGTCATTCGTGTTCCATCATCTCTGACAATCTTCGGACTCGCTGTTCCCAGGTTTGGGTGCTCACGGTGGTGGCCCGAAGACTTTCCGCAAACAGCGGGAAAGACAAGGGTGACAATTTTTCCAAGGCAACGATGGCCATACTTTGGTGTTGAATGCGTTCGAGGGCCGACTGAATGCGTTCAAACTCCAATTGTTCATTCAGGACCTCTCGCTGCGCTTGCTCCAGCAGCAGGTTGTTCGGATCAAACTCATGAAAGACGTCATAAAACATGTCACTGGATGCTTGAAGATGGCGTGATTTCTGCTTGGCACTTGGCATGCCCTGTTGGGTCAGTCCGGCCACCCGGGCGATGTCGCGGAAGCGGCGTCTTGAAAACTCTGCCGCGTTCATGGATTCAAGCAGATCCGGAAGCAGGTTTTCGGGGTTGAGCAGCTGCCGCCATGTGGTTTCGTCCACGTCGAGGGGTTCATCGCAAGAAAGTTTGATGCCGTCGTCGTTGACCACGGCTTGCACCGACCTTGGTGATTTCCGAGCCAGCCGAAGCGAGAGCACCGCACCCAAGCCTTCGTGCGCGAGACGTCCGGCGTAAGGGAAGAGGAAGACATAATGCCTGCGGTCCCGGACCAGATGCTCCAGAAGCAAGCACTTTGGTGTGGGGATTTGGCTGCGTTCCGCTTGCAACTCCAACAAGGGCTGCAAGCGTTGCCGTTCTCGGGTGGACCAGTCTCCATTGGCGCAGGCGTTGAGTTCCTCCTGCACGCTTCGTGCCAATTGCGTGGACAGCGGCATGCGCCCTCCGTTCCAGCGGGGCACCACTCCTCGAGTGCCCGAAGCCTTCTCGACAATGGCCGTCATTTCCCGGACCCGTTTGAAGCGGAGCATTTTTCCCGCGAAGACGAAGCGGTCTCCTGGGCGAAGTCGACTGATGAAGGTCTCTTCGATAAATCCCAGTCGCTTTCCGGTTCGGTAGGCGACTGCCACGGCATCGTCGGCCGTGATCGTGCCAATATTCATACGATGGCGTCGGGCGATGAGTTTGGATGTGACTTCGTACCGTTCGTCCTTGGAGGCAATCCGGGAAAATTCTGGATAGACCGACAAGGCATCACCTCCATGGCGGACAAATTGCATGGCCCATTGCCACTCGTGGTCGGTGAGGTTTCGGTATGACCAGCTTCCCCGGACCTCTGCTTTGAGTTCTTCTTCTCGAAATCCGTCGGCCATCGCCGCGGTGACCAAATGTTGAACAAGAACGTCGAGCGGTTTTTCTATTGGAGTTCGCGATTCCAACTCGCCCCGTTCGATCGCGGCTCGGGCGGCCGCAAACTCCAAAATCTCCATGGCATGGGTTGGCACCCCAAGGATGCGTGACACCGCTCCAGGTTGGTGCCCAGATCGTCCGGCCCGTTGCAACAATCGTGCAACACCTTTGGGTGAACCAATTTGGATGACTTGATCCACCGGCGAGAAGTCCACCCCAAGGTCCAAGCTGGAGGTGCTGACCACACACCTCAGTCCGCCGTCTTCACCCTTCAACATCGATTCCACTCGATCTCGAAGCTTCCGTTCCAGGGAACCGTGGTGCAGGGCAATTTCAGTGAGTAAATCTGGAGCCGCAAGAACCAGAGCTCGGTACCAAATTTCCGCTTGAGCTCTGGTGTTGGTGAAGATGATGGTGCTGTTGGCTTGGCGTATCCGTTTCAGAACCAGAGGGACCAGCCGCACGCCTATGTGCCCTGACCACGCCAAGCGTTCCACCTTTTCCGGAAGAAGGCATTCGACTTCGATGGTTTTCTCTGAAGTCCCACGCACCATTTCCGGGGGCGGACGATCCGGACCAACCAAGGCTTGGGCGGCTTCCTGAACATTGCCCAGCGTGGCGGATACCCCCCAAACGCGAAGTTTGGGCGCGAGCTTTCTCAAACGGCTGAGGGCCAAGTCGGTTTGCACACCGCGTTTGCTTCCAAGCAATTCGTGCCATTCGTCACACACCACGGCCCGAAGACCTTTGAATTGCTCCAGCACTTCGTGGTGGGTCAGCAACAACGTCAGTGATTCGGGTGTGGTGATCAAAATGGAGGGCAGCTTCTTGCGCTGCTTTGTTTTTTCAGCCGCGCTGGTGTCTCCAGTTCGCAGCGCCACCGAAAAAGGAACGCCCAGGCCTTCGACCGCTTCCCGCAACGCGGCGGCGGTGTCCGAGGCCAAAGCCCGCAGGGGGGTGATCCAGATCACACGAATGGGATCGGTTCCTTCCGATGGTTCTGCTTCGGCCAATCTCTCCAGCAACGGGCCCACAATGGCGGCCAAGGTTTTTCCGCTGCCAGTTGGCGAATGAATCAATCCATCTTTGCCCGCCAAAAACGATTCCCAGGCCAAGCGTTGAAACGGAGCAACGTTCCAGCCTCGTTCAGAAAACCAAGTTGTGGCAGGCTTCAGCATGAAGATTCAGGCTCCAGCAACACTTCCAGCGCCGTCACTCGGTCGGCTTCTTGGGCCGGCTTGTCTTCTCGCCAACGCAAGATTCGTGGAAAACGCACCGCGATTCCTGATTTGTGTCGTGGTGAGCGTCGCAACCCTTCAAATCCAAGTTCGAAAACCAACATGGGTTTGACTTGCCGGAATGGCCCACGCTGGGAAATCGTGTTGGCACGGATCCAACGGTCGAGCCGTTCAATTTCTTTTTGGGTGAGACCAGAATAGGCCTTGGCAAAAGTCACCAACTCTGCGTCGGGTGAATCGTCCTGCCACACCGCGAAGGTGTAGTCCGTGTACAGATCGGCCCGGCGACCAGATCCAGTCTGTGCGCCGATCAAAACGCAATCGACCGTGTAGGGATCCAGCTTCCATTTGAACCATCCGGCCCGACCAGAAGACCGGCCACGTCCGTAGATGGACTGGCAGTGCTTCAGCATGAGACCCTCGGTTTGCTTGGCTCGTGCTCCGTCTCGTTGTTCGGCTAGTGCGTCCCACGATCCATCCAGAATGTCGGAGAGATGAAAATGATCACACTCGATGTTTCTCAAGACTTCTTCAAGACGAGACCTTCGATGTTCCCAGGACTCTTCTCGACGATCGATGCCGTCCGATTCCAACAGGTCGTACACCATCATGATGGGGATCGTGGTTTCAAAAAGGTCAAATTGGGTTTGCGGCGAGGGAGCACGGTGCAGACGGGTCTGCAATTCAGCAAAGGATTTCGGATGTCCTTCCGACCACAGCAACAATTCACCATCCAGCACGGTGCCTTCCGGGAGTGCTTGGGCGGCGCGCACCAGTTCGGGGAACTGTCCCGAGATGGGTTCTTCGCCTCGGGTCCACAATTCGACACCGTTGCGTCGCACCAGTTGCATTCGAATGCCATCCCATTTCCATTCGGCGGCCCATTCTTTTCGATCACCCAACTGATGTGCTTCGCCATCAAGCGGGGGGGCCAAGAAGAAGGGGTAGGCCCGCAGGGCGTGTTCTTCGCTTGATTCGGGATGGACCAAGTGTTGGAACGCTTCGGGCGTGGCGTCGAGGCCGCCCATCAGCCGGTGGGCGAGAACCGCTTCTTCGAGACCGGATGCCGCCGCGAGTCCTTTGACCACCAAGGCCTTTTTGACCCCCATGCGGAACCCCCCGCGAATGATCTTGAAATACACCTGCTTCTCGGAGGCAGACAGTTGATCCAGTGCCTCCAAGATGCAGGCGCGCTGCCCTGACTCATCAAGGTGACCCAAAGGCAGGACGTACTGCTTGATGGTTTGGGCCAATGAAAGTTCGCAGGTCTTGGATTTGCTCGGAAACAACAACGCCCAAGTTTCTGAACTGTCCCCAACTGCGGATCGACAGGCTTCCATCAGCCAGTCCGGCAGACCAATGTGTTCGTGCACCAACTTGCGAAGATTCTGACTGGCCCCAAGTTTTTTGGGCCGCTGACCCGTGAGCAAACGTACGGCCCACGCGCCATCGTGGGCGTCGACCTCTTGGAAGTACGACGACAACGCGCTCACCTTTCGGTTGGTACGCACCGTTTGTTCCAATTCAAGAGCAAGCTGGACGAAGCGCCTCATCCGTCGTCTCCATCGCTGGTGGCCCGTTGATCGCCCAGGACAAAGCTCTCCAGACCTTCGAATTCTTGGAGATAGCGCGAAAAAGCCTCGGTTGATCCGTGGGTGACGCCCACGCGTTTGGCCTTGCTGTTGCGAACGATGTTGAGCAGTCCGTTCCAATCGGCGTGGTCACTGAGAATGAACCCGCGATCAACCCCGCGCCAACGTTGGCGACCTCGGACCGCCATCCATCCGGAGGCAAATGCCGTTTCCATGCCATCCTTGCCGGAGAACCTTCGAATCCACGGAGTCCCGGCGGCGGAGGGTGGGCACACGATGATGCCTCGGCCTTGCAGTTCGGTGGCGGTGTCGCGGCCCGCGCGGATGGTCTCAGGCAGTTCGATACCTGCCGCCCGGTACACCTCGGTCGGACCAACCAACGCACCATGAATCCCGATGGGTCCGATGTTGGGATCCAGCCCCGCCAACAGCCGCTGCGCTTTCCCCACCGCATAGGTCATGACCACGCAGGTGCGTTCTTGGTCGGCGTTGGTGGCCCACCAATCGTTGATCTGAGACAGCACGGTCTCGGGTTCAGGCCAATGGTAGATCGGGAGACCGAACGTACTTTCAATGATGAGTACGTCACACGGCACCGATTCAAACGCTTCGGTGGTGGGGTCATCATCGTCTTTGCAATCGCCGGTGACCACCCAGACCGGTCCACCATCGAGCGCCTCGATGCGAATCTGCGCGGAGCCCATGATGTGTCCGGCGGGATGCAAGCTGACCATCACCTCACCGAACTGATGCTGCGTGCCCCACTCGAGCGTGAGGAAGTTTTGTTCTGGTCCGTATCGGGATCGAATCAAATCGGCGGTCCGGGGAGTGCACACATATTGATCGCAACCGGGTGGGGCATGGTCAGTGTGGGCGTGGGTGGTGATCGCCCGGGCGACCGGACGGCGTGGGTCGATGAAAAAACCACCACGTTCGCAATAGAGCCCTTTGGCGGTGGGCACCAGGAGATCAGTTGGGATGGGAGTGGACGAGGACATCGGTCTGAACCGATCCTAGAAGCCATGGAGCAACAGCATGCACGCTATTGGCGGCGAGTTCTTCGCCTGACGGGGGTTCTTCTGGGGGTGTGGTTCGTGGCCGGTTTGGGGGCCGGCGTGCTGTTCAAAGAACAGTTGGACGCGATCACCATTCCGGGGACTGGCTTCCCGCTGGGATTCTGGATGGCCCAACAGGGTTCCATTTTGGTCTTCGTTCTGATCATTTGGGGCTACGCCCGAAAGATGCGCGGGCTCGACCGTGACGCTGGGGTGGAGGAGGACGACCAATGACCGTGCAGGTTTGGACCGCCATCTTTGTTGTATTGACTTTTGGTTTGTACACCGCCATTGCATGGTGGACTCGTGCCTCGAGCACCCGTGAATTTTATGTGGCGGGGAAAGGGGTCTCTCCTTTGGCCAACGGCATGGCGACCGCGGCCGATTGGATGAGCGCGGCATCCTTCATCTCCATGGCCGGAATCATTGCTTTTGCGGGATACGGTGGATCGGTGTATTTGATGGGATGGACGGGCGGCTACGTGTTGCTCGCGGTGTTGCTGGCGCCTTTCTTGCGGAAGTTTGGCAAGTTCACGGTTCCTGATTTTGTGGGGGATCGGTACGAGAGCACCACGGTTCGATTTCTGGCGGTCGTGTGCGCGCTCTTTGTCTCATTCACATATGTCGCGGGTCAAATGCGCGGCGTCGGGGTGGTCTTCGGGCGTTTCTTGGAAGTGCCAGTTGAGACCGGTGTGTTGGTGGGCATGGCCATCGTGCTGTTCTACGCCGTCCTTGGCGGTATGAAAGGCATCACCTACACCCAGGTGGCGCAGTATTGCGTGCTGATTTTTGCCTTCATGGTTCCCGCAATCTTTCTCTCGCTGCGCTTTTCGGGCCTTCCCATTCCACAACTTGGCTTCGGATGGGGCGGCGAAGACGCCAGCGTGCTGGCCAAGTTGGAAGGGCTGGATCGTGAGTTGGGATTCACGCCCTACACCGAGCAGGGCGGGGGGAATGTTCTCAATCTCTTTGCCATCACCTTGGCGCTGATGGTGGGTACGGCAGGCCTGCCCCATGTGATCGTTCGGTTCTTTACGGTGCCAAAGGTTCGCGATGCGCGGACCAGCGCGCTGTGGGCGCTGCTCTTCATTGCGTTGCTCTACACCACGGCTCCGGCCATCGCGGTCTTTGCCCGTTACAACTTGATGGAATCTGTGCGTGATGCGTCGTGGTCGGTCTCGGCCGAGACCAATGACGACCCGTCCATCAAGCCATTGCCCGAGTGGGTGCGTTCTTGGGAAGACATTGGGTTGATTGCTTGGGTCGACAAGGATGGCGATGGCGCTGTGGACTACGCTCCCGGGGCGGCGTTCGTAGGCAAGCCTTCTTTTGTTTCCGATGAAGCGCGAGGCGACCACGGCGAACGGATGCTGGTCAACGAACCGACCGAAGCCAAGAACGAGCTCTACGTTGATCGTGACATCATGGTCTTGGCCAATCCAGAAATTTCCGGCCTTCCCAATTGGGTGGTGGCCTTGGTCGCCGCGGGTGGTTTGGCGGCGGCCCTCTCCACCGCGGCGGGTTTGCTGCTGGTGGTGTCGACCAGTATTTCTCACGACCTCCTCAAGCGTGGGCTGCTTCCCAACATCTCCGAAAAGGGCGAGTTGCGGGCCGCGCGAATTGCCATTGTGGGTGCGGTGGTGGTGGCGGGTTGGTTGGGGATCGATCCCCCGGGATTTGTCGCGGAGGTGGTGGCGTTCGCCTTTGGCTTGGCCGCCAGCACATTCTTCCCCGTGATTGTGCTGGGTATTTTCAGCACCCGCATGAACAAGCAAGGCGCGGCGGCGGGAATGGTCACTGGTCTGCTCTTTACGGCCAGCGCAATCGTCTGGTTTCGTTTCTTGCATCCAGAACTCGACACCGTTGACCATTGGTGGTTCGGCATTGGCCCCAAGGGCATCGGATCGGTGGGGATGGTGCTGAACTTTGTCGTCAGTCTGGTGGTTGGTGCATGCTTCCCCGCGCCGAGCGCCAGCACCCAAGACATGGTGCGGGCCATTCGGGTGCCCAAAGGGGCGGGTGCTGCGACATCGCACTGACCTAAGATTTACGAATGCAGCCTGCACGCCCGCTGCGGGCCGCCGATGTTCTTCGCGATTGGATTCCCCTTGCCCTCAGCTGGTTGCTGATGGCGGTCGAAGATCCATTTGTGGTGGGTGCAGTCACCAAACTTCCCGATTCGACCGCGCAGCTCGCGGGGCATGGGGGGCTTTCGTTTCCGCTGGCAATTCTGATCGAGACGCCCATCATCATGTTGCTCGCGGCCAGCACGAAGTTGTGCACCGATCGGGCGGCGTACCGCCGGTTGTTGTTCTTCAGCCATGCTTTGGCGGCGGTCTGCACAATGGTGCACGTAGCGGTGGCCTTCACTCCACTCTTTGATGTCATCGTGGGGGACGTGATGGGGGCACCGGCAGAAACTTTGGAGCCCGCCCGCCGCTCGTTGCAGTGGATGACGCCTTGGACGTGGGCCATCGCCGACCGACGATTCCACCAGGGTGTCTTGATTCGGTTTGGACACGCCAGCTCCGTCACCAAAGGCACTGGGGTTCGTTTGTTGACGCTGTGTTTGTTCTTGGCGGTGGGACTTTGGACCCGTTGGCTTGATGGGGCCGCTCTGGCCGGGGGGGCTTTGTCGTTTGCGGTGTTCTGTGAAGCCATTGCCGCCCGCTGCTTCATGCGAAAAGTGCTTCGAGGCCCATTGGCAGAACACGCTTCTCCTCCTCCAGGTTGGAAGAGCATCGCTGTCTTCTATTGGCCCTTGGCCATCACCCCATTGATTGGGTTCATTGGTCGTCCCATTGGTTCGACGGCGATGGCCCAAATGCCCAACCCGGTCGACACCTTGGCGGTGTGGGGCCCTTTGATGGGCTCGACATTTTTGCTACGCAGCGTGGGACACGCGTTCAACGAAGTGGTGGTCAAACACGCCGGCGCCCACGACGCACGTCGAACGTTGTTTGGTATGGGACTCGCCGTGGGCGGGTCGGCATCACTGATTTCTCTGGGCTTTGCGACACCACTGGGGGCGTGGTACTTCGAAGAAATTCTTGGTCTCGAGCCGCGGTTGGCGGAGTTGGCCCGCTATGCCGCGTGGTTCGTGGCTCCGATTGCCATTTTGAACTGCATGCACTCATACTGGCAGGGCTTTTTGGTTCACTTTCACAAAACCAGAGCCATCACCGAAAGTGTGGTGTGCTTTTTGATCGTGGATTGCTCGTTGTTGGCGCTGGGCGTGTGGTCGGGCAAGTTCGGTGGCTTGGTGGTTGCTGGAACCGCCACCAGTGTGGGCTATCTGGCCCAAGGCCTTTGGCTGTGGTGGCGGGCGCGCGGTCTGGGGCAAACTCCGTCAGAGCTTCAGTGATCCGCCCGCGCGGTACGCCTGATTGCCCAAGAGCACCGTCTGGGTCAAGTTGCCGCTGTAAGCAAAATGGCACGTCGTTGGACCGCCAGTGCGGATGGCTTCGAGCCATTCACGGTGGTGCCCGATCGAACTGGAGATGCTTGGTGGCGGCGGAGTGAAGCCCACGAATTGTTGCTCGGGCAGCAGGTAATGGCGTCCGTAGTCGGCCAGGACCATGCCGTCTTCGCCCACGAACAGGACGCCCGAATTCCAGTCGACGGGCTGCCCATGGTTGTACGACAGTGAAGACAAGCAGTCTGGGCGTCGGGAACCGTCGTACCAATGAAAGACCAGCTCGTGCCCTTGGTGGTCGAACGTCCAAGCGCAGTGGAGATCTTTGGGCGTGCCCACGGGATGTGCAGGCTCGGGCGCGTCGGCCGTGACAACCTTGGGCGTGCCAAGTTCGAGGGCCCAAAAAGGCAAGTCCATGTAGTGGCAGCCCATGTCGGCCAAGGTGCCGCCGCCAAACTCCCAGAAGCGTCGCCAGCTTCCCGGGTGCAAGCCATCGCGGTACGGTCGGTCGGCACGGTCCCCAAGCCACAACTTCCAGTCGAGGTGATCGGGCGCCGACTGTTCTGGTGCACTGTTTCGTCCGCCGGACCAGTCTTTCCCGCACCAAACATGCACTTCTGTCACCTTGCCGATGGGCTGTGTTCGCATCAATTCCACGACCCGCCGATAGTTGTCTCCGGCGTGGATTTGCGTCCCCATTTGGGTGACCAGCCCTTTGCCCAACTTGGCCATGGCCTTGGCTTCTTCCACGCTGTGGGTCAGTGGCTTCTCGCAGTAGCAGTGCAGACCACGTTGCATGGCGGCTATTGATGCGGGGGCGTGGGTGTGGTCCGGCGTCGAAACCACGACGGCATCAAGGTCGAGATCCGCCTCCAACATTTCGCGGTAATCCCGAAAGGTTGCGGCCTCTTGATATTCGTTGGCAGCGCTCTTCAAGTAGCGGTCGTCCACATCACACAGGGCGACCACGTGTTCATGAGATACCTCGGTAAGATTTGCATTCCCGCGGTTGCCAACCCCAATGAGTCCGATTCGTATGGGCTCGAATTGGGCACTCCAAGCTCGGGAGGAGTAGAAGGCCGGTGCCGCGCTAGCGAGGAGCGAGGCTTTGAGTGAATCGCGACGTGAGATTTTGCACATGGCGTGCACAGTATCCGGGTCAGAAGGCCCCCTTGCTTACCAAATCTAAACAATCTGACCCTAGTCTGAATCAATCTATCCAATGGAGCCCATCATGACCCAATTGTTTCTTCTGGCGGTTCTTGCTCAAAATGGCGGTCTTTTGCTCACCGAGTACAACGCGGTTGGCAGTCAAAAATGGCTGGACAACGATGGTGTTGCCGCTTGTGAAGGCCCGGGGGGCAGTGGATGTTCCGACGGCAGTGATAAGTTTTTTGCGAGAAGAATGGGAAACGGTGGCGATTGGGTTGAATTTGTCGTCACGGAAGATCACGTGGATCTTCGAGGGTGGACCGTTCAGTGGGCTGAACTTGGTGAGGACGATGCGGACGGAACCGACGTCTGGTATGGCAATGGTGAGGTGCCGCAAGGTCAATTCACTTTCGCCGATGCCGAGGTCTGGTCGGATTTGCGAATCGGCACCATCTTGACCATTACCGATCAGGGCACGGACACCGGAGGCTTGGACACTGATTTGTCTTACGACCCATGTTCTGGTGACTATTGGATCAACGCCAACATTTACGACTCGGAACTTTTTGTTGCAGAGTCGAACATTGCCACGCCGGTGCCTGATCTCCTTGACGTGGGCAATGATGACTGGATGGCGCAGATCTTGGATGCCTCGGGGGCTGTTACGGCTGGTCTGGTGGGTGAGGGTGCACCAGGATACGGTGGTGGGGGCGTCAACTCACGTGAAGCCTGCCGTTTGGAAGAATCGCCCACCAACTCGTCGGGCATTTTCAGTTTGTACGACGACACAGACAACAGCACCTTTTCGGTGGTCAACAACTGGTCCGATCTGTTCGGTTGCCGTGTTTACGCCGACTTGGAAGTGTTGCAGGCTGGCTTGCGAGAAGAGTACGGATGTGCCTGCACTCCTCTGGCCCTGAATGAATACAACGCCGTTGACGAAGACGCTTGGCTGGGTGGTGGGGACGCCAGCGGGGTTGACGATGATGGTGATGGTGTGGTTGATCGCGTGCCATCGGATACAAATTTTGGGCGCACGCTGGGGAATGGAGGGGACTGGATGGAGTTCGTCGTCCTGCAGGACGGTGTTGACTTGCGAGGATGGACGCTGCACTGGTCACAAGATGCACCAGGCGAGATCACCTACGACGCTTTTGGTCAACCGGTCGCTCGACCGCGTCAATCAGGCGTGATTACGTTTGGCGATGCGGCAGAGTTGGTCGACTTGGATGCGGGCACTCTCCTGACGTTGACCGAATGGACGACGGCCGAAGGGGGCCTTGACACCACGTTGACCGCCGATTGGATCAATCTCAACACGTTTGATACTTCAGTGATTTCCGGAACCACACGATTGCTTGACGGGGTTGAAGTGCCCGGCCACATCTCGGGGGAGTGGAGTGTGAGCAACCGCGAATTCATGGTAGAAATCCGCGATTGTTTCGATGCCGTGGTCTTCACCGCTGCGGGTGAAGGCTCCGATCGTTACGCACAAGGTGCAGTAGGCTCCAACGACGTTTGCCGTCTCCGTGAAGATCCATCTCAAAATACAACTCGATCCTCAGCCTATGACGACGCCGACACTTCTACATTTGGGGGGCCAAACATCTGGGACACTTGCGGCGACGGTGTGTTTTTGACGCAGGACGTAAGCGGCATTGTGGCGGGGGACTGCGAGAACAGCACCAAGTCTTGTGAGAGTGGCAATCCCTTGGATTTGGATGGCGACGGTATGGTTGGGTTTTCGGATGTCCTGATGGTCTTGGCCAATTGGGGATGTGCTGGCAACTGCCCAGAAGATGTGGACTTTGATGGCACGGTCGGTTTTTCTGATGTCCTCCTGTTGCTGGCCAGTTGGGGCTAATCTTTACGGATGTCGATCCGAACGTCTCAACGTCACAGATTGGGCTTTACGCTGATTGAGTTGTTGGTGGTCGTTGCCATCATCACTTTGCTGATCTCTTTGCTTTTCCCAGCATTAGGCAGCGCAAGGCGAAAAGCAAACGCAGCCAAATCCCAGAACAATCTCCGTCAGTGGGGTATTGCTTCACAGACGTATTCCAATGAAAACAAAGAAGCATTGCCTTGGCTGGGGATGAAGCAGTGGCAATTCTTGAATTACAACTTTGGAAGAATTCCAGTACCCAATGGGCAATCGTGGACCCAGCGTGAATGTGAACGCCTCTTCTGGGCCAATGCTTTGCCTCCATATTTGGATCAGAAGCCCTACGGTGATTTTTTGACGGATCAATTGCAGGATCCCTCCTCGCTTCCTTTGCCGCCTGCGGACTCGATTTACATCGACCCCGCGGCCGGCGTGCCAGATGACATCGATTTCTACGTCGTGCCGAATTGGCCTGGCGGCCAGCCTCGGGCGTTCTTTTGTTATGTCCCCAACTCTGAGCTGGACAACACATTCCAGTCCACCTACGAACAGGAGGAGTCGCCCTCGTATGACATTGAGAGCGATCCAAATTTTGTGATGAAGCGGACTCAAATTCAAAAGCCGGGCGTCACTGTCTTGATGTTGGAAAAAAGAACCCGTGCAGATGAACTTCGAGCCGACGATGAGTTTTACAACGAAGACCTGAAACGCCACCGATCAGATTGGCAGCGTTTTGCGGCCCGTCATGATGGCGGGGGCCATGTTCTTCGCTGCGATGGCTCGATTCAATATTTTCTGAATGACACCATCACCACCGACTCTGAGGGTATAAAAGCAGGAACTGCCGATTACAACCGCCCAGAAATTGTGTGGGACCCTTTGGGGCGAGCTTTCCAATAAAAAAGACCTTGATGGCGTATTTCTTGTACTGTCCACCCTTTTTTGGCGGAATTTCGAAGGGGGAGGCCTAAATTCGGCAAGGGTTTAACACATTCTTAATGAATTGATAAGAGTTCCTTAAGCGTCAGTCGAGAACATGCACGCTTGAAGAGAGAGTCTGAGTTTATTTCTGACTATTGCAATAACAAAGGACTCTAAACATGCGACTTCTCCTTGCCGCTGCATCCACCGCGATCGCAGCCCAAAGTGTCTCAGCTGATCTTTTGATGAGTGAGATCTACTGGAACAACGACAGCGGTGTGGCCGACTGGTTCGAACTCACGAACACCGGTACCACCGCCATTTCAACCGCGGGCCTGTTCTACGACGACGATTCGGCCGATGCCACCAAAGATGATGGTCTCTCCAGCCTCACCATTGGTGCTGGCGAGTCAGTCGTCTTCTTGGTTTCCTGGGAAGATGACTTTGCCTCTTCTGCAGATGCCATCAGTGCCTTTAATACAGAATGGTCTTACTCGGGCGCGATCGGCTTCGTGGATGGCGGATCCGGACTTGGCGGCGGCGGCGATGCTGCGTACGTCTTTGATGGCAATGGAGACTCCGCCAATGTCCTTACCTTCTTGGAATACCCCGACACCGACACGATTGGTGATGCTGCCACTTGGACCCCAGGCGGCTTGACCACCAGCGGTTCAACCAGCTTGAGTGGTGTGTTGGGTACCCCGGGCGTGATTCCTGCACCCGGTGCCTTGGCTTTGCTCGGCTTGGCCGGCCTCGGTCGTCGCCGACGCGGCTAAGCCCAACCCACAGATAAATGTGAACCGGCCTCCAATTTTTGGGGGCCGGTTTTTTGTCACAATATCTTTATGTCCGCCGCGCAATTCCTCTTGATGGCTATCTCTTGTTTGGGGCCACCAGCAGAGTTCCAAATCGTTATGGAACCGATGGCCAGGTGGGCGTCGCCAAGAGTGCGGGAGGGGGCAGTTGAAATCAGCGCTTTTGCCCCGGATCTCGGGCGTCTGTACACCACCAGTCAATCCTCAATGAGTGTGTTGGCTTTCGAGTTGAACACCAAAGCCTCAATCCTCAACCTGGTGGCACAGTTTGACTTGTCGAATTACGGCCAGCAGATCCAATCTGTGGCTTACCACTCGGGCTTGCAGGCCGTGGTGGTGGCCATCGCGCCGGCGGTGACAACCGATTCCGGGACGTTGGTCCTTCTTCATGCGCATGATGGTTCTTTGCTGAGGAAGTATCCGACCGGTGTCTTGCCCGACATGGTGGGGGTCAGTGAAAACGGAAGGTGGATCGTGACGGCCGATGAAGGCCAGCCGAGCGAGGACTATCAGAGCGATCCTGTCGGTAGCGTCACCATTCTGGACACGACCACCATGACGGCCCAAACGGTTGACTTCCGTACGATTGAGCCGGAAATGGTGGACCCCCAAGTGATTGTTTCGGCCCCAGCCGGGACCACGTTTGCTCAAGATGCCGAGCCTGAGTACGTGACCTTTTCTTCCGACAACCAGTTCGCCTACATCAGTCTGCAAGAAAACAACGCCATCGCCAAAATTGATCTTGAACGTGGGTCATGGCTTTGGGTCAAAAGCATGGGTTCGATTGATCACCGCAAAAACCGAAATGCCATCGATGCCAGTGATCGTGATGGTGGTATCAACATCAATCCTCAACCCGTTTTTGGTTTACCCATGCCCGATGCCATCTCATCTTTTCAAGTTGGAGGAGGCGACTACATTGCCACGGCCAACGAGGGAGACGCACGTGAATATGGTGCATTTGGCAACAGTTCTCGGGTTCAGAAGGTGCATTTGGATCCGGTGCAATTTCCGGACGCTCCAGATCTGAAATCGGAGCACAATTTGGGCAGACTGAAGATCCTCAACACGCACGGGGATATCGATGGCGATGGTGACTGTGATGTGCTGTACAGCTTCGGCTCGCGATCGCTGAGTATTTTGGACGCGGATGGCAATCGAATTGCCGACACCGGGTCACTGATCGAACAGAAGCTGAACCAGTACGACCCCGAGCACTTCAATGCGAACAATGATCGGGTGAGCAGCAGAGACAGCCGATCGGATGATCGTGGCCCAGAGCCTGAAGGAGTGGTGGTTGGAGTGGTGGAGGGAATCCCGATTGCGTTCTTAGGCCTCGAGCGCCCGAGTGGGATTATGGCGTTTGATTGCTCGAATCCTTTTGAACCTACATTTTCGAGCTATGCCACCACTCGAAACAACAACCAAAGTATTGATCTCTCGGGCGATCTTGGTCCCGAAGGATTGTGTTTCATAAAAGCAAAAGACAGTCCCACTGGAGAGGCATTGCTGGTGGTCTCATACGAGGTCAGCGGAAGCATCTGCATTTTCAAAGTATCAAAGAAGAACGCAGGGCCGTTGCCACAGAAACAAGGGTCTCCTGCGCCATGAGCCGGAGGGTTCCAGTTCTGGTTCTATGGAAGTGAAATGCTTTTAGACACCCTTCATATTCATCCCGGCTAGGCTTTAAGAATGCCTCGAATTCACTCTTGGTCCGTTCTTCTCTTGGGTCTGCTTCTGATGACCAGTGAGCAGAGTCGTGCTCAATTTCAAAATCGTCCCAACGGTATGGCGAGTGCGGCTCCCCGCACGCACGCATTGGTTGGTGCAACGCTCATTCCTGCTCCCGGACAAATGGTGGAGAATGCCACCATTGTGCTTCGTGATGGAGGTGTGCTTTCGGTCGAATCGAGCGGTGAAGTTCCACCCGGTGCCGTCGTTCACGACCTGACCGGACACGTGGTTGCCCCAGGATTTATTGATCCCTCGGTTCTGGTTGAAGCCGAGATTGGCGACGCAGCCGGGTCCCACTGGAACCGTTTGGTCCACCCAGAATTTGATTTCACCAGCAGTGCGCTTCCTTTGGATTCGGGAAAGCGGTCCGCGCACCGCCGGGCGGGTTTCACGTTGGTGGCCGTCCAACCCAGCAAAGGTATTTTTCGAGGAACGGGAACGTTGCTCGCCACCACCGAAGAAGACGGGTTGGCCACGGGTTCGTGGTCTTGGGACACCATGCAAGGCATGGGCTTTGACCGTGGGGGCAGTTGGGGCCTTGAGGGCTACCCCGTCTCTTTGATGGGATCCATCGCGTTGGCCCGGCAGACGTTGATGGATGCGACCCACCACCAGGCCGCCCATGATCGTTGGATGGCCCGAAGTACGGCTGGCCCCCGCCCGCCGCAGTCGGACGCCATGGTGGCTTTGGCCCCCATTCTTTCCGCCCGACAGTCGGTGCTGTTTGACACCAAGGACGAAGTGAATGCCGCCCGGGCCCACGCCCTCGCCGAAGAGTTTGAGTTGGACGTGGTCATGCTCGGCTCTGGCAACGAGTTCCGGCGACTGGATGACATCGTTGCCATGGGCAGAGAGTTTGTGCTGCCAGTCGACTTTCCGGATGCCCCGGTGGTTCGAAATGCCGAAGAAGCGGACTCGTTGTCGTTGCGGGACCTGATGACGTGGGACGAAGCGCCGTCCAATCCGGCACGCTTGCGCGACGCGGGTGTGGTCTTCTCTTTGACCGCCCACGGCCTTTCGAAGCCCACCGATATCCACGATCGCATCCGCCAAGCTATTCGCCGTGGGCTGAGCCCAACCGACGCCATGGCCGCGTTGACCACCATCCCCGCGCAACTGCTCGGCATTGATACATGGGCGGGGACCGTTGCACCGGGTCACATGGCCAACTTGGTGGTTTTTGATGGCGAGCCCTTTGAAAAAGGAACGTCCGTCCAAACCGTCTGGGTCGGCGGGGTCGAGCACGTGGTGCAAGAGCCTCCCGTGGAACCGTTCCGCAACCAGGGCACCTTGCAGTTGACGGACGGTCAGCAGATGTCGTGTTCTTTTGACCGGAAAGCCAAGAAGATCACGTTCAAGAAAGGCGACACCGCGTTTGCCACCAAGAAAGTGGAAGTCGATGGCGAATTGATTGGCGGTTCCATTGATGCCGCTTTGATGGAGCACCGGGGATGGGCCACCTTCCGCGCGGTGTTGATTGAAGACCGGTTGACCGGTGCTTTCGTGGCCACCGACGGCCACCGGGTGGGGTTTGAGGGGTTGCTCTCCGAACCGATGGCCGAAGCCGAGGTCACCAAAAAAGAAGAAGAGGCCTCCGACAACGAACAAATGTTGGGTCCTGATCTGGTCAGCGGACTTTGGACCTGCACGTTGTCCATTCCAGACCAAGGCTTTGAAATGACCATCGATGCGGAACTGACCTTGCAAGCCGACGGCGGCATCACCGGTTCCATGTCCATGATGGATCAAGAAGTTCCTCTTTCGAGCGGCTCCTTCGATGCCGAAGCATCAACGATTGAACTTCGAACTTCGACCCCGGGTGGGGAGGGTGTCTTGTCGGGCACCATTGCCGATGGCATCTTGTCGGGTTCGATTGAGTCGCCCATGGGTTCGTTGCCGGTCGAAGGCACCCGGGTGGTGTCTCGCCCGGGCGTCGAATCAGATGCACCAACCAATGAGGATGATGTCGAATTGGCTTCGGAACTGCCCGAGCCCAATCGAGATCTCCCGGTTCCTCTTGGCGGATACGGTCGATTTGAACCTCCGGCCACTGAAAGTGTCTTGCTGACCAACGCGATCATTTGGACCGCTTCGGACGCGGGCATTTTGGAGGATGCCTGGATGCTGGTGGAGCGTGGGCAAATCACTGATTTGGGTACCGGTCGTCCTCCAGAATCCTCAGCTCGTGTGGTGGATGCCACGGGGCTCCACATCACCCCTGGCTTGATTGATTGCCATTCGCACACGGGCATCAATGGGGGAGTCAATGAAGGCAGTCGGGCCAGCACGGCGGAGGTCACGATCGAAGACGTGGTCAACCCTGACGACGTGGACTGGTACCGCCAACTGGCCGGGGGCTTGACCGCCGCAAACCAGTTGCACGGCTCGGCCAATCCGATCGGCGGCCGCAATTCTGTGGTGAAATTGAAGTGGGGCGGTGATGCCCAAGACTTCCGCATGCAGGACGCCAAGCCCGGGATCAAATTTGCGCTGGGTGAAAACGTAAAGCGTTCCCGCGGTCGTTACCCCGACACCCGAATGGGGGTCGCCGCGTTCATGCGAGATCGCTTTGACCAGGCGGAGTTCTACCGGTCCATGCATGAGCGTTGGGATGCGATGGATGAGGATGAGCGTGCCTTGGAAATTCCTCCCCGCTTCGACCTTGAGTTGCAGACGTTGGTGGAGATTCTCGAAGGCGATCGCATCGTGCACTGCCACTCCTATCGCCAAGATGAAATTCTGGCTCTGTTGAGGTTGGGCGAAGAGAAAGGCTTCCGCATCGGGACCCTGCAGCACATTTTGGAGGGGTACAAAGTGGCGGACGCCATTGCCGAGCATGGGGCCGGCGCCAGCAGCTTCTCCGACTGGTGGACGTACAAAGTGGAAGTGATGGATGCGATTCCTTGGAATGGATGGATCATGCATGAGGTGGGAGTGAACGTCTCGTTCAACTCAGATTCCAATGAACTTGCGCGGCGAATGCATGGCGAAGCCGCCAAGGCGGTGAAATACGGCGGCGTCGAGCCCCACGAAGCCCTGAAGTTCATCACGTTGAACCCCGCCAAGCAGTTGGGGATTGACCACCGGACCGGTTCACTGGAAGTGGGCAAAGACGCTGACTTCACGGTCTGGAACCGAGATCCTTTGTCTTCGTACGCACTGGTGCAGGAGACTTGGATTGAAGGTGCTTGTTATTTCTCCCGTAAGAAAGATGCCGAGGTGCGCAGAAGAGATCGCGATGAGCGGTCCCGCTTGCTTGGCAAATTGTTGGTGAAGCAATTGGGTGATGCCCCAATGCCACCGCCGGTTGAGCCCCCTCCCTCCAACGAGCCTGCGGATCCTCGCGGCGTTTGCGGTTGCACTGACTAAGGAGCCCACGAATGCGTCATCACATTGTTGCTGTTATGGGATTGCTGGTTTCGGCGGCGGCTTGGGGCCAAAGCCGACAAGTGCCCGCCGCCGACCAAGACCGTCCAATCGTCTTGTCCGGAGGCACCATCCATACCGTTGCCGATGCGGATCCGATCGTGTCCGGATTTGTGCGTATTGAGAACGGACTCATCACCCAAGTCGGGGCTGGCGATCCCACGCTTGAGTCTGGGGACCAAGTCATCGATTGCCAAGGGTCGCACGTGTATCCGGGCATGATCTTGATCGACACCCAGCTTGGTTTGTACGAGACCAGCGCGGTCGAAGTCACTCTGGATTACAACGAGATAGGAAGTATTACGCCTGAAGCCAGCGCGCTCTTGGCCATCAATCCTGACAGCGATTTGATTCCGGTCACTCGATCCAATGGGGTCTTGACGGGAGTCGTGGCCCCGAGTGGTGGTTTGGTTGCCGGCTGGGGCGCCACCGTGCGTTTGGACGGTTGGACTTGGGAAGACATGGCGATCCAACCCCGGTCGGGTTTGTTCTTTGACTGGCCTCGGGTCGGTTTTGCCAAAAGTGCGGACCGCTTTGAAGAACTCGACGCCCTGGTCCGAGATGCCCGGCGTTGGTCCGCGGCCCGGGAGGCCGATCCCACGGTTGGCCCCGATGCTCGGTTCAATGCTTTGTTGCCCATGCTCGAGAAAGAAGCGCCCGCGTTCATTCGCGCGGACTCAGCACCACAGATCGAAACCGCGGTTGCCTTTGGGGCCCGCCATGACATCAATGTTGTCATCGTTGGAGGGGACGAAGCCATGGAATGCGTGGAGACCCTGTTGGCGCACGACATCCCCGTGGTGGTGCACGGCACCCACCGCATGCCTGGCCGACGCGACGAACTTTGGGACCACCAGTTCACTTTGCCGGGCCGTTTGAATGAAGCCGGCGTGAAAGTGGCCATCGCAGCCAACGAACGTTACACCGGTCACGAGCGCAATCTTCCGTACCACGCTGGTACCGCGGCGGCCCACGGCATGGACCCCCATGAGGCCCTTCGAACGGTGACCGAATACGCCGCCGAAGTGATCGGACTCGGAGAGGTGCTGGGCACGATTGAAGTCGGAAAGTATGGCACCGTGATTGTGACCAATGGTGATCCCTTGGAAGTCACCACCAACGTCAGCAAAGCATTCATCGAGGGTCGTCAAATTGAATTGGACAACCGGCAAACCCAATTGCGAGACAAGTACTTGCAAAAGTACCGTCGGCAAGGGCGGTTGGATTGATCGTTTGAAGATTTAGAACGGAATATCGTTGTCTTCGACCTGGCGGACGGGGGCATCCTGCTGGGTTGGCGTGGTAGGTTCTTCGAATCGGGTTTCGATGCCCGCGTCGTGGGCCAAGTATTCATCCACGGCATTCCGGTCGGGATAGCCATCGCGACCTGTTTCCAAAATGACACGAGCGCGAACCGTGCGTCCCTTGCAGTCGTCAGGGAGAAGCCGCCCCGACTGGAACTGGTGGTTCAGGCCCGCGGCTTTGCAAAACTGCTCGATTTTGAACACCGCTTTGGGTGTAGAAACCAAATAGTCGCGAAGTTTGACAACCCGCCCGGCGCCATCGGATGCTTCCATGAAAACCACGATCATCTTGTTGCCCTTGGCACTGGTTTGCTCTTCAGCATCGCTGACTTTGAGGGCATAGACCCCTTCGGGCAAGGTGGTGGGGGCGGCTCCGGTACTGTTCGCGTCCTGCGGGTTGAAATCCATGGTTGCTCCTTCAGGGGGGAATCTATTCTAGCCCGGCAGTAGTCTGTGGCCTGTGACCGGATTCTCCCCAATTCGTCCCGACCAGCGACGTCGGGCCGCGGCTCCCACGGTCAGTGTGATGCTGGTTGGGTTGCAGGTTCGAGATGGCCTTCAGGTGTACCTCCCTGAGACGGGCCGAATTGATGGCATCCAACGGGAGTTGCCGCAAGGGTTCTTGCGTGCGGATGAGTCGATCGATGAAGTGGTGCAGCGCATTCGACCCTCTCGGTTAAAGAACACTGGCAACGTGACATCTGCCGGATGGGATGAACCTGGTGATGACGTCGCTGATGCATCGGTCCGGCTGGTGATGTTGACTCTGTTGCCGCCGACCGAGGATCCAAACTGGATTCCGGTGCGTTCTTTGACCCCACAACAGGGTGTTTCGACCCGAGATTTGGCCTGCATCGAATTGGCCAGTTTGGCCTTGCGGCGTTCGCTGTTGCTGGATGCACAGACGCTGCGTCTGGTGCCTCGTCTTGCACGTCAATGGTGGAGCGGCCGTACCAGTGGGGGGGAACCATTCCTGCGTGGTCTTTTGCCCGAGGTATTCACACTCCGTGAGGTTGAGAACACGTTGGCCGCGGTCCTTGATCCCGCAGAAATGACTCGAGCAGATGGATTGGCCAAGCCTCGGCCCAACACTTTTCCCATGGATCGTCGCAATTTCCGCCGCACGTTGGAATCTTTGGATTGGCTGGAACGCTGCGGCGACCGTCAAGGCCCCGATGGCGCTGAGTTGTGGAAGTTCAGTGCGGACTCGGGATCCAAGTCCACATGAGCCAACCCCCCATCGGTGGGGCAAGGAACCATGAAAAAAGCTCGCAATGGCAAGCTTTTTTCACCTGAAGATGGATTCTCTCAACTCTCCGCTTCAGCAGACTCTCGGATCCTATACGGGCCACAAATACAACGGTTGCAGATGTTTAGGATTTTTCTTCTCCGCCTCGCAGACATGCTGGTCACGCAGGCCAAGAAAGCCCTTCGTGCAGTGTCCCTCCGAGTTGGGTCGCGCCGTCACCTTGGATGGCGTACACGTCTTCCACGCGGATGCCCCCCACCAACGTCCCATAGAGGCCTGGCTCAATCGTCACCACATCACCGTGGACCAAGGCCGTTCCTTTGTCATCCAGCAGTGGAGGCTCATGCACCGCAAGTCCCAGTCCATGTCCCGTGCCATGGGGCATGGTGACCGCATCGTTCGGGTGGTCCTTGCCAGGAAATCCAAAAGCAAACCCGTGGTCTTTCAGAGTGTCGACGGTGGCTTGGTGCACGGTGGATCCCATCACCCCAGTTCGCAGGGTTTCAACCGCGGCCTTCTTGGCGGCCACCACCGCATGGTGCATGCGTTGAATTTGATCCGAAATCGCGCCATGAACCACGGTTCGTGTGCAGTCTCCGTTGTAGCGGTTGCGAGCGCTGCGGGGAAAAATATCCACGATGATTGGTTCTTCGGTACGCAGGGCTCCGGTGCCTCGTTCGTGGCAGTCTCCACCATCTTTGGCCCCAGCGACGATGGAATCTGATCCGGCAAAGCCCTGCTGCAACAGGAAGATGTCGATGATTGCTTGCATCCGTTCGCTGGTCAGTGGTTCACCATCTTCGAGCAAGAATCCTTCCGCGTCTGGGGTTGCGGCAGCGATGCGCTCGCACGCCATACGCACCGCGGATTCTGTCACACATTGACACTCATGGAGCATTTCCAACTCTTTGGCATCTTTTTGACGGCGTTCGGCCACACCCAAATTGGGATCGAGTCGGAGGGTGATACCGGCGGCACGCAGCTGCTCGACAAAAAGCAAACCCAATGTTCGATCGGCGACCACTTCTTGGATGCCGTGTTGACGCAATGCTTCGGCCGCGGCTTGCGCGGTGGCGGTTTCTCGATCGCCGTCCAAACCGCCCTCGGGCGTGAAGTCGGCGGGACAGGCCACACGGTCGGCTTGCGCTTGGGCACGAGCCCGGTCCATTTCAATATCACGCACAATCAGGAGCCGGCCTTCGGGAAGTTCAAGACATGCTGCGGGGTCACCGACGGCAAATCGGATGCGGTGGTAGAGCGTGTCGTTGTGGGCGGGAATCCCTGCGATCAGCGTGGCGGTGGTCATGACTGGACCAGCCTAACGGTGACCGCCCGAATGTCTCAAGGTTTACGCGCCGGGCCCACGGTTGGGCAACCGATCTGGGTTTCTTCCTCGTGAACCACGCGGCCCTCGCGGTCCGGGTCCGGGGTGACCCTCTCCACCGCGGTGTTGGTGCAGATGTTCACGAAGCGCTCGACGTTCCGCTGGGTCAAGTTCGCCATCACCGTTGGCGTCGAAGTTCTCACGCAGTTGCTGCATCCGAGAATCACGCAATTGGGCTCGATCGCGAATGCTGCGAAGCGCGGCTTCGCGTTCACTTTCGTCCAATTTGCCGTCTTGGTTGGCATCGAAGCGTGTCCAGGCGTCTTCGGGGACCTTGCTTTCTCGTGGTGGTGGAGGGATCAGTTGTTCGGGTCGCAGTTTGCGAATTGACTTGGCTTGCTCGGGGGTCAGCAATGTCAAAAATTCTTCCATCCGGGCCAGACCTGCTCTGCGACGCTCGTGGTGCAGTTCTGCGATGCGATCGGTTCGCTCCCGCAGGGCAATCAGGTCGACAGGTGAACCATCCATCAACATTCGGACTTCTTGCCGCAGCAAACCGATGGATTCTCCCAAGACTTTTCGCTCGGCATTCCAAGTGTTGCTGAGTTCTCGGCAGGCCTGACGCTGCTCCGCAGAGAGATCCAATGTGTTGGTCAAGGCGGCAAATTGCTGGCTGCTGGTCGGTCGGGCCTCGGTGGCTTCGGGTGGTGGTGCTTGGCGTTGGGCGGCCAAAAAGGCGACGTTGAACGACAGCGAGGCGCACAAGGCAAGCCCCAGCATGACGTTGATGGTTCGGGTTGACATCATGAGCCAAACGCCTCCCAGACCACATCATTGCTGAAGGCTTCCGACGATTCGACAGGCTCGAAGCCAAAGTGGGCTTCCAAGATGTCAATACCGTTGTTGTTGCTGGTGGCAGCGCCCATCGACCAGCCCAGAAGACCGGCGCTGGCCATGATGGCCACCGATGCAGCCAGTCGCACTGGCGCGATCCACGATGGCCAAGACGTGCGGGCATGGGCTTCTCGAGCGGCCCGATTCAAACCAATGGGCTGGGGGAATGCTCCCGCAATGGAACGCTCGGCAGGGGAGAGGGCCACATCAGCGGCCGCGGCCCGCAGGCTTGGATGCTGCAAGAGGGCCTGCTCAAGACGAGGTCGATCGGATTCCTCCAACCGCCCCTCCAAGGCGGTGGCCAGCAAAAGCATGGCTTCTTCGATCGGCACAGCATTCGGGATGTCGTTGTTGTGTTCAACCATGGTCGACGCTCCTTTGTACGTCGCTGGGAGGGGCATCATCCCCCGGCTTTTGAGATTCATGCATGGCGGCTCGCAGGCGTTCCAAGGCCTTGTGCTTGGTGGAACGAACGGTTTGTTCGGACACCTGAAGCATCTGGGCCACCACATCGACGGGTTGTTCATCTTGATACAGAAGGTGCAAGACGAGCCGCTGCCGGTCGGTCAGAACGCCCAAAGGGATGGTGGAATCGTCCAGATCACCCGACTCCAGGGGCGCCTCTGGGGCCTCGAGGGTCCGATCATTGAGTTCCGTTGCTCGGCCTACGGTCCGGCCAAGCTTCCGAGCTCGATCGATGGCGGTGGACCGAGAGACCAACGTCAGCCACGTGCTCATTGATGCACGGTTGGGATCAAAAGACCGAAGGAGTCTTCCGTTGTCCTTCAGCAAGCGTACGAACACATCCTGGGCCGCATCTTCAATGTCCTGCTCCGATTGCCCGCGAAGGACCCGCCGGACCCCCGCCCACACGAGGCCGCCGTAGGCCGAAACAAAATTCGCAAACGCCTGGCTTTCACCCCGGGCGCAGGCATCCAAATCAACCTGGTCGCGGTTGGGATCAGGCACGTGCCGTATCGTACGACAGGCATCCAAAAATCATCCCCAAGGAGTGGAACATGTGCAGTGGCGTTTGTGGTTTGGCAGTGATTTGGCTCGCTTCGGTCTTGGATGATGTTCCTGAAACATCAAAAGTGGTGATGACCCCTGTGGCGGCCGAAATGCGGCAGCACGCTTTTTCATTCTTGCAAGCACTGTCGGATTCGCAGCGGTTGTCCGCGCAAAAGTCATTGGATGACAAATCTCGCATGGACTGGACGTTCTTTCCTCGGGTCCGGAATGGTCTTGAACTTGCTGATCTTCGAGACAATGTTGCGGCATTCGCCTCCGCGAAAGCGCTTCTGAATTGCGGCTTGTCTGACTCGGGGGCCAAGATCGCCGCGAACATTCGTCGACTTGACCCTCGAGAAGACCGGGGTGATGGCGTTCGCTTGGGACCCGACCGGTACGCCATCACCATTTTCGGCCAACCTTCGTCGGATGCGCGATGGGGGTGGCGGGTGGAGGGACACCACCTCACGTTGAATTGGACCATCGATGGGGGCCGGGTTGTTTCGGTGACGCCCATGGCTTTCGGTATTTCTCCGTTTGTCGATCAAGCCGGCGAGCCTCAGGCCCTCGGGGGTGACCAACAGGCGTATCTGGATTTCTTAGGCACACTCGACGCGAAGACCCGAGCGACGGCGAAGCGGGACGGCCCCATGCCAGGGGAGGTGCCAGATGTAGGCAAGCCGCGTCCAACATCGGGGGACCGGGTCGGGGTTCGGTTCTCAGAATTGTCTGAAGCAACACAAGCCGCCGCATGGAAAGTCTTGGACACCGTGTACGACCGGTTGGATCCAGAATTGGCTTGGATGCGGCGGGCCTCCGCTCGTGCTCAAGCCGAAGACATTTTTTTCAGTTGGAGTGGGACCGGTTTGGCTTTTCGTCCCAACGCGTATCGCATCGAAGGGAGGGATTTCACATTCGATTTTGTGAATGCGCAGGACGAGGGCAACCACGTGCACACGCTGTACCGGGAGGGGGGGCGCGACTTTGGTCAAGAGGTCCCAAGTTGGACTCGAGTGGCCTCGGGTCAGTTTTTCACCGAAGGCCCCGTGTGGTCCCCTCCGAGCACCCTGTTGTTTTCAGACATGCGCTTTGATGGAAGTGCGGGCCACATTGTCTCCTTGAACGAGTCCGGGAAGCTGCAACGGTTGTGGTCTTCACCGAAGGTCGCGAACGGATTGATGTTTGATGGTGCGGGTCGCTTGTGGGCATGCCTTTTTGGGCACGGCACGCTGGCGAGCTTCGCATGGCAAGAAGGCGCGTTGGTGGATGAACGCACGGAAATCTCCGGTTACCAAGGACAGCGCTTTTTAAAAACCAATGATTTGGTGTTTGATGCTTCTGGGGGACTGTGGTTCACCGATCCATTGTTTGGCCGGAAAGCGGGAGAGCAACCCGTCATGGGGGTGTACTACCGCCGTCCGACCGGTACGATTTCTCTGGTGATCGAAGAGTTGAATCGACCGAATGGCATCATGCTGAGCCCCAACGAAGAGACGTTGTATGTGCTGCCATCGAGCGGTTCATCCGGTTTTGCATACGACATCACGGCTCCGGGCGTGGTCGCCAACCGCCGTGCGTTTGGACAGGTCCCAGGTGGAGGCGACGGCATGACGGTGGATGCGCAAGGCAACGTGTACTTGACCAGTGGTCGACTTCGGTCAGTTGTGGTGGTCAATCCCGCGGGGGTAGAAATCGATCGCATTGGTTTGCCCGGAGGCCCAAGCAATGTTTGTTTTGGCGGACCCGCGAATCGGACGCTTTTTGTCACCGCCGGAGACTCGGTCTACGCGGTCCCTCGAGAGCAGCCCGGATGGATCTTTCCCGGATCTCGCCCGGAAGGTTGACGGCCTTACCCTTGGAGGTGCGGCAGGAGATCCTCGCCCGATTGATGCGTGGTTGGTGTCATGCCCGGTCTGAACACCCGTGCTTCACTGCCTGTGAGCTGGACCGACTGTTCGCAGCACCGGAGAAGCCCTCCTTCAAACAAGCCCACCACCGGAGTGGTGTTTTCTTCGTGGAATTCTCGAATCCGGTCGTCCCGGGTTTCCCCGAAGTGTGGATGCAGGGCGCCGTCTTGCTCATAGTGGATGCCCCCGGGGTGATAGTGCGCGTTGACTTGGAATGGCACCAACCCCAGCGCATCAAAGCTTGGCGGTTGCACGATGGGCATGTCGTTGGTGGTTCGCATGGTGGGGCAGGCCACGTTGGTTCCTGCACTGACGCCAAGGTAGGGGACCCCATCGGCCAAAATTCGTTTTTGAATCGCCTCGACCAAGCCAAGCTCGTGCAACTGCTTGATGAGCCGGAATGTGTTGCCGCCGCCCACGTAGATGCCCTGGGCCGAACGCACCGCCGCCACCGGATCGGATGCTTGATGGATGCCCTGCAGGGTGTACCCCGCGTGCAGTCCACGCTCGTTGAGCGCCGTCACGTAGCCGTCGTGGTCGGCCAAGGCATACGGCACAAACAAGATGGAGTCGATCTCACCGAAGTGGGATTGCATTTCGGCCACCAAAGTGGCCTTTCGATCGTCGGTGCGGAAGCCGCCAGAGCCAAGAAGAACCTTCATGGCATGAATCTAGCGGGACTTGTGGAGTATTGGTGAACCCGAGGCGGTTGAGGTGGGTAGCATGGATTTTCACCATTTTTTGTGTGCTGAAGGAGTTTCCATGAAATACGCCCTGTTTGCCTCTGGCCTGTCGGCCCTCCTCATTTCCCACGCTGACGCAGACGAGCGGGGCGACAAGCTTCTTCGGGAGTTTTTGACCTACCAATCCAAGCTGGAGGCCTTCAGCTGTGAATTGGCCTTGAGCATGGAAATTGAAAGCCCCTTTGGGCCCATGAACATGGACCAGAAATTCTCGTTCGCCATGCAGCAGCCCAACAAGATGGCCCTGCGGGGCAAAGGCGGCGGCATGATGAGCGTGGACATGGTGAGTGATGGTGAGAACATGACCACCTATCTCCCCATGCTGTCGGCTTACATGGTGGATGACGCACCGAAGTCTTTTGCCGAAATGAATGAGCCGGATGAGTCCGATCCCTTGGGCGGCGCTGGTCTCCCTGGTCTGGACTCCAACTTCTTGATGGTGACCGCCGAGGACATCGAGAAAGTTCTCTCGACCGTGAAGTCATGTGAATTTGTGGGTGAAGAGACTGTGGAAGACACCAAAGTTCTGCACCTCAAGATCACCGAAAAAGGTGAGGCTGGGCTGCCCAACATGACCACCGACTTGTGGTTGAGCAGCGATGGCAAGTGGCCCTTCCGCTTGAAGCCTGACATGGAAAGCATGATGGCCATGGCCGAGGAAGAAGGTGGTGAAGATGCTGACATGATGGAAGGCATGGAAATGTCTGTGACTTTGGACATGCGTGATTGCAAAGCCGAGATCAAAGAAGACGCCTTCGCATTTGTGGCCCCCGAGGGCGCACGAAAAGTCAGCGACTTCTCGGAAGCCATGGGCGGCATGATGGAAATGGACGAGCCACAAGAAGTGGTTCCTGAAGCAGAAGAAGAGAAAAAGGGAGGACCTCTCGAAGGCGAGCCCGCACCTGCGGTCACCTTGACCATGCTCGATGGCACCCAAGTTCCCTTGGCTTCTCTCAGAGGCAAAGTGGTGGTGATGGACTTCTGGGCCACTTGGTGTGGACCTTGCAAACGAGGCATGCCAGGATTGTCCAGAATCACGTTTGAGCGTCGCGATCAAGGCGTCGTGTTCATGCCTGTGGCCATTGCCGACCGCAAAGAAAAAGTAGAGCAGTACGCGAAGGCGTTCCCTGAATCCAACGAAGGCCGTCCGCTTCCTTCGGCGTTTGACGAGAAAAACGACATCGCCTCAGCTTTTAAAGTTGGTCCTATTCCTCACACCTTGATCATTGACAAGAAGGGTGTGATCCGCCACGTGCACATCGGGTTCTCACCCGACCACGAAAAGAATATGGCGGCAGAACTCGATGCTTTGATTGCAGAGTGATTGACCGTTGAACCTTCATTCCAAAGACCCGGCCTCGGCCGGGTCTTTTTTATCAACCTTGCACAGGGTTATGGATTCGCGACAATGTGAATTGTGTTAGAGGCCCATGCGAACGTGATTGGTCAAAAGCCTCTTGTGCTTTGTTATGGCGAATTGGTGGTCGACCGGGTTGCTGGTCTCGATCGACCTGGTGGAGCGCCCCTAAATTTTGCTTCGGCCCTTCAGCCTCTCCTTCGAACTTTGGGTGGGGATTGCTTGGTGGTTTCGCGTCTCGGTGAAGACGCAGGGGGTGGGCTTCTCCGAGACGCTCTGCTCGCGCACAATCTGCCCCCGACCCTTCTGCAAACCACCTCCGATGATTCGACTGGAATTTCACTCGCTCAAATTCAGCCGAAGGGAGAAGTTGTCTTTCAACTGGAACCTGGAGCATGGGATGAGATTGCATGGTGCGAACCACTCCGCGAACAGGCCGCGGCCTGCGTAGGCCTTCTTGCCGGTTCGCTGCCGCTGAGATCTCCTGCCTCAGCTTCGACGATGCTGGCCCTTTTCCAAACGAGCAATGCAAGCATCCGAATGTTTGATCTCAACTTTCGTCACGAACCTGAAGCAGAGTTGCTGACCTCCGTGCTGGAAGCCGCAACCCACGTGAAAGGCACCGTCGAAGAATGGATTCAGCTGGGAACGATCCTGTGCTGCCAAGCCGATCAAGCCCATGCCATCGCCACGGAATTGCGCACGCAATTTGCCCTGGACTCGTGTTTGGTGACCAATGGGGCAGGGGGCTGTGTGCTTCTGGATGGCGAGGGGGCCATGGCTGGTCTTCCCGTGGCCTTTCCTATGGATGAAGACGCGGATCCAATTGGAGCTGGAGATCACGCGGCCGCAGGCTGGATGTTTGCCCTGCTGAATGGGCGATCTCGACGGGATCAAGTGGCGGCCGCGGACATTCTGGGAGCATGGGGGGCATCCCAGCCCGCCTCGGCCCCGGGCATCCCTCCGGCGGTTCGAGACCTTCTCGCTTAATCTTCACACTCATGTCACTTTTGCTTCTTCTTGCCGTTTCGTTGGCAGGTCAACCTATGGCCTTCACCAATGCCCACATTATTCCTGTTGAAGGCCCCGAAGTTCAGCGGGGCACCCTGTTGGTGCAGAACGGAAAAATTCTTGCCGTGGGTGCGTCCGTTGAAGTCCCCAAGGATGCTTTGGTTCAGGACTGTTCCAACCAAGTCATCATGCCCGGACTCATTTGTACCCACAGTCACATTGGTGGATGGGGCGGAGCCGATCGATCGGGACCCATTCAGCCGGATGCCCGCATCATCGACGCGTTGAATCCGCGAAGCAGTGGATGGAAGCGGGCCCTGGCCGGTGGCTTGACCAGCCTGAATGTGATGCCGGGGTCGGGGCATCTTCTCTCGGGCCAAACGGTGTATCTCAAGCTTCGACCCGGTGTCGGCACGATTGGCGAGATGGCGTATCGGTTCCCCGATGGATCACCCAGGGGTGGCATCAAAATGGCCAATGGCACAAACCCCCAGGGAGCTCCGCCATTTCCTGGCACCCGATCAAAGGCCGCGGCGTTGGTGCGTCAAAAATATCTGGAAGCGCAGAAGTATCAGCGTGATCTCGAGGCGATGGCAGATGGGGGTGAAGCCCCACCGCGAGATCTTGGCCTGGAAGCGCTCGTCGAAGCACTCGAAGGCAAGCGTGTGGTGCATCACCACACCCACCGGGCCGATGACATCGTGACGGTGCTTCGGCTTTCCGAGGAGTTTGGTTTCCGGTTGGTTCTGCACCATGTGAGCGAAGCCATCATGGTGGCCGAAGAAATCGCCGAAGCGGATGTTCCTTGTTCGGTCATCATGATTGACAGTCCGGGGGGCAAGCAAGAGGCCATCAACTTGTCTTTTGAAACCGGTCGAGTTCTTGACGAACACGGGGTCAAAGTGGCATATCACACGGACGACTACATCACCGACAGTCGGTACTTTTTTCGCTCGGCCGCGCTTGGCATTCGCGCGGGGCTGGCCCGGGACACGGCGTTGGCTTCTCTGTCGTTGCACGGGGCGGAGATGATGGATCTTGGAGGTCAGATTGGGTCTTTGGTGCCGGGCAAGGATGCAGATTTCGTGATCCTTTCTGGTGACCCCTTTTCCATTGACACCCGAGTGCAGCAGACTTGGGTGGAGGGCAACTTGGCCTTCAATTTGGCGAACCCGAGCGATCGACTGTTTGCCGAGGGGGGCTTTGGGGGCAGCAACGAAGTGAATCCTTACATGTGCTGCACCAAGAATGAATGCGAAGGATGTGCCCAATGAACACCTGTCATACGTTCATGTCCCTGTTCACGCTGGTCGTTTGCAGCATCACGTCTGCAGAGACCATCTTCGTCTTCGGTGAAGAGATCCACCCGGTCACCCAGCCGGTGATTCGGAATGGTGTGGTCGTGGTCGAAGATGGCACGATCCAAGCGGTTGGTCCTGCTTCGATGGTTGATGGTCGGGAAGCTGATCGAGTGATTCAAGCCTCGGTGGTGGTTCCTGGTTTTGTCGACGCTCGGGCCACCGTTGGTTTAACAGGTCAATTCAACCATGAGCACGATCAAGACCATCTCGATACTTCTGAAGCCATGCAGCCCGAACTGCGAGCCATCGATGCCTACAACTGGAAAGAGCGTTTGGTGGAATGGGTCCGGGGCTTTGGCGTCACCACCGTGCACACTGGACACTCCCCCGGAGAACTTATCTCGGGGCAGACCTGCATCGTGAAGACGGCCGGTCGGGGGCTGCAAGAGGACCTCGTCCAAACGTGCTGGGGGGTGAGCGCAACTTTGGGCGAAGGGGCACAACGGTCTGGAAGTTCCCCGGGGAACCGATCGAAGGCGGTCGCCATGTTGCGCCAAGCCATGATTGCGGCGGAAGAACGACTTGAGAAGCGAGCGGAGAGTGCAGACACCACCGTGTTCCGAAATCTTCGCGAGGAAATGTTGGAAGACATTGCTTCGGGCGATCGGCCACTCATCGTGCATGCGGATCGGGCTTTTGATATCTCCGCCGCCCTTCGTTTGAAGAAGGAGTTCGGTCTTGATGTGGTGCTTGAGAGCGCGGCCGAAGCCCACGGAATGATCGATGCGATCAAAGCGGCGAACGTGCCGATCTTCTTGCACCCCACCATGGCGCGAGGTTCTGGGGAACGGCTGAATGTCAGTTTCACCACGGCCGCCAAGTTGCGTGAGGCGGGGGTTCCGGTGGCCTTTTCTACGGGTTACGAGGCGTACGTGCCCAAGGTCCGGGTCTTGGTTTTTGAGGCCGCCATGGCCATCCCCTACGGTTTGTCACGCGAAGATGCCTTGGCGATGATTACCATTGAACCGGCCAAAATCCTGGGCATTCAAGACCGGGTTGGCTCCATCGAACCTGGAAAAGATGCTGATCTGGCGTTCTTTGACGGCGATCCTTTTGAATGGGTCACCCACTGCGAAGGTGTCATGATTGATGGCCAGTCGTTTGAGCAAAAGCCACGCTGATCAAGCTTGGTAATAGGTTCGGTACCACTCGATGAACCGGGGGATACCCACATCAATGGGGGTTGATGGTGTGTATCCGACGGCTTCTGACAGCGCTTGGACATCGGCTTCGGTATGACGGACATCGCCTGGTTGCATGGGTAAGAACTCCATGACCGCTTTTTTCTGCAGGCAATCTTCGATGCAGCCAATGAACTGGAGCAACGGGATGGGTCGACCGCCTCCAATGTTGAAGACCCGCCAAGGGGCCGCGCTGGTTGCCGGGTTTGGAGCGCTCGGGTCCCAGTTGCCATCTCCAGTTGCAGGTGTATCCAGGGTGCGAAGAACGCCTTCGACGATGTCATCGATGTAGGTGAAGTCTCGAGTTTGCTCCCCTCCACCGAAGACTTGTATGGGCTCATCCTTCAGGATTGATTCCACAAATCGAAACAACGCCATATCCGGACGCCCCCAAGGTCCATACACCGTAAAGAACCGGAGTCCCGTACACGGCACGCCATAGAGGTGGGCGTAGACGTGCGCCATGTGTTCGTTGGATTTTTTGGTGGCGGCGTACAACGAAATGGGATGGTCAACCTTGTCCTCGACGGAGAAAGGCAGTTTTTCGTTGCCCCCGTACACACTGGAACTTGAGGCGTACACCAAGTGTTTGATGCTTTGGTGCCGGCAACCCTCCAGTACCGTGAGGAATCCGTTGAGGTTGGCTTCGAGATAGGCGAATGGGTGTTCGAGTGAGTAGCGCACACCGGCTTGGGCTGCCAAATGAACCACCGTGTCGAATTTGTCTTTCTGAAACAGCTTTGCCATGCCGTCTTGGTCGGCGCAGTCCATTTCAATGAATTCGAACCGGTCATTTCCGGAAAGTCGTTCAATCCGATCTGCTTTGAGCTTTGGGTCGTAGTACGGATTGAGGTTGTCAATCCCCACGACGTCATCGCCTCGGTCGAGAAGCTTTTGGGTTGTGGCCGCTCCAACAAACCCGGCCGCACCAGTGACAAGAACTCTCATAGATCTATGCTAAGCAAATCAGCAGGGACCAAATGCACGCAAAAGCCAAAGCAGGTCATGGAAATCAACAACCCCGTCCTCGTCGAAATCAATATTTGCATTGACCATGCCCCATTGTTCGAGGAGGAGCATCAAATCCTTCATGCCAACCGAACCGTCGCAGTCCAGATCCTGGGGACAGACGCATTGGTCAGGCAAACCATCAAGATTCGTATCGCAGGCCAAGTTGTTGGCAATTTCGACGTGATCAGGAATGCCATCTCCGTCGCAGTCGTTGAGTATTCCGCCCAGTGCGTTCACCCATGCGTCCGAGAGTGCGACTCTTTCGGATTGGCCTTGAGGCATGCCAAATCCACCCACAATCCGAAGTTCGTCATGCCAACTGTCGTAAGACCAGTCGGTGTACCCTCGCCCAGGGACTTCCAGCACGTCGGAGCACCGCGACCAAGACCCACCGTCCCACCGCCATTCCTCTTGGCTTTCAGATTCAGGACAACACTGTGTTCCCGAAAAGCACACCACCTGATTGCGAAGGGAGTCCCAAGCCATAGAAAAGACGTACCGCGCGGGACCATTTCCGCTGGAAGCCAGTGTCCAAGCGATTCCGTTCCAAGTCCAAGTTTCGTTGCGATTGAAAAAGTAGTACCCGCCGTGTAGGACACAGACTCCCCGCTCATCGTCGTACACCATGCGGTGGGCATACAAGCCCTCCGGCCCACCCGTTGAGACTTGTTGCCAACCAAGTTGGTGGGACCATTCCCACGTGTCTCCCTGAAGGCTGCTGTCGTAGCCGCCAAACATCACAAAGCGGTCGCGCTGTGCGTCGTGGGCGATGGCCACGTAGCTGCGCCCGCTTGGTCCGCCCGTGCCGTCGGTCCACTGTTCCCAGCTTTGTCCGTCCCACGCCCAAATGTCATTGTATTTCCCACCGCCGCCTTCACCGCCATAGACCACAATTCTGTGTCGAATTCGATCCCAGCACATCCCGGCGGCGCCTCGGGGCGGGATGCCTCCTTCGGCCACCAACCTCCATTGGTCTTTAGGTCCAGCATGTTCCCATACCTGATCGCCACGCAGCAGCACGTGCACGCCTCGGACCTCATCAAAAGCCGTGCAGTGTCCAGCGACCACACCAAGATTGGTTTGGGCTGATTCAAGTGCCCAGCTGTTTTCGCATTGGCCAAGCGATTGTTGGGCTGCACACACCAATGTCCCGAGTATTAAAAATGAACGCATGATTGATCCCCTTGAAGATGGATGTCCCTTTGCCTATTTCGATGAAGGGTATTGAACGGTCTGTATGTGTTTCGGACAAAAGAGTTCACTTTCCACACTCAAGGCCGTGGCCCATGCGTCGGCTTGCGTTGCGGTTGGCGCAAGCACGAAGATGAGATTTTGATTGGTCACGGCTTGTCCAGTCCGAGGATCCATAATGTGGGAGTAACGGTTTCCGTCGTGGAGTAGAAATTGATGAAGATCGCCTGAGCAGGCCACGGCGTGGTTGCTCGGGACTGCAAGCGTCAGTCCTTCCACTTCGGTGGCGATGGACCATCCTGAATCAGAGTCAGGAGCTTCTCCCAGCAAAAGATCTCCAGAACAGTCCACTAGGAAGTGTGGACACCCGTGGGAGCGCAAGATATCACCAGCCAGATCGGCCGCCATGCCTTTGCCAATGCCTCCAAAATCCCAACGATTGCCGGCCGCGAGCGTGGCAAAACCATCGGCGGAGAAATGGGCGTCGGGAAGTGAAGCCAAACGTTGAGCCTCAACAGGGTCGAGCATTTCGCCTCTTGTGCGATGCTCACGCCAAGCGAAGAAGAGCCCTCCTTTTTCGAAATCGAACGCACCGCCGGTTGACCGAGTCAACTCCCGAGCAGTTTGCGCTGCGGAAAGCAATTTGGGGGAAAGTTTCAATTCCCCTTGTGCGTTGAGTTGTGCGACTTCGGCTTGGGGGTTCCAATCGCTCAAGACCATTTCGAGGTCGTTCATGCCCTCCCAGGCATCGCGCATCGCGGCGAAGGCAACTTGTTCGTTATCGCTCCATACTCGAATCTGGCTGCGGCATCCCATGATGACGCTCTCGGTCGAGAACATCAAGAGTGCTTGTGGTGCTTTGGACACTCTTGGCGTTGAAGAACATCCAGCAAATATCAACGCGACACAGCAGAGAACGATACGATACATCAGGCAAAGAATAGACCCGAGGTGCACCAATGCCGAGTTCACTTGATCGACGAACGTTTCTTGGTGCAAGTTTGGGAACCGGGCTCACCACGAGTCTGACCGCCTCCACGATCACGCCCGCCTCCACGGCCGCCCCACCTCCGACGGTGGCGGCCGCGGCGGGCAATGTCCGCCGCTCTGGTGCGAAGTTCCAGTATCGCAAAGCATGCAAGTTCGGCATGACCCGAGGGAAGACCCTGGGAGAGCGATTTCAAAGCGCGAAAGATGCAGGATTCGACGGGGTTGAAATGGATTCACCCAACGGTATGTCAACCGCCGAGGTTGTTGCGGCCGCTCGGGAAGTTGGCATCCGCATTCCCGGGGTGGTGGATTCTGTGCACTGGCAGATCACCCTGTCCGACCCGGATGCCGCCAAGCGTGAGGAGGGAAGGAAAGCCCTCGAGACCGCGATTCGTGATTCTCATGCGTATGGCGGCACTTCGGTTCTGTTGGTCCCAGCCGTGTGCGGGAAATCAGTGCCCGAAGCAGCCGCTTGGGAAAGATCCGTTGAAGAAATTCGGAAGACGCTGCCGTTGGCGGCCGACCTTGGCATCCACATTCTGATCGAAAATGTGTGGAACCGCTTCTTGTATGAGCATGACGGACCCAACACCCAGTCGGCGGAAAAATTTGCGACCTACATCGATGCCATCGATTCCCCTTGGGTCGGGGCCTACTTCGATATTGGGAACCACCAAAAATATGGACTTCCGGCCGCTTGGATCAGAACCCTCGGCTCACGTTTGGTCAAATGCGATGTGAAAGACTGGGGAGTTCAGGGTGGCTGGTCTCGTATCGGAGACGGTGATGTTGATTGGGCTGCCGTCACCCAAGCTTTGTCTGACATCGGTTTTACCGGTTGGGTTTCCGCGGAAGTTGGCGGTGGAGACACTGCGTATCTGCGTACGGTGGCTGAGCGGGTCGACCGCGTCTTTTCCTTGTGAGCAACGCAAACCCACGAACGGTCGGTATTGTCGGGCTCGGGTACGTTGGGTTGCCCCTGTCAGATGCCTTTGAAGCGGCAGGACACCAAGTCATTGGATTCGACATCGATTCAGCGAAATCCAAAAAGTTGAATCAGGCCGACTCGTACTTGCCGCATTTGGGCCAAGAGCTTTTCGATCGTCTGGCATCCTCAAGCCGCTTCCAACCAACCAGCGATGAGAAAGCATTGGCTCAATGCGATGCGATTTTGGTTTGTGTGCCGACCCCCGTTGATGAGGATCGGCAGCCAAATCTGACGTACGTTGAGCAGACGTTTGAAATGATTCGGCGTGTGCATGCGCCAGGTTGTCTGGTGGTTTTGGAAAGTACCACTTGGCCCGGGACCACCCGAGAAGTTTGTCTTCCACTGTTGTCCTCGGGGGGCCAAACGCTCGGCAAAGATTTCTTTTTGGCTTTTGCGCCCGAACGGGAAGATCCGGGGCGAGACGCACCCATTCGGTCGATTCCCCGATTGGTGGGGGGGGTTGATCCGGCCTCCAGCGCGCAAGCGGTGGCGTTGTACGCCGAAGTGTGCGATGAAGTGATCCCAGTGGGTTCGGCCGAAGTTGCGGAAGCGGCCAAACTTCTTGAAAACACATATCGAGCGGTCAACATTGCGTTGGTCAACGAGTACAAAATGATTCTGGAACGGATGGGCATCGATATTTACGAAGTGGTGGATGCCGCATCCACCAAGCCTTTTGGGTTTTCTCGCTTTGATCCCGGGCCTGGTCTTGGGGGCCATTGCATTCCTGTCGACCCGTGGTATTTCGCTTGGGCAGCCAATCGTGTGGGGCACCCCAGTCGATTTGTGGAGTTGGCAGGCGAGATCAACACCCAGATGCCCAGGCATGTGGTGAACGCGGTCGCTTCTGTTCTGGCCCAAGACGCGAAAGATCTCGACGGTTCTTCCATTCTGGTACTGGGCGTGGCTTACAAGAAAAATGTGGGCGATGTGCGAGAGACCCCAGCCGCTCCAATCGTTGAAGATTTACAAGGTCGTGGTGCCCACGTGCAGTACCACGATCCATTGGTTCCAGAATTTCCCAAGATGCGACGGCATGACTTAAGTTTGCGTTCGGTCCCTTTGACCGAGCAAGTGGTACAAGACGCCGACGCGGTGTTGATCGTGACAGACCACGACGCCATTGATTTTGGTTTGGTGGCCACCGCCGCCAAGCGGGTGGTGGACACTCGCAACGCTTTGTCTGAGGCCCAGGTCCGAGGGATCTATCGCCGTGCCTGAATCTCTCAATTTGTTGGATCGCGATCCCATTTCCTTTGGGGGCGACCCAGCTTTTTTTCGCGGTCAAGACGTCCTGGTGACCGGTGCCGCGGGCACCATCGGCAGCGCTTTGGTTCGTGCTCTTCGTCATGCTGGAGTCTCAGTGCGGGGGGTGGATCGCCGCTCGGCCGATGAGGTGGATTTGCAGGGGGATTTATGCGATGCCGCATTCCTCAAGACCGTGCTCAATGGGCAATCGATCATTTTTCATGCTGCCGCCTTAAAGCATGTGGACCGGGCGGAGTTGGATCCAGACCTGGCCTGGAGCGTCAATCGAGATTTGGTCCGTCAAATCTGCACCGCCCGGCCGCTGGGCAGCCGTTTGCTTTTTGTATCGACAGACAAGGCGGCATTTCCACTTGGTGTCATGGGGCAAAGCAAGCGCGAGGCAGAGGAGATCGTGCAAAGCTCTGGTTCCCAAGGAACCGCGCTGGTGGTTCGCTTCCCAAACATTTTGGGTTCATCAGATTCTGTGCTTCCTATTTGGGTCAATCAGTTGGCATTGGGCCAACCCCTTACGTTGACCGATCCAAAAGCCACCCGTTGGTTCTTGACCGAATCCGAAGCCATTGACTTGCTGTTGGCTGTTTGCGCTCGTGGGAAATCCGGGGGTGTTTATGTTCCCCAGTTGGGTGAACCCGTCTCGATGAATGCATTGCTCCAACGATTTTTGGCTGCGAATGAGCGTCCACAACACCCTGTTGAAATCACTGGACTGCGTCCGGGTGAAAAGCAGCACGAGGTTCTCTTTGAGCATCCCCCGGGTTCGTCCAGCGAGATTTTCGGGGTTGGCCTTGACCGACCGGATCGTGAGGCATGACATTGCACGCACGAGTTGCGATGGTGTTTCTCGCGGCTTTGCCCATCAGCACCGCGTTCGCCAATGTGATGATGTTGACCTTGGTCTTGGCCGCCCTGCTTCAAGGGAAAGCGATGCGTCAGGTGATTGCGAGTCGTTTGCAGACGAAATTTGCCATGGCCGCGATCCTTTTTGTTGCTTGGAATGCTTTGTCTCTTCTGTGGAGTCAAGATGTTCCAGGCGGGGTCGAAGGTCTGAAAGCGCAACGCGTGCTGTTGCTCCCTCTTTTTTGGCCATACGGGAAGTCGACGACTTGGCGGTTCGGGTTGTTGCTGGGAACAGCCTTGGCGGGTCTGGCCAGCTTGCTTGCGGTTGCTGGTTTGGTGCTTCCTGGTGTTGAGGTCTTGGATGGCCAAGTGGTGCCGTTTCAACACCCGATTGTGCTTGGCGTCCTTTGTGCGGCAGGGCTGGTCCTCGCGTTGGATGCGTGGGGTAAGGCAACGCCTGGGTGTCGCTTGGCGATCGCCATCGCCGCAGGTCTGACCCTAAGTGCTTTGCTGTTGAGTGGTTCTCGAACTGGACTGTTGGCGACGCTGGCAGCGGTTCCGATCAGTTTGGCCCTGATGCAGCGGCGTGTGCGAACCGCGGCCCTGGTCGGGGTTGCTCTGGCAGCGCCAATTGGGCTCTGGCAACACGAAACTTTGCAAAACAGATGGTCTGATGCGTGGCAAGAACTCAGCCAGTGGCATGAGTCCCCAGAGACCAGCGTCGGCTGGCGGGTCGCCGCACTGAACGCCGCATGGGAGGTTGGGACCCAAAGTCCTTGGATCGGACATGGCTACGGTGGGGTGCGTTCTGCAATTTCGGCGGATCACCCTGTTCGCGCTCAATCGGAAAGATTCTCAAACAATCGCGTGGGCACCCCGCTCAATCTTCACAACATTTGGGCCAACGCTTTCGCGCGAACTGGAGCCACTGGGGTGGTCTTGCTGATGGGTTTGTACGGTTCTGCAGCATCGGTCGTCCTTCGTTCAGAATCCATTCACCAGTCCTCAGGGCTTGGTTTGTTGGCAGTTTGGGGGGTACTTGGTCTATTTGATGCGGGCTTGGGAACCGGAGTCACCGGAGCGATTCTGGCATTGTCACTTGCTGGGAGAGAGCGTCTGAAATGATCTACACTCCGCGGCTGCGATGACGACTTCTACCACCGACAGTCTGAAGGCCGCACCGGCCACTCGACCGGTGGAAATTGAACTTGCTGAGCCAATCTCATCGGCTCCCGAAATTTCTTTGGGTCGTGGTCTGCCGGAGGGTGTCCAACGCTTCTTCGCGGGGATGCTTTTGGCCCCGGCTTTTTTGATTTTGTTGAGCATTCGATTGGTCTGGTTCGTCCGAGGCATACCGGGTCCTTTCTTTTTTTGGCAAGATCGGGTGGGCCTTCACAATCAAACTTTTCGAATTTTGAAAATCCGGACCATGTCTGGTGAATCCGGTCCGGTGTTCGCTGATGTGGAAGACAGTCGTGTGGTGCCAACGGGGAAATTTCTTCGCCGCACGCACCTCGACGAGTTGCCCCAGCTGTGGAATGTGCTTCGGGGCGAAATGCTTTTGGTGGGTCCTCGTCCTGAGCAGCCGGGACCTCATGAGTTGCTCTCAAAACTGCTGGTGGGATACGAGAGTCGAGTGTTGGTCAAGCCTGGCATGGTGGCGCTTTCCAATTTGCGTGATGGGTACGCGCGGTCGATCCCCGAACATCGAAGACGGGTCGTTTGGGATCGCTGGTACATCAGAAATCGAACCCACGGTCTTGACCTCAAGTTGATCGTCCGAGCGGTCTGGGGTTTGTGTTGCCCGTGGCGGGGCTAAGTTGGGCGGTCCTTTGAGAGCGGTGCGTGAGGTCTGGGATGCGCGTCACCTGATGTATGAATTGGCGCGGGCGGACCTTGTTCGCCATACGTCTCGCCTGCGACTGGGCATCCTGTGGTGGTTTCTTGATCCCCTTGTGTTGGCACTGATTTATTGGGGGCTGGTGGATCAGTTGCTCGGACGTGGAGAGTCCATTCACCCCCGGTACTGGCTGTTTCTTTTCTTGGGTCTGATTGTCTGGAAGCAGTTCGCGCAGTGCTTGTCTGGATGCTGTGGGGTGTACAACAGAAGACAGGGGCTGATTAAAAATCTCTCGGTGCCGCTGGTCTCGCTGCCAGGGTCGGTGGTTCTTCAGACCTTCCATCTATTTGTTCAAGCGGTCGTGGTGGTGATTGTTTTTTTAGGTATCTCAGGTGGAGTGTCGCTGGGATGGATCCAGTTGCTGGGTCTGTTGGTCATTCAATTCATCACCATGTTTGGCATTGGGTTGATGGTTGCGGCCCCCATGGCCAGCCAGCCGGATTTGCGTGAGTTGCTTCCGCATTTCCTCAAGGTTTTGTTCTATCTCAGTCCGGTCCTGTACTCGTTTGAATTTTTGCAAGCCAAGCTGGATGACTCTGAATTTTTGCAATGGCTCGGTGTGTACATCTTTATTCATCCGGTTGGTGATTTGATCGACGCGTATCGACATGTCCTTTTGGATGACGGCGTTCTGTCTCTGAACGGATGGGTGATTTTGGTTGCCCGTTCCGCTTTGTACTTCACAGCGGGATGCTTGCTTCAGGGCAGGTTCGAACGTCACTTGCTTGAGGGTCTTCGTTGATGCTTTCAGCAAAGTCTGTATCTGTTCGACTGCGAAAGTGGAACGCCTCCGACGGGAAGTGGCACTGGGCGCTCCGAGACATCGACCTCAATCTGGTCGAGGGAGACCGATTGGGGGTGGTGGGCCGGAACGGCAGTGGGAAATCGACCTTGTGTCGAGTGCTGGCAGGAATACTGAGACCAACCGAAGGTTCGATCTCCAGCCAAGGTACGGTGGTGCCGCTTCTCGGCTTTGGTGCGGCGCTGCAGCCAGAACTTTCGGGGGTTCAGAACGTCAGGCTTATGGCAAGATTGATGGGGTGTTCGGTCGGTGATCTTGAAAATATTCAAGATGAGGTGGTTCGGGAAACCGAACTCGGCAGCTGGCTGCACGAGCCGGTAGGACACTACTCGACCGGCATGCGAGCAAGACTGGCATTTATTGTGGCCACCAGCATTTCTGCGGACGTCCTGCTTGTCGATGAGGCCTTGGGCGCTGGAGACCTTGCTTTTCGGCAGCGAGCGATGCAACGCTTGACAATGTTTATGCAAAAGGCAAGAGTCTTGGTGATGGTTTCTCATCAACTTCAAGAAATTCAAAAGAACTGCAATAAGGTTGTTTGGATGGAAGATGGCATGATTCGAAGCTTGGGCGAAACGGATGATGTCTTGCAGCAATACAAAGAAGCAATGCATTCAGATCGGGAGTCAAGATGATTGGCTATGTGGTCCGTGGCTCTATTCGGCTAACGAGAGCAGTGCTTCCAGGAAAGTTGTTGGCCCGGATTCGGACTTTGGCACGACGGATGCTTCCGGGCTCGGTACAGCAGTATCTTTTGCGACAGGAGCGGAGGACTTTTTCAGGCGTGCAGAAAGACGATCTGTATTTCCTGCGTGACAAACTCATTGAGCGTCAGGATCTGATGTTCCACAAACTTGAACAACGAATTGAACGTCTTGCACAGCAAATTGATGAGATGAGTCGAGAAGAAGAGTGAACGACCAGCGGACACTTTTGATTTTTGGCGCACTGCCCCCGGCCAGAACGGGAACCGCTGATTACCTCGAGGAACAAATGCAAGATTTGGCTTCCCGATGGGATGTTGTGGTTGTTGTGGGAGACGAGACCAAGGTTCGCTCAAGGAGCGATTGCATGGTGCTGAATTATTCTTCGTTCAAAAAGCGTCGGGGCGAGTTTCAGGGTGCGGCGAGACTAATCCACTTGGCGAACAACCCGTTCCACGCACACGCTTATCTCGAGGCGATGAATCCAGGCGCCGTCCTTTTGCTTCATGAGTTTTCAATGCACCATCTGCTCACCGAAACCACTCTCGCTTATGGTGACGAGCTCAGATATCGGAAAGAGCTGATGGCATGTGGTCCGGAGGGGGAGGTCATTTCTGAACTGCGAAGGCAGGGAGTTTGGTCCGGCATTGAACAGTTTCTGTTCCCTGCGATCGAGTCTCGCTTGCGAATGGCCTCTGGCATCATTGGCCACTCAACATGGATCCTCAATCGGGTCGATGCCGTTGCGCCAGAGGTCCCCACTGCACATATTCCACATCATTTTTCTCAGCCGGTCTCGGTTGATCGTGAGGACTGCCGAAGGATGTTTGGCATGCATCCAGGCGAGCTCGCTGTGGTTTCACTCGGCTTTGTGACACCGGCAAAATGCATCGAACAGACCATCCGCGCACTCGCATCAATACGGTCCGAGGTGCCACCCTTTAAATTTTGGATCTTTGGCGAAATGCGACATCCCGCCGCTGTCCGACGAACGATCCGAGAGCATGGAATGGAAGATGTCGTGGTTGAGAAGGGGTACACCACTTTGGAAACATTTGAAGCGGCGATTGAAGCCAGTGATTTGGTGGTGAATCTTCGGTATCCGACGGTTGGCGAAACTTCTGGAACGATGACCCGTGCGATGGGGGCTGGTAAGCCTGTGGTTGTCTTTCGGCACGGCTCGTTCATGGAGCCTCCGGCGGGATCAGTGGCCGGCGTACCCTTGGACACTTTTGATACAACAGGGCTGTCAGAAGTGTGTCGCGGATTGCTGTGTGATCCGAGCCGTCGAGAAAAGATTGGTCGCGAAGCAAGATCATGGGCTTCGTCTGTTACACCAGCGATGAGTGTCCGAATGCAATCCGCGTTCTTATCCGAGTGCCTCACCTCATGCAGGACTGTTCGATGAATGTCTTAAATTGCCTGAAACAGCCTCGCAACCTCATGACTGCTTTGGAGCTCTGGTCGGTAGATCAGCGGCCGGTATTTATTGTTGGGATTCCACGATCTGGGACCACACGACTCTCAAACATTATCGGCAGAAGTCCGGAATTTATTCGGGACCGTGGCGATGTGGTGGAGACAGATTTGGTCTCAAGACTTCAAGATTTTAGCCAATGGGAGAAGTTTGGCCCTCTGGTTCGATTCATCGGTGGAACACATGGGGCAAGAAAAATTTTAGACCAGGTTGTACATACGCTTCGTGAAGTACCAATCGAGAGAAGAAGAAAAGCGTATGTGCAGGCGTACTTCTTTACGATGCACGAACTTTGCAAACCGCAGAGGGCGGTTGAAAAGACCCCGCTTCATGTTTACGCCTCGGATTTTTTGTGGTCGTGCTTCCCCAAAGCGAAATTCATTTGTTCTTATCGAGAGCCCTGTGATGTGTATGCCTCAATGAGACGTCGCAGAGAGACCGAGGTGCGAAACCGTCGTGCTCCTGACGCATGGCTTAGTCAAGGCCCCGAGGATTTCGCCAAGTTCTATCGCGACATTTTGAGGCAGTTCTCGATTTTGAAGCACAAGATTCCAGATCATGTTGTGCCATTCTCATACAAGGAATTTGTGAGCGATCCTGAGTTTTATCTGCGAGGAATATTCGAATCGATTGACGCAAAATTCAGTACAGCGGCACTGACCGACCCTCACTTTGAGGAAGGGAATGTGTCAGACCCTTTGCTGTACCAGCCGGTGAGAAACTACGGTCAGGATTGGAGGGAGTATCTCAGTGAAGATGAGGCATCCACAATTGACCAGATGACCGCTTCGGATAGAGATTTCATGGACGAATGGTTTGCCAAGTTCCATGTGGATGGAAATGGAGATGACTAAACGGCTCGTCCTGCATATCGGCTCTCCGAAGACCGGAACCACTTCACTTCAGAGCTGGCTCTATACCAATCGAGCTCCTTTGGATCAGGCAGGGGTGTATCTGCCATCGAGCATCGGCGAGCCCAACAACCGTTGCTTAGCAGCGGCCTTTGATCCCGGCCGGGATCTTTCAGATGCAATTTTGCAATCTTTCATATCAAACCATTCACTGGATCAAGACGACTTTGATTCCGTCCGTCAAAAGATTTTGAGTGGCTTTGGCTTTGAAATCTCTGGAGTCCAGCACGATTTAGTGGTCGTGACATCCGAACATTTGCATCGATTGGTTTGCTCTGAGGAGTCTGTACGGCAACTTCACGAGTTTCTTATTCAGTTCTTTGATGATATTCAGGTGATCTGTTGGTTTCGCGAGCAGTACGCGATGTGTCGATCGAGATACTTCACTGCTTTAAAGATGGGTCAAGCCAGAACTTTTGATGATTTTTTAGGGTCATGTTCTCAAGGCCAGCATCCATATGACCACTGGCGTTCCGCTCGGATGTGGTCTTCCATTTTTGGGTTCGAAAACTTTTCGGCCTATCTTTTTCCTCCAAGCCCCAGCAGTTCTCTGCACGCCGACTTTCTTTTGGCTGCAGGGATCCAAAACATCACTCCGGAAATGATGCAAACTGTCCAGCCCCGGAACCAATCGTTCGGCCTGCTTGGATTTATGTTGCTTCGAGAACTCAATCTTGCGCTTCAGGATCAAAATCTTTTTTCGGTTTCAGAAAAGAGAAAGTTACGAGAGTTCGTTTTGAAGCACCCAGTGTCCTCGCATGGAACATTGCACAGTAAAGATCATGCGTCGAGAATCTACGAGGAGTTCTCAGAATCGAACACCAAGTTCGGTCAGGAGTATCTCGACCTTCCGGTTAATCCTTTTGAACTTGAGAACGTAGGCACACCTTCTTCCATGAGCGTTCCTTTTGAAGAGATCGCGACTGGATTTGTAGGGGCTCTTCTGGCGTTGAAAAAATAGGCTTCACCGTTCGGGAAGCAAAATCCTAAAAACACTTCCGCTTCCCACCTCACTGGACACATTCGCTTCGCCACCGTGGTGCAAGGCGATGTGCTTCACGATGGCCAAGCCAAGCCCCGTTCCACCCATTTCCCGACTTCGCGCACGATCGACCCGATAGAACCGTTCGAACAATCTCTTTTGATGTTCCGAAGAAATACCTGGGCCTTCGTCCTTGACCTGCAACTCGATTTGTCGATGAGGCAAGCGGTGAGCCGTCAACGTGATGGTGGTTCCTTCTGTGGCGTAACGCAAGGCGTTTTGATACAGGTTGCTGAGGGCTTGTTCGATGAGGCGAACCTCCACTTGGATCACCAGATTTTGGTCGACATCAATGCGGGTCTTCATGTCACGCGTTGAAGCCAAATCTTCGTGCAGTGACTTCATACGGGTCAACATCGCCTCGGCATCAACATGCTCGAGTCTCTCAGGATCCACTTCGGCCGAGTGTTCCAAGTTGGAAAGTTCTAGGAGATCTGCAATGATGTTGCTTATGCGTTCGGTGTTCCGGTAGATCACTTCAACGCAGTGCCGCTTGGTCTCTTCGTCCAGACCCTCTTCCAGCATTGTCTCGGCGTATCCTCGAACCGACGTGATTGGAGTTTTCAGTTCGTGAGAAACGTTTGAAGCGAAGTCGGTGCGCATCGATTCAAGCTTGCGCATTCGAGTCACATCATCCAACATGATGACGAGGCCAACACGGTCCCCCGATTCAGAATCGATGATGGGATGACCGATGGCATTGATTTCACGGCCGCCACGTCGATAAATTCGAATGTCACGGTTGAGGTCATCGTCGCGAGCAAGACCGTCGGTCACGAAGCCTAGGAGCTCTGGTTCGCGAAGCACCTCACCGAGTTTGCGCCCACGGTCTTCGGGGAGCAGCCCCAGAACCGATGAAGATGCTTCGTTGCTGTTAAGAATGTGCTGCTCGTGGTCGACCGCGATGATGGCGGCCGCAATCGATTCCATGATGGCTTGTTGTTCCAGCTGGTGGGCGCGCATGTCGTGCATGCGGTCATCCAGTCGACCGGCCATACGATTGAGCGCATTGGCAAGTTTGTTGTGATCAGCGAAACCGGGGGGTTGGATCCGATCCCGAAGATCGCCACGACCAAAGCGCCTGGCGGCATCGATGGCCCGAACCATCATGTTCCATTGGACGCGATTGGCGGACAGCACAATGATGACACTTAAGACAAGAAGAGTCGAGAGCACCACCAAGATTTGTGTTGTGGCGAGGTCTTGTTGTGAAGATTTCCACAACAAGTAGCTGCCGGCGAGAATTTGCAGGAAGACGAGAAACGCACTTGACCACCAGTGGATCGATCGATTGTTCATCAAGCGCCGTCAGGACTTTCAGACAAGCGGTATCCCACGCCACGTACGGTTTCGATCATCCGACCCACTTCCCCAAGTTTGCGCCGAAGTGCGGTCACATGCACGTCAACGGTACGGCTGGAGAGGATGGTGTTGCCCCCGTGCACGGCCGAGATGATCTGATCGCGGGTTCGAACAAAGCCTGTTCGACCCGCGAGGTATTTCAAGATGCCAAACTCAGTTACGGTGAGGTTGACGGTCTTGCCCCGAACGGAGACGCGGTGGCGTTCGGTGTCAATCACCAACTCATCGGCCAAGGTAATCAGGCCTCCAGGCTTTGATTCCGTTTCTCCCGACCCGGTACGTCGAAGCACGCTCTTGACTCGGGCCACCAAAACGCGGGGGCTGAAGGGTTTCGTGATGTAATCATCCGCCCCAAGTTCAATGCCCGTGACGACATCAGATTCTTCACCCTTGGCCGTCACCATAATGACGGGAAGCTTTTCAGTCTCTTCGTGGCGACGCAATCTTCGGCAGACTTCCAAGCCGTCAAGATCGGGGAGCATCAAATCAAGCAGCACGCAGTCCGGCATGCTTCGGGCGATCTCATCGATGCCCGCCTTCCCAGAGTGCGCCACGGTCGTCTGGAACCCATTGCGATCCATATGCATGCGAATCAGCTCCGCAATCTCAGGTTCGTCTTCAACAACGAGGATTTTTTGCTTCATGTCCATGGAATTACGTCCCGAGAGTGTAGGTCATTTAATGTATGACGAAAAAGTGTTGATTTGGTGAAGACTTTGTTCAAAGCCCGCATCCATGAACATTGTCTTTACTTGTAGGATTTTTTGCGATGACCAGTCCGCAAAATCTTGTCAAAAACGTCATGTGTCCCGATGCCCTATTGGGACGAAAAGCGTTGGTGGGGGGTGCGTCCAAGGGTTTGGGGCAGGCTATCGCTCAAGCGCTCGCCTCTACCGGTGCGGTGGTGCACGGCCTATCCCGCGACGAGGTAACTTTGTCTGCCGCCATACAAGATCTGCCCGGATCGGGTCACCGAGCCACTGCCGTCGACTTTGACCACAGCGAGGAGCTGGGCAACGTGGTGGGTGATGAGTGTTACGACATCTTGATTCACAACACGGGCGGCCCTGCCGCGGGGCCGTTGGCCGATGCCGATCCTGATGACTTGGATGCGGCATTTCGCCGTCATGTTCGGTCGGCCCATGTGCTGATGCAGCAAGTTCTACCTGGAATGCGGGCCCAAAGATATGGCCGCATTGTGTTGGTCGTTTCAACGAGTGTGATCACGCCCATCCAAGGCCTTGGGGTTTCCAACACTATTCGCAACGCCATCGCCAACTGGGCCCGAACCCTTGCGGTCGAGTTGGCTGGGGATGGCATCACTGTCAACTGCTTGTTGCCTGGATTCACCGATACCGACCGCTTGACGTCGTTGATCGAAGGCCGTGCGAACCGACAAGACCAGACCCCAGAACAAGTTCGAGATTCGATGATCGCCAGCGTGCCCGCCGGGAGACTCGGCCATCCGGGTGAACTGGCGGCGTTGGCGGCATTCTTGTGTTCCGAAGCTGCGGGCTATGTCAACGGCACGACCATTCCTGTCGACGGGGGCCGGGTGGTGGCCGGATGATGGATCTGCTCCACTGGATTGATGGCGCATTTGTCCCCGCCACAAATGGCGGATGGCTTCCGGTGACAGAACCAGCCACCGGTCAGACTTTTGCCCGCTGCGCTGCGGGAACAGCCTCCGACATTGATCGCGCGGTTCAAGCGGCCCGCTCTGCTTTTCCCACATGGTCCCAAACCACAACGGCCGAACGCGTGTCGATTCTGGAGCGTTTTGCAGCGTTGATCGATGACCACTGCGATGAGTTGGCCACGCTGGAATCACAAGATGGCGGCAAGCCGATTGCTCGAGCACGATCGGTTGAAATCCCACGCGTGGCGGAGAACTTTCGGTTCTTTGCATCTGCTTTGCGGCACGAGCACAATGACGCTTTCACAAGCGGACCAAACGTTTTGCATTGGACCCATCGCCGTCCGCGCGGCGTTGCGGGATGTATTTCTCCGTGGAACCTTCCGTTGTATTTGCTGTCGTGGAAAGTGGCGCCGGCCCTCGCGGCGGGATGCACAGTGGTCGCCAAACCAAGTGAAGTGACGCCAGCCACCGCCACCCGCTTTGCAGAGTTGTCAGGGGAGGCGGGATTTCCTCCGGGTGTTTTGAACATCGTCCACGGTCTCGGTTCCGAGGCGGGCTCAGCGTTGGTGCGTCACCCAGATGTGCCCACGATTTCATTTACGGGCGGAACCACCACCGGACGTGACATCGCCGTGTCCTGTGCGAAGCAGTTCAAAAGAACATCCTTGGAACTCGGAGGCAAGAATCCTTTTGTGGTCTTTGCCGATGCTGATGTCGATCGCGCGGCCAGCGAAGCGGCACGGGCGGCATTCAGCAACTCTGGCCAAATTTGTCTGTGTGGATCAAGGATCTTGGTGGAATCCTCAGTCCTGCCAGAGTTCCAAGAGAAGTTGTTGGCCGCCACCGCGGCCATGCGGGTTGGTGACCCTGCTGAAGAGACCACGCACATAGGTTCACTGGTCTCGGAGTCCCATTACCTCAAGGTCAAGCAGGCCATCGAAGCGGCACCCGGGACGGTGCTTTGCGGTGGCGGGCGGCCGAATGGTCTCCCCGATCGTTGCCGCGAAGGTTGGTTCCTCGAGCCGACGATCTTGACGAACTTGCCAGAATCATGCGCACTCGAGGACGAGGAAGTTTTTGGTCCGGTGGCCAGCGTACGAGCGTTCTCGGATGAATCGGAAGCCCTTCGTTTGGCGAATGCCACGCCTTACGGATTGGCCGCAAGCGTCTGGACCAAGGATCTCGACCGGGCCCACCGTTTGGTGCAGCGGGTTGAAGCCGGTGTGATCTGGATCAACGCGTGGATGGTTCGTGACCTGCGCACACCATTTGGTGGGGCGAAGCAATCGGGGCTGGGACGAGAGGGCGGCATCGAGTCGGTGCACTTTTTCCAAGAACCCGCCGGGGTGACGTTGCGTTTGGGAGATCCATCATGAGTGTTGAGTCTGATCGTGCCCCCGAGCCGGTGGGGCCTTATCCCCATGCCCGCTGGGCCGGAGATTTCCTGTACGTGTCGGGAGTCGGTCCGCGTCAACGTGGCACCAGTGTGATCCCCGGCGTCGAGCTGGACGAAGCTGGACGCATCATTTCGGCCGACATCATGGCTCAGTGTGAATCTTGCTTCGCCAACGTCAAAGCGGTGGTCGAGGATGCCGGGGCCGAGTGGTCGGATGTCTTCGACGTGCTGGCCTTTTTGACCCATATGGATCGGGATTTTGCGGGGTACAACGAGGTGTACGCCAAGTGGTTTGCTGGTCCGGACGGTCCCCGTCCCACGCGTACCACGGTGGAAATTGGGGCATTGCCCACGCCCATCGCGGTTGAGCTCAAAGTGGTGTGTTACCGGCCAGGTGGGCCAATCAAAACCGCACGCACGGGTGAGGCGTCGTAGCCCGCCAAAGGGAGCGGGAACGCGATCAGGTGCCACAGTCCGGCGGGGACTTCGGCCAACCTCAGTTGTTCCAAGATCCAAAGACCATGCACGCCCGCGCGGTGGTGTGCGACCAATGTTTTGGCGTCGGCGGCATCAACACTTGGGGTGTCGACACCAATCAGTTGCACGCCACGATCTGCAATGGCATCCATGAACGCCGGGCTCATCGGCCTGTACTTCGGGTTGAAGGTGTTGGGATCAGGATGGGACTGGGTCCGCACCAACAATCGCGGAGGAAGATCGCCATCAGGAAGGACAGAGGCAGGAACGGGTCCATCACCGGGCGCGTCAATCACCAACGCGGGGCCATAGCCCAACGACAGTGGCATGGATTCCACGCCAGCCCCATCTTTGACGTAGTGGCAGGGCCCATCGATATGGGTGCCCAAATGCACCGTGCTGTGCAGCGTGGAAAGGGTGAGGTGGTCGCCTTGCTGCATGTCTAGCAGCATCTCCCGTGTCGGCGGAGTGTCTCCAGGGAAAACCGCCACATCGGGGGTCAGGGGCGTGGAAATGTCGTGGATCTGGAAGCTCATCAGAAGCGATGCCGGATCGCCCACAAGTCGGGGAAGAAAGGGTGGAAGAGGCTCTTCTTGAGGAACTCCACGCCCAGCGAACCGCCCGTGCCTTCTTTGGTGCCGATGGTGCGTGACACCAACTGTACGTGGCGGTAACGCCATTCCATGAATCCTTCATCCAAGTCAATCATGGTCTCGAACATGCCAATGAGGTCCGGGCGATCGGTGTACAGCTGGAAGAGCGATTCTTGAACCCGCTCGTCGGGCTGGGAAGGTTGCGTAACGTCGCGCTCGAGAATGTCCTGTGGAACGTCTGCACCACAGTCCACCAAGAATCGATGAAAAGCATCGCGAAGCGTGGGCGCTGTAAGTCGGGCTTTGAGCTGGTCGAGGCCTTCGAGGTGTTCGGGCCAATGTTCAAGCATGCCAGGACGCTTGTAGCCCAAGAAGGTTTCAATTTCACGGAATTGAACCGACTGAAAGCCGCTGCTGGTCTCCAGTCGTTCGCGGAAAGAATTGAACGACCGGGGGGTCATTGTTTCCAAGATGTCGAGTTGTCCAACCAAGGTTTTCAAAATGGTGCGGCAGCGGCCAAGAGTGGCATGCGCGCCCCATTGCGTACCAGCGAGGAAGTCTGATTCGACTTTTTCCAACTCGTGCAAGAGCAGTTTGAACCAAAGTTCATAGACCTGGTGGATGACAATGAAAAGCATTTCATCGTGCTCAGGAGGATCACTTCGGACGTGCTGCAGATCCAGCAATTGGTCTAATTCGAGGTAGCGCGGGTAGGTCAAATCCGACATGGCGTAAGGATCCTACCGGCCCAAGCCGAGACTTTGGAGACGTCGCAAGAGTTGGTCTTGGCGTTTGCCATGGCGCAGTGCGTCGGCGTAGGGCTGATTGGAAAAGGACACTCGGTCGTAGAGGGGCGTGAACATCTTCGGGATCCACCGTCCCAACTTGCGCTCGAGTGCTTTGCGATTCAGAAACATGGGGTCGCCGACGTGGTCCCGCATCTCCACAAAGTTCATCAATGCCATTTCTGCGATGGCGTCGGCATTGGGTTTGCGTTCTTGGAACAAGACCTCGGGCAGGTTGTTGACTCCTGCGGCGTGCAGTTCATCCAAGCGTCGCACATCTTCAAAAGCAGCATTCATGCCTTGTCCGTAAAAAGGAACAATGGCGTGGGCGGCGTCTCCAATCAGGACGGTGTTCCCGTGGTGCCATTGATCCACTCGAAGTGTGCCCAAGAACCCAACCGGATTGTTTGACCATTGCTTGTCAAAATCCGGCACGTGTTGAAGCATGGAGTGGTAATGCGTTTGCAGATGGTCTCGGGCTTCGGCCTCGTTCTTCAACCGATCAAAAGTCTCGTTGGCAAAGAACAGGGTCCCGGTGAAAGTGCCGTCAGGGTTGGGCAAGGCGATCGCCATTTCGCCGCCCCGAGGCCAAATGTGCAGCGCGGCCGGATCGAGCGCATGCCGTCCCTGTCGAGGCGGAAGTTCCAGTTCCTTGTACGCGTGTCCCAGTGGTTCTGTCACGCTTTGGCAACACTTCAAGGCCTCCAGAGATTGGCGAACCACACTCCCCGCGCCGTCTGCACCGACGATCAAATCGGCTTCGAGGCACTCTTTGCCGAGTTGCACGGCTTTGCCGTCGTCGCGTAAACCGGTCACTTTTTGTTGGAAGCGAAACTCCACACTCGAAGTGTGCTCGGCGGCCTCCAGAAGCGTGGCGTTCAGTCGTGATCGCCCCACGGAAAGAATGGCTTGCTGTTCATCTTTGGCGTACGGCTGGCGGGTCAAGTTTCCCTGGCGATCGTGCATCAATCGGGCCGCCATCGGCATGCCATCGGAAACCACTGTCGCTTCGAGACCCGCGCGGGCCAGTGCGGTTCGCCCACGCGTTGAGAGGGCCAGATTGATGGATCTTCCGCCTTGGGATCCATGCTTTCTCGGGTCACGCCGTGATTCCAGCACCAAGGTTTTGACGCTTCTTTGGCCCAAAAGCGCGGCCAAAAGACTTCCCGCCAATCCAGCCCCAACCACAATCACTTGCGGCTTCGTCATGCCTTGATTCCATGTTCGTGTGCCATCGTCAACGCGCGTACCAGTCGATAGGCGTCTTCGTAGGAGTTGTACAAAGGCGCTGGAGCGGCACGAATGATGTTTGGTTTTCGAACATCACACACGACCCCTTCATGTTGCAGTGATTTTTGCACAACATCAGCTTGCTCAACACGGAGTGAGAGTTGAGCGCCTTGTGCGTCTTGGGGGGTCATCACTTCCACCCAAGAGGGAAGTTGTTTGCGAAGCCACCCGGTCAATCGTTGGCTTCGAGATCGAAGCTTTGGCATGCCGACCTCGTCGAACAGCGCCAATGCCGAACGCAGCGGAGCCAATGCCATGATGGGGGGGTTGGACAGTTGCCACGCATCGGCAGACGGCACGGGATGGAAGTCGGGGATCTGGTGCATCTTGAATCGGGTGGAAGGGTCGTTGCCCCACCACCCACCAAATCGAGGCCGCTTGGTGTCATGGGCGTGCCGTTCATGAATGTAGACGCCCGACAATCCACCAGGGCCGCCATTGAGATACTTGTATGAACACCAAGCGGCAAAGTCCACCTGGTCTTCATGCAGCTGCAGCTCGATGTTCCCGGCGGCGTGGGCCAAATCCCAGCCGGCCAAAGCGCCCACGCCGTGCAAGGCTTCGGTGATTCGAGCAATGGGATGCACTTGTCCGGTCAGGAAATTGACACCAGCGATCATGCCCAATGCCAACGTGTCGCCGGCGTCCGCAATGGCCGCTTCGAGCACTTCAGGTGCCGTGGCTTCTTCGGTTCCAGAGTTGACGACAATCAAATGCTCATCAGGATCAAAGCCGCGCTGACGCAAATGTGACTTGATGGCATAGGTGTCGCTGGGAAAGGCTGGAGCGTCCATCAAGATTTTGGTTCGTTTCCCTTGAGGCCGCCAAAAGCTGGCGAGCAGGAGGTGAAGGTTGACGGTGAGTCCGTTCATCCAAACCACCTCGTGGGGGTGAGCGCCAACCAGTCGACCGCCTGGGTCCGCAAGTGCGAGGTGGGCGTCGTACCACGGATGGCTGCCTTCAAAGTGGGCATCAACGGCCAGACGGCTCCAATCGTCAAGCTCGGTGGCCAGTTCGCTTCTGGTTTGTTTGGGCAGAGGTCCCAGACTGTTGCCGGTGAGGTACGCCAGCGTGCCTTTGTCATTGTGGGGCAATTCAAAGGCGTCCCGCTTCGGCGCGGGGTCGCTTTCATCGAGACGAAGCGCTTCGGCATGCAACAGTTCGAGTCGAGAGGTGGTCATTGGCACAGGAGGTAAATTTTAGGCGTGGGAGAAGTGATGCTTCAGCCGGCCTTGGGCGCGGTTTCCGAGGAAGGCAAGAGCGTTGTCCCACAGTATGCGTTGTTGCTCGCCATGGGTGAGTTGTTGTGATCGGACGACTGATTCTCCGGGCACGGCTTCTCCCAGTGGAAATGGTGCATCAGATCCCGCGCACACACGATCGGAACCGATTCGGTCAACCAGGAACCGAAGCGCGTCATCATCGTGGACACCGGAGTCGACCCAAAATCGACCCAGCAGCGAACTCGGCAATGATTGAGTCTTGGTAGCCACCAAATCTGGCCGCATTCGGAAGCCATGATCAATTCGGCCCAAAATGAATGGGAACGCTCCGCCTCCGTGGGCAAAGCAGACCCGAAGATCAGGGTGCTTCTCAAAGACTCCCCCCAAGATCATGGAAGCTACGGCAAGAGCGGTTTCGCTGGGCATTCCCACCAGCCATTGCAGCCAGTGGCGGCTCATCCGGTCTGAGCCAAGCATGTCCCAAGGGTGCACCAAGATGGGAAGGTCAAGTTGAACACACGCCTCCCAGAAGACATCAAATTGAGGGTCATCGAGTTCTCGCCCGCCCGCTTGTGTGCCAATCTGAACGCCGATCAGACCAATTTTCGCAATGCGGTGCAACTCTTGGACGGCCAACTCAGGGTCCTGCAGGGGAACGGTGCCGAACGCAACAAAGTGGTCGGGATGACGATCTTGCACTTCAACAAAGTGATCGTTGAGGTACCGATGAAGAACCAGTGCTTCTTCGGCAGGGGCAAAATCTGAAAAGAGAACCGGAACGGTGGAGACCACTTGAACATCGACCCCATGGGCGGCGTTGAATTCTCTACGCCGATCATCGCAACAGCACTCAGGCTCCACGGTTCGAAACATATGCTCGTCTTGACGCATGGTCACTCGACCATCTTTGTTCCCATCGAGAGAAATCCAGCCGGATCGACCCGTCAGTGCTTTCATGTCTGGGAGTTCGGGAGGCAACATGTGGGCGTGAACGTCGATCAGTCGATTCATTCGTCCCCCTTTCGAACAATCTTCACCTTCGGTTCAAACTCAATTCGCTCAATGGGTTGGGGCGGCATGACCCGGACACCACACTGGCAGGTTGAACGCTCTTCGTCGGCCCAAAAAGCCAACATGGCTTCTCGGAAGTGTTCGACGATGTCCGCACAGTCGAACATCAAATCTTCAACCACCGCACCGCAAGATTCACACACGAAGCGAAGCGCTTCTTGCTCGCCCGGGGGGCGACGTCTTTCGATCACCAAGCCCAATGTGTTGGGAGGGCGTTGCGGTGCGTGGGGCACGCCTCCTGGAATCATGAAGGTCTCACCTTCGCGAATTCGAACATGCCTCGGGCCGTTTTCTTCGAGAAGCGTGACCACGATGTCGCCTTGCAGCTGCAAGAAGAATTCTTCACTGTCGGTGATGTGATAGTCGTTCCTGGCATTGGGACCAGCAATGCACATGGCAAAGAAATCTTGACCGTCGTAGAGGTACTTGTTGGAGACAGGCGGGCGCATGTCGGCCCGGTTGGCTTGAATCCATTGCAGCAGGTGTTCGGGGGCGGGGGCCACCATCCCGTGTTCGATGCGGTGGGACATCACTTTTTCTCCTCTGCTAAGGAAGCGCTGAGAGTAGTGAAATACGCCACGCTCGGCAGATTCTCGGACATTTCAGGGTCTGGAAGCCATGAACTCGTCCATTTATACGAACAATTCTTCCAGCCTGCATCCTGTACTTCACAGGAACGTATAGATAAGTTGACATGTCCCAGATTTGGGACCTTATTGACCAGTGGGGGCCGAGTGGCCCGCATGCCCGAACGGAGTAACCATGCCTTTCTTATCTACCATGACCATCGGTCTTGTCTCAGGAACCCTCCTGACGACCGAAATCCAAAACACCGGCCCAATCGTTGATTCCTTTGAACTGCAACGACTGCAAACCGAATTCCCCGGTGTTGGCACCTGGAAGGCTCCCGACGGCCGGCTCAATCGCATTTTCGGTCGCCCGATGGAGACAGGATCTTCACCGCGTGCAACCGCGATGAAGGTTGTGCGTGAGTGGTCTGGAATCTGGGGTCTTGCCCCCAAGGACTTGATGTTGGCGGGACCATTCCCCGGTGATGATCGCACCGAGCAAACTCTCATGTGGGATCAAGCAACTGAGACGTACAAATTTACGGCAGTGTATTTCAAGCAAAATGTGCAAGGCGTACCGGTGTACAACAGCCGACTGCAGGTTTTGGTTCGCAACGATTCTGGATATCCCGCGGTTTCAATCGGAACGGATCTCCGCAATGTTGAAGCTTTGGCCGGGGTGTCGAGGCCGGTTGGCATTGAACGAAGCATGGTGGATGCCCGCGCGGCAGACTTCTTGGGCGATGATTTTGTCTACGTCTCGGAACCCGAGTTGGTGGTGTACGCCGGCTACGACTTCGAAAGCGTTCCGGCAACATTTGCTTACGTCTTCGATGCCGAGGTGGGAACCGTTCGTGACCTCGACAACTACCAGAAAGCTCGATACATCATTGATGCCAATTCTGGCGAGCTGTTGCGTAAAGAAAACCTCGTGCTGAACTGCACGCACAACGAGCGAATTGCAAATGCAATCTTTGCCTCGGCCACCGCCATCGATGGTGTGGTGACGGGTGCCAATACCACTTCCAGCCGGGCGGAAGCGTGCGATCCCGAATTCCAAGTGGGCATGCCTTACCTGGCGATCCCGGACAACGTCAATGGAACCATTTACACGGATTACGAAGGCAATGCCACCGGTCTGGTCGGGGGGCAGCGCACTTTGACAGTTGACGGCCGGTATTTTGATGTGAATTACGCGTCGGGCACGCCGTACAGCCAATCGGTCAACATTGAGTCTGGGGTGCCCTTCAACATCGCTTTGAACCCCACGGACGAGTCTGGCAAAGCGGCCATGAACGCCTACATCGAATCGAATGTGGTCCGTGATTTCACACTGGCCCGGAATCCCTCGTATCCGACGATCGGCAATCAATTCAATTGGGACATCAACCTTGGTGTTTCTGGCAGTTGCAATGCGTTTTACAACGGCTCGTCTATCAACTTCTACAGCGCGGGTGGCGGCTGCAACAACACAGCGTTCTCGGTCATCGTTCACCACGAATATGGCCACCACTTGGTGAACGTTGGTGGTTCAGGTCAAAACGAGTTTGGTGAAGGATCTGGTGACGTCATGGGAGTGCTCATTGAGCGTGACTCGCAGCTTGCTCGAGGATTCTTCACCAATGACTGCAACAGCGGTATTCGAAACGCGGACAACACATGCACCTTTAGTACCTCTGGTTGTTCTTCTTGTGGGTCAGCGATTCACTCATGTGGCCAATTGATCTCAGGATGTGTCTGGGACTGTGTTGCGGCGCTCGAAGACAGTGGGATGACACCAGACCAAGCCAATTTTTACATGGGCGATTTGTACGTGAACATGATTCCACTGCACTCCGGTGGTTCCATTCAGCAAGACATCTTGATCGACATCCTCACGCTCGACGACGACGACGGCAATCTCAACAATGGTTCACCGAACTACTTTGAAATCGCGGCTGGGTTCGCCGTTCACGGGTTTGATGCTCCTGAGCTCTCGGGCTTGGACTTTGAATTCCCCAACGGAACGCCTTCGGTCATCAGCCCGTTTGATGGGGTTGACTTTGCGATGAACGTCTCTGGGCTCTCCTTCCAGCCCGTTCCCAATACCGGCACGCTTCACATCGCCCGCTCCAATGGCACCGTGGAAGCCATCGCCATGCCACAAGTGGCAGACAGCCAGTATCTCTTGTCGTTCTCTGACATCGAATGCGACGAGGCGATTGGCTATTACTTCTCCGCGGAAGCCACAACGGGAGATGTTTTCTACTGGCCAGGTGGTCAGACGTCGGTGCCTTCTCCGAACAGTCAATTCTCTGGAATTGGTGCCACCGGTGAGATCATTGCGTTTGAGGATGATTTCCAAACCGACACCGGTTGGACCGTGAGTGGCACGGCCGCCGACGGACAATGGGGCCGCGGTGTACCGATTGACTGCGACCGAGGCGACCCCACGAGCGACGCCGATGGTTCTGGCATCTGCTTCTTGACAGACAACTCCAACGCAGGCAACTGCAACAGTGATGTCGACGACGGGCAGACCATTTTGACATCCCCAGCCCTCGACGCATCCGCGCCCGGTTCGGTGATCTCATACTCGCGTTGGTTCAACAACGCAGTTGGTGCATCACCCAACCAAGACACCATGTTTGTCCAGGTGTCGGGTGACGGTGGACTGAGTTGGGTTGGCCTTGAAGTGGTTGGCCCAGTGGCCGAAGCCGATGGCGGTTGGTACCAGAAGCAGTTCTTGGTGAGCTCTTACGTGCCCAACAGCACCAACTTCCGCATCCGCTTTATTGCCCAAGACACCGGCGAAGGCTCGGTGGTGGAAGCCGCTGTTGATGGTGTCCGTCTCTTGGCGACGGAGTGCATTGATGACGGTCCAACCTGCCCAGGCGATGCCGATGGCAATGGAACCGTCGATTTCAACGACCTGGTGTCCCTGCTCTCCGCTTGGGACAGCACATGTTCTGGCTGCCCAGAAGATGTTGATGGGTCAGGCACCGTTGGCTTTGATGACCTGATCGGCCTGCTGTCCGCCTTTGGCCCCTGCCCGTAAACGCGGCAGAACGCCAATGCATTTCACAATGACGCCCCCCGACCCAGTCGGGGGGCCTTTCATATGCGCACTATGCCCTCAAAGCCATGGCTTGTGTGAAGAAGCTTGGTGGTGTCTCGCGTCAGCGATCGGCATGATTTGTCAAAACTTCTAAACCGATGGGTCAAGCCACTGGCTCGCTGACCAGAACGTCAGCAGCAACCAAAGACCGCCTTGTGCCCCAATCGCCCAGCCCGGCGTGTGTCGCACCAGCAGAATAGGAAGGCCGCACCCGAAGCACAGGAGATAGCGGTCATACACCGCGCCTCGCGTCCCGAGATACAGCAAGCATCCAAAAGCGAGCAGGAACCACCCGTACCTGGGAAAACCATCATTTTCGTTGAGTCCTGGTTTGGGCATTTGCAGGTAGAGCCCCGTGAGCCCCATCGTGCCCACCGCAACGGCAAGTGGCACCGCGAATGATTGAATGCTGAGGGGTAATTTGAGGACTGCTGTGGCCAGAAGCCCTTGAAAACGAAGCGGAGACGTGCCGTCGGGTCGCAGGCCACCATCGGGGCTGGAAAGGTCTGGTCCGGCAACCAAAGCCATGGTGATCGCAACGATTCCAACCCAGGCCATCACCCTTGGCTTCTTTGTCCATCCAAGAGGCACACCAATCCACACCAACGGCGCGAGTGCGCCAAGCAGGTACACCACTGCTTCTGGTGAGAATCCCAAGCCATATCGACTCGCGTACTCTGGGCTGACCAAGCCACCCCATTCAACATACAGAGGCAATCGCAAAATGCCGGCCGCGAGCCCGGCGAGTCCATAACGCCAGGCCGAGGAGCCATCGCGTTGGAATGCCACAAGCACTGCGGCTGCAGCGGGGACAACCGCATGCGCTCTTTGATGCAAGAGAACCGTGAGCCCCAATCCAAAGGCCAGTGGTCGCCAAAAACCTGGTTCTCCTTTTGGTCCAGTGGTTGCAAGAATGCCCAAGATGATGCTGCCCAGCACAAATGAAGGCTCGCTCATGAACAAGTGGCTCAGGACAGTGTGATACGGCAGCACCGCCAGCAGCACACCAGCCACAGCTGCCGTCTGCCAGTTCTTTTTCATCAGCATCCCCACCAGCCCGGCGGAGCCGATGGCCAACATCAAGTTGATCAATCGAAGTCCTTCTAAGCCGACCCCCGCATCGAACAAGATTGCCGCGGGGACAAAAAAGGCGGGCCCCTTGGTGTCTTCGAAATCCCAAAATACGGAGGGCTCGGGCCAGCGATCTGCGAGTTGCTCCACCACTGGCAGCATGAAACGCTCATCAAAAGTCAATTCCGCGGGTGCGGCAAATCCCAAACATGAAAGCACCATCCAGAGCCCAAAGACACTGCCTCCGGCCGCCAAGGCACCCTGCCAGCTGGGAATAGGTTTTGGAGAACGGGGTGGCATTTGATCAACTATCGGTCCTTCTTCTGGGCAGAATCGCCCAAAACCTCATCGAAAAGTCCTGATTTGGACGTATCTTGTCACTTGGGTGATCGCGCAGCTCGGCGCGGCCCTTTGCAGATCTGGAGATGAACATGCAATTTTCAAAACTCGCCATGGCGGCGGCCACCAGTGTTGGCTCTTTGGCTTCAGCCCAACTGATTCCATTCGATATTACTGGAGCCGGGGGAGACTCTTTTGATTACCCCTTCAGTGCGACTGGAGTTCCGAACACGATCACCGTGGATGCCTTCTTTGTGAACGGTGGTGCTGGGACTCAAGCAGGAGATCTCCAACTCATCTTGACGTCGCCATCTGGCACCTGTTTGGAATTGGGCGGGCGTGACCTTGGTTTCGGTTGCCCCGATGGCGGGGACTTCCCAGGGTCATGGAACTCAACTGCTCCCGCTCAATACCTTCACACCTTTGACATCAATGGATCGTTTGGTCTCGAAGATGGTCAGTACGTCCTGACCGTCAGACATGGCTTTTCCGGCGGTGGTAATGACACATGGATTGGTTCAGCCTCGATCACATTTGGCGACACCGTAGATTGCAATGCGAATGGCATCGATGATGCAGAAGACATTGCCAACGGCACTTCCGAAGACTGCAACATCAATGGATTGCCAGATGAATGTGAAGCCGACCCGGCCAACGACTGCAACGGCAACGGCGTCTTGGACGCTTGTGAAGAGTTGCCGGATTGTGATGGCGATGGCATCACCGACTGCGATGAACTTGCTCAAGGGGCGGCGGATTGCGATTCCAATCAAATCCCCGACGTCTGTGAGCCTGGTGCCGGAGTGCCCAACGATCTCCGGGAAGACGCGATCGAAATCTTTACCGGAACAACCCTTGGAAATACCGAGTGCGCGGGACAAGAAGACACATGGCTTTGTGAAGGAAACTTCTTTACCGGTGATGGACCAGATATCTGGTACGTCTTCACGATTGCAGAATCATCAACCGTCAGCATGACCACATGTGATTCTGACTACGACACCGATTTGTCCATCCACTCTCCGAGTGGCACCATTTTGTTCTGCGATGGCGATTCGGGCGACGATGATGCAACCCAAGGCTGTGTGATTTACGCCTCTGAGCTGAACGTCTCGCTGGAAGCTGGTACCTATTACGTCCGCATTGGCGGCTACAACGGGGCGGTTGGCAATGTCAGTCTGGATGTCTTGATCACCAACGGCACCGACTGCAATGGCAATGGCGTAAACGACGAAGAAGATATTGCGAACGGAACTTCGGAAGACTGCAACAACAGCACCATCCCCGATGAGTGTGAAGCGGATCCGATCACCGACTGCGATGGCAACGGTGTGCTTGATTCCTGCGAAGACCTTCCCGACTGTGATGGTGATGGCATCTCCAACTGTGGTGAAATCGCAGGCGGTGCGGCCGACTGTGACGCCAACGGTATTCCCGACAGTTGTGAGTCTGGTGGTGGCGAGTCCAATGAGGTCGGTTTGGCCTTCGACTCGGGTGTCTTGGACGGCACCCAAGCCAGTGCACCGTTTACGGTGCAGGCCAACGGTTCGTTGACTTCAATGGCCATTGACTTGACGTACACCAACGTCGATGCCGATGGCTCGTGGGCAGGTGATTTGTTGATTCAGATCACCGATCCTCTGGGCACGTGCGTCGAAGTCGGCGGCTTTGATGTCGACCTCTGCACCGAAGTCGATGATTTCCCAATCGAGTGGGATGTGGCTGCCTCGGGTGACTACTCCTACACCGTTGATTTCTGTGGCACTGCTCTCACAGGTGATGGGGCTTGGACCTTCGTGTTCGTTCACGGATGGTCCACCGGCACCCAAGACCAGTGGGCGGGCACGCTGACTCTGAATGTGGTGGGCGAAGGTGGCTTCTCCGACTGCAACGGCAACGGCATTGAAGATGTGGAAGACATCGCCAATGGCACCTCGGAAGACTGCAACAACAACGATCGTCCCGATGAGTGCGATCTTGGTCCTTCCACCGACTGTGATGGCAATGGTGTGATTGATGCATGTGAGACGCTGCCCGACTGCGACAACAACGGCATCTCTGACTGTGCCGAGATCGCTGGAGGAGCAATCGATTGCAACGCCGACGGTGTTCCAGACTCCTGCGATTCTGCCGGTGAAGGTGAGAACATTGCGTTGTCATTTGACAGTGGTGTTCTTGACGGAAATGGCATCAGTTCGGTGTACGAAGTCGAATTTGACGGCATCTTCACCAGCTTGGGCGTCGACCTGACCTACACCAATCTCGACGCAGATGGGACTTGGGCGGGCGATTTGATCATTCAGATCACCGACCCGGCCGGTACTTGTGTTGAAGTCGGTGGCTTTGATGTTGACCTTTGCGAGGAGATCGATGATTTCCCTGCAGAATGGGACGTGGCTGCCTCCGGGGACTACACCCACCTTTATGACTTCTGTGGTCAGGGACTGGTCGGTAGCGGAACCTGGTCCATTGCGTTCGCCCATGGCTACGGCACGGGCACCCAAGACCAATGGGCAGGTACTTTGACCCTCAATGTCTTGGGTGACAACCCGCCCGCACCATGCCCGGCTGACTTCAACGGCGACGGCACGGTTGGCTTTACCGATTTGACGGTGTTGCTTTCCTCGTACGGCCTTGATGCTGGCGGTGACTTGGATGGGAATGGTGAGACCGGCTTTACCGATCTGACGATTCTCCTGTCGGCCTATGGTGCTTGCCCATAAGGCAGGACCACAACATTGCATTTTCCACAATCCCCCGCCACCGGCGGGGGATTTTTGTGCACATGCATTCTGAACAAAAATGAATCATGATGGTGACATGATCCTCCAACTCTTGTCGGTATCCCTTTCCCAGACGTTCACTGTGATTGGCATTCCTGATACCCAGAACTACAGCCAATCTTTTCCGGAGATCTTCCGTGCTCAAACCCAGTGGGTATCCGAGCAGAAATCGGTACGGGATATTCAATTTGTATCGCACTACGGAGACGTGGTGAATTGTGGTGATCAGTTGGACCAATGGGAGAATGCCAAGTCGGCTCTGGACTTGCTGGATGCCACCAACATTCCGTGGGGTGTCTCCGCCGGCAACCATGACATCAAGCCTTACTGCGGAGGGGATGATGCGTACATCCCACAATTTTTTGCCGAACGCTACGGGCCAACCAAGTGGGAAGATGAACCTTATTTCTTGGGGTGTTCTCCAAGTGGGATGAGCAACGCTCAAATTTTCAGCGCTGGAGGTTGGGATTTCCTTTGGCTGCATTTGGAGTGTGATGTCCCAACGCGGGAAATGGTGTGGGCCCAGTCCATTCTCGACACACACCGCGATCGCGTGGCCGTCCTCACCACGCACCGCTACATGCAAGATGCTGAGGATTACACCGCGGGGGTTCCGGTGGTGCCAAGCGGTCGCTATCCAGATATCTGGTACATCTTCGAGGGCATCTACGCCGACGGCGGAAATCGTGCGGAAGATATTTTTCGTTGGCTGGTGCGTCGAAACCCTTCCATCTGCATGGTGAATTGCGGTCATTTCCACGAGGAGTTCCGGCAGATCTCTACGAATGCAAACGGTCTGCCCGTCCATGAAGTACTGGCCGACTATCAGGATGACCCCAACGGTGGTGATGGTTGGCTCCGCATCATGGAGTTCGACACCGAACTGGAAGAGATTCGTGTCGAGAGTTATTCGCCGACTTTGGATCAGTACCGCACGGCGGACGAGTCGGTCTGCACACTGCCCGTGACCTTTGGTGCGTACGCCCTTCCGGCCGATCAGGGGTTTGTTGCATTTCAAGAAGGCATCAATGGCTACGCGGGCACCCAAGACACGTGGATCAACGAAGACGAACCCAACACAAGTTACGGGGGAGACGACACACGGGAGTCCGATGATGACACGTCCAACTCCATTTTTACCGACAACCAAGGGCAAGCCTTGCTGCGATTTGATGCCATCTTCAGCGAGGATGGTGCCTCAGGAAAAATTCCATTTGGATCGGTCATCACCCAAGCCCGCCTGATCTTGGAACTGCAAGACGACATTGACAACCCTTTTGCCAATCCAGATTTTTACGTGCATGAGGTCTTGGTGCCCTGGGACGAGTCTTCCACTTGGAATTCACTGGGCAATGGGCTTTCGGTCCCCGAAGACTTGGGCGACCGCGTGGCAACCTTTTCTGGAGACAACGACCCTTCATCGGATTTTGGCCGAAGCATGGATTTCACTGCTTTGGTTCAGCGGTGGAGCGATGGTCAGCCCAACTGGGGCGTGGCGATCTTGCCCGAGATCTTGACCGGCAACGACGACGGTATTTCAATCTGGACCAGTGAAGCGTCCAATGCCATGATCAGACCGCGTCTTGAAGTCACGTTCGAGCGTGAAATTGAACCGCCAATCCGGCCGGAAGATCTGGACGGCGATGGTGTGGTTGGTGTCAACGATTTGATCTTGCTGTTGTCGGTCTGGGACATGACCGATTCTCCGTTTGACTTGGACGGCGACGGGAGTGTGGGTCTTGGAGATCTCATCTTCCTGATCTCCGCTTGGGACTGAGCCCGTTCGCTTCCTATGCTCAAGGCATGGGTTCTGCTTCACCCAATCTGACTTTGGCTCCGGGTCTGCCGATTACGCAGCACGCTGAGACGATTGCCGCGCACCTCAAGGCGTCAGGAGTGGTGATTGTGTGCGGGGAAACCGGTTCGGGCAAAAGCACCCAACTGCCCAAACTGTGTTGGGCCCTTGGTCGTGAAAGCGCTGGGTTGGTCGGCCACACCCAGCCTCGGCGCATCGCGGCCCGTTCGGTGGCCAGTCGAGTGGCCGAAGAGGTGGGGGTTGAGTTGGGGCGCGAAGTTGGCTGGTCGGTTCGCTTTACCGATCGCACCCGTCCGGAGACCAAGCTTCGGGTGATGACCGATGGCATTCTGCTGGCTGAGGCCCAACGTGACCGCCACTTTTCGCGCTACGACACCATCATCGTGGACGAGGCGCACGAACGTTCCCTCAACATTGATTTTCTGTTGGGTCTGCTCCGTCGCGCTCGGGAAAGACGTCCGGAGCTTCGCATCATTGTGACCAGTGCGACCATAGACCCGGAGCGGATGGCTCAACATTTCGATGGCGCGCCGGTGGTCAATGTGGAGGGGCGAACGTACCCCGTCGAAGTCCGCTGGCGTCCCCGGTCCGAACAAGACGCTTCGTTGGAATTGGAATCCTCGGTGGCCTCCGCCTTCGATGAAATCCGTCGTGAAATGCCAGCGGGGGACGTGCTGACCTTTCTATCCGGGGAGCGTGAGATCCGTGAGCTGACGTCATACATGCGGGGTCATCTGCAGCGACACCGTCTGGGCGACCGGTGGGAAATTCTTCCGCTGTACGGTCGGCTTTCGGTTGAAGACCAGGCCAAAGTGTTTGCTTCCGGAACCCGTCGCCGCATCGTGCTTGCGACCAATGTGGCCGAGACCAGTGTGACGGTGCCCGGGGTGCGTGCCGTGATCGACTTGGGTAACGCACGAATTTCTCGATTCCATACCAAAACCAGAGTGCTTCGCCTCCCGATCGAACCCATCAGTCAAGCCTCTGCCAACCAGCGGTCGGGCCGGTGTGGCCGGGTGGGCCCTGGCTTGTGTCTTCGCTTGTACGACGAGCAAGAGTTCTCCCATCGGAGAGCCTTCGCCGAGCCCGAGATCCGAAGAACCAATTTGGCTTCGGTCTTGCTGCGCATGCGGGCGATGCGTTTGGGTTCGGTCAAAGAATTTCCCTTTCTTGATGCGCCGAAGCTTTCTGCCGTGCGAGAGGCGGAACTCAGCCTTCGGGAAATTGGTGCCCTGCGACAGGATGGAAAACTCACCGCCTTGGGACGGCGGCTGTCCCGACTCCCGGTGGACCCCAGACTGGGACGATTGATATTGGAAGGCATCCAGCGTGATGCGCTTCGGGAGATGTTGACGCTCGCGGCGGTGTTGTCCTTGCCTGATCCGCGTGAGCGTTCGGTTGAGAAGCGTGATGAAGCAGATGCGGCTCGACGCAAATGGCGGCGTTCCAGTTCAGACTTCCTGTCACTTCTTGCGTTGTACGAAGATTGGAAGCAAGTGAAAGAAGAAGGTACCCGGGGTGACGTCCGGCGTTTTTGCAAAGAACACCATCTGCACCCGCTTCGCATGCAGGAGTGGACCGACCTTCGACGTCAGTTGGAACAAATGGCCACCCAGGTGTTGAAGGCCACTCCCAACACCACGCCGGCCACTTCTGAATCTATTCATCGCTGTCTTTTGACAGCCTTTTTGGGCAACATCGGTCGCCTCGACAAACGCGGAGAGTATCGAGGGATTCGAGATGCCAAGTTTGCGATCTTCCCCGACTCGGGTCTCTTTAAGAAAGACCCCAAATGGATCGTGGCCGCAGAGATCGTGGAGACCAGCCGACGTTGGGGGCGATTGTGCGCCAAAGTGCAACCATCGTGGATTGAGGAAGCAGCGGGGGAGCGTGTTGCTCGAAGCTGGGACCATCCAGAATGGGACGCCGAGCGCGGTGAGATGTTGGCTCGAGAACGCGGCGAATTTTTAGGTTTGGAGTTGTATGGTCGCCGTCGTGTGGCCCTCGCGCCACGAGATCCCCGATTGTCTCGTGAGCTGTTCATACAACACGCTTTGGTGGAAGAGGGACTTCCCGGAAGAGAGGACTTCTTGGTGGCCAATCGTGAGTTGGTCTTGCGTTTGCGGGAAATGGAAGCCCGGCGCCGACAAAGGGACTTGTTGGCTGGAGATGCCCGCCGCCACGCGTTTTATGACCGACAACTTCCCGATCATGTGGTGGGCACTCGAAGCTTCCGGAAATGGTTCAGGAAAGCCCACAAGCGCAACCCCGAGCTGCTTCGTATGACTGAAGCGGACGCGCTGCGTGATGAAGATGCCGGCGAGCGGCTGCGTCGGATCGCCGCCGAAGAGACCGCGTTCCCATCGGATTTCCGAACCAATGCCGGCCCTGCCAAAGTTCGATACGCCTTCCAACCAGGGGATGAAATGGACGGGGTGCGAGTTCAATTGCGACCCGATCAAGTTGCGGTGCTGGATGAAGACCGTCTCGGTTGGTTGGTCCCTGGTCGACTTGCTGAGCGGATTGAGGCCTTGTGCCGAACCCTGCCCCGGGATGTGCGTCGCGGCCTGATGCCTTTGGCGGAGCAAGCGCAGCAGATCAGCCGTGAGCTTCCATTTGGTCGCGGCAACTTGTTGGCCGCACTGACAGAGGCGTGCCGATCCCGAGGTGTTCCCGTCCACCGCAACCAATTCCAGCCTGACCAGGTGCCTGATGATCTCAAGATGTTGTTGGAGGTGGTGGATGATCGTGGGGGAGTGATTGCCCGATCACGTGATTTGTCGGACCTTCGATACCGGTTGGGCGCGCGGATCGCCGAAGCAAGTGTGGCTTTGGCCGATGCTTTCGAAGGGCAAACAGGATTGTGTCATTGGACGGTCGGTCCAGTCGGAGAAGTGCTTCGAACGGTACGGGGCGGTGTTCTGGTGGAGGCCTGGTCCGCTTTGGTGCCCGAGGCAAACGGAACAACCGTGGCGTACCAACTCGTCTTTTCCGAAGAGGCGGCCGATACCGCGACACGTGCTTCTTGTGCGAGATTTTTGGCCGCGGATCTCGCGGAAGATTTGGATCGTCAGTTGCCGTTGCTTCCCGGAAGTGAAGTCTTGGATCAGCTGGATGCGCCCACGAGAAATATGGTTCGGGAAGCCATTGTCCAAGTCGCGGGTTTGCAGGATGTGGTCACGCCCAAATCCGCAGAGGCGCTGCAGACCCGATTTGATCCGGCGTGGCGAGGGCTGTGGAAAGCCGCTGAAGAAGTGCTGTCCAGTTTGCAGCACCATCGATCTCTGGCGGGACAGGTGGCCGCTCGGTTGGTTGATTTTGACCGGCCCATATGGGATGACATTCGCGACGATCTTCGGCGTCAGTACCTCCGAGCGTTGCCAAGACATGGTTGGTCACCCATGGCATTGAATCGGACCAGCACTCGTCTTCGGGGCCTGCTGATCCGTATGGATCGTTTGAAATCACCGCAAGGCATCGCGCGAGACTTGGCGGTGCAGAAAGAAATCAACGCCCACCGCCGCACGGTCGACACGCTGCGGGAAAGGGCGATTGAGCCTTGGACAGCCGCTTGGCGAGCTGTCGAACACCTGCATGATTTGGTCGAAGACTTGGCGGCAGCCCGTTTCATGATCGGAGAGCGATCCGCCCCGGAGGTCCATCCAGATCATCTGACCGAGGCCATTCGGCAAGCCGAACGCAGCAGCGGAACCTGATTCGGTCTCGATCAAACCCAAGTCTTCAAAACAACAAGTGGGGAGGCCGAGGCCTCCCCACTTGGATATTGCGTGCTGTGGTTGAATGTCAACCGTTGCGGCGGCGACGACCGAGGCCGGCGAGACCAAGGAGTGCCAGTGCACCAGGCGCGGGGATGGCCACACCACCAACAACGATGGAGGCGTTGGCATTGCTGGAAGAGACATTCAAGTCATCGACCCAGATTTGGTTGTCGGCACCACCATCGTAGGAGTAAATTCGTGCTTCAATGATCAGCGCGGTTTGACCTTCAGCAATGGTCCAGGTGTGGCTGGTGCTTGCCCAACCGCCGCCATCGCGGCCAACGATATCGCTGGGACCGGAAGCGCTGCCTGAGTAGCTGTTGAGATCAGAGCCGTCAAAGTAGTGGCCCCAGAGTCGGCCACCTGAGTAGCCACCATCTCCGTCACCATCAAGGCCCAAGAACCAAGCAGAGGCATCGACCGTATCGCCGGCTTGCAGTCCAGTGATATACGCGACGAAGACCTGCGGGGTACCGCTGACAGGATTTTCGGTGATCGAAAGGCTGTATTCGCCGGAATAAGCTTCGGCGTCGCTGTACTCGACGGAGCCTACGTTGCCGTAGGTACCAAAGTAACCCAAGACAGATGGGTCTTCCCACGAGGTTGAAACGTTGTTCAACACGCTCGCGAGGATAAGTGATTCATACATGAGTGAACTCCAAATAAAACAAAAAGAAGGCTCGGACCAATCTCTCACCTCTCTTGGATTTCTCTCACTTCGACACCAAACTGAAAATGTTGAGTGACATCTTGATTATGACGGTTTTCTCACTTTGGTCAAGCCAATGCTGGGGTCTTGAGGATGATTCACACGTTTTGAACAAACGGTGGTTTGGGGCGTCGGACAAGCGTTCTAGGACGGCCCTCAAAGCACTTTTGGGGCGATTTCACCCTCTTTTGGGTCCGTTTGCCGCCAAGAATCCTGCCCCCTCGGATTTACAATGGTGCCATGGGAACCTCCGATCCAGCCGTGGTGTTGCTGTCTGGCGGCCTCGACAGCGCGACCGTCCTCGCCATCGCCCGGGATGAGGGATACGCCGTCCACGCCTTGGTGGTCGATTACGGACAACGACACCGGCATGAACTGGAGGCGGCCAAGAAGTTGTCTGAAGAGGCCGGCATTCCCTTCCGGGTCATGCCCCTCGATCTTCGGGTGTTTGGGGGGTCTGCGCTGACCGACGACATCGACGTCCCTCACGGGCGAGATGAATCTGAAATGCAACAGGACATCCCCGTGACCTACGTTCCAGCGCGAAATTTGATTTTTCTTTCTTTGGCATCGGGCTTCGCGGAAACGATTGGAGCCAAAGATTTGTTTCTGGGCGTGAACGCAGTCGATTACTCGGGGTATCCCGATTGTCGTCCGGAGTTTTTGACCGCCTTCGAAGCCTGTGCCAATTTGGCGACCAAGGCGGGAGTGCAGGGGCAGGCCTTTACCATCCATGCGCCGCTGGTAAACCTGACCAAAGCGGAAATCATACAGCGTGGTCTCAAGCTGGGGGTCGATTACAGCAAGACGCACTCGTGCTACGACCCCGATCCCCAAGGACGAGCTTGTGGCACCTGCGACAGTTGCGTGTTGCGTCGGCGGGGTTTTGAAGCCGCCGGTGTTCCTGATCCCACTCGGTACTCTGCATGACCACCACGTTGCCTATCGCTGAAACCTTTGACAGCATTCAAGGTGAGGGTTCTTTGCTCGGGACGCCCAGCTTCTTTATTCGTACGGCGGGGTGCAACTTGCGTTGCACCTGGTGCGACACGCCGTACGCGAGTTGGGCAGCGGCCGGCGATCAACGTTCGGTTGCTTCGCTGGTTGAAGAAGTCCAACGGTCTGGTCGAAAGCATGTGGTCTTGACCGGCGGCGAACCCTTCATGTTTCCTGGGCTGATAGAGCTCAACGATGCGTTGCGCGAAGCGGGTTGCCATGTCACGATTGAAACGGCGGGCACTTTGGTGCTTCCGCTGACCTGTGATTTGTTGAGTTGCTCTCCCAAATTGTCCAACAGCACACCCACCAATGACCCGCGTGACCCTACAGGTCAATGGGCAGAACGACACGAGGCGCGGCGTTGGCGTCCGGAAATCCTGTCCAAATTGATCCAACAGTCCGTTCGAACCCAGTGGAAATTTGTGGTTTCAAACCAACAAGACTTGGCCGAAATTGATCAAATGCTCGCAGAAGTGCCACCTGAACGTCCTGAAGACGTCTTTTTGATGCCGGAAGGGGTCACAGTGCCCAAACCAGAGCGCGTCCGCTGGGTTGTGGAGTTGTGCCAGAAGCGAGGCTGGTGTTATGGACACCGATTGCATATCGCTTTGTTTGGCAACACCCGCGGTACTTAGAAGTTTGCGTGAAAAAATTGCTTTCCTCTCGACGTGGCAGGTCTTTTTAAGGCACAATATCCACTTCGGCCATCAGGGCCGCAACGGAAGACCCTCCGAAACCCGAACGGAACCTTCTGCTTTTTTTTTTCTTGTCTTGCATCGGGCTGCGTGAACAAAAACGAATCGAATCATGGTCAGTATTTATGTGGGGAATCTCCCCTTCCGTGTCACCGAGGATGAGGTGGCGAGTATTTTTTCTGAATTCGGCGAAGTGCAACGAGTGCACCTTGTTATGGACCGTGAGACGGGACGTCCCCGCGGCTTCGGATTTGTCGAGATGGGAGACGACGAAGGTCGTCAAGCCATTCAAGAGTTGATGGATCGCAACGCCGAGCTTGGCGGTCGTCCACTGAAGTTGAACGAAGCCCAGCCACGTGAAGAGCGTGGCGGCGGCGGCTTCCGCGGCGGCGGCGGCGGCGGCGGCGGTGGATTCCGCGGCGGCGGCGGCGGTGGTTACCGCGGTGGCGGTGGCGGTGGCGGTGGCGGCGGCGGTTTCCGTGGCGGCGATCGTGACGGTGGGGGCGGCGGCTTCCGCGGCGGCGGTGGCGGCGGCGGTGGATTCCGCGGCGGCGGCGGCGGCGGTGGTTACCGCGGTGGCGGTGGCGGTGGCGGTGGCGGCGGCGGTTTCCGTGGCGGCGATCGTGATGGCGGTGGCGGTGGTTACCGCGGTGGCGGTGGCGGCGGCGGTTTCCGTGGCGGCGATCGTGACGGTGGTGGCGGTGGTTTCCGCGGTGGTGATCGCGGCGGCTTCGGCGGTGGCGGCGGTGGTCGTGGCGGCTTTGGCGGCGGCGGCAACTTCGGAGATGTGCCTTCACAAGACTCTGGTCGTCGAGAAAAGGGCGATCGCCGTCATGACAAGGACGAGTACGAAGATTGATGCGTTACGGGGACTGGACTTTTTGTTCCAGTGCCTCCCGCATCACCCGAGCAAAACCCTCGTATGCCCTCTCAGTGAGGTGCAGCTGGTCGGGTAAGAACATGTCTTGACGGGTGGACCCGTCGTCAGCTTCAAGCACTTGGTTGAGGTCGACAAAGGTCCGCCCGTCTTGCGTTTCGCAGTAGGATCCCACCAATTGATTCGCCTCATTCACGACAGCCCAGCGTTCCTTCTTTTCGGGTGATCGATTGATCGCGCCAAAGAAAATCTTGGTGTGAGGCAACCGATCGCGTGTGAGTTCAGAAAAGAGACGAAAACGCTCGGCAATACTGGCCGCATCTGCTCCGGCGTTCACGTCGTTGCTGCCGCAGTAGTAGAAGATGGTGCTTGGCTGTATGGGAAAAAGTGTTTCGTCGGCGTAATGCAAGGTTTCCCAAGATCGGGCACCTCCAAACGACACATTGGTGACCTCGAACTCAGAGAAGTGGGCCGGGGCTCTTTCCCACAGTCGGAAAATACTCGAGCCCCACAAAGCCAAGCCGCCAGACTTTGGTGGATATCGACGCAACATGGCTTGCAACCCTTTTTGGCTTGCTTGCCATTTCAGTGTTTGTCCGTCGGGCAATGCATCGAGGGCCAACAGGTGCAGGGCAAAGGTGCGTCCTATGCGCAAATAGCTTTTGGCGGAACCGTTGTAGTGGCACTCCCAATGATCGGTTGCCTGGGTGTCCCAGAATGATGCTGTCGGGGCCAAGCAACAGTGGTCAAGTTGGCTGGCGGTCTCAGATTGGGCGGTTCGAAAGGCACGGAGTGCCCAGCCGGAACGTGATTTTGGCACATCGCTGCCATGCACCCCAAGTTCACCAATCACAATCGGAAGTGTGGTGTCGTTCAAGGCTTCGCGAAGATCACACAGCATGTGCTTCAGGTTGTGGGGGTAGCGTTCGATGATCCCTCGGCCGCAGGGTGATCCAGCTTCTTCCACCGGCCACTGGCAGTAGTCGTTCCAACCTTGAAACCAAACAAGTCCTTTCAGTTCCAGATCGTCTCGTCCCAGATGAACTTGGGCTTGATGGAGGCCAACTTCGATGTTGTCGACCATGGCGTTGAAGAACGCGCCCACTTTTCGTGATCGGCCTTCGCGTTCTTCGCGCGTTTTCATTTGTTGCTCGGCCCAGTTGAAGTCTCCCGCCGAAGGACTGCGAAAGTCACACCAAACGTCTTTGCCACCCCAGGCGGTTTTCAACAGCACAACAGGGCTTTGATGATGACGTTGCATGGCTTGGCCAAATCCATACTCCGGACCAATCATCTTTTCGTTGGCGCCCCAGCCCGCCTGCAAAGGACCCACTTCTTTTTGAGCGCGTCCCGGCCACACCACGGTGACGTCGTCAATGGTCTCCAGTTGGGCATGGGGAACGCCGTACCCCTCGGCGTTGGATTGGCCCGCAATGACGTAGACCGGCACGGGATCCGCAAGAAGTCCGGCAGCCAAAAGCATCAACATGGCTTGATGCTAAAGCGTGAAGGGAACGAAGTGTTTCGTCGTGTTTTGAATGCATGTCCCATCTATTGAGGCAGTTTGTGTCGTGAGTCAATCAATACACCTGATGTGTGTCGGAATAAAGTGGTGGTCGTATTGAAAATCGTCGAGAACATTTCCATCATTCTGTGATGGAATCAATATCAGCAGCGGATACGGCATGGATTCTGACCTCTTCGGCATTGGTGTTGCTGATGACACCAGGCTTGGCCTTCTTTTACGGTGGCTTGGTTCGTGGTCAGAGTGTTTTGAACACCATGATGATGAGCGTGATCGCCATGGGCATCGGTGCGTTGTGTTGGGTGGCCCTCGGCTATTCGATTGCATTTGGTGATGGAGGCGCGTGGTTTGGTTCGTTCGAGCATGTTGGCCTCCGCGGGGTACAAGGCGTCGAGGATGGTTTGGCCATTCCCTCCATTCTGTTTGCGATGTTCCAAATGACTTTTGCCATCATTACCCCAGCCCTCATCTCGGGTGCGGTGGTCGAGCGAATGCGATTCAGCGCCTACGTCTTGTTCATCATGCTGTGGTCCGTTGTGTGTTACGCCCCGCTCTGCCACTGGGTGTGGGGCGGAGGTTGGATTGGCGCGTGGGGGGTGCTTGACTTCGCCGGAGGCACCGTGGTTCACATCAGCGCGGGCGTCTCGGCGGTGGTGTGTGCGATCATGCTGGGACGGCGAAGCACCCAAGAAGCCGAAGCACGACCACACAATGTTCCGTTTGTTCTGCTGGGTGGGGGATTGCTTTGGTTTGGCTGGTTTGGATTCAATGGGGGATCGGCGTTGGCGGCCAACGAAACCGCCGCCATGGCCGTCATGACCACCACGCTTGCCGCGGCTTCGGCCATGATGGCTTGGACCACGTTGGAATGGCGTCAACGACGCCGTCCGTCCGCGGTCGGGGCCATGATTGGTGCCGTTGTGGGACTGGTCACCATCACGCCTGCCGCGGGATACGTTTCTCCTATGGGTGCGATTGCGATGGGCATCTTGGGATCAGCTGCTGCCTTCTGCGCCATCAGTCTGTTTGCCAAATCGGGTATCGATGACAGCCTCGATGTCTTCGCCTGCCACGGCGTTGGAGGGCTGGTGGGTTCTGTGTTGACTGGGGTCTTCGCGTTGGAGGGGGGGTTGCTCTACGGCGGCGGATTTGAACTCTTGATGAAGCAAACGGTCGGTGCGCTCGCCGGTGGCCTGTGGGCCGCCATTGTCACGGTGGGGATCTTTGTGTTCTTGCGGTCCGTGATGCGAGTTCGTGTCTTGGAAGATCAGGAAGAGGCAGGTCTCGATCTCCCCGTGCACGGCGAAGAGGCGTACGCCTAATTGTTCTTTTCATCTCTGAGTTCACGCTGCCGCATCGGCATCGCGTCCACCAAGTCGAAGATTTTTTGCAGTGGCGGCGCCACGGACCAGCGTTCTTTGACGCCGCCATCTTTGCCCACCAACACCGCGCCTTCTCCGGCGATTCGGAATTTCTTCCGCCAAAATGAGGCGTCTTGGTCGGCTTCTTCGCCGCCCACTTGGTCACCATCCAAGAGGACCAAGTGCAAATCTCGGTCACGCCAGGCGGCGATGTTGCGGTCGATTTCGGTTCTCAGATCCTGAGATTTGACCGTCGTGGCATCAAGAACGAGCAGCCGCTTGCTCCACTTCAGTTCTTTGATGCGCTTTTCAGGTTTGCTCGCGATCCATTTCCATATTTTCACGTGCTCGACCTCCATGCTCGCGTTCCAAGGTGTGGTTTCGTCGGGGGGGCCAGGCCAATCGCCACCGACGGCCAGATTCAAAATCAAGTACATCGGCTTGCGGGGTGAAGCCGTGGTGCGATGTCGTTCCACCCCATCAACGAACCACACCACGCCTTCGGGGGTCCACTCGCACGCAAAATCGTGAAAGTCTTTGGTGAAATCGGGTCCGGCGAAAGTCTTGGTTGAGGTCTGTCCCAGATCCCATGGTTTGAGGCCATCGCGCAGGGGTCCCCAGTGGGCGGAGTGGTGGACCTTTCGGGGTTCGTGCCCGATGAATTCCATGATGTCAATTTCAGGTGGCCATGAGCCATCGGTGGGCAACAGCCAAATGGCGGGCCAATAGCCGCGTCCTTGGGGGAGTCGAGCCCGGACCTCCCAGCGTCCCCACTTCACGGCGTGTTGGTGCTTGGTGGTGGCGTGCCCACTGGAATACTTTCGAGTTCCTACGGGCCGGTTCAATGCGGTGAGGTGCAACGCTTCGTTTCGAACGCTTACGCAGTCCTGCGCGTAGAACTGCATCTCATTGTTGAAACTCCATTCGTCGTTGGCAATTTCCCAGTCCTTGGTGTTTGGCAACTGGCCATCCAAGTTCCCATTCAAAATCGGCAGACTTCGAGTCTCGGCGTTGGCGGTGGGTTGGCTGACGCGGAGGGCATCCACCGCCACGTCACCGCGGGCACGAACCACCACTTCGGCGCTGCTGGGAAGCCCCTCCATGCGATTCGATCGCCAAGCCCGCCAACCTTGACCAGCGTCGCTGCTGTCGTACAGCCTGATGGGTGGGTGCTGTGCATTTGGGAATCGGAGTTGGGCCTCCACCAAGCCTCGAGCGGCCAAGTTCACGCTTACCGGGCGGGAGGGGTCCAGAACCACCGGCACGGAGAGTTCGGTGTCTTCATTCAACAAAAGCGCGGCGGTGCCCGACAGCGGGGTCTCCAGTTCGTACCGAGACTCGCCTTTGACGGTCCAAGATTCTTGGATGTGGTTCACTTGGTCAAATTTTTCATGAAGCTGCAGATTCTGATCTTCAGAGTGGATCTTGAGATCGTCAAAGTCGATGGTTCCAGGCTCAAATTCTGGTTGCACAAACACCAGCACCACTCGACCGGAAACCGTGCCGATTGGCGTTGACATTTCACAACTTGCTTGGTGCCACTGTCCATCGACTCCGAATTCTTTTTCCGCGTCAACCGGACGAGCCTCTCGCCACTCCAGCACTCGACCGTCTTCAGCCAGACATTCCACCCGAAGCACGCCAAAGTTCTTGGTGCCTCGAACCGTAGCATGCGCTGGAGCGCGGCCAAACACCGAGGCGCGAAGGATTGTTCCCGCACGAACTTCGAATCGTCGCTCAAGACCTGAACCTCCGTATCGTTCATTGAGCGGGCCAACCGTACGCAGAGCACCGCCCTCTCGGCCAATCCCTTCCCAAGCGATGGCTTGGTTGAATGCGGACCAGCCCTCCACTCCACCGTCGGGGCGTTCGAAGTTGCCCAGGCCCCCCAAGCGATCTTCAGCTGGCGGCGCAACGGTGACCGAAAGGTTGCTCACGCTGGTGTAGTCCCGCAGCGTCAAGCCGACGGCTCGGGCTGCGGGCGGGGCGGTGGCTGGCACGCCCTCAAGCCACGGGTCTTCCCCCACCACATTGGCTTGGTCGTCCAGCCAGCGCAGTGTGGCCTGCTGGAGCCCTTGGCCCTCGAGAAGCACTTGTTCGCCGGGACGAACAAGTCCCAGATTTTGTTGCGCGGCGTCTCCCACCAAAGTCCAGCCTTCATATCGCTTGGCGGTGGTGGAGAAATCGTCGTGAAAGATCAAATCGAATTCGTTCAGAAGGAGGAGGGTCCACAGCATGTGGTTACTGTATGTCCCTTCATTCGAAGACTCTTGGGAGATTTTGCATGCCATTCAAAGACGATTTTGTGTGGGGCGCTGCGGCGGCCGCGTATCAGATCGAAGGGGCCGCCAGTGTGGGGGGACGAAAGCCGAGTGTCTGGGATGATTATTGCGATCGCCCGGATGCTGTGAAGCAGGGTCACAGTGGGTCTGTGGCGTGTGATCACTACCACCGCTTCGAAGAAGACATCGCCCTGATGGGTGAGATCGGTCTTCAGGCGTATCGATTGTCGCTGGCCTGGCCTCGCATACTTCCCGACGGGACAGGGGCCGTGAATGAGGAAGGACTGGCGTTCTACGACCGGCTGATCGACACCTTGCTTGCCAACAACATCACTCCGTGGGTTACCTTGTACCACTGGGATTTTCCCTCCAAAGTCTTCCAACAAGGTGGGTGGCTGAACCGGGAAAGCGCTGATTGGTTCGCGGGGTACACCGACGTCGTGGCCAAGCGACTGGGCGATCGAGTCACCCATTGGATGACCCTCAATGAACCACAGGTGTACATCGATCATGGCCATCGCAACGCGGTTCATGCTCCCGGCTTGACCTTGACCACGCGCGAACAACTTCTTGCCGGTCACCACACCCTGTTGGCCCACGGAAAAGCCGTCCAGGTCTTGCGGGCATCGTGCAGCAAGCCAGGACGCATTGGCATTGCTCCAGTTGGACAAGCCACCATTCCGGCCACCGACTCGCCGGAAGATTACGCCGCGGCAGAAAAGGTTCAGAAGAGTGTGGAGTTTGGCAACCACTTCAACAACGCGTGGTGGTTCGAGCCGGCATGCTTGGGGCATTACCCAGAAGCCGGCTTGAAGACCTACGCCGAGCACATGCCGGAGTTCCCAGACTCAGACTTCAACACCATCAAGCAGCCCATGGATTTCGTGGGACTCAACATCTACCAAGGTGGGGTGGTGAAAGCTGGAGCCGATGGAGAGCCCGAACACGTGCCTCACGCCGTGGGTCATCCCATCACCTGCTTCGATTGGCCGGTGACCCCCGCGGCCTTGCGTTGGGGGCCTTATTGGGCGCACAAGCATTTTGATTTGCCCGTGGTGATCACCGAAAACGGATTGGCTTCCATGGACTGGGTGGGTCTTGATGGTCGCGTCCGCGACGGACAGCGCATCGACTTCACGCGGCAGTATTTGTTGGAGCTGGAAAAAGCCATCGCGGATGGGACCGAAGTGCACGGGTACTTCCACTGGTCCATCATGGACAATTTCGAATGGGGCGAGGGGTACACCAAGCGCTTTGGATTGATCCATGTGGACTACCAGACGCAAGTTCGCACCTTGAAGGATTCCGCACGGTGGTACCGCACCATCATCGAATCCAATGGTGCGAAGTTGGCCGAAAGCCCCGCCTGATTCACGCGTCGATCAGTTGACCCGTTGGCCAGAGCTGTCAAAGCAGTGGTGGCGGTCGCGGTCGATGACGATGGGGCAAGTTGCACCTTCGGTCGGCGCCCATTCGGAATCCAGCCTGGCCAAAAGGGTGGAGCCATCGGCTGCTTCCAAGTGCACATCGGCCAAGTCACCGAGAGGTTCGACCAAGCGAGCCGTCAATTCGACCGCACCTTGGTCGCTGTCGGAGGCGACGCGGAAGTGCTGGGGGCGAACCCCTACGGTGATGGTGCCATTGAGTGAATCTGGGACGCTGACCTGGAAGCCAGAAGCCAAAGTGGCCTGGCCATCTTTCGCCTCACCTGGCATGAGGTTCATGGCGGGGGTGCCAATGAAGCCGGCCACAAAGAGATTGGCTGGCGCGCGGTACACCTCGAGTGGTGTGCCCAGTTGTTGCATCACGCCGTCCTTCATCACCGCGACGCGATCACCCAAGGTCATGGCTTCTTCTTGGTCGTGGGTGACGTACACGCTGGTGGTTTGCAGCTCTTTGTGCAGTCGACGCAGCTCCGAGCGGGTGTGGTTTCGCATCTTGGCGTCGAGGTTGGACAGTGGCTCGTCAAACAAGAAGCAAGCCGGATCGCGCACGATGGCCCGGCCCAACGCGACCCGTTGCTGCTGACCGCCCGACATCGCGCCAGGCTTTCGGTTCATCAATTCCTCGATGCCCAGCATCTTTGCCGTCTCGGTAATTCGTCGTTCTCGTTCTGCTTTGGGAATCTTGCGAAGTCGCAAAGCGAATGCCATGTTTTCCTTTGCGTTCTTGTGGGGATAGAGGGCGTAATTCTGAAACACCATCGCGATGTCTCGGTCGGCCGGATCAACGTGTGTGACATCACGACTGCCGATGTTGATGGTGCCGCCGCTCGGCTCCTCCAAACCGGCGATCATGCGGAGCAAGGTGGATTTCCCGCACCCAGAGGGGCCAACCAAGACCAAAAATTCTCCATCTCTGATGTCGAGATCGCACGGTTTCACCGCATGGACGCCACCAGAGAATTGCTTTTCGATCGAACGCAGTCGCACTTCGGCCATAGCCCATGAGTGTAGAGGCATTTCTGCGGGTTCGGATTAGAATGAATTTCTTGGATTCCCAAACTTCCATCACCAGACGTGCCGCCCTCGGAACTTTCGGTGCGGCCGCCGCCGGCTATGCCTTTTTGGGGGGCACGCGACGCAACGACATGCCTGCCGGCCGAATCGTGTTGGATTACTGGGAAAAGTGGACGGGTCACGAAGCCGCCGCGATGCAGACCGTGGTTGATGCATTCAACGCCAGTCAAGATCGATGGTGGGTGAACTATCTCAGTGTCAGTGGACTCGACCGCAAAGCAAAGATTGCGATTGCCGCGGAAGACCCACCCGACTTGCTGGGGCTCTGGCACCGCAACATTCCCTTTTTCCGCCGCTCGGGCGCGTTGTTGTCTCTGGAATCTTTGGGGCGGAGCCGAGACGACTACGCATCGGTGTTGCGGCCCATTCTCTTTGGTGATGTCCAAGACGCGGCCCCGACCACGTGTTCATCGATTGCGTTGTACTACGACCGCGCGATGTTCCGAGAGTTCGGCTTCGACCCCGATCAACCTCCGGCCACCATTCCTGAATTTGATGAGGTCATCAATGCCCTGACCATCCGCAACACCGAAGGCAAGGTTGAGCGTGCCGGTTTTTTGCCAGGTGATCCTGGCTGGTGGAACTGGTCGTACGGTCCATTCTTTGGTGGTCACATGTACGACGCCGCCACCGATCAGGCCATGGTGAACAGCCCGGGCATGATTCGCGCGTATGAGTGGGTTCAGTCGTTCCCGCGGCGCTGGGGCCTTGAGAACCTGCGCCGGTTCCAAGGGGCCTTGGTGGACAACCCGTCGCCGTACCGCAACTTCTTCAGCGGTCGCTTGGCCACCACTTTGCAAGGGCCTTGGGTTGCCAAGTTCATGCAAGAGGAAATGGGCGACAACTTGATGGATTACGCCGCCACGCCATTTCCGGTGGATCCGTCCGTGCAAGATCCAGCCAACCCCCACGGATCCATCGAATGCGATGTGTTGGTGGTGCCAAGAAATGTGAGACATCCCGACGGATCTTTGGCGTTCGTTTCGTTCTTGCAGCAACCAGAAAACTTAGAGCGCTTGGCTTCGGGTCACGGAAAGCCATCGCCTTTGGTCAAACCAAGCGGTTCGTTCATTGCTGAGCATCCCAATCGCTCCATTGAGGTGCATCAGAACATCATGGTGAGCGCCAATGCGTTTGCTGAACCTTTTACTGAAGTCTGGCCCGAGTTCAGCAACTCTTTGGGTGCAGGAATGAGCCAAATCGATGTCTTGCAGACCACTCCTGCTGAAGCCTTCGCACGAGTTCAAGAAGAGGTTCAAGCCCAACTGACCCGGGCCGCAGCCCGCCGGGCGTTGCGGGAGTCTCGACTGTGAAGCGCGACGGCTTTCTGACCTTTTTGCCGTGGGCGGCACCATGGCTTGCCGGCTTCATGCTGTTCACCGCGTTGCCCGTTGGCTTGGGGATTTGGTACGCCTTTACGGATTACACCCTTTTGGAACCCCCGATCATGGTGGGCACCAAGAACTTCGCCAGATTGGCGGATGATCCAATCTTGGGCACCGTGGCCTGGAACACGTTTTTCTTTGGGTTGCTTTCGATTGTGGTAGGGACCGTGCTGTCGATTGCTCTGGCGGTGTTGCTGTCCAAGCCCGCGCAATTTCAAGCGTTCTGGCGTTCGGCCGTCTTTGTGCCGTCGGTTCTGCCTTTGATTGCCGTGGCGGCCATCTTCAAGCTTGGCTTTGATGGTGAGCTGGGTGCGGCCAATCAATTGCTCGGGCTCATCGGTGTCGAAGGTCCCAACTGGTTTGGTTCTGGGGCTTGGGCGTGGACCGCGCTCTTGATGATGAGTTTGTGGGGCGTGGGACCCGCGGTGGTGATTTACCTCGCTGGCTTGCGCGACGTTCCCAAGCAATTGCATGAAGCGGCTTCGCTTGATGGGGTGGGGTCATGGGGAAGATTTGTCCATGTGACCTTGCCGATGATTTCGCCGGTGATCTTGTTCAACGTGGTCATTGGCATCATCAACGCGGCTCAAGTCTTTGTGATCCCTCTGGTCATGACCGGTGGAGGACCGGGACGTTCCACGTACTTCTTTGCAATGTATGTCTACGACCAAGCGTTCCAATACGGCGACATGGGATATGCCTCCGTGCTTGGCTTGGTGCAATTCGCTGCCATTTTGGTGTTGACCGGCTTGGTCCTGTTGCTTGGGCAACGGTTTGTGTACTACCGAGGCGCCTGATGGAAAGAGTTCGCACCACCTTGGTTTACGTCTTGCTCACGTTGGTGACGGCCGTTGCTCTGTTCCCTATTGGGTACATGCTGCTGATCGCCGGGGGAGAAGGTGAGCGCTTCGCCGAGGGGGGGCAGACGCTCTTCCCAGAAACCGCGGGCGAAATGCCAGGCAACTTGGCCAGCAATCTGGACACGGTGATGACCGATGGCACGCTGGACTTCCGGCGCTATCTCCGCAACACATTGTTGGTGGCCATTTTGGCGGTCAGCGGCACGGTGGTTTCCAGCGCGATGGTGGCGTATGCCTTTGCCCGAGTGCGTTGGTCGGGCAGCAAGCCGCTCTTCATGTTGATGCTGGCCACCATGATGGTGCCATTCCCTGTGATCATGGTCCCGTTGTTCACGATGTTCCGAGAGCTTGGTCTCATCGGGACGTTTGGTCCCCTGTGGGTTCCGGCTTGGTTTGGCAACGCATTCAGCATTTTCTTGATGCGTCAATTCTTCATGACCATTCCTCGCGAACTGGACGATGCCGCCCGCATCGATGGCTGTGGTCACTTCGGCATTTTTCGGCACATCATGCTTCCTTTGGCCACTCCAGCTTTGCTGGTGGTGGCGCTGTTGCACTTCATGTTTGTGTGGAACGACTTTGTTGGACCACTCATTTTCTTGTCCCATCGCGATCAGTTCACGCTGGCCCTCGGCTTGCAACTGTTCATGTCCCGCTTGGGCACCACCCCATGGCATCTCTTGATGAGCGCGACCACCCTGATGGTTGGTCCGGTCTTGGTGCTCTTTCTTTTGACCCAACGCTCGTTTGTCGAAGGTATTTCGACGAGCGGAACCAAAGGCTGATCCATGAGCCCGCACACTGAAGGTCTGTGCCGCATCGACGGCGTGGATTGCTACCGCATTCTCGACACTCATTTGATGGAGCCTTTCTTGCTGACCGTGGTGAGTCCGGAAGAGCACTGGATGTACATCTCTTCCCGCGGAGGGCTTACCGCAGGCCGCGTGAACGCCCAGCACTCTCTTTTTCCGTACCGCACCGATGACCTCTTGCATGCCGTGGATGCCTTCAGTGGTCCTTGGACGGGCATCCGGGTGGGGAACGAATTGTGGGCGCCCTTCACGGGCCGTGCAGGGGCGCAAGAGCGTCGGCATTTGGCCAAAAGTGTGTTGGGCGACCGCATTGTCTTTGAATCGCATCATCAAGGACTGGGCTTGGTGGCCCGTGCGTGGTGGACCTTCAGCAATGAACATGGTTTTGTTCGAACTGTTTCTCTGGAAGCGTCCGGCGAGCATTCTTGCGAAGTCCAAGTCTTGGATGCCCTGAGGGATTTGCAAGCTGGTGGCGCGTCGCTCCCGGTGATGCAATCGATGAGTTGTCTCGTCAACGCCTACACCCGTTCGGAGCGTGTTGGTTCCACTTCGGTGGCCACCTTCGCCATGGAGACCGCCTTGAGCGACCGGGCCGAGCCGGCGGAGTCCCTGCGTGCGACAACTGTCTTTGCGGTGGGAAATGGCTCAAGCACCCTTGACCCGTTGGCGGTGGAGTCGTTTGTTCGAGGGGTCGCGCCCCAGAGCATGCGCCGGGCCACGGGGCGTGCGGGCCAGTTTGCCTATGCCGTGGAGGGGCAGGTTGGCCAAGGCCAAAGCTTGACGTGGGCTTTGGTGGCGGACGTGCACCGCACCCAAACTGAGGTGTCGGCATTGGCCGATCAGGCTGATGGAATCTCCTTGTCTCAGCTTCGCACTGAAGCAGATGCGGCCACCGAAGCGATGCACGATCTGTTGGCGCAAACCGACGGGCACCAATGCAGCGGTGATCCTGTCCTCGACATCCATCATGCTTCCAACACCCTGTTCAACAACATGCGGGGTGGGATTCCGGTGGAAGCCGAGCGGTTGCCTTGGGGTGATTTCTTGGCGTTTATGGGCCAACGGAATCAACTGGTGGCAACGAAGCATGCGGGTTGGCTTGAGTCACGACCGCCTGACGCTTGGTGCACCCGCACCGAGTTGTTGAGTGAAGCCCAGTCCCAAGACGACCTTCAGTTGCTTCGACTGACTTATGAATACCTTCCGTTTTGGTTTGGGCGTCGCCATGGTGATCCGTCCCGACCGTGGAACGTGTTCAACATTCGAGTTCGCCACGAGGATGGTTCACGCCGTTTGGCGTATGAGGGCAACTGGCGTGACATTTTCCAGAATTGGGAAGCGCTGGGTTTGTCTCACCCAGGTTGGGTGGACCATTTCATTTTGAAGTTTGTCAACGCCACCACGCTTGATGGGTTCAATCCGTATCGGATTACCCGAGAAGGCATCGACTGGGAAGTCCCGGAGCCCGACAACCCTTGGAGCAACATTGGCTACTGGGGCGATCACCAAATCACCTACCTCAGTCGACTGCTTGAATTGTCGGCTTCCATCAATCCCGACCGGATGCGCGAGTGGCTGTCGGTGCCCATGTTCTCTTTTGCCGACGTGCCCTACGCGTTGAAATCTCACCAAGAATTGGTTGCCGATCCTCGGCAGTCCATTCTTTTTGACTGGGAACAGCACGAATTCAGCGAGACCCGGCGACAGAAATTTGGGTCGGATGGCCGGTTGGTGCACGACGGCGATGACTTGTTGCAGGTCACCTTTTTGGAAAAATTGCTGATCCCAGTGTTGTCCAAGATGTCAACGTTGGTGCCAGGCGGTGGCATTTGGATGTGCACCCAGCGGCCCGAGTGGAACGACGCCAACAATGCCTTGGCCGGGTACGGACTCTCCATGGTGACGGCGTCGTATCTCCATCGGCATGTGAAGCTCTTGCAGACATTGCTGCAGGACGCCGAATTCGGCGAGATGCGTTCGGTGGTCTGGTCGTGGTGCGAGTCGCTGGGCGAAGTCTTCTCGACCGATCCTGCATCCGCCACCCAAGATTCCACGGTCCGTCGTGCGGCGGTTGATGCTCTGGGGAGTGCGTTTGAGACTTATCGCCATCGCATGCGGACCGAACACGCGGTCCAATCCATCTCTGCTGAATCGCTGCTTGAGTTGCTCAAAAACATGGAGTCATGGTTGGCAAGCACCATTCGTGCCGGCCGGCGGGAGGATGGCACCTACGACGGCTACAACCTCGTTCGTTTCTCAGAGGGCCAAGCCGAAGTTTCACGTCTGCCACTGATGCTCGAGGGACAAGTGGCCGTCTTGTCATCGGGCGTACTGGATGCAGAAGCGTCGGCGAAACTTCTGGAAATACTCTTTGATTCGACGCTGTACCGGTCGGACCACAACACCTTCTTGTTGTACCCCATCAAGTCCATCGAAGATTTCTTGTCCAAGGGGCAGGTGGATGTCCAGACATCGGCCCTCTTGCAGCGGCTGGTTGAAGCCGACAACCGCCAGTTGGTGGTGAAAGATCATGCGGGGGTGGTGCGCTTTGCCCCGGACTTGGTCAACCGCCGCGGGGTGATGGAGGTTCTGTCCCAACTTGCACAAGACGGGCGTTGGACGAAACTGGTCGAGCAAGATCTTGAACACGTGGTGAATCTGTACGAGTCGGTGTTTGATCATCATGCGTTTACGGGTCGATCTGGTGGCATGTATGGGTATGAAGGGATTGGCTGCACCTACTGGCACATGGTCGCCAAGTTGTTGGTGGCGTCCGGCGAGTGCGTGCAGGACGCTCAAGATGCACCCGTCGCCATTCAAGAGCGATTGCGTGCGTTGTACCACCGCGTCCGAGATGGCCTTGGCTTCCGCCGCACGCCGCATCAGTTCGGCGCGTACCCGATTGACGCATATTCCCACACTCCAGGAGACCGTGGGGCTCAGCAACCAGGCATGACCGGGCAAGTCAAAGAGGAACTGCTGACAAGACGCATGGAACTCGGGGTTCGCTTTTGCAACGGCGAGATTCATTTCAATCCCAGCCTGATGCAAGACGACGAATGGCCGGCCTCCACCCGATCCAACCACATGGTGCAACGGGAGCTTCTGGCCGGTGAAGTGTTCTTTCAGTTGTGTGGTGTCCCAGTTCTGTATCGCAAGGGTTCCTCGGCTTCCATCACAGTTCAAACTGCGAATGGGGAGACTGAGATGACCGGTTCAGCATTGCCTCGCGAGTGGTCCCAGCGCTTGTTTGCTCGTGATGGTGCAGTTCAAGGGTTGCGTGTCACACTTTCCGCTTAAAAAAGAAGGCTCTGGCCAATTGCCAGAGCCTTCTATTGGAGATTCCTGAGGAGCGGGGAATCAAAGATCGACGCGAAGGATGGACCCATGGAGTCCACGTCTTCGGCTGAGTCTGTGGAATTCGAACCTTAGGCCCGGAATCGTTCAAATCGCTCTTTTGGCCCCACTCGTTCACATTTCTCGGGCATTGGCGGGGCAAAATCCTATAAAAGGGTCTAAATCGTTCAAGCCAGCCTGGCCGGCGCTCGTCGGACGCTGGCGGTGTGCCTTGAGCTGGGAGCTGAAAATTGGGGCAGAGCCTCCAGGTTCCTCCGAATACAACCCGCTCCGGGAGTCGAAATCCATTTCGGCCGCTTTGGATTGAACGGATTCTTCTCGGAGTTTGAGAACGTTTGATTCCGCTCCCCAATATCGAGCGTATGTTGAAGTGATGTTCTCGCTTGTTCTGTGCTCAGCCATTCTCAGCCAGTACGGTCACTTGGCCTGGTCGGATGAGTTTGTTGGCAATTCGCTGGACTTGACCAAGTGGACGCCCCAATACGGCGATGGCTCTCAATATGGCATTCCAGGCTGGGGCAACAACGAGTGGCAGTCCTACACGGACAACCCGTCCAACCTGTTTGTGCAAGATGGCCGGCTTCACATCGTGGCTCAAAAACAGGGGAACCAATACACCTCGGCCCGCATTCGTACTTTAGGAAAAGGCGAATTTACGTACGGTCGCATGGAGGCTTCGATCAAAGTTCCAGCACCTGGTGCAGGGCTGTGGCCTGCATTTTGGATGCTCCCCACCAACAGTCCCTACGGGGGGTGGGCGGCAGGTGGGGAGATCGACATCGTGGAGTGGATCAATGGCATGGATGAAGTTCATGGCACCTTGCATCACGGATCGGCTTGGCCGGCGAACCAATACACAGGCGGCTCGTACGACCCTCCTGGAGGCGCAATTTCTGGATTTCATACTTACGCCATCGAGTGGGATCCCGATCAGATCCGGTGGTACTTCGACGATGTCCAGTACTCCCAAAAGAGTCTCAATCAATGGTTCACCGACAGTGCCCCAGGTGATGCAGAAGCACCTTTCGATTGGAACTTCCACTTCATCTTGAACCTTGCGGTGGGAGGCAATTGGCCAGGGTATCCAGATGGTTCAACACCATTTCCTGCCACCCTCGAAGTCGACTGGGTACGCGTGTGGAAACGGGAAGCCCCCAGCGCTTACGCGGACCACCAAATCCCCGGCGTTGTCGAGGCTGAGAATTATGACCGGGGGGGACAAAGTGTTGGCTATTGGGACGCCGACCACACCAACAATGGCGGCTTTGTCATGAGAGCCGATCAAGGCGTTGACATTGGAAGCTCGGGCGGCGGTGGAGCGTACGTCGGCTGGCTGCGCCCCATGGAATGGTTGCAATTCACCAGCGATGTCATTTGTGGTGGCGAATATTTGGTTCGTGCCAAAGTCGCGTCTGCATCTTCGGGCGGAAGATTTCACCTTGAGTTGCATGGTCTTGATCTCACGGGCCCAATTGTTGTGCCCGCCACAGACGGCTGGCAAGATTGGGTGGAAGTGGAAGCGGTCTTGAACTTGCCAAGCGATCTTCAACTCCCTCTTCGATTTGTCAATGACGGAACCGAGAGTCAAGAATTCAACATTGATTCTTTCACGTTTGAGAGAATTGATTCCAATCCAGACTGCAATGAAGTCTCGTATCCATGCTGCCTGAGCAGTGGATGCGAAATTCTTACCACAACCAACTGTGTGGATGCTGGAGGCTCAGTGGAACCCAGCTTGGGCGATTGCGATTCCCCATCGGACTGCTTTGGTACCGGGGCGTGTTGCTTCCCCGACGGAACTTGTGTAAATGCGACACAGGCCAGCTGTGCTTTTGGTGGTGGGGCGTTCCAAGGTCTTTCCGAGCCATGCAATCCCACGCTCTGTCCTTTGCAAACCGGTGCCTGCTGCCTTGGAGACTCGTGCACCTCTTTGGAGGAAGCAACCTGTCAGGCTGCCGGGGGCGTGTTCAACGGGGCTGGCACCTCATGCGAGGCTGCGCCAGAATGCACCGGCACCGGCGCTTGTTGCTTTGCAGATGCCTCTTGCACCAACGCAACGCAGGAAAATTGCTCCTTTGGTGGCGGTATTTTCCAGGGCTCCTCGGCCGAGTGTGCCACCACCGCCTGCCCCCAGTTGACCGGAGCATGTTGTGTTGGGTCTTCCTGTGCGATCCTTGAAGCCTCTTTGTGCGAGCAGGCCGGGGGAGTGTTCGGTGGGGAAGCCTCATCGTGCACCGAAGTGTCCTGTACTTCACCATGCCCCGGTGACTTCAACAGCGACTCGGTCATCGGTTTTGACGACTTGTTGTTTGTTCTCAGCGACTGGGATGGCACCCAGGCTGATCTTGACGGGTCCGGCACGACCGACTTTGCCGACGTGTTGATTCTGCTTGCGGCCTTCGGTCCTTGTTGATTTTTTGATTCGGCGGGATTGCGTTCATGGGTGCGTGGCCCTGTTGGTACAGTCTTCTTTCAGGAGGAATACAACAATGTTGAAACAGACTCTGGCATTTGGGTTCTTGATCGCAGTCCCTGGCTGCACGATCAATATCACGACTGACGGGCCGCACGAAGGCTCCGATCACCACGAGTGGCACGAAGAAAAAGAAGAGTGGCACGGGACAGAGGAAGAGTGGCTCGAAGAAAAAGAAGGGTGGCACGAGGAAAAAGAGGAGTGGCACCACGATCACGACCATCACGATGATGGCGAGTGGTCTGGATTCATCACCGAACACTGCTGGCATTCCGAAGCGGTTCGTGAGATGGCCGCTGGATATTGCGAGGGAGAATACGGAGCCTTCTACGACCTTATCAGCCCGGATGCAGAGATCATGGTCAACGATGCCGATTTCTCGAAGTCGGAGTGGATTGAGTCCTTTGATGAAGGAAAAGCACCATTCGATGACGTTCGTCACGAGGACATGGTGGTCACCACAATGTCCTACAACAATGGCCGCATGTTCACCAACATGTGGTACACCTGGAAGGGCGTTGTCAAGGAGACCGGAGAGGAATTGAGCATCCGTGGGTACGCGGCCTTCGAATGGGATGGCGAACGGGTGGTTGGCTTCTACAACGCTTTTGACCCAACGGAGTACAACGGCGCCTGAGCGTAGAAATTCCAGGATGGCTGTTTGGTTCAGCCTCGAAGTCATTGTTTTTTGGCGGGCTCTCTTCGGAGAGCCCGCTTTTTTGGGTCTGGTGACCCTTCTGTCGTCCAGAGGCACGCCCACTTGCTGGGCTAATCGGGGCAGCTTCCCCAGTTGGCCAGCAGGCTGAGCACGTCGGCAAATTCAACCGCGCCGTCTTGGTTGACATCTTCAAAGCAGTTGGGACACGCGCCCCACTTGGCCAACACCGCCAAGACATCGGCAAATCCCACCACACCATCGCAGTTCACGTCCCCTGCAGATCGACAGGGACACTTTTTTTCAAGACCCACAGCAAAGGATTCCCACTCCAACGCCACATCACGGTCGCAGCGCATGGGTTCTAGGCCATTGTTTGAACTGACGTATTGACCATGATCGGCACGAAGGGCGACCCGTCCATCCGAGAGTTCCACCCAAGAGAATCTTTCCCAAGCATTCGCTTCGGTGCTGTCGCACGTCATGGCTTCCACCCCGTTGTTGGAACTGACGTACCGCCCGTTGGTGCCGCGAAGAGCCACTCGACCGTCTCCAGCTTCTTCAAGCACAAAGAGGTTGTCCGGTCCCACCTGGGCGCTGTCGCAGGTCATTCCTTCCTCGCCTCCATTGGTGCTCGCATACTCCCCATGAAACCCCTGCAACGAAACGGTGGAACCAATGGGGGGGGCACAATTGTCTGCATCGCTGGTGCACCCAGAACTCCCGGGTGCGGGAAGGTCAGCGCCAATCGCCACCCGGGTGTCGGGGTTGGGAATGATCTGGTTGTGGTGGATGAAAGCCAGCACGGTGTTCATGGCGGAAGCGCCATCGGTGGGGTAGTTTCCGCCAATCCGATTCAGGGCCGCATTCTGGAAAACATCATGGCGCTTCCACGTCCAGTGGCACCAACCGACGCCAGCGGCTTCCATGGCGTCGATGTTCGCCGCCATCCATTCGTTGTTGTTCTCGCCGGTTTCACTCACCCAGATGGGAACTTGGTGGGTTTGTCGGAATTGCACCAAATCCACCATGCGGTTGATGACATTCGGATTGCCATTGGGAATGGCATCGTCTTGGAGCTCAATCCAGTACCGGTGGGCGTGGTACACCAGCCCCCGGTTGGGAGAAAAGTCGCTGGGCAGCATGTTGTCGTAGACGTTGCTGTACCCATTGCCATGCACCCCGATCAGGTGTTGGTCGCCTTTGTTCCGCACCATCGTGATGAGCCGTTGCGTGAGGTCGCGAATGGCCGGTCCGCCGCCGGGTACGTTGTTCGGTTCGTTGATGAATTCGTACATCGCGATGCGCGACTCGTCGCGATAGCGGTCAGAAATGGCGTCCCAAATGTCAACCAAGACATCTTGAAAGACGGGGTACTCCCACAGGTTGTTGGGATAGAAACCATCGGTGATGCCCAGCGTGACACCTTGGCTGCCGGGAGCGGCATGCATGTCCAAACTGATCCACAAGCCAAACTCCGAGCACCACCCAATCAGGTCGTCGATGTGTTGGAAACCATCGAGGTCGCTGGTGGCCGCGATGCTTCCTTCGGCAACCCAATTTGCCAGAGCGTCTTTGTACGCATCATGGGCGGATCCACCGCCCAAGATCACTGCATTGCGCACGGCCCGTTGCTCGGTGGTGAGAAAGAGTTCGTAGTGCATGGGCAAGCGCACACAGTTGAACCCCATGTTGGCGATGTCTTCGATGTCGCCTCGGGTGATGAAGCGTGATCTCCAGTTGGCGTAGAACGCTTCGACTTGGGCCATGCTTTGGCCCTCTTGGAGGTACTGACGTTTCATTTGCCACTGGTTGTCAGGGCAGCCCTCGCATCCTTGCGGGTGCATCATGTAGTTCTCTTGCAGGAGCCAATAACCAAGTCCGACCCCTCGAAGCACCACGGGCTGCCCGGTGCTGGACTGCACCACGTCCGGTCCATCGGCCTCCAGCCAGCAGTCTGGGCATTGGGCAATGGCGGCAAAAGCCAGAATGGTTGAGGGGGCCATGGCTTCAATATGGGGGATTCTGGTCGGTTGGTCGAGTGTTCTTCCCAGATTCTTCCACAAGAAGCGCTGTCTTGCGGATCGATTGAGAATGATTCGCATTTGCGTTAGTATTTTACGTCTCAAACGGAGAAAGCCCCATGCTGTCCAACTTTATCTTTGCCGCCCTGCTGTCCAATGCTGCTTCCACCTTTGACCAAGACCGCGAAGCCATTTTGGGAATGTGTGGTGCGTTCGAAGTGACTTTCCAGTTTGAAGAGATGACCCCCGTTCAAGCTGGTTACAAGTTGAAGCGTCCTTATGAAGAGACAGCCGTCGAGTTGGTCCAATTGGTCGAGGACAGAGGGGACTTCATCAGTTTGCAACACATCTTGGTGGCCGACGAAGACACCGGCTACGTCGTAAAGCACTGGCGTCAAGATTGGCAGTTTGAAGATAGCCGCCTGATGCAGTTCTGCGGAAGCAACACTTGGCGGGAAGCCAAATCGAACCCAAGTCAAGCAACTGGACGTTGGACCCAGGCGGTGTACCAGACCACCGATTCGCCTCGATATGAAGCCTTTGGGAAATGGCATCATATTGGCGAACATTCTGAATGGATCAGTGATCGAACTTGGCGTCCACTGCCACGCCGGGAATACACCAAACGCTCGGACTACCACATCTTGGAGTCGATCAACACCCACACGGTGACACCAAAGGGTTGGGTGCATGAGCAGTCAAGCCGCAAACTTGTTTTGAACGACTCAGGACAGCCTCAGGAGGTCATTGTCCACGAGCGTGGCTTGAACAGTTACGTTCGCGTGGAGGAGGAGCGCCTTTCAGCCGCGATTGACTATTGGCAAGAGCACAAGAACGCTTGGGCTGAAATTCGTGCGGCTTGGGAACCCATTCTCAACCAGTCCGAAGTGACGATCGTGTCCGAAGCGGGGGGGCAGAGGCTTCCTCGCGTGATCACCGCGGCGCTCAAAGACCAGTCCCAACGTGCGTCGCTGGGCGAGTCCTTGGTGGCCTTCGTCAAGCGATAAACCCCTTTTTCGAGCGGTCCTGCCCATGTCTGCAACGGGAAATCCATTGCTCTGGCGGTTTGTTTGGGGCGGAACGATATGCGGACGTTGAAGCGAGGCCTTTGCAGGGAAATCTGACCTTTTTGCACGTTTTTTTGCATAATTGAAACTCAGTCTCAATTACTGCTCTAAACTGTTCAGCCATGCTTTGTCCCCTCGTCACAGTTGTGCTGGCTCAAACAGTTGAGTTTTCATCGCCTGTTTCGTCCGACCGGTGGATGTATCCGTTCAACGCTACACCCGGTGATCGAGTGGCTGGCTCCTTGTTCGGCGTGTACGCCGACCCGTCTTTTGATGAGCGTGACGCCCAAATCTTCCTGGCATTCGACTTGACCGAGGCCGGCCTTCCTTCCGGAACACCGGTCAGCCAGATCCGCTGCAACCAATTGACGTTGACCATTGATGCGGTCGGTATCAACGAAATTCCCTACGACCCGACTTTGGATGCCAACGAATCCTTTGTCGATCCGAATCTTGACCTCGATCCGGGCCGGCCGGTCACACTGTGGTCCGCTGCGGGCAGATCCGGATTTACAGCTTGTGATTTTCCTGAAGATGGCCCCTTCGCGATTGGTTCACCGGTCGGCACTGACAATCGCACCGTTTTTTGCCAAGCCTTCGATGAGGAAACTTTTGAATTTCTTGATGTGTCAAATTCAGTTCGAGATGGCTTGGATCTCCCCCCGTTGGCAATAGGCCAAATTGATGGCTTGATTCCTGGGCAAGCTATTTTGCCGTACGACCGCATGGTGTTTGAAGTCGATCTGGACCAGATTGCAGCCAAAGAATTGCTTTTTGGTGTCGATGAATTTTGCGGGCGGGTGAATTTCGTACTGGCTTCTTGGCAAGAACCCACTGATATGTCCTCCGGATTCCATTCATTTTTCATGCGTGAGAATCCCGACGTAATTTTTGGCTTTGCCGCTGCAGCGACTTTGTCCGGTGAGATTGAGATTGTTGCGGCGTGTCCCGAGGACATCGATGGTGATGGCACGGTTGCTTTTGCTGACCTGTTGGTGGTGCTAGGAGACTGGAATTGCAGCACCTGTTCGCAAAGTGATGTGGACGAAGATGGCATGGTTGGTTTTTCCGACGTCCTTGCCGTTATTGCAAAATGGGGGGGCTGTTCATGACACATTCGCCAGCCGGTGTTCTCTGCCAGCTGGCATTGTGTCGTCAGGTGAAGTTGATTGGTTCGACCTCAACCTGGAGTAGAGAGAGCGTTTGCTACACACGGGGCCTTTGGTCCCGACATTTTCAAGGAACGCTCATATGAAGCTTTTTTGTATTCCACTGGTCGCTGGTGTTCTTGCGACGGCATCTTTTGCAGATGTTTACGTCTGGGAATCCTTCACCGATGCCAGTGGGGGAATCAACTCACCCACAGGTGGAACCGGTGCCGGGTCACCCAGTTTGGTCGTGGTGGGTGGATCGCCCATCATCGCGGGATCTGGCAACCTGTACGACCCCGCCGGTTCTTTCACCATGCACCTGTACGGTGCCGGCTTTGTCAACAACCCCACCATGGAGATCGCTGGTCTCGGATCCGAATTCGACACCTCATCGTTCTACTTGAATACCGCCCAGGGTCCCGTGTTCCCTACGGTCGAAGTGACGAGCGGCGGCGCGGGCTTTGGGGCGTTTAACACCTACAGCCTTTCGTGGGACTACGCAGGTCCCGCCATCTTCTTCAACTTTGGTACCAGCGCCCCGCATGCGTCGCTTGATCGTTTGACCATCGGTACGTTTGGCGAGACAATTCCCGCCCCGGGCGCTCTGGCGTTGCTTGGTTTGGCTGGTTTGGGACGACGCCGTCGTTCTTGATCACTACGACCACCTCAAACACCGTGTTCGGGACGCGACCTTCGGGTCGCGTCCCGTTCTTCTCTTCAGAGGTACACACTAAGGGGATTTTTTGATGAATACTTTTGTTTTCCTGAGTGGCATTGCCGTCGGCATCATTCTTTTTCAATCCGCCCTGATTGCGCCAACTGTTCTTAAAACGCTGGATGCCAAAGCAACAAGCAATTTTTTAAGAGCCATCTGGCCTAAATTTTTTGTGGTCCTCTCGGTGATTGGCGGAGCGGCAGCCATCGCCTTTTGGAAGGATGACATTGCGGTGGTGAATCGAATTTTGGCGGTCCTTCTGGTGGCCTTGCCCGTCTTTGCCTATGCAATTATTCCGGCAACCAATCGCGCGGCCGATCGTGAAGGCCATGCGAGATTCAAAGTATTGCACCGTCTAAGTGTGTTGAGCACCCTTGCTCTTCTCGCCGATTACGTTTGGCTGGCTCTGGCCTAAGGGCAGTCAGCGTGGGAAGAGCGATTTCCACTGAAGCCCAATCGTGTATCCACCGACTTGGTTCCCAAGGATGCTGCTGAGGGCATAGCCAAACTCCACGTTGTGCCACCTGGTGTGCCAAACCTTGTGCCCAATGACGCACAAACTGGCACTTCCTCGCGCCCTCGTGGGTCCATGCCTTTGAAACGAAGTCAGGGTCATGCCGACACTTGCGCGTCAGAGCACGACCCTGCTCCAGTGCCCCGTGTAGGGCTCGAACCTACGACCCGCTGATTAAGAGTCAGCTGCTCTGCCGACTGAGCTAACGGGGCGAAGCACACAGTTTAGGAATCGCCCGCAGTCGGAGCAACCTCCGGCTCGGCGGGGGCCTCCGAATCCCGGGCTTTTTGCACCGGGAAGCCGATGGCGGTCAAGCGGGCTTGAATTGTTTCAAAATCGGTGACCCCGGCATCAAAGGTGATCACGGCGGTTTTGGTTTGGTAGCTGCAGGCCGAGCCCACCACGCCATCGGTGCGCTTCAGTTGATCGACCACGGCTTTCGCGCACGCGTCGCACACCATGCCATCCACGTCGACCACCACTTCCACGCGTTCACCTTGGGTGGCCGCAGGTTCGATCTCGATTTCCGAACAGCCGGACCATGCGATGAGCAACAGCAGGGCAGCAATCTGACGCATGCCCAACATTAGACCACCGCCAGGGGTTGGTGCTGCGGTCCGATGACCTTGCTGGGGTCGGCCTGCATCCAACCCGACAGCACGCCGGCATAGACCCGGCGGAAGTCGATGGTGTACCGTAGATCACCGGAATCCAGTTTGGTGAAGTTGGGATGCCGGCCGTGAACGCCACCTTTGGCGTGTTTGCCAATCACAAACATGGGTCCCGCGGTGCCGTGGTCGGTGCCATTCGAAGCATTCTCGCCCACGCGCCGACCAAACTCGCTGAAGACCATCGTCATGACCCGTTCGTCGTCGCCGCTTTCGCGAAGATCCTTTTGAAACGCGTTGATCGCGTTCGCAAACTGACCCATCAACTGGGCGTGGCGGCCCCGCTGTCCCGAGTGGGTATCAAAGCCGCCCATCGAGGCGTAGAAGACGCGGGTGCGCAATCCGCCGCGGATCATCTTGGCAATGAGTTTGAGTTGGTTGGCCAGACTGCCCCTTGGATACGACACGCCATTGGACGCACGCACCGCGCCGCGGATGCGATCGGCGGCAATTTGCGCGTCCATGTTGGTACGCACCAAGAAATCCAGTTGGGGGTTGGCGGTGGCGGCTTGGCTCAGTGTGGAAGCGGCCTCGCCACTCATCGCTTGGTAAGTCTTGCCCAACGACTCGTGAATGTCCGCCCCGGTCCAACGGAACTGTTGGGCGCTCTGGAAGGCAATCGGAGGCACACTTGATCCGGTCAACGCACGTGGTGCGCTGTTGCCAATGGCAATCGCCGCTTCGTTGCTCCCCTCAGTGGCGGGATGCGTGTCGAAATACCGGCCCAGCCAGCCGTCGCTGCCCGACGGGTTTCGGTCGGCGGTGTGCCAAATGTCCATGGATGCAAAATGCGATCGGTTGGGGTTTGGGTACCCACAGCCTGGAATCGTGGCAACCTCGCCGTCGTCGTGCAATTCTTTGAGTGGCGCGAGAGCGGGGTGCAGGCCGAGGCCTAACTTGGCGTCCAGAGGCAACGCATCGGCGTTCCAACCGGTGGCGTTTGGGTTGGATCCCGGGGCCCGGTACGCGAGCGTGGGCCGGCGGTCGTAGTACTGCGGGGCGAAGTAAGGAATGACCGTGTTCAAACCGTCGTTGCCGCCTCCCAGTTGCACCACCACCAGAGCGCGCTCTTCCGCCACGCCGGGAATGCTGGAAAGACCAAGCGGGGCGGCCGAGGCCATCGCGCCTTGTTGCACAAACCACGGCACGGTCGGGGCCAGCGCCGCCAACGCGAAGTTCCGCTGCAAAAAAGCTCGGCGGGTGAAGGCCATATTGCCGTCGCCGTCGCAGTCGTGGAGATGATCGTGGTCGTGGGTCATGGCGGGATCTTTCAGGACAGTTGGTATTCGGGCAACGCGGTCAAGACGCAGAGCGCGGCGGTCAAGCTGTCGGCGTTGACGCGGTCGTTGGCGAGGGTGAAGACGTGACGAATGGCTTGCGATCGGGCATCGTCGACGGGGCAGGCGAGCAGCAGGCGTTGGAGGTACACCGTGGCCTCGTCGGGGTTGATTTCGCCTTGACGTTCCAACTGCTCGACCAGTGGCATGGGATCAAACGGCGTGGTGTCGTTGGGCCAAGGGTGCCCGCCCGCATCACGACCGGTCAGCATCCACACCGCGGTGTTTTGCCGGAGGAACATGGTGCTGGTGTTGATCCAGGCGCGGCCACCATCCCAACCTTTGACCGACGGGGGGTGCCCCAGCCGCTGGCCCAAACGGGCGGCCGCGGTGCGCAACGTGTCGACATTTCGCACCGGGACCCCCAAGTCACGAATGGTTCCCACCACCAATTCAATCGGGCTTTTGATGTGGGCCGCGCGGTTGGCCGCGGCGTAAAAATGCGCGCTGCGGAAGAGCTCGCCCAAGCTCTTTTTAAGGTTGTACTTGTTGCTCTTGAGGGTCTTGCCAAGTTGCACGACCACCTTGCGGACGTCGTCGCGGGGCGGGGTTTCAGGAACATCGTTGACGAACGCGCGGTAGATCTTCCAAGCGATGAATTCAGAACACGATGGGTGCGCGAGCAGCATGTCGACGAGTTCGTGCCCATTCCATCGGCCACTTCGTCCCAAGATTCGTTTAAGCCCGTTGTCGTGTTGGCTTTCATCAAAGAAGAACTCATTGCCTCGATAGGTGTATCCCGTGAGCGCTCGGGCGCCTTCTTTGATGTCGCCCTCGCGGTACGGCGAACGCTTGCGTCCCAGCAACTCCGGCTCTCCCAAACTGAAGAGCTCCATGATCTCTCGGGCCAGATTTTCGTTGGGGGAGCCTTTGCGGTTTCGGTTGTTGTCGAGGAAGCGCAACATCGCTGGGTCTTCGATGATGCCGTGCAACAGATCGCCGAAATTGCCCGCGGCATGTTTTCGGAAGAATTGATTCTGCCGGAACATGTGCCAAGAATTTTCGACGGTGGTGTAGCTGGCGGCGAAGTGACCATGCCAGAAAAGAGTGAGCTTTTCTTCCAGCGGACGGGGGGTTTCAATCATCCGGGAAAGCCACCACTGCTCGAACGAACGCATGGCGCCACGGTCATCCCGTTCCTGCTGTTCTTGTTTGCGGCGGAAAGCGGCGATCGCTTCTTCGTCACCGGCTTCTCGGGCTTTGCGGTACGCCTCGTAATCCTCGGCCGTGAGCTGCATTTTGACACTGGGATCAAAGGTGTCTGCTTGAACGTTTCGGTCGGGTCCACTCGCCGAGTCCCCTTCAAAATCAATCAGCCAATCGACGGCCGCATCCAAGCCCTTGGACAGCAATCCTTGCACCATTCCTGGGGTTCCCCCAAAGCCTGCCCGCACCAGAAGGTGCCGAGCCGCGGCAAAATCGAAAGCATCGCGGGGCAGTGGGGTCAGGCGTGGCATGATGGTTCTGCTTCGAATGTATCGGACATCCCAAAGAACCCCCAAGAAAAGTCCAAAGCGGCGGTATAGTGAACGTCCGATGCGATCTGCCGCACGATTTCCGGTCGGAGCCCTGCTGCTCCTTTGCACGCTGCATGCAGTGGCCGACGGGGTTCGCCCGCTGGCGATGCCGGTTCGTTTGGTCACGGTGTGGACTTCCGAGCATCATGCTGACGAAGCATTGGCCTTCACGCCGGCCGACGAGTCTTGGGGCTTGGTCAAAATCAGCGAACTCTGCCCGCGGGCTCAAGTTGAGGCGATTCGACCTCTGCTGTCTGTTTGGACAAGTCTTCCGCCTCCAGTGGCCTGAATGTGTTGATTTGTTGCGGCTTCGGTCGCCCTCCGCATTCGCCCTTTTTGTTTGAACATCATTTCCTGCGTCACCCACGCACTTTTTGAAGAGGTCATCCCATGGATCTCCCCGTCATTGGCCCTGTGTTGAAGAAGATTTTTGGTTCGGCGAACGATCGCATGGTCGCTCGATACTTGAGGTTGGCCAAGCAGGTCAGCGAATTGGAATCTTCGGTTCGCCCGCTCACCGATGCTGAAATCAAAGCCAAGACCGGTGAGTTCCGAAGTCGTCTTGCCGATGGTGCTTCCATCTCAGACTTGACGCCGGAGATCTTTGCGGTCGCGCGAGAAGCCATGGACCGAGCGGTGGGCATCAGGGCAATTTTCGATCCGGAGCGGAGTTTCGATCCATCCACGCTGCCCGAAGACGTGCAGTCGTTGTACGCCGAAACCAAGGCGGCCATGGACGCGGCGGAGGCGATGACGCCAGAAGGTGCGTTCCGTGGCTGTGAAGCGCCGATCCCCGGTTGGTGTCATGTCGACATTCCCAACGAGCTCTACGAAGCCGTGCGGAACTTGCACCCCAAATCCAAACCACCTTTCCGCTCCCGTCCTTTCGATGTGCAAATCATCGGGGCCATGGTTCTTTCCGAAGGCAAGATCGCCGAAATGAAGACCGGTGAGGGCAAGACCATCGTCGCGCCCCTCGCGGCGTACCGAGCGGTCTTGGAAGGTCATCAAGTGCACGTGGTCACCGTGAACGATTACCTCGTGCAACGCGACCGCGACTGGACGTTCCCCTTCTTCCGAGCGTTGGGGATGACCGTCGGCGCCATTCACCCCCAGCACGAACAAACATTCGAGTTGAAGAGTGCGGCGTATCGTTGCGATGTGGTGTACGGCACCACCAGTGAGTTTGGATTCGATTATTTGCGGGACAACATGAAACCTCGCAAGGAGATGCAGTTCTCCAAGACCCGAGAATTTGCGATCGTGGACGAAGTGGACTCCACCCTGATCGACGAGGCACGAACCCCACTGATCATTTCGGGACCGGCCCACGACAGCCAGCCCCGCTACGAGTTGGCCGATCGATTGGCCCGTCATCTCATGCAGAAGCAGGACGAGTGGGCCAAGGCCGACGATGAAGTGCGCAAATGCGTCGAGCGCATTGCGGGTCTCGAAGGGGAGATCAAAAACTCGGTGGACGCCGAGGCGGCCAAGTCGATGAAGTCTGAGCTCGCGGCGGCCAAAGATGAATTGCCCAAACTTGAAGCAACCCGAGATCAATTCACCCAGTACTACGAAGTCGAAGAAGACAAAAAGAAAGTCAAGCCCACCACGGCCGGCATCGAAGAAGCGCAGCGGGAAGCCAAAATTGGCTCCTTCTATCAAGAGCCCAACACGGACATGCCCCACTTGCTCGAGCAAGCCATTCGGGGCCATGCCGTGTATGTCCTCGATCGCGATTACGTGGTGATGCCCGATCCAGGGGACGGCAAGCCGAGCGTGATCATCGTGGACCAAAACACCGGTCGAAAGATGGTTGGTCGCCAGTGGTCGGACGGTCTGCACCAAGCGGTCGAGGCGAAGGAGCGGGTGCCGATCAAGCCAGAAACCCAAACCATGGCCACGGTCACCATCCAGAACTTCTTCAAGATGTACGACCGTCTCGCAGGGATGACCGGTACCGCCGACACCGAGGCCACTGAATTCCACGAAATCTATGCCCTCGATGTGGTGGTGATCCCCACCAATTTGCCCATCGCGCGACAAGACCGCAACGACGTGGTCTACATGCAGGCAAAAGACAAGTACGAACGCTTGGTGGATGAAATTGCCGCATTCCACGATCTGGGTCGTCCCGTCTTGGTCGGAACCACCAGCGTGGAGAAGAGTGAGATGCTTTCTCAGATGCTCACGCAGAAGCACAACATTCAGCACGAAGTGTTGAACGCTCGTCACCACGAGCGGGAAGCCGACATCGTGGCTTCGGCGGGGCACCTTGGGGCCGTCACCATCGCCACCAACATGGCCGGCCGCGGCACCGATATCAAATTGCAGCCATTTACCCGAGAGGCCTTGATCGACCACTGGAAGAAACGGAACGTGGCCCCAAAAGATGTCCGTGCAGCGGATGAGGACGAGGCCATTCTGTCTGGAATTTGGCGCCACCTTTCCCGGCGGGACACCGGTGATGCCTCCGACGACATGGCCGCCAATCGTTTGGCAGCGATGCGTGAATGGGTCAAAGAGAATGGTGTCGAATTCATCAAGGCGGAAAAAGCCGAGCGCATGACCGAAGACCAATGTCTGACCGAGCTTGACAAGGCGGGGTATTGCGCCTTGCACCGCATTTCGTTTGCCGACAACACCCGAGATCTTGGTGGCTTGCATGTGATTGGCACCGAGCGCCACGAGTCGCGCCGCGTGGACAATCAATTGCGGGGTCGGTCAGGACGACAGGGCGATCCCGGATCCAGCCGTTTCTACCTGTCCCTTGAGGACGATTTGATGGCCATGTTTGCGTCCGATCGGGTCAAGAGCATTCTTCGGGCCACCGGCATGAAGGAAGGCGTCGCGTTGCAAGCCAAGATGTTGACAGGATCCATCTCTCGTTCCCAAAAGAAGGTGGAAGAACGCAACTTCCTGATTCGAAAGAACATTTTGGAATACGACGAAGTCATGGACCACCAGCGCCACGACTTCTACGAGCGTCGGCAGGCGGTCATCGAGGACAAAGGCATCCGCGACGAGATGCTTGGCTGCATCGAGCGATCCGTTGAAGACGCCGTCCAGAAGTATTTGGACCCAGGCTTCGCGCGTGAGCGCATTGCCGATTGGGCGAGCACCCATCTGCACTGCGAGATCGATCCTGAGCGCGTCCGGTTGCAAGATGCTGAAGACGTTCAGGCTCGGTTGCGTGCGATGGCCAAGGAGGATGCTTCCAGCGAAATCGACAAGGCCTTGGGCGAATTCCTTCCCGCCGATCTTGATCGCGAAGCGTGGAGTTTGGTGGACTTGGCCGATTGGCTGCAGGAAGAACATGCAGCTTCCGTCAAGGTCGCTGATTTGATGGAGCTTGATCGGACTGAAGTACGCACCGCGTCCGTGGCGGCGGCCCATGCCACGATCGAAGCGGTTGACATGCAGCCCATCGAACAGTGGTTCACCGAAACGGCCGGCGTCGATGCTTTGCAGGCTTGGATGAAGCAATTCATGGGAAGTCTTGAAGTTGATTTGGACGGCCTTGATGAGGTCGAAGATCTCGAAGGCAAGATTGACTTTGTGTTGGAACGGGTGCGCATGACTTACACCGATCGAGTTCGTCGCTATCCCATCCGGTACCTGATTGAAACGACCGGGCAACAACTGCAAACCGATCAAGCAGTGGCCTTGGAGCGGTTCTGCCAAAGTGTCGCGTTGCGCTATGATTTGGATTGGACGCCCCAAACTCTCCCCACCAACGATCCCCGCGAACTGTTTCGTCTTTTGGATGAAGAAGCAAAGCAGTGGGATGACATTCGATTTGCGGGTCGGGTCGAAGAGACATTGGAAGCCCACCCCACACCGGACAACATTGAGACGTTTGCTCAGGAACGTGGCTTGCCGCTCAGTGAAGAAGATCAAGCGCAGATTCGCAACGATGCCGAGGCGTGGTTGGATCGTCTCTTTCGGCGTCTTCAGTCGTTTGAAATGGATCAACTGGAGCGCACGGTGTTGTTGCAAGTGCTTGACGATTCTTGGAAAGACCACTTGCACAAGGTGGACATGCTTCGAGAATCCATCTCGTTCCGATCTTTCAGTCAGCGGGACCCCAAGATTGAATTCAAACGCGAAGCCTCTCGTCTGTACGACGAGATGCTGGAGGCGGTGGATGGCCGAGTCGGAGAAATGGCCTTCAACGCCCAGCTCCGTACCGCAGCGCCATCCCAGCCCCAAGGGCAGCCCACACCCGATCCAGCCCAGCCCAACGCCCCACGGCCAGCCCAAGCGGCACCGGCACCAGCAGCACCTCGCCCCACCGCGCCACCGGTGGCCCGTCCGGCCACCGCGGCGGTTGCTGGTGCGGCCGAAGCCCGTCGTCCTGGCGGGGCAGGGGGCCGAGCGGCCCAGAGGCCTGCCAACGTCAAAATCGGACGCAATGAATTGGTCACGGTGATGAACCCCACCACCGGGGAAAAGCAGGAAATGAAGTTCAAAAAAGCCGAACCCTTGATCCGCAACGAAGGCTGGCGATTGGTTCCATCGGGCTGATTCGTTGATTTTGAGTTCTGATTTGCCTGGCCCAGGTATTGACGTAAGTTCATATTTGTGAAGGACTTACTTTCGATACTCCTCCTTTGCGGCTTGGGAGTGGGCTGCAGTTCGCCGCCACGTATGGTCGCCCATCCGGTGTCGGCTGGGTGCCTGGAGGGGCCGGATGGTTCCTCTTTTGCCGGCCGTTTGGATGCTCGATATGGCGCTCCGGATCCTTCGACCCGTTGGAACAATCCAACGATCAGAGAGTGGCGTATCGAACGCACCATGGTTTCCAATGGACGTATCCGGGTGATGGGAACCCGTCAAAGCATTGAGCGCCAACAAACCACGCGCTGACTTGCCCCAAGTTCTCCACATCCAAGCAAGTTCTCCACGGCAAAAATTGCCCTGATTGACAACCACACTTCGTTCGCCGAAATTGCCCACGCGTGGTTGGCGTGTGGCAGACCGCGTGGATGGCGGTCCTTCCCCCCCGGACCGAGAATGGAGTCACCGTGGGCACCACCACGAAGAAGGAGCTGGTCGATCGCATCGCCGATTTGACTGGAATGCGTCGTACAGATGTTCGAGACATCGTGCAACTTTTCCTCGACGGCATGGTGGAGGAACTTGCGGACGGCAACCGTCTGGAATTCCGCGACTTTGGTGTCTTCGAAGTGAAGCACCGTGCCGCGCGAATCGCACAAAACCCCAAAACTCTTGAGCCCGTTCCCGTTCCGGAGCGCAGTGCCATTCGTTTCAAAGCGGGCCGGTTGATGAAGATGGCCATGGAAGATCCCACCGCCTTCGAAGCGAGCTTCGGAGATCGGCGTCTGTCCCGGGTGGTCCCGGCCACGGCCGAAGTCGAAGTACCAGGCACTGCTGGCCGTCAAGCCGAAGCAAAGCCGCTTGCTTCTGAAAAGAAGACGCCGGTCCAGCCCAACAGCAACCGCTGATCGCCCTGATCCTCACATGCTGCCGCGTGCGGATGGCACCAAAGTCGATGGTCCCATGGGCCTCGGATTTGTCATGCTCGCCGCTGTGGACAACCTGTCTCGATTGCTCCGTGACCGCGTCGAACGCGTAGTTTCTCACCATGGCTGATCGCAAAGCAACTGGAAAAGACGATCGCAACCGTGGCATCGATCCGGCCCAAGCCGCGAGGTTGTTGCAGTCGGTCCCGCCGGTTGACCGTGAAGCCGAAAATGCACTCTTGGGTTGTTTGCTTCTGGAACCAACGTGCTTGGCGGAAGTACACGAATTCGTTCGTAAGGCTGAAGACTTCAGTGATCCCCGCAACGCCAGGTTGTTTGCAGCCATTTCGGCCATCAGCGACACCGAGCCCAGTTGGCAAGTGCAGGAGCTCGCGTCCAAACTTGATGCCGAAGGTCAATTGGAATCCATCGGCGGCACCGATCGTATTGCTTCTTTGATTGAGGCCATGCCTTCGGCGGCCCGAGCGGCTCAATTTGCCAAGTTGGTCGGAAGTGCGGCCCACATTCGGGAGCTTATTTCCACCGCCACCGAGATCATTCACGACGCGTATCACGCGGGGCAAGATGCCGAAGGCGTCATTGCGCGGGCCGAACAATTGATGTACGAAGTCTCGCGCTCGCGGGACACCATGAAGAGTTCCACCTTGCAAGCTTTGCTTGAAGCCGTCATGGAAGACATCGAGCGGCGTGAGGGTGGCACATCTCGTGGCATCAAAACGGGATTCTACGAATTTGATGACATGACCCAGGGCATGCAGCCAGGGGAAATGCTGATTCTGGCGGCTCGTCCCTCCATGGGCAAAACCGCGTTGGCCCTGAACATTGCCGAACAAGTTGCGCTGCGGGGCATCCGAACTTTGGTGTTCAGTTTGGAAATGAGTCGGGAGCAGTTGGTGGAGCGGATGTTGGCCGCAAAGTCGGGGGTTTACGCCGACAAACTCCGCAAAGGGGCGCTCGCGAAAGAAGATTGGAGCCAATTGATGCGGGCCTCCAATGAATTGTCGGAAGCCCCTTTGCACATCGACGACACGCCGGGACTCACCATGCCGCAAGCGCGATCACGGGCTCGCCGCTTGGCCAGCCGAGAATCTGGCTTGGGTTGCATCGTGATCGACTACCTGCAACTGATGAGCATGGGCACCCGTGTTGAATCTCGACAAATTGAAATCTCCGAGATCTCTCGCGGGATCAAAGCCATGGCCCGAGAGTTGAAAGTTCCGGTCTTGGCTTTGTCCCAATTGAACCGGGCGGCCGAACAGCGCGAAGGCCACCGTCCCCGCATGAGTGATCTGCGGGAATCTGGGGCCATCGAGCAAGATGCGGACGTGGTGATGATGTTGCACCGGGAGGAGTACTACCACCAGTCCACGCCCGATTGGCTGGACCACAACCCCGAGAAGCGCGGCCTGGCCGAATTGATTTTGGCAAAGCAGCGGAACGGCCCCACTGGCACGGTTCGTTTGACATGGGACAACCGCTTGACCCGGTTCAAGAACCACACCGGCCAAACCGGGCCAGGAGGAACCTACGAAGCCAAACCCTTCGTTGAGTCGCAACCGCCCTTGGGCCACTTCACTCCGGGTCGGGCGACCGGCCCTGTCGAAAACCACCGTGACGGTGGTGGGCCGAACGACTTGCCCATTTGATGTGGGTGGCCGGTGCCTCGTGCTGGCCCACTTCTCGCTGCGGTTGATTGGCAATGTGCGCGCTTTCGCGCCATGATGCACTTTGTCGATGCCCGAAGCACTGGACGAGTCTGATTTTCGCCGTCTGGTTGCCTCAGCACGTTGGGGGGACGATCACGCATGGCGCACTTTGGTGGAGCATTGGACCCCGCGACTTTTTGCATTTTTGCACAGCCGATGCCGTGACCCGGAACTCAGCGAAGAATTGGTGCAAGACGTTTTTGTCAAAGTGGCCCAGCGGTTGGTGGATTACGACGAGCGGGGACGGTTCTCCAGTTGGATCATGCTGATTGCCATCAACCGTTTGCGGGACGAGATGCGGCGTCGAACGCGGCACGCGCGACCGGTGGAGCACGAAACCTTGGGGGCCTTGGCCGGGAGCACCCCATCGACGGCGGCAGACGCTCCCGGGGAGCAAGAGTCCCGCAGGGCCTTGGATGATGCTCTCAGGAGCCTCTCGGAAGCCGAACGAGAACTGCTGCATCTGAGGCACGCCGTCGGACTCTCGTTTTCCGACATATCGGAACTGCTTGGCGAGCCACGCGGCACACTCTTGGCCCGGCATCACAGGGTTTTGGGCAAGTTGCGTGCCTTTCTGGCCCCGCACGATCCCAACAAGCCTCAGGAACCGAACGCCACTTCAGACGAAGAAGGGGGAGGGACATGAATTCTCGCAATCATCCGGAGACCTCAGACGTTTCACTTCAAGCCATGGCTTCCCAAGACACCAATCCCAGCCCTGAAGCGCCCAAGGGGGGCCATGACGAAGCGGCGTTTGGTGATCCTCAACTCGAGGCCCAACTGACGCAGCATTTCGCCAGCGATGCGGCCGCCACTGGTGTTGATCTGTCGGCATTGGCCGCTCGAGTGGCCTCATTGTCGGCTGAAGAGTTGCCTTCCCGGGTGTACCGCCCACGGGTGCGACGCTTCGCGCCTTTGCAAGCGGCCGCCTTGATCGCCATGGGTCTGGTGGGCCTGCGTCTGCTTGGTCCATCACCGACGCCCGCCACCTTGGATTCTGGTGTGTTGGTCGCCAGCCCAATCGACTTGCCGGCGACGGTCCTGGCGGACGTCGATCTTTTGACCCGCGACATGGTCGTCCGTGAGCGAGCCATCTCGAATCTTTCTGGTGTCGCTGACTTTGAGTGTGAGCTCGAATCGTTGTTCCCCGAGGCGGAGTTCCGATGCGATTCATGAAATGTTCCGAAGCAGAACGTCGACGCCGTGCTGGACACCGACAATGGCTGCCCATGGCGGTGGGCATCGCGATGTTGTTGGCGTTCGTGGCCCCTGCGGCCGACGAATTGTTGCGCGGCAATGCCTTTGCCGAAGAAGTGCTGGAGGTCGCCGAAGACCTCGACCCACGCCTCTCCGAGCGACTTCGAAGTTTGCACGACTCCGATCCTGAAGGCTTTGCCGAGCGCATTGCGGCCAGTACTCAACTCCGCGCTTTGGTGGACATGCGCCGTGAAGATCGCCGGGCCTACGACATGAAAATTCTCGAGTTGAAGACCGATGCCAAGGTCCGCACGCTCGCGGCGACGGTTCGGCAGGCTCGAGTGGATGGCGACGACGCGGCCTTTGCGTCTGGCCGCGAAGAACTTCGCATGCAGCTTCGCATCCAAGCGGGGATGCGGCTGGCCAACCGGTTGTTGCAAATCGAACGCATGGAAGACATGGTTGAACAGTTGCGTGAGCGGTATGACCGGGAAGTGGCCGAAGCCGAGGCCGACGTCGAAGTCCGTTTGCAAAATTTGCTGGAAATGACCGACGAACGAGCGGAGTGAAGGACAATCGTCCTACGATCCGCGCATGATCGAAGTAGGAAAAAAAGCACCGGCCTTTCATCTCGCTGACGGCGACGGTGAGAAGCATCGTTTGTCCTCATACGCCGACGGCTACGTCGTGCTGTATTTCTATCCCAAAGACGACACGTCCGGCTGCACCAAAGAAGCCTGCGCGTTCCGAGATTTGCACCCCGAATTTTCGGGCTTGGATGCAATGGTTTTTGGGGTGAGCCCAGACCCGGTCGCATCGCATGCGAAGTTTGCGGCGAAGTACGAATTGAATTTCCCGCTGCTTGCCGACGAGAAAGACGACAAAGGCACCCCGCCCCTGTGCGAAAAGTACGGCGTCTGGCAAGAGAAGAGCATGTACGGCAAGAAGTACATGGGGGTGGTCCGGACCACCTACCTGATCGCTCCGGGTGGGAAAGTGCTGCAACGCTGGGACAAGGTCAAAGTGCCTGGCCACGCCGAAGCCGTCTTGGCGGCGATTCAAGAAGACCAAAGCAATGGTTGAATCGCGCAGGTCCTGCCGATCGTGACATTGCTTCGGCAGCCTCGCGGCATCGTCAAGGCGTTGATGACTTTCGGGAATCCATTCCCAAGCCGATGATCAATTCCGAGTAAGGTCCAACTGATGTATGCGCTGCTGCTGGCTTTCCGATACCTGCGTACTCGGCTGATTCCACTGGTCGCGATCGGTGCGGTTGGCCTGTGTGTGGCTTTGGTGGTGGTCGTGGTCAGCATCATGTCCGGCTTCCTGTATCAGATGGAGCGTGCTGGGAAGACGCTTATTGGTGATGTCGTGGTGACCAACGGCTTGCGGGGACTACCCGATCCTGAAGGGTTCATTGCCGAGCTGAAGCAGAACGAATCCATCGCGGCCGCCACGCCAGTGGTGGATACTTTTGCCACCATCCGAATGCCCTACGACGGAGTCCGAGGGGTTCAGGTGTGGGGGATCGATCCTGAATCTTTTGATGAGGTCACCGGATTTGCCCAGACCTTGCATTGGACACCAGAGGGCTCGGGGACCGAATGGAGCGAGCAAGATTTTCGCCGAGATCTTTCGCCCGAACTGTTGATTGGGTTGGAAGAGGAAGGGCGGGCCCTGGCCCGGGTTGAATCGGATGGCACCGTCCGCCCCGGCATCTGCTTGGGCCTGGAGATTTCTATTGGCAACAAAAGGAACAATGAGGGGACCTATGACCCCATCAGCCGCTGGTTCATGCCGGTTCAAGAACCGGTGGTGTTGACCACGATTCCTCCCGACACCCTAAACACCACCCCCGAGCCGGTTAGCATTGCCTTTGCCCCCGTCAACGAATTCTCATGCGGCTTGATTTTGATCGACAAGGAACGTGTCTTTGTTCCCTTGGCGGAAGCACGCCGCATGACCAACATGACCACGGCCGAAGAGGTGGATGAAGAAGGTCTGCCTACCGGCAAGGTGTTCCCCGCCCGCTCCAGCAAAATTTTGGTTCGTGGCAACGGGCTGCCCGAAGTCCAAGTGCGTGAAATTGTGGATGCCGCGTATCGCGAGTGGGCTGAACGCGAGGGGCACGTTCTCAATCCCATGATCTTTCGGGTCCAGACTTGGCGTGAGAACCAAGCTTCGTTCCTGCAGCCCGTGGAAAACGAACGGGAATTGATGCGCACGCTCTTCAGTTTGGTGTACTTGGTGTGCGCGGGGTTGGTGCTGGCCATCTTCCATGCGATCGTGACCGAAAAGACTCGAGATATTGGCGTGTTGCGGGCGTTGGGCGCGACGCGACCAGGCATTGCCATGATCTTTGTGCAATACGGTGTGGTGATCGGCATCTTGGGTGCGATTCTTGGTGTGCTGCTGGGGTGGGCCGTGGTCCACAACATCGCGTTGATCAACCAAGCCATTGGTGATCCACCCATGGCCGCCGTCTTCGTCTTGGCGGTCGTAGGCGTAACTGGTCTTTGGCGATTTGCATCGGGCTTCCATTCCGGACTCTTGGCGCCCCGTGTCTTGGGAACGGGGTTGATGCTGGTGGGCTTTGGTTTGGGAGGGGCCATCTGGTACATCAAAGCCAACGGCTTGTCCCGAGTGATTTGGGATCCTGCCGTCTACTACTTCGCGGAACCCCCCAACCGAATGGATTGGTGGACGGCGTTGACTACGGCCATCGGTGCCGTGGTCTTCAGTGTCGTTGGAGCGGTGTTCCCAGCGGCCCGAGCGGCGGATGTCGACCCAGTGGAGGCGTTGCGTCATGACTGAGGTCAACCTGGACACGAACGCTTCGACCACGGTGCTGCAAGCCACCGGGCTGCATCGCACCTACCGCATGGGCCGGGTGGAAGTGCCGGTTCTACGCGGCGTGGACCTTCAGGTCCAAGAAGGCGAATGGCTCTGCGTGTTGGGCTCCTCTGGGTCGGGTAAAAGTACTCTGCTGCACCAACTGGGAGATTTGGACCGGCCAGACCGTGGCGACATTGCTTGGCGGGGACGAACTTTGACCGAGATGCGGCGCCGGGAGCGTGAGACCTACCGCAACCGCGCGATTGGCTTTGTGTTCCAGTCGTACCACTTGATGCCCGAACTTAACGTGCTGGAAAACGTCATGGTGGCTTCGATGGTCGGGCACGATCCGTTCGCATGGCGTTCCATGCGGGCGGAAGCCTCGGCCCGGGCCGAGGAACTGTTGGACGCCTTTGGGTTGGGCCACCGCTTCGAACATCGTCCCGCGGAATTGTCTGGTGGTGAACGCCAACGGGTGGCCATGGCCAGAGCCTTGGTCAACGGCCCCGATGTGGTGCTGGCGGACGAACCGACCGGCAATCTGGACACCAAAACCGGTGACGGCATTTTGGATGTGCTCGCCGAGCGTCATCGCCTTGGTCTCAGCATGGTCATGGTGACCCACGACCCCACCATTGCCGCCCGGGCCGATCGCGTGGTCAAGATGGTGGATGGCGTGGTGGTTGAAGAAACCGCATCGACCTAAGGGTCATGTTCACCGTTTATTTGTGCACTTGCCAGTAGCGGGCCGCGCCGCGGAAAAAGCCTGCTTCATCGCCGCCCAACAAAGCCAGCATTGCTTTCGTCTCCGCTGATTTGGACAGTGCGTGCAATTCTGGAAGGTCTCTCTTCAGGGCCACGAGCATTTCCACCAGGAGACCAAACACGGCGTCTTCTTGCCAAGTCTCGGGTCCGGGGGTGGTCGACCAAGGTGCACTCAGCAGTGTTGTGCTTTGTCGGTCTCGAAGCTTCTCGACGGCTTGACGACGGGAGACATCGTCGATGCGAGAACGCCCCGTCAGGGCGCTGGTCACGACTTCGCGCATCCCGGCGTACCACCACCGAACGGCCTGGCGCGGGGAGGTGTCTTGGTGCTGTCGAGCCGCCACCAGCAGTCGCACCAAGATGGCTTGTTCGTCCGCGGTGGGGGGGTTGGTCTGCGGTGGAATCAGAATGCACACGTGACGACCGGAAGGCGTCCATGACCCTTCGGGTTCTGGAGCACGACCGAGCTGCTGGGCCGCGCTTCGGTACGCCGCATCGTTCTCAGCCCGTGCCACCACAACGCGGGTGGTGCTGACCGGCCGCTGCACTCCAAATGCAGCCAATTCCAAATCAACGCCCCGCAGCAGATCGCTGGGGGCGTGTTCCAAGGTGAGCCCTTCCTGTTCACCAAGCGTGAGCCGAAGCCGTTCGAAGGCGGCGTCCTGATCGGGTCCGATGCCAAACCCGGGTTGCCACGGGGTTGGTGGCCACGCGGGTGATTCGGGCCACGTGGGCTGACCGCCCAACCGAGCCGCGCTGTCCCCGATTCGGAGTCGGAGCCGGGTGCGGTTGGCCTCGGATTTCAATTCGTTCACACGGGCCCGAAGATTGGGATCACGAACGGTGGCCATGCGAATGGCTCGATCGGCAACTTCGGTGGCGTTTTCCCAGCGGTCCGACCAACCCAAGATCGATTGGGCAAACGAAAGGCAGCTCTGGGGGGGTTCCGCTTCCAGCAGCGGCTGGGCCAGGGCCCAGGCGTCATTGGGATCGATTTGCCCCCATGTCAGCACCCCCTCAATGGTTTGCAGCCCAGAGGGTTGGATGGATTCCACCCGAATCTGGCGGGTGCGTGGACCAAAGTCCGCCATATCCAGTACCCCAGGTATCGCAGGGGGTTCCGTCAGTTTGGCAGCGTGGAGAACGACCAAGGTGAAAAATTGCATACGGAAAGGCTCCAAGATGCCCAACAACGGCTCATGCGGGCTGTTTTCTGAACCGACAACCGATGGTACGACGGTTGCGTACTGTTCTGAGCGGCGAAGGCCGTTCCTCAGCTCGGGCGTGCCCCAGGCTGGAAAGGTGTTTGAAGATGTTTGAACGATTCACAGACCGAGCCCGCAAAGTGATGTCTCTTGCCCAGCAAGAGGCCCAGCGCTTTAACCACGAGTACATCGGGACCGAACACGTCCTGTTGGGCTTGGTGAAAGAAGGCAGTGGCGTGGGCGCCAATGTGCTTAAGCGCTTGTCCATCGATCTGCGCAAGGTTCGCATCGAAGTGGAAAAATTGGTGAAGGCCGGTCCGGAGATGGTGACTTTGGGCAAGCTGCCCTTGACCCCCCGGGCCAAGAAAGTCATCGAGTACGCCATCGACGAAGCTCGAAGCTTGAACCACAACTACGTTGGCACCGAACACCAACTGCTTGGCTTGCTCCGTGAGCAAGACGGCGTGGCCGCCCAGGTCTTGATGAATCTTGGTCTGAAGCTCGAAGAAGTCCGCGAAGAGGTTCTTGGCCTCTTGGGCGCTTCCATGGAAGACGGTGAAGACATCGACGCCGACGATATCGAAGAGGGCGAAGAAAGCGAAGCAACCGGATCGGCCCCCAGCGGTCGTCCTCGTTCCGGAAAGAGCCGCACGCCAGCCTTGGACAACTTTGGCCGCGATCTCACCGACTTGGCCAAGAAAAACGAACTGGACCCAGTGATTGGCCGGGCCAAAGAGATCGAGCGCTTGGTGCAAGTGCTCTGTCGCCGCACCAAGAACAACCCCGTGCTGCTCGGTGAAGCCGGCGTGGGCAAGACGGCTGTGGTGGAAGGTTTGGCCCAGCGCATCATCTCCGAAGAAGTGCCGGATCTGCTGCACGATCGCCGCGTGGTGGTGCTTGACTTGGCCATGATGGTGGCGGGTACGAAGTACCGCGGTCAATTTGAAGAACGCATCAAAGCGGTGATGAACGAAGTTCGCCGCGCGGGCAACATCATCTTGTTCATCGACGAACTTCACACGCTGGTGGGCGCTGGTGGTGCCGAGGGTGCCATCGACGCGTCCAACGTGCTCAAGCCTGCGATGGCACGCGGGGAGATCCAGTGCGTGGGTGCTACCACGTTTGACGAGTACCGCAAGTACATCGAAAAGGATGCCGCGCTCGAGCGTCGCTTCCAGTCGATCGCGGTGGAGCCGCCAAACGAAGAAGACACGCTCGCCATCCTAAAGGGATTGCGTGGCCGATACGAACAGCACCACAAGGTGGACATCACCGACGATGCCCTGCGATCCGCGGTCGAATTGTCTGGTCGCTACATGAGCAACCGAGTCCAGCCCGACAAGTCGATCGACGTGATCGACGAAGCCGGGGCTCGCGTGCGATTGAAGACCATGCGCAAGCCACCCGATTTGGCCGACCTCGAAGCCGAGATCGAAAAACTCTCGGTGGCCAAGGACGAAGCCGTTCGCAATGCCGACTACGAAAAGGCCGCGGAAATCCGCGACCAGGCGGAAGCCCTGCGCAAGCAGAAGGAAGATGCCCAATCCCAGTGGCGTGAGCAATTGCAAGATTCTGCGGGCACCGTCGATGCCGATGTGATTGCGGAAGTCATCTCCAAGATGACCGGCGTCCCACTGACCCGTCTCTCCCAAGGCGAAGCCGAGCGTTTGCTCAAGCTCGAAGACGAACTGCACCGCAAGGTGGTCAGCCAGCACGACGCGGTGACCGCGGTGTCCAAGGCCATCCGCAAGGGCCGTGCGGGTCTGAAAGACCCGAACCGCCCCATGGGCTCGTTCCTCTTTGTTGGACCATCCGGCGTGGGCAAGACGCTGCTCTCCAAAGCCCTCACGGAATTCATGTTCGGTGACACCGAGCACATGATCCACTTGGACATGTCCGAGTACATGGAGAAGCACTCCGTGTCTCGTTTGGTCGGCGCGCCTCCCGGTTACGTCGGGTACGAAGAAGGTGGCCAGCTCACCGAACAAGTGCGTCGCAGGCCATACTCGGTGGTCCTGCTCGACGAAGTGGAGAAAGCCCACCCCGATGTCTTCAACATGATGCTGCAAATCATGGAAGAAGGACACCTCACCGACTCCTTCGGCCGCAAGGTGGACTTCCGCAACACTGTGGTGATCATGACCTCGAACATCGGGGCCGACATCATCAAGGGCGGTTCGTCCTTTGGCTTCGGTCGTCGAGATGAGACGCCGGATTACGACGGCATGAAGAAAACCCTCATGGGTCAAGTCGAGAAGTTCTTCCGTCCGGAGTTCATCAACCGTCTTGATGATGTGATCGTGTTCCGTCCGCTGAACCGAGAAGACCTCACTTCGATCATCGACTTTGAACTCACGAAGGTGCGCGAGCGTCTGGAGATGCGGGGCCTTTCCCTCGAGCTCGACGATGCCGCCAAGGAATTCTTGATGGACAAGGGGTACAACCCCGACTACGGCGCTCGTCCGCTTCGCCGTGCAATTGGTTCGTACATCGAAGATCCTCTGGCCGAGTCGCTCTTGTCGGGCGAATACCTCGAAGGTCAAACCATCGAGGTGACCCACAAGGAAGATCAGGATCACTTGTACTTCACCGCCACCGGGGAACCCACCAAGTCTCCCGAGTCCAGCGCCGAGCCCAAGCCTGAGAGCGCGGAAGATGCTGAGGCCTCGGCCGAAGCGTCCAGCGATGGCGCGTCCGCCTGATCCCCTCCACCATTTGGAACCCCCTCACCCCGAGCTTCGGCTCGGGGTTTTTTGTTACTTCACGGCGGCCAAACGGATGCCAAAGTTCTCTTCGACCAGGATGATTTCCTTGATCTTGAGTTTGGCTTCGCGCACGGTTTGGGGCCAAAGCCGAATCCGCAAGGCATTGGGCCCCGCGGAGTCCATGATGACTTCATGGGTGCCGAGGCCCGCGATCATGCGGTTGAGGGTTCGGGCCATGTTGACCCGTTTGCGCTCCATTTCAATTTTGAAGGCATCGCGTCCTTCGGCTTGGCTGTCGTAGGCCAGCCGGGTTTGTTCGGCGAGCACTTGGTCCCACATCACGTCCCACCGCTTGCTTTGGAGGCATTGCAACATGACCGCCAGCATTTCTTCGGGGGTGCGGGCATCGATCTCGATGCTTCCGTCTTCTTTTTCAATCCAGGGGGATCGCCGTGGACCAACGGGCCCACCAGGATCACCCTCATCGGGATCGGCGTTGTACAGCACCACCGTGCCGTCTTCACGCACCACCCGGTCGGGGACCTCACCACCCCAGTTGGCGTAGTACTCCGGACGCTTGCGGTATTCAACGGTGTACGTCTCGCACCCCGCGGTGACCGCGATCAAGATGAAAAGAAGCGCAACACGCACAGGGCACGATGGTACGCTCAGAACCGCAGTGATCCTACCTCCCGATGGACTTCCGCCGGTGTTGCACGCCGATGAACGGCTTTTGGTCTTCGACAAGCCAAGCGGCCTGCTTTCGGTGCCGGGTATTGGGCCGGAGAAAGCGGATTGCTTGGTCGCCCGAGCCGAAGTGGAATACCCCGGGGCGCGGATCGTTCACCGTCTCGACCGTGACACGTCGGGCGTCATTGTGCTGGCCCGGGACGCCGAAGCCCACCGGCAACTTTCCGTCGCCTTTCAAGAACGCCACACGAGCAAGCGGTATCTCGCGTTGGTGTCCAAGGTGCCCGAGGCCGCTTCTGGGGTCATCGACTTTCCCATGCGAAAAGACATGTGCCGTCCTCCTCGGCAAGTGATCGACTGGCGTGCGGGGCGTGCCGCCACCACCCGTTGGTCTTTGCTGGAGGCGGGGGACGAGGCGGCGTTGTTGTCTCTGGAACCTGTGACCGGCCGCACCCACCAGTTGCGGCTGCACTTGGCGGTGTCGGGGCACCCCATTTTGGGGGATGACCTGTACGCCACCGGCACGGCCCGGGAGGATGATCGGCTCATGCTGCACGCGGCGGAGCTGACGGTGCCGCATCCCGACGATGGACGCCCGGTGCGCTTCGCAGCGAACTCTCCGTTGCCCGCCCCGTAACATGAAGCCATGAACCGTCCGGTCGTCTTGGCTTGGGGAGCCTCCATCGTCCTGCACATGATGCTGGCGGTGTGGTTGGTTTGGTCTCAGGTTGGGGTACGACCGGCACCGCCAATCATTCCTCTCGGTCGCACGATCACCGATGCATCGGGCACGGACTGGATCGCCTGGGAGCAGTGGGAAATCATGAACGCACGCCAATCACTGGTCAGCCAGGCGGCCTTCACCACCAACGCGCCCGACTCGGCAACATCAGAGGTGGTGGCCGAGGGCACCACGTTGGCCGATGCGATTTTGGCCGAAGCCGCCCGCCGGGCCGAAAGCGCCACGCCCGTCGATCCCAACTTGCAAGTGCCGTTGGCCCTCGACGGTTCGTTGCCTTTGCCATCGGATCGACCCAACCCAGAAGCCACACCCCAGGCGCCGAGCGAGGAAGGCGGGGACACCACCGATGGAGGTGGAGCGGACCCTCAAGTGCCCGACCCCTCGCCCGAGCCCGACGAGCCCGCCCGCCCCGGCCCGCTGGATACGCCCGCGGTGGTCAAGATTGACGTCGATGCCCAAACCTTAGAGCAGGGCAGTCCGGCGCCGGCCGAAGGCATGGAGCTTCGTCCCCGGCGATTGGAACTCAACCTCACCCAGAGGCTGCGACAGGTGAAGCAAAATCCCATCATTGGTTTTGTCTTCGGACCACCCAACGATGAGGGCTTGGCCAAGCCCAAGGAGGTTTTTGTCATTCGGTCCAGCGGTGATTCTGACATCGACGCCAGCTTGCGCACCAATGGCTACCGCTGGCGGGCGACGGGAGAAAAGCTGGACGAACTGGAAGAAGGGCAGACCGCGCAGATTGACGTGCAGATCCTGCTGCGGCGGCGTTAGAACGCCTCCCGGAGCGGGGTCATGGCCTCATCGCACACGGGATCCCATCGCAGCGGGGACAAGCTGGCCTGTCCGGCGTTGAGGGCTTCGACGTCGCTGCCTGGTTGGACTTCGCGGAACGAAATGCCACTGCCCACGATCCAGTAGTAGTCCTCGCCCCACGGGGTGTCGCGCCGTTCGTAGCGGCTGTCGTGCACCGATCGGTTGACGCGGCAGACGGACAGCGGCATGACCGGCGTGTCGTCGCTGCGCACGGGGGGGAGGTTGAGGTTCAAGACGGTGCCGGCCTGCGCTTGTGCGATGAGCTCGGGCAACCAGGTGTCGGCAATCTTGGCCGCGCGTGCAAAGTTTGGTGGGCCGCCGCCCAACATCAAACTCACCGCAATGGCCGGGACGCCGTGGAAGGCGGCTTCCATCGCCGCCGCGACCGTGCCGGAGTACGCCACGTTGACCCCGGCGTTGGCGCCAGCGTTCATGCCCGAGACCACCAGGTCGGGCAACTCCACGCCGGTTCGGGTGGGATACAAACTGCGCAACCCCAGTCGGGTGCAGTCGGCGGGACGGCCGGCAACCGCCAAGTGGGTGCCGTGTCCTGGGATCTCTTGTTCGCTCACCAGCAGCGGTCGCGAAAAGGAAAGGCTGTGGCTCGTGGCCGATTGTCCGTCGGCTGGGGCGATGACCGTCACGTCACCGTGGCGCTTGAGCACCGAAAGCAGGGCCTGAAGGCCTGGGGCATCGATGCCGTCGTCGTTGGTCAGCATGATTCGCATGGTGGTGTGGGTCCAGTTCTTGGTCAGTCGGGCATCAAGGCGATTTCGCGACCGTCTTCCAAATCACGCAGCTTCCAGGGAAATGTGCGCAGGATGCGTTCGGTCACAAACCATGCAATTTCAGACTCCACGTGGGTCAGCATCATTTGCTGCACTTCGCCGTCCATTTCCATGGGTTCGATGGTGACGCCAGGTCCGTACAGCACCGCGCCCTCTGGGGTTTGGGGGTGGATGTTCATGGTGCCCAAGTCGTCGGCGATTTGGGATCGCGTTCCCATGGGTTCCAAGGTGGCCCCTTCGGAGTGTTTTGCGATGACTTGGTACTGGCGTCCCATGCGTTCAGTCTAATCCCGGCATGCCCGCAGGGGCAGGGGGCGCGCCTCGGGCGGCCACGATCTGTTGCACGCCGTCTTCGTCCAACCAGGGCAGTTCTCGAAGTTTGTTCAAGAGCCGTTCGGGGAACGGGCGATCTTCGCGTTCAAATCGGGGACGAGACTTCCAGCGCTGGTGCACCCACATGTGCTGGTCGGGGGCCATCAAAATCATTTTTTCCAGCGCCCGTTGGATACGGGCGGCCAGATAGAAGTCGGGGTCGGGGGCCTCGGACCAGTCGCTGGGTTCGATGACATCCGAGATGCGGATGCGGTACTTGAGCTGGGTGTCGGAGTCCCGGAGGGCGATGCCCGCGACGACGGGGGCGTTGAAGCGGCGGGCCAAGAAGCCGATGGATTTGTACGTGGAAGCCAGCCGGCCAAAGAAAGGCACGAACATGCCTTTGCCACCGGCGTTTTGATCGGCCACGAAGCCAAGGCGGGCGCCTTCTTGCAGAAGCTCTTGCATGTGGTCGCCGCTGCCCCACTTCACGATGATTTGGGTGCCGGAAGCTTCTCGTTCTCGGCGCAGCCAGCGATCGATGTATTGGTTGTCGATGGGTCGGGCGAGGGCGTGGACCGGCAAATCGATCATGGCCAGCCAGTGGGACAGCACTTCCCACACCCCGCAGTGTCCGGTGATCAGGATACTGGGCCCGTCCTCTCGCAATCGTGCGTCTAGGCCTTCGGGCACGTCCTCGGTGTTGATGCGGTCTTCCCAGGCTTCGGGTCGGATGCGGTGGGTCATCGACAGCGTGTCGACCGCCACCAGGCGGGCCAAGTGGGCAAACGAATCGCGACCCAGCGCTTCCAGATCGGCCAAGGACCGTTCGGGAAAGGCCTGGGCCAAGTGCGTCACGGTGCGACGCTGGTGGCGAGGGAGCCGGCCAATCAGGCGCCCCACGTCGCCGGCCAAACCCAAAGCGGTGGCCTCGTCACCAGCGCGCACCGCGAGAGCGGCCGCCCGCAAGGCGGCGTACTGGGCAAAGGCAATGGGGCCGCGGGCGGTTCCCGCCATCTGACCTCAGCGGTCCGTTTGACCGATGAGCAAGAAGAACCGGTTCGCGTTCAGCACGGGGATGGACGCCGCCGTGGCTTGTTCGAACAGTTCGTCGTAGCGGTCGAACGCGCCACGTTGCTTCAGGTAGGTGTCGAGTTGGGCTTGCGAGGCGTTTGCGTTGGGCAGCAGAGGCCGGATGGGCTGTTCGCCAAGCACGAGGTAGTCGGTGTCGCCGGGCAGCGTGTCACCGTCGATCACTTCGCCGCCCCACGCGCGGATGCGGGAGCGGAGGTAGTTGGCTTCGGCTTCGGTGGCTCGACCGTCTTGGTCAACATCGAAGATGCCGTGCAACATGAAGGTGAAGCGGCGGTTCGGGTCGTACACGGCGTTGACGAGGGCGTCACCGCGTTGGATGGGACGACCAGGCACGCTGTTGATGATCTTGCCGGTGGAGGTGTTGGCACCCACCCGAACGATTTCGATCACGGCCTTGGAGCCGGAGGTTTCGCCGTCGTCGGAGACGGTGATGGCTTCGGCCGAGTCGAAGACTTGGAACCGCATGCCGAGGATCAGCCGGTCTTCTTCACCGCGGTCGATGTAGACGCTGCCCGTTTTGGGCTCGGTTTCCACGATCTGACCGTCGATCAGCAATTCGGGGGTGGTGGCGCGAAGCCGGGTGGAGGCAAACTTGCCTTCGTAATCCCGGTTGCGCTCGGCAAGCACTTGGTTTTCCTGTCCGATGCGATCGATGTCTTCTTGCAGACGGCGACGCTCGGAGCGGTGGTCTTGTTCGAGGGCGTCGCGGGAATCTTCCAGACGCTTGATGGTGCGGTCGACGTCTTGGCCGTACGAGTCGGCTTGGGCCCGGTAGGTCTCGACATCTTTGCGGACGCGGACCAAGGACTCTTGATGTTCGTCTTCGAGCGCGTCGATTTCGTCACGCAAGGCTTCGATGGTGGCGTCTTGTTCGGACACGCGGTTGACCAACGCTTCGTTGTCCGAAGACAAGGCTCCAAGTTGGTTTTCCATGCGCCCTTTGATTTCCAAGATGGAGCCGCTCTCGAACCCAAGGTCGGTGCGGATGCGTTGCTCGTCGGCGGTGGTGGTGCCGATCAAACGCTTGAGGGTGTCGATTTGGCCCGAGAGTTGGGCGACGACCGACTGGTTGTTCATTTGGGCCGCGTCGTAGCCGGGTGCCTGTTCAATGACACCAGGGCCAATGGCCGCCACGAGGTTCGCCTTGGCCGCTTGGGCCTCTTGGCGGGCTTCCTCTTTCTTCGCATCAACATTGATCACCAGCACCAAGGCGGTGATGAATGCGAGTGCGAACATAATGTTCGAGATAATGAGCCCGATATTGCTTCCGCCACGAACAGCCATGGACGAATCCTCCAAATAGTCGCTTCAGGAATTCCGAAGCGATGGAGCAGTGTCTCGGATTGGGCTCGGAGCGTCAAGGGATGACGGCCCTTCCGCTGCATTTGGTGGCATATATAAAGACGACCGCCGACCCGCCCAGAAGCGGCGTTCTGGCCCCAGCAGGACGGAAATCAGCCGGCGGTGACCCGAGCGATCTCGGCGTCCGAGGTGATCCCGGCCTCCACCAGCATTTGGCCGTGCTCGGCCAACGTCCGCATCCCTTTGCGGGCGGCTTCCTCGGCCAAGGCCCCGGCCCCGGCCCGGGCCATGATGTGGGTTCGAAGATCCTCGTCGACCGGCAGCAATTCGTACACCCCGTGCCGACCGCGGTACCCGGTGTCCCGGCATTCCCGGCACCCTCCAGCTTCATACGGCGCCTCCGGCCGGCCGGTGGGCTTGCGGCAGGCCAAACAGAGTCGGCGAACCAGCCGCTGGGCCAACACCGCTTCCAAGCTGGAGGCCACCAAAAACGGTTCCACGCCCATGTCCAACAGACGCGGGGGGGCCCCAACGGCGGAGTTGGTGTGCAAGGTCGAAAAAACCAAGTGCCCGGTGAGCGACGCTTGCACCGCGGCTTCGGCGGTTTCCCGATCACGGATTTCCCCAATCATCACCACGTCGGGGTCGTGCCGAAGGATGGCCCGCAGACCCGAAGCAAAGTCGAGCCCCACCCGGCGGTGCACCGGAATTTGGTTCACGCCTTCCACGTGGTACTCCACCGGATCTTCCACGGTGATGCATTTGATCTCGTCGGTGACGATGCGGGCCAGCGAGGCGTACAGCGTCGTCGATTTGCCCGAACCGGTGGGGCCCGTCACCAGCAAGATGCCATACGGGCGTTTGATGGCAACATCCCACGGCTCGATGGTGGTCTGGTCCATGCCGAGTTCCTCGAGGTCCTCGACGGCCGTCGTCTTGTCGAGCACCCGCAGGACCACGCCTTCCCCGTGCAGCATGGGAATGATCGAGACCCGCAGGTCGTACTCGGAACCGTCGTGTTTGAAGGTGATGCGTCCGTCTTGGGGCCTTCTTTTCTCGCTGATTTCGAGGTTCGACATGATTTTCAGGCGGCTGGTGATGGCGTGGCGGAAGCGGTGCACCATCGGATCGACCCCAGGTTGGCCGAGCACGCCGTCGATGCGGTAGCGAATGACCAGTCGGTCTTCGTAGGGTTCGATGTGGATGTCGGTCGCGCGTTCGCGAATGCCTTCGAGCAAGATCGTGTTGACAAGACGCACCACGCTGGCATCGCGGGCGGCGTCGTCGGAGTCGGTCAAGGCCGCGTCGCCGCCATCGATGATGACTTCGTCGTCGAGGCCAAGGGCTTCGAGGGTGTCGCCGGCCACGCCGTAGTGGCGGCGCTGGAAAGCGCGAATTTCGTCTTCGGGGGCGACCCGGAATTCCACGTGGCCGCCGGCATGGAAGCGGATGGTTTCTTGGGCGTCGAGGTCGGCCGGGTTGTCGATGGCGACCAGGGTGCCGCCGGATTCGAGTTTGCCAAAGGGGGCGCACGCCTGGGCAAAGACGATCTTGCGGGGGAGCGCGTCGAGGGCTTCGCGGGTGGGGGTGGTGTCTTGCAGGTCGACCACTTCCATGTGGAAAGCCGCGCCGAGGGCTTCGGCGAGGGCGAGGCCATTGGCAAAGCCCATGCGAACGATCGCCGCCGCCAGGGACTCGCCGGTGCGGGCGGTCTCTTCGCGGACCCGTTCGGCTTGGTCGGTTTCGAGCAAGCCGCGTTGGACGGTGAGATCGAGCAGCGTCACAGGTCCGATTCTATGGCTGAGTCGTTCAAACCATGCGTTCTGCGTCAAGGAGATGCCGGGATTCTGCCGACACCCCTTACAATGACGTTCCATCCTCCTTCAGGAGGGATGGCCTGTTTTTGACCCCAAACCGCTGCCCCCACCCGTCTGCGGACGGCCCACGGAGTTCGCCATGACCACCATCGAGCCCACCCACGTCCACGAGATCTTGAAGAAGCACCAGCTCGCCGACGGCATGGACCTCGTGCTCGACTTGGACCATTCCACTGGACCGTGGGTCCACGACTCCCGCAGCGGCGACAAGTTCCTTGACTGCTTCACCTGCTACGCCTCTTGGCCGCTGGGCTACAACCACCCGGGCCTCAACGAAGCCAGCTTTGAGAAAGAACTCTTGATGGTGGCCAAAGCCAACCCTTCCAACTGCGACCTCTACAGCTCGCACATGGCGTCGTTCGTGGATGCATTCGCCACCCACGTGAGCCCCGAAGGTTTTGATCATCACTTCTGGGTGGCTGGCGGTTCGCTGGCGGTGGAGAACTGCTTGAAGGCCGCCTTCGACTGGAAGGCCCGCAAGCTGGGTCGCACCTGCTTCCACGAAGATGTGAACGACCTCATGGTCATCCACTTCCAGCACGCCTTCCACGGTCGTTCCGGCTACACCCTTTCGGTGACCAACACCCTGCCCGACAAGGTGGGTTTGTTCCCGAAATTCCGTTGGCCGCGCATCTCGAGCCCCGCGTGCGAGTTCGACCACGACGGCAACATCTGCAACGACGTCGAGGCCCTCGAGCAACATGCGCTTTCCGAAATGAAAGCGTTCCGCGATCGCTGCCCCGCGGGCGGCAACAAGATCGCCGCGATCTTGATCGAGCCCATGCAGTGCGAAGGCGGCGACCGCACCTTCCGCCCCGAGT